>JAEZEH010000065.1 GCA_023417785.1 Bacteroidota bacterium
TGATCATTTCTTCGTTCGTCGTAAATCCGTGGGCCGGAGCCTTGTGAACAAGTAAAAGCTGTTGCTGAATGCACCCAGGGTGTCGTAACCTACGGCGTAGGCGATCTCACTGACTGTCTTGTTGGTCTTTAGCAGCATCTCGAGCGCTTTAATAATACGCAAGGTCTTCAGGTACTGGAGGAACGAGATATGGAGACAATGCTGGAACAAACGCGACATAGACCTTTCGCTTAGGTTGAACTTTTCCGACACGCTCTTCAACGTATGCCTTTCGCCCGTTGTCTTTTCCAGGTACTTTAGAATTTTGTTCAGGCGTTCGTCATCCGTGGTGGGTAACATGATGGGCAATGCCGTATTCTGCAGTTGCGGAAGAAGTTTTTTCAACGCTATCAGGAATTCAAAGTTTTCATCCGTTTTGGTAACATGCTGCCCATCCCATTTCTCGGTAAACGTGATCATCTGCACAATAAGTTCATTTGCTGGGTAGATACCCAATCGTAAATAGAAAGGATCACTGTCGTCATCGCTTCCATAGAAGTATAATGATCGTAACACGGTGGCGGAAAAACCAACGCGAAGTATATGCGGCACGCCTTTCGGTATCCAGAAATAATGACGTGGCGGTATTACAAACGTTCGCGCATCCACAACAACATAGGCAAGCCCTCCCTCGACATAACTCAGCTGACCTTTCGTATGCTTATGTGAGGGGATCAGTTTTTCGGATTTCTCGTGCATAACGAAAACTGAGTTTGGCTTCCTGTCGATTTCTGGTAATGATGCAATAAGTCCCACAGGACAAGATTACAAAAATAGGATTGAATGTTCATGGTGGAAATCCGTTGCGCAAGGTGTTTCTTGCGGGCAAAATAGCTTCCTTGATGCCACAAGGGAAGATCCGTGTTCCAATTCCTGAAAAATCGGTGCGTCGGCCACGGATTTAACTTTGGCCGGAACAAATAAAAGGTTGACTGTTTAAAGAACATCGGTATCCCCAAGCGGTTGTACTTTTAAGAAATGGTTCGGGGAAATGAGCAAAAGTAAGAACAACAACATAGATCAAATTATTGTGGCACTTTTGGGGGTCCTTGCCGCAATTCTTTTGCGTGATCTTGTCATAGGCAACGTAAGTTCGTCGACTTTGTTTCTATTCGCATTAGCGACTTGCGCGTGCCTGGTGCGAATCTTTTTGCTTGCCAAGGGTTAGCAGGGACTGCCTGGATCGGTTGAAGGAGTAAATTGGAGGATATCAACGTGTGGAGACCCTCTGATTTGAAAGCGATGGATTAACATTCGCGCTACCCCTCCTGCGATCCAGGCCCCTGCACCTACACGGCTAACCCTTTGCCGGGAAGCTTATTTTTTGGTGTGTTACTTGTGACAAAGCACTCCACAGAGGGACGTCGGTTAATTTTAAATATTCAAAACATCTACGGTCGGGGAACGAAATGATGAGGATCAAGAGAACAGACACGATTGGTGAGATCGCATCCGCCAACATCAATACGACAACGGTATTTGCGGATTATGGAATAGACTTTTACTCAAAAGGCCATCGTACAGTGGAGCACGTTTGTATTGACAACAACATTGCCATAATAGCACTGCTCGAGGATCTGAATGCCGCAACTGACCAAAGTCCTGCGGGTACTGATTTCAGCGCAATGACTGTGAGCGGACTTACGAGTTATATTGTGCGTCGGCATCACAGGTTTACCGAACAACGACTCGTCTACATCAGGAACACCATTGAACGCGTGCTGGCATTAGGGGGAAGCGAAAAGGAAGTGGCCGAGACAAAACGGTATTTTGCTGAATTCAGTGTTTACCTGACCGTTCACATGCAACATGAAGAGTTCATCGTCTTTCCCGCAATTCAAAGACTGACGAAAGAAAAGCCCGTCGGGAAGTTTACGTTTTCCGGTCTGCAGGAACCCGTCAGGTCTATGCTGATTGACCATGACCGCGAGGCAGAAATGATTTGTCGTTTTGAAAAACTTGCGGGCCGATACCAGTTCGCCGGCCATTCGGATTATGCTGAGCGCGCTTTGTACACTGCCATGTGGGAGCTTATCGATGACTTAAAGATGCACATGCACCTGGAAAACAACATTCTGCTTCCGAAGGTGCCGAATCTACACCGACTGCAGGCTTTGGACACTCATGATACTGGTGCGTGACACCCGAAAAACGATAGGCAAAAGCGTCTTAACCGGTTGACGACATATGAAGATGGACATTAGCAACGCGCGTGATATAGAGTCTCTTGTGGATTCATTTTGCATGAGGGCCAGTTCCGATGATTTACTGGGTCCGATTTTCCATAAACTCAGCGAGTCGCCGATATACCGGCAAACGCTGTATGCCTACTGGATGGAAGCACTGCTGGGTGATCTGTCTGATCCATTGAACGAGGGTTTCCCCAGGCATATTGAAAGAATGTTTATGCCACAGCACTTCATTCGGTGGTTGACTATTTTCCTCGACACCATCGATACACATTATTCCGGCCACAACGCTGAAAGGGCAAAGACGATGGTTATCAGAAAGTGCGAGGAATTTCAAACACGAATGGAAATGCACAGGTTTTAAGCAGCCACTTTATGCGTTGCCAGACATAACTATTGAGAAAGGACGGGACGCAGCGTCAATACGCCTGCATGATTCATGACTTTTTAAGCTCCTTTTTCAAATTGGTGAAAGTCCGATAAGGTCCTTCGGCAATACTCATATTCACCACCCACGCAGGTATCGAACCTCCCGGATTGACGCGTAGAAAGTAGTTCACTTGAAGAGTGGACCCGACCTCTTTGACAATCCATTCGGCGTGTGAGAAAGGAACCCGAACGAGACCTTTGGTTTTCGGGTAATCATAGGTCACCGTCTTTGCCTCAATATGCGCTTCGCCGCGCTCAGGGTTATGAATAATTTGATATCGAACGATTACCTCGCGGTTCTCCACGGGCCATGGGGCATCAATTACAGAACGCGTAATAATGCTTTCGTCGGACTCACGTTTGAGAACTTCTGCTGTAGTCATATTGTACTGCCACTTCGGATAATTCTCAACGTCTTTCAGGAGTGCCACCAGCTCGTTTAATGACGTGTTCTCAATGGTGAAGTCGGCCTTTATTGACTTGAACTTATCGTCGCCGGATTTGCATGCATAAATCATTATTCCATCGGTATCCTTCTTCAATTTGCAGTCTTCTTCCTGCGCCGTAACAGGATGGATGATCAGTGCCGTGAGGCAGATTAACAAAGCTCGTCTCAAGGTCATTTTCTAATGTATATCAGTTGGAAATAATTTTACGTGCCAGCAATTAACTGGTGTAATTGTTATCACTACATCTGGAACGTACAGCGCGGCCGTGACTGCACAGTATTTTTCAGGTAGATCCTTCTACATTCATCTTACCACTTCGCTAACGAAAATTACGGGAGTCGCGTTTGTATAATTCACGAAGTCAGCCCTTATCGCGTCTCTGTTGGCAGCAATGGCAGTCTGATAATCCTCAAGGCTCCTGATATAGAAGGTTCCGATCGCCAAATAGGGCAGCGGCTGGTCAGGAATACCACTGCCACGTCCCTTTTCAATGGTATATTTTACCAGATTCGAACCGAGAAACGCTGCTACCATCGGCATATGTCGGTTTTCACAATACTCCATATCGAAGGTCCTGCCTTCTGCATAAGGATACATGACGGACACTTTGATCAATCCTTTTTCCGTGGCAACACGCTGTTTCTCGGAATTTAATTGCTTCTGCTGACCCAGTGCGGCAGAGGCTGCGGATAGTAATAGAAACGCTGCTATGAGGCTGAATTTCATCTGTTCGTTGTTTTGTAATAGTTTCGGGAACAGGTGTAAGTTAGTTTTTTTATTTACCACTGAAAATTGGAATGGTGACGGGGTACTGGACCACCAACTGGCAATCGACCGGCTCGCCGGCCACCCCAACACTATGAACTCGTTATATCATTTTTTTTATGTAGGGTCACCGTTACCCGCCAATAGTCAACGTCGGACTACGAGAGCTTCCGCAGTCGGAAGGCAAACCAAATCTGGAGTAATCCGATTACGATGAAGGACAACGCAGCAAAGACAGCGATCACCAAACCGGTAAATCCCGGATTCATTATCACGGTCAACGCCAGAATTCCACCCAGAATACCCGATGCCAGAATCCAACGCCACGCCCTGCTTCCATAATCTCTCGCGAGAAGTGACCATCCCATGATACCAACTGATTTGAGCAGGACCAGACATCCAACTACGAACGGAAGGATGATCATGGAAATCTCCGGTTTGACCAGAAGAACGATACCCATAATCATGGCAAGCACACCCCGGGCCACAGGCCAGCCCCAGGTGTCATGGCGATCTCTGCTGGAAATCCCGCTCCAGATTTCAGCGGTCCCGGCAGCGAGAAAGCCGAGACTGAAAAGAATTGAAATAGCTATGAAGAAACCCACTGGCGACATAATCAGAACGAAGCCAATCGTCAGAAAGATCAATCCGGATATCAGAAGGTAATGCGAATTCCGAAGTCCAGTCTTGTGCAGAATAATGTTTGTTTCCATAACCGTGTTTTTACTTTATGAATGTTCCGGATCGCTGTCGTGCTGATGTGTCATCCGCTATTACTACTTGAGTTCCGCCAGTAGATCATCCAAATCAAGGGGTCGCGTGAACATTGTCAATCGTCCCTTGGCGTCTTTGGGCCAAAGTTCCTGTGGTCGGTCCCAATACAACTCGACGCCGTTTCCGTCAGGATCGTCGAGATACAACGCTTCAGATACACCATGGTCTGAGGCGCCCCTGAGTGGATAGCCTTGCTTACGCAGACGGTCATAAATTTCAGCGAGTTCCCTTCGGGTCGGATACAAAAATGCCGTGTGGTATAGCCCGACCGTTTGTTTGCGTGCCTGGGGTGCGTTGAGACTATACCACGTGTTCAATCCAATGTGATGGTGGTATCCACCAGCAGACAGAAAAGCGGCCTGACCACCATACATCATGGTAAGATCGAAACCCAACAGTCCATGATAAAACCCGATGGCCCTGTCGAGATCGGAAACTTTCAGGTGCACATGACCAATTCGCGCTCCCGAGGGAGCCTTATACTCCCTGGCAGTATCTGCTGTTAATGTTTGCGTTTCCGTTTTCATTGATGTTCGTATTTAACTTCCTTTAATCGTTTTTTATCACCCGGTTGTGTTCCGCCTAGATATGACCGGACGAACCATGCCATCTTTTCATGCTGTTCCATCAAACCGGTGATGAAATCGCTTGAACCAAGATCCTTATGGTCTTCAGCAAAAGGGGTAATCAGCGTTCGGATAATCTGTATGATTGTCTCGTGATCAGTTAACAGGTTCGCTAGCTGCTCATCGCGTTTGGTGGTGTAATCGGGCTCATCCAAATGTGTGATAGCAAGAAAGTCTTCCAATCTGCCACTTGAATAATAGCCCAGGGCTCGAACGCGTTCAGCGACGTCGTCAATGATTTTATTGATTTGATCCGCCTGGCTCTCATAGAAATTATGCATTTCCATAAAATTGTCGGCCTCCACGTTCCAGTGATAGTTTCGTAACTTCGTATACAATACGTATTCATCAGCCAGAACTTTGTTTAGTTCCAGTGCGACGGCATGACGATGCTTTTCAGGGATTCCAATGTTCGTAGTCATAATGGTTTTACTTTTTAGGTTATAAGATTATTTGATAACAAAGATACCGAAAGCATTACCGCCACACCTTGATATAAGCCAAGTAGCAAATTGATTTAAATCAATAAAAACGCAGTCCGGGATATTCCTTGTCAAAAAAGAGAACAGAAATGCTATGCGCACCGTTCACCATTAAAGTGGATTAATATTAGAACGCAATTGCTATGACTCATATATCAAAATCGGTAGTGGAAAAAATGTTTGAAGCCTTTACAAAGGGTGACATAGATTTGTTTCTTGAAACGGTGTCTTCGGATACTCGCTGGATTTACCATGGAACGCAAGTCATTCCGAAAGGTGAGTGGAATGGAAAAGAGGGCGCACGCAAGTTTATTACCAACATTCTGAACAAGACAGAGATCATCAGCTTCGAACCGATGCAATACATTTGCGACGGTGATATGGTAGTGGTTTTAGGACGCGAACACCAGCGGACAAAAAGATCCGGAAAGGA
>JAEZEH010000163.1 GCA_023417785.1 Bacteroidota bacterium
CTTGAAACTCAAGTTTTGGACTTCACCCGATTCGATGCTTATTTGCGGCCAATCTTAACATGATTACAAAAGACGAAATAAAGGAATGGTTAGCTGACCTTCAAACGCGGATCTGCACAGATCTGGAGGAGGCCGATGGAAAAGGGAAGTTCATTGCGGATGCCTGGGAACGGCCGGGCGGTGGCGGCGGACTGTCGCGGGTAATTACGGGTGGAAACATAATCGAAAAGGGCGGCGTCAATTTCTCGGCAGTATGGGGTAAAACCCCGCCACAGGTTCTGGCGATGATGAAGACGGGCTCGTCGGAGATCCCCGATTTTTTTGCCACCGGGGTAAGTATCGTTTTACATCCATCCAATCCGATGGTGCCCATTATTCACATGAACGTACGATTTTTCGAAATGACCTCGGGCACCTGGTGGTTCGGTGGCGGAATCGACCTGACCCCGCATTATGTCGATAAAAACGACGCACGGCATTTCCATCAAACCCTTAAGACCGTGTGCGACCGTCACCATCCTGCGTATTACCCAAATTTTAAAAAATGGGCTGATGATTATTTCTTCCTGAGGCACCGGAATGAAACCCGTGGAGTCGGGGGAATATTCTTCGATCATCTCAAAGACGATGATGGGTTCAGCAAAGAAGACCGGTTTGAATTCATCCAGGACGTTGGCAATGCTTTCTCTCAGTTATACACCCACTTTATGCGAAAAAACAGCCCGTTGCCTTATGGAGATCGCGAGAAAGGCTGGCAAATGATTCGACGCGGGCGTTACGTGGAATTTAATCTGGTCTGGGATCGGGGCACGAAGTTCGGCCTTGAAACTGACGGCCGGACGGAATCTATCCTGATGAGTTTGCCCCCACAGGCAAACTGGCATTATAACCACCAGCCTGAGTCCGGAACGCCAGAGTTTGAGACAGTATCGCAACTCCGAAAAGGGATCGATTGGGTCGCCCTCTGACCGCAACGCCCGTGCTATGGTCCGATATGTCGTACGTTCAACGGCTAATTAAGTATTTTAACCCCCTCCAGGCCGCCTTTACCAGAAATCCCGTAGCGACACTTCCAGAGATTCATGTCGTTTTTGTTCCTTTGTAGCACCATTAACGACATAACCTAACGTCTATACGTCTTTGATAGAACAAACGTCCAACCGCCTACCAGGCAAAAAACAAAAAAGACTGACATGAAGAAAACGTGGAGATTCCCCTCACTAGCCGGAAAGATTTTATTACCTGTAATTACCCTTTTTAGTTTTGCCCAGTGTTCCGAGGAACCTGAACAAATAATTGCTCAGGATGCCGCGCCCGTCGAAGTATTTCAGACCGATCAATATGAAGATCCTATAGCGAGCCTTACCGTAGATGGACTGTTTACCGAATTTACGTCGATCGCCGATTGCAAGACCTGCAATTACATCGTACCGGCCAGTGCCACGATCGTTGATGGTAAAGAACTTGGGATTAAGCCCGGCCAGACAGTCTGCCTGGATGCCAAACTAAGGTATGGTAACCTGGAACTGATCAATATGAATGGAACGGAAAAGGAACCCATCAGAGTTGCTTACAGCATCGCCTTCGGTAAACCTGTAGACGAACCAGCAGTGAATTAATAACGACTTGTTTAAGTTCAATTGAAACCGGAGGCCCCAAGTCTCCGGTTTCTTTTTTGGCCCCGGAGGATTGTCCCCTTTTGGTGATCATATTACATCGACCAGGCCCCGTTGCTCGTTCTTTAGTATCTTTGAGATTTCGCGTAAACCGTTCCGCTTGGGCCCCTTCATAAGTTTCCTATTCGCGCTTCTTTACACGTCATCCACAATTGAAGAGCCCGGATCGTCAGCTGTTGAGCTAACGCGCTACAATGTTCTATCTGATTATCGGAGTTCATGTCGTGGCTGCGATTATGTCGTTCCGCCGGGCAAGTCGCACATTGATGGCGCAAAGTTAAATCTCAAACCCGGAAGCGTGATCTGCCTGAACGCAGCCACTCAATATGGTGCTCTTGCGTTTTCGAATATTAAAGGCACTCCATCAAAACCGATTGTGGTTCGTAATTGCGGCGGAACCGTTGTAATAAAGGCTCCCGGCAGCCCTTTCATTGTGAAATTCTCCAACAGCAGCCATTTCAGGTTTTCGGGCGGAAATTCAAAAAGCGCGTACGGAATAAAACTTACCGAGTCGAAAACCAACGGACTGGTACTTGGCGAATTTGCGACCGATTTTCAGGTCGACCACATCGAGATTTGTGACGTAGGTTTTGCGGGAATCATGGGAAAGACCGATCCCTCGTGTGACGAGGCAACGCACCGGGGAAACTTCACGATGCGGAACGTAATTCTCGAACACAATTACGTACACGACACTGCCGGCGAAGGCTTTTATATTGGCCATACGGCTTATACCCGAGCACAGACACCCTGTGGCGAAGCATTACCACACACTATTGAGAACATCAGAATCAACGACAATCTGGTGCGGAATTCCGGGTGGGACGGCATACAACTCAGTTGTGCGACGCGGGGCGCAAGTATCTTCCGGAACACGGTGGAGAACTATTCCGTCATGCGGAAAAGAAACCAAAGCGGGGGAATAACGGTGGGGACGGGTACATCGGGAGTGTGCCATTCAAACATCATCAACTCCGGCCATGGTGCAGGTATTGTCGTATTCGGTGTCGCCGACAACTACATCTATAACAACGTTATTATCGATGCCGATGGCGCAGGTGTGTTCTGCGACGAACGCGCAGACATCGGACGCGGCTACTTTTTCTTCAACAACACCATCATCAATCCGAAGCTGGAGGGCTTCAAATTGTATTCGGATATCGCTCCAACAACCGTGGTGGTAAACAACATCATCGTCAATTCCGGTGTGGTGAATCATCAGGGAAGAACGACACCGGTTACGTCACTCAAGACGGTAAAACTGGACTCTGGAAACAATTACTTTACCGCCGATATTTCCCGTGTGGGATTTGTTGATGCCACACGCTTCAACTTCAGGCTTTCACAGTCTTCTCCCCTCATCAACAACGGTCGCGATATACGGGAATACCTGGATGAAAATCATTTCACTCATGATTTCTATGGGTCGATACGTAAGCAGGAAGTTCACTACGATATCGGCGCTGCTGAATACCAGCCTTCCGGAATTCGCCATTGGCTGCGAAACTTATTTTCCATGGCGCGATAGCCAGCCTTGAGTCTGCCTGAACAGTCGGTCTCACGTTTCTTTGTGTTGCGTTTTCAGCTGAAGAGCGATTTCTTTAGCCTTCTCGAATATTTTTACGAACGATTCGAACACACCGATGAAATCCTTCACATGCCGGCGCACACGCTTTACTTTTTTAAGGCTCGTCAACGAAGCATCATAGTCGGACAAAAGGGGCAGAATACGATCGTTTATATTGCTCGCGAAAAATGAAACCCCCGCTTCAACACGATCGACGAGCAAATCGAAATCCTCCTGAAAAGCAATGTTCCTGAGTTGAGCGGCAAACCGAAGCGTGATATCATTCATTTCCGACAGGATTACTTCAACATCGTCCATGACCTGCGTCGCATCCTCCTGAACAATAGTCTTTCTTTCAATCAGAAAAGTTCGCAAGGCTTTTAATTCATCCATGGGAATGCTCCAATCAAAAACATCAATCAATTTCGAGATCTGATATTGTTGTTGTTCCCGATTCAGAAGCGGACCGAGTTCCGCCAGTGATCGCTCTTTCGCCGAGAATGCAATTACCCGGTGATCGGTGCGGATGGCGCTCTGAGATATGCGGGAATATAATACGATACCATCAAGTGAAGTGCAACGGCTCAGCGCGACATACACCTGGCCCGGAGCAAAGGCTTGTCCCGCGTCGATAATGACTTTTTCAAACGTCAATCCCTGGCTTTTGTGGATAGTGATTGCCCACGCCAGCCGGATGCCATATTGCGTAAATACACCGAGAACCTCCTCCTCTACTTCGCCCGCCACAGGGTTATAGGTATACCGAACGTTGCGCCAGGTTTCTTTCTCAACCTCCAGTTCAGTGCCTTCATCCGGAAATTCCACCACCAGAGACGGTACAACTTTTTTGACTATGCCAAGTTTGCCGTTGAAATATCGTTTCACAGGTCCCACATCATTCTTGATAAACATGACCTGCGCGCCGGGTTTGAGTTTCAGGGCGCGCTCTGTCGGAAAACTGCGCTCTGGAAAATCGCCTTCAACATCCGCCGAAAAAGTATTCGTTCCTCCGGGGAGCGCATCAAGCGAATCCAGGTTTATCTGATCCGCTTTTACATTGTGTGTGGTGAGTGTGATGTATCGTTCGTCGCCGTCGGGCTTGAAAGCCGGATCATACCGCTGATTCAGGACATCAATTTCATGACTCTTGATAGCGTTGTTTCTGATCTTATTCAGCAAGGTGATAAATTCCGGATCCGTCTGCCTGTAGATGTGTTTCAGTTCGATGTAAATGGGTTCGGCTTCTCTGATCACTTTTGCATCAAAGAAAAAAGGACTGTCATAATATTCTCCGAGGATATTCCATTCGGCTTGTTGCACGACCGGTGGCAACTGATACAGATCTCCAATCAAAAGCACCTGCACACCCCCAAACGGAATATTTTCTCTGCGCCTGTAGTACCGCAATATCACATCTATTGCATCGAGGACATCGCAGCGGACCATGGATACTTCATCAATGATAAGCAGTTCCAGTTCCCGGAACAGGTTTCGTTTCTCTTGTTCTATTCTCAGGTTTCGAAGAAGTCCATACCGTTCCGGAAGGGCTTCTGACGACTTTTCATTACCAGGCACAAAGGGACTGAATGGCAACTGGAAAAAAGAATGAATGGTGGTTCCGCCTGCATTGATCGCGGCTACGCCGGTGGGCGCAACAACCACCGCCTTCTTGGAAATGGTTTGTTTTATCTGCCTGAGGAAAGTTGTTTTTCCCGTGCCCGCTTTTCCGGTCAGGAAAATGCATCGTGCGGTTCGGCGGATAAAATTTCGGGCGATCTCGAATACGGGGTTTTCATTGTGTACAACTGCATCCAATACCATTCAGCAATATACCTTCGTCTGCGGTGACGGCGAAGAAAAAAAGCTGGAATTAGATTTATATCATGATATTGAAAAAATCAACCACTATGCACCTTAAATCCGTAAAACTCGACGACGCTTCCTACCATGAATACCTGGCTGGAAATGAAATTCATTGTGAAGCCGGGAAACTCTCCACAAAGGATCTTGCCGCTGGCGAGCATGTTCTTGTTTACAAAGACACGACTGCCACAAATTCTGATGCGTCGGTGCCTAAACGGGAAATGCAGTCCGAATACATCGGGATCGAAGGCACCATTGTTCGTGTAATGGGTTCGCAAGACCACCACGAGGGCGTAGTTATCCGAAAATTATAAAGCTTAACATACTTATCAGACTGGTGCTTGCGTAAAGCAAGCTGCCCTGAAGCGCCGCCGGTAGCTCCTGGAACAGAGTATTCGGAAGTAATCACAGCCTCAGGCATTAAAATTTGGACCTACTTGTTCAGAACAACAGTTTGTGACCGCTTAACGGTAATCAACTGTATTAAATAAACTTAAATAGATCGAAACATGGTAAAGACGAATGATGATTCGGATATGGTGGGGGATAAAGTGATCTATACTGACGGACACGATGTGACCGTCACTGACTCAACCCTGCAGGTGAAGAAAAATGAATACAGGCTCAACGGTGTTACCAAATGCGGATTGCTGGTCCTTCGACCCAATCGCGTGCCTGGTGTCGTGCTGTTGATCCTCGGACTGGGCCTTGTAGTCGTCGGACTAATGCAGCTTATACCGACGGGAGCGGTTCCCGATACTGAAATCGCCGAGCGTTCCTTCGGAATAAACACGGTGGCCGTCTGGATTGGTGCCGCATTGGCACTGGTTGGGATTCTGATACTCGGGCTGATGAAAGAACGTTATGCTGTTCGTATTGCCACCGCTGAAGGTGAACGCAATGCGGTGGTCAGCGACAGACGCGATTACATCAGCCAGATCGTTGACGCGATCAATCAGGCAATCACATATGTTCGTACAAAAACAAGTGCGAGACAATTCACGGTCAGGAATGCCGACTCACCGGGAACGGTTTAGTCTGATTCCAGCATATAAGCATTCTCAAAAAAACCTGTATTCCTTATACGGGTTTTTTTGTTAGTAAATTCAGACAGTTTGCAACCGTTTCCCGGGCACGTTTATAAAGTGTTCGGTTCCCGTTGGTTATCATATCCAGCAACGTCGACGCCTCCTGCAGAAATATACGCGCGAAATCAGGATCGTGTTTTACGATGTCGATGGTATTATCGATTATGTCGGCATATTTGATCGTGTGGGCAGCAGCACTTGTAGTACCAAGCCGTTTAAATTCATTCTCTTTCCGTCGCCTACGGTTTAGCCGCGGATAGTTCTCTCTTGTGTACACATCGGTAAGTTCGATAACCAATTTCATGGTATCGTCTACTGTTGATGATGGCAGAATGGTGAGTAGGAATGAACGAATCTCGTCGGCGGAAACCGGTGTATCTTCAAGGACATCGTGAAGCAGAGCCGCGCTGAGCACGGCAGGATCATTCGAATACTGACGGCAAGTCTCCATTACCCGCACGGGATGAACAATATACCTTTCATCGCTGAACTTACGCAGCTGGCTCCCATGCGCGCGATCCACAAAAGCGATTATCCTTTGAATGTTTTCAGCTTCCATTCCAAATAAAAAAAGAGCGCCCCAAAGGAAGCGCTCTTCTTGTGAATTTCAATTATCCGGATTATTTATTTTCGGATACAGTTTTCGTACGCGACGTTGAAGTCGTTCCGGATGCCATACCTGTAGTTCCTGTTGCGGCACCTGTATTCGAAGTGGATGACTCCGTGCCGTAAGAACGACTGGTATCAGATCCGCCAGCATACGCGTTCTGGTTACTCGATACGCGCAAGCGGTTTTCTACGTGCTTAACGCCCGAAACAGATTCGGCAATGTCCTCGGCCCTTCTTTTGGAAGTCCTTTCATCAACCGTACCGGCTAATGTAACTTCGCCGCTCTGAACCGTGACGTCAATGTCTGAAGCGTCTACAAACCAGTCATCGCTGAGCCGGTCATTGATGTCTTCCTTGATACGCTCGTCGGAACGCTGATAATTCTTTGGACCTCTGCCTTTGTGCATCTTGTCCATTCTGCGGCGACGCTCTGCGTCTTCGTCTCCGAACCAGGACGAAACTTCATCAGCTGTTCTGTCCCACCAGCCACGATCGTCGTTTCTTCCACGGTCGCGATCGTGCGATCTGCGTTCCCAGTTATTGCCGTAGTTGCGGTCACCATAGCTTCCACCCCACGAACCGCTGCCATATCCGCGTTCGCCATATCCGCTTCCGCTTTCACCACGACCATAGGATTCATTCAATCCGCCACCGTAGCCGCCACTGCTGTAGTCGCTGCTACCGTACCCGCTGCCATAATTGTTTCCGAGGTTCCGGCCATAGCTGCTGCCCCCGTGTCCACCAGTCCACTGGTTGGATCCGTAACCGCTTCCACCGCCGTAGTTCTGGTAACCACCGGGAGAATAACTTTGTCTTTCCCGATCATAGCGGGACCTGAAACTACCGGACTCGCCGAAGCCAAATCCAGCACCTACATTTCCACGTTCACCTCTGCGACCTGAACGGTCGCTGGAAGATCCGTAGTTGGAATAATCCCGCTCTCCATAGTTGGAATTCCGGTCATAGTTAGATTGGCCACCATAGTTGCTTCCACCATAGTTCGAATAACGATCGCTATCGCGATCATAGCGGCTATCACCAGACGAGCTACCCTGGCCATAATCCTGGCCGGAGCGGTTCCAGTCCTGGCCATGACCGCCTTCGTAACGACTACGTGAATAGTTTCGATCGTCGTCGTTTCCATAACGGTTGTTATTGTCATCCCAATCCTGGTTTGAAGTGCGGTTACCACTCCAATTGCGATTATTGTCTGCCATAATAAAAGGTTTTTTAGTATTCAAAATTTCTCAACATACTTCCAAAATGTTGTGCCCGTTGGCATAATACCTCATGCACTCGTTTGTGGAAGTTGATTCGCACACGCTTGCACCATAAATAAAACCTTAGCACATTACAGCAGCTACCCGGTTTATATGAAATCTGCATTGACTGTATTTATCCTTGCTCTCACCACTCTGGTTGGTGCCCAGGAAGTTGCTTTGACATTTGACGATGCGCCGACGTTCGACAGCCCGTTACTCACGTATGCTGAAAGAGCTGAAAGAATCCGAAGTCAATTGGCCGCCCATGATGTTATCGCAGGCTTCTTTGTCATCACCGGCAACATCAACGATAAGAACAGCGAACAACTGAAGGCATACACGCGTGAAGGCCATGTGTTGGCAAATCACAGTCATTCACATTTATCACCATCGCGTGTGAAAATAGAGCACTATATCAACGATATCACTATTGCCGACTCTATTCTGAGCACCTGGCAGGGTGTTGCGCCCTGGTACCGCTACCCGTATCTCAACGAAGGAACTTCTAAGCCAAAGCGCGATTCAATCCGCTCTGCATTGCACACGCTAGGGTTGACGAACGGTTATGTGACTGTGGACAATTACGACTGGTATATCAACGGTGCTTTGCTTGAAGCGGCAAGAACTAAGAGCGAAATAAACTATTCCCGGCTCAAGGACTTTTATCTTAACCATATATACCAAAGTCTACTCTTTTACGATGGGATCGCACGACAGACCATTGGCCGGTCCCCGCGTCATGTACTGTTATTACATGAAAATGATCTTGCGGCATTATTCCTCAACGATCTCATCTTGATGCTAAAGGCGAACGGTTGGAAAATCATTACCCCAGCGGTCGCCTTTGAAGATGCAATTGCTTCACATCTTCCTGATGTTACGTTCAATGGACAAGGCCGAATCGGCGCTATTGGCTTTGAGAGTGGGATCGCGGCAAGTGAGCTGGTTCAGCCCTCTGAGGATGAGAACTGGCTCGATCGCGAACTTGTCGAACAGCAAATCTTCAAATCGAAGCCTTGATGACATTGTCAAAGTCGGTCGGCTATAATACGGCACCGTGTTTGACGTTATCACTTGCGTAAGGTCTTTTAGTTGTTTTCCGGCATGCGTAATACATATCCACTACATTTGTTACATCGCAAAGTTTCGTTGCTTTCCAATGAAATTTTTTCTGCCTTATAGTTTGTTCTACAATTAAAAAGCAGGTCCAGCATGCGGAAGATCCTTCTCATTCTCATATCGTTTTCTTTCTTCACGTTTAATGACGCTTTCTCGCAGAATCCGGAGCAGTCCCCGGTACCTGAGGTCCCGCAGGATCAGCGACCCTCCCAGGGGCCGGTCGAGCTCCCCGGTCAATCGCCCGCTTCCGTACCAGCGATTCCGTTGATTCCCGAAGATACTGCCAAGAAAGAGACACCGGCATCCGTACCCGTAGCAAATAATCAAACGGCGGCACCCAAAAGTTATAATTCGATTATACGTTCGAATACCATCACGCGAAAAGGTTTTCTGACAGTGCATAAGGTTCAGGACAGTTATTATTTTGAACTGCCTGACAGCGTTCTTGGCCGCGACCTGCTTATTGTAAGTCGTATCGCTCAGGGGGCAGCCGGGATCAGACCCGGCTATTCCGGTTATGCGGGCGACCAGGTTGGTCATACCATTGTGAGGTTTGAAAAGGGCCCAAGCAATAAACTCTTTCTTCGAAGGATAACGTATGAGGAAAATCCCGGCGATTCAACCAATGCAATGTATCATGCCGTGGTAAGGTCGAATCTCCAGCCGCTGGTTGCCGCTTTTGGAATCAGTGCGTTCTCACCACAAAACAAGGGAAGCTTGATAGACGTGACGGACTATGTGAATGGCGACAATGACATCCTGTTCTTCAGTACCGCCTCCCGCCGTGCGATGAGGGTCGGCCCGTTACAGGGTAACATGTCCTACATCAAAGACGTGAGCGCTTATCCGATGAACATTGAAATCCGAACCATCAAAACCTATCAGGAGACGTCGTCGCGAAACAATTTCACCCTTGAGTTAAACTCGTCAATTGTGCTATTGCCAAAAGAACCCATGCAGAAACGGTATGCGGACCGGCGTATTGGTTACTTCACTGAAAGATATACCGACTACGACGCAAACCCTCAGGGAGTCAAGGTCATTAGCTATATCAAGCGATGGCGACTTGAACCGAAGGAAGAAGACGTTGAACGCTATCTTGCCGGAGAACTCGTGGAGCCCCAGAAACCGATTGTTTTTTACATTGATCCCGCCACGCCGAAGCAATGGGTTCCACACCTGATCAAAGGAATCACAGACTGGCAGGTTGCCTTTGAAAAAGCGGGATTCAAGAATGCGATCCTGGCAAAGGTATCTCCCACCATAAAGGAGAATCCGCATTGGAGCCTGGAAGACTCGAGGCACTCAGCGATCGTGTACAAACCGTCGGCGATTTCAAATGCGTCCGGGCCTATCGTTACCGATCCACGAAGCGGCGAGATTCTCGAGAGCCATATCAACTGGTATCACAACCTGATGTCTATACTACGCCAGTGGTATATGATTCAATGCGGGCCAAACGACATACGCGCACAGCGCATGCGTTTTGACGAAGAACTGATGGGCGATCTGATCAGGACCGTGGCCAGTCATGAGGTTGGCCATTCTCTGGGGTTGACGCACAACTTCGGGTCGAGTTCATCGGTGCCCGTTGAGAAACTTCGCGACCGTGAATGGCTGAGGGAGCACGGCCATACTCCTTCGATAATGGACTACTCGAGATTCAACTACGTGGCTCAACCTGAAGACAGCGTTGATACCCGCGACCTCCTCAGCCGGATTGGCGAATACGACCTTTGGGCCATCGAATATGGCTACAGGTGGTTTCCGGAATTGAAATCCCCTGATGCCGAAATTCCCGTACTCAATCAGTGGATAATTGCCAACTCAACCAACAACCGGTTGCGTTTCGGTTCCGAGTTTGCGTCCGCAGACCCGCGTTCACAAACGGAAGATCTCGGCGATAACGCCATGAAGGCGGGAGAATACGGAATAAAAAATCTGCAACGAGTTGTGCCACGACTCATAGAATGGACCTATGTGCCCAATGAAGGATATACGAATCTGGCCCGGATGTACAAAGGCGTACAGGATCAACTCAACAACTACCTGCGACATGCGCTGTCATATATTGGTGGCCGATATGAAACCAACAAGTCCGCGGAACAACACGGTCCAATTTATGAAGTCGTACCGGTAAAGCTACAGCTTGAGGCGCTGGATTTCGTGACTCGCCATAGTCTGAGTACACCGCACTGGCTCCTGGACTCAACCATTCTCACGCGAATAGGAATTCCTCCCACCGAGATCGTGAGCCGCTCACAGGAGTTGGTGCTAAACGATTTGTTAGGCAAACAAACCCTTAGCAGGCTTACCGAAAATGAGGCCATGTTTGGTGACAGGGCTTACCGCATCATCGACTATATCAATGACCTTGACGCAGCCATGTGGACGGAACTAAGAACCAATGACACCATTGAACGGTATCGACGTAACCTCCAGCGAATGTACATCGACAAATTGATCGACCTCCGGAATCCGTCGCGTCAGCATAAGGATTATCACGACGTCGGACCTATCGTTCAATTCAAGCTTGTCGATATTCGGGAGCGAATTCGCAAGGCGATTCCCAGGACGAAAGATCCGATGACACAGTATCATCTGAAGTTTATCCAGGATAAAATCGATGCTGTGGTTCGGAATTAAAATCCTCCAGCCCCTGACCGATTGATTCGAGTTGTTGAACATACACTGACATCGTTTTGTACGTGCTGGTAGCAAGTTCGACAACATCCATTATTTCGCCTCCGCGAAGGGTTAATGGACTACTCTTTCCCTGTTCTTTCTGACGATCCAGCAGCCAAAGAAGTTCACCAAGGTGCTCCCGGAGAACCTTTCGCATTTTGTTGGCGCTTTCATTCGCAGGTTCCGGAACCCTGCCAGACGGTACCCCGTCCGCGCAGGATCCATTGCCATCGCCTCCGGCACCAGCGTGGTTTATAGGATCAAGTTCAGACACGGCATTTATCATTTGCGATAATACATTGAACTGCAAATAATAAAGGTTCGATCCCGGAACTTCACTCTGCCATTGGTCAATCCATCCGTCAGCCAGGGCAAACACACTTATCAGCCGCCGGAATAAAAGGTGAATATGATCTTGAGGGTCCATGTTTTCAAGTTAAAGATTAAGAATAAAAAAAAGGCCCAGGGTTTGCCCGGGCCTCTATTTTATTGTTCCTGTTAAAAGACTATTCAACATAACAATGCAAATGCCCGGACAACTGAAGTGCTGGTAGTACCTCGGTTGATTTTTTTACAAAACATTTTACGGTTGCATTCATCGTGCTACAAATCTAATAACTTCTCGCAAAGCTTCCATGGCTAAAGTTGAAAAAAAAGTCTGATGGCGTATATAAAAGCTGAAGGGACAAACGAAGCCGTTGTCCCTTCAATAAAAAACCGAACTATAAAAACATGGTAATGGAAATTATTCAAAATCGATGCCACTCCGGAGAAGCGCGACCTATCGCAGGGATGCCTTTACCAGGGCTGCATCTTCCGCCCCGGACTTGGTTTCTATCCGAAGAACCATTCGCATCATATCGTCGAAATGAATAAATGATGAGGCGATGTCCGGAGTAAGCGCTTTACTGAATTTCTTATAGTATTGTTTTCGCACTTTGGCGAGCATAAGGTCATTGAGCAGGATTCGTTTCGAATATCTTTCGATATCAGCGGGCTTCATCGCGGCGCCGGTACGGTGGTACGTATCCAGAATTTCAAGCGTTTCCATTTCTATATACCGGATGGCCTGACTATAATTTTCATAAAGGGGCCAGAACGAAGCTTTTTGCCCTTCCGTAAGGTCGAGGAAATCCATCACCATCTTCTTTTTCTTCATACTCCACATGCTTTCAGAAAACCGGGTGGTATCAGTAACGAGTTGCCCATGCGCGACGGAAAGGGCAATAATGCCGAAAAAGGCCAGTGTGAGGAGAACTTTTTTCATATATACAGGATACAGATGGCGAGTTTGATTATGCTTCCGCGAAGAGCTGTGGCAGCTGATGGCAGCGCACAATGGCTTTTGTTCAGGAATCCACCTCACTTACCACACCACTTCCCGAAGCGGAAGACTACTCAAGTCCGATAAATTCTAATGCCAACCGACTGTCACGTAACGGGGCCGGAAAATTCGAAGATTTTTGATTCTACCACCTCCATCAACTCTGAATACGTATTTGGTTTTAGGATCACTGAAGCTCCGAGTGCTGTACAATTGGATTGTTGTTCTGAAGAAAGGTAAGTCGTGTAAATTACCACCGGAATACTGTTGAACTTCTGCGTTTTTCTGAGCTCGCGAAGACATTCAAGGCCGTTCATTCCGGGCATGTTATAATCGAGGAAGATCATGCGGGGCTTATAAGGAGTCACTTCAAGATAATTCAGTAAGTCTCTCCCACCTCCCAGCTCCACGCAATTCACTGTTTTGCTGATATCATTTATCGCTTGCCGAAACAATAAGATATCGTCCAGATCATCGTCCACCAGGATTATATTCATAAAATAAATGTACGGTCATTATCGGGAAATCAAAAGAAGCCGGGCGTGGAAATGAATTCAGGATGCCGGGCGGATTGTATTTCGATTGTATGCGAACAAGTTTACTCCGATGGAAACTAAGCAAAAATGCCAATGACGTCGAAAGGTGTGAATAGGACACACTAATTCGTTTGCATCACAAATTTCATTGGGAGAAATGACGATGAAAGATTGAATGTGGAATCAGAATGTTCCAGATTTTAATCAAAAAAAAACCTCCGTGAGGAGGTTGGGTAGTCCGTACGGGACTTTTCAGCATCCTGAATTTCAATCAATTATCCTTTTTTAGATAAACAAATTAGGATGCAGCAGTATTTTTTTGCGAACAACTCATACCGGCTGCCGGTGCGGTAAGAAGTTACATCGTCGAACGATGAAAGAAGCGGGCATTGTGAGTTAGGTGCACGCCTTCAAAATAGGACGGAGCCTAATTGGGTGAAACCACTAAACATCCTGGGCGCTGTCCAACTGAATCGGGTTTGATCGAATAATGGCATTTCTCCGTCGAGCTGGGAGCTTAATATCTCAATATAATTAACCGTTTTTTATACGCCAGTTCAAAATCATGTATTCTGAAAATCCAAATTCCATTCAATTAAGTGATGCGGAGTTATAGAGATGTCACGGTCGAAGGTCCGGTGACGAATGAAACCCGCGGTTCACTCTTGCGCTTCTGCTAACCTTCTAAACTTAGAAGAACACGTCTTTGTAGAAGAGTCTCCGAAGGTGCTTTCCGTACACGAAGAACAGCCTTCACAAAGCGAATAACCGCCATCCAATACTTTCGGAATAAACAAAACTTCGATGAAGAAGCAATGCAATCTATATGATTTTCATTACCTGATTTATCCGGTTACCCAATAATAAATCAGCTTTTTTTCAAATTTGATTTTTGAACACTTGACTTGATTATCGGCATTAATTATTTTTAGTGACTTCCGGAAGAGAACTGTACCAGACAGATTTCTGGTTCCAAAAAAAAGCTAAATATGAAAACACTAACGTCTGATCAAATGGCAGGCTTTACAGGCGGCGCAGGCGGCGCAGACTGTGCTATGGCTGTTGTAGGAAGTGTTGCTTTAACACTTGGCTTCGCAGCCTCTGTAGCTGCAACAGGTGGGGCGACACTTTTTATGGCGGGCGCATTCATGGCCTCAAAATTAATTGCCACAGGGAGCATTGTTGCAAACTGTGCGGATTGATCTTTTAAACCGTTAACCAAATAATTCACACCACTATGAAAACACTAAGTCATGAAGAAATGGCATCTTGTCAAGGAGGTGCGGGTGGAGCGGATTGCGGACTGGCCGTAGCGGGATCAGTCGCATCCACGGTTCTGCTTGCATCAGTCATCGCTGCGGGAGGACCCGTTACTATGGCAACTGCAGGTGGATTCTTCGCTACCAAGCTTTTGGCGACTGCAAACATCATTCGTGCTTGCATGGATTGATACTTGTTATTGGGGTTTGTGCACGAACCCCTTTCTTCTTTGAAGCTTATGAAAAAATTCGCTCCCTACATTACGCTATTATTCCCGTTGTTCTTTATCGCATATGGACTGCCTTATCCGGAGGCAGAGTTTCGCCATTCTTTCATTTTGAACTTTTCAAACATTCATTCCCTGGTGCTGTCTTCACTTTATGGTGCAATGATCGCATTTCATCCTACGTTCATTCCATTTCGAAATAATTTATGTTTTGCATCATTCAGAATGTCTCCAGGTGATGCATACATCATCGAACTACTGAAATTTATCAGGCATCCAATAACAGTAACTTTTCAATTGTTAACATGCATCGCTGTTATCGTTCTGTTTCGATCCACCATGGATATGGTTAATGCACTATTGTACGCAATTCTTCTTATGCTTAAGAGTATTTATTATTTAGGCGTTATCTTAACCCTTAAATACTTGGTTGGGAAGCATCGGTTCAATCAGTCTTTTGGTGGGGCCTTGCAGGTTCTTGTACTTTATCACATGATCGTATCTTCATTTGTTTCGGAAGCGTTCGCACCCGTTTTGTATTACTCGCCCATTGACATGTTTTTTCTTTTACCTTTTAAGTCTTACCCTAATATTAATCCCCTATGGCTTGCTGTACCGTTGATCGTGTCAATGACGGCATATATCATGGTGTTGAAAAGAAATCGTGTATGGCTATAAAAGAAATACGTAGATTGGCGGTACTTGTTCGTTTTACACTGGTTCTTTGGACGAGGGAGAATATCAACTTTTTCCTGTATTTTTTTTCGATCGCAACTTTGATTATCGTTGGTGTATTTGATGTCTGGAATATGCTCAAACCGTACCTCTTATTGACAGCTGCGGTCTTTCTTCTGCGTCTTTACCTGGAAGACAATGGTCGTGAAGTACAGTATTTTTTCAAGGTCAATAATGTGTATGATATTGCTTGGTTCATTGTTAAACACGTACTTATCTGCACACTGGCTTTGATAATGGTATTTGTATACGGCTTTGCGAACGATCGCTTTGATAAATTTAGCTGGATGCTTTCGGTGGTAGGTTGCTTTCTAGGTCTTCTGCTTACATATGGTTTAAAGATACGGCTTGTGGTGATGTTGATAGGATTAGCACTCTTGGTAGTCATAAGGGTGCTGCTATTGCTGATAGATTCGGGTAATGTACCAGAAATATTGATTTTGAGTGGAGTAATCTTGGTGTCATTAAATGCAATCAGAATAAAAAATGAATACAGTAGTTTCTTTTGAAAATGTTGGGAAGGCGTTCGGAAAGGAACAGGCCCTAGTCAATCAGACGTTTCAAGTGGAGAAGCGAAGTTTTACCGCTCTGATTGGGAATAATGGCTGTGGGAAAACGACAACGCTCAATGTTCTGTGCAACATAACAAATTACGATTCAGGAGTTGTACATATCTTTGGACAACGTCTTACAGAAAGGTTTGTAAGCTATAAAAACCGGGTAGGAATCTTTTTGGGAACAGATTACCTAATTCCAGCATTGACAGTGGTAGAGTATCTGCAGTTTGTTTGCAAATTTCAAGGCGTCGACCCCATTGACGCCCGACACCGAATCAAAGATGCTTTGAGGTTTTTTGAACTTGAAAATGATTCGGGTAAGCGTCTAAAAGACCTGTCTTCCGGCACTAGAGTCAAGGTCGGGCTGTCTGGCGCAATGATTCACAATCCAGAATTACTGGTCCTTGACGAACCATTTGCTAATCTGGATATCGTTACCGTGAGTAAGTTGTGTGATGTTCTTGGAACGCTCAAAGAAAAGAAGACCCTAATAATTACCTCACATGCGCTTGAGCCGGTCGCAAACTTATGCGACCACTACCTTGTAATGGACAAAGGTCGTATCGCCCACAGTGTAAGCGCAGATGAATTCGCTTCCGCTGGGGATCTTGTCCATTCAATCAAATCTATGTTATCTGTAAGAAATAATTCGTCAAATCTTGATTGGTTGAAATGATCGCTGCAAATCCTGGATACCGAAATCATCGGTTCCTTTTACCGCTTATTTGCCTATCCGCGATAGGCACCACGTATGTGACCAATTCCATCCTATTTGAGGGTGGCATTATTGAACAACATCTTTCCCTCCAGTATAGTGCCGCCGCCGCAAATCGAATTCTGAGTGTCAGTGAGCAGTGGATCTGGCTGTCCTACGCCGTCATCCCCGTCATCTATTGTGTTAGAATTAGCTATGTTTGTATTGCTCTTTGTTGCGGTATCTTTCTAACGAACAGATCCTTCCGTCTGAAGGACGTTTTTCTAGCGGCTGTTATTGCAGAGTTCGTTCAGTTGCTTCAGCCATTGTTAAAAGTCCTTTGGTTTTCCTTCGTTACGACTAGCTTTACCTATGATGACCTCACTCACTTTTCACCGTTTTCCCTAGCGAGTTTAATGGAGAGAAGCGAATTAAATCCTGCATTGCTTTATCCCTTACAGTTACTAAATGCCTTCGAGGCCATCTATGTCGTTGTGCTGGCGAGGCAACTCCGGCCACTTTTTGAAGACAAATTTTTAAAAGCCTTTTCAGTTTCTGCTATTTCGTATAGTGCTGCAATGCTGTTGTGGGTGAGCCTTGTTCTATTTATTACTCTAGATTTCTGAGATTGAATATTGAAACAATTCGAGCCATGAAACATAAGAAAGGAGTAGTGCGAAACGTTTTGATCGGCTTTCTAATTATTGATCTGATTGTTGTTATATTGATTATGCTCCGACCGTCGGAGGAGAGGCTATATGTCAATGATTTTATTGGAAAACTCAAACTCAAACCTATTGAAGCTTCGCCAATGCAAATTGATGCTTCAGGGGTGCCGATTATTATTGTTCATTTTAATAGCCAATGTGACGAGTGTCAAAATGAGGCCGCCGAGCTTAGTCGTACTATGGAAGAGTTCAAGAACACCCGTTTCATCCTGATTTCGTCAGAAGAAGAAACCGTAATCCGACAGTTCGAAAAGGACTTCCATTTAAATGCTCCAAACATCACGGTGGCCAGGATAACGGCCACTGCAGAAGCTGAAAGGTTTTCTCTGCCGCATACTTTCGTTTTCGGACGAGATGGTAATTTCATAAGGGAGTATCGGGGCTTTACAACGTCCAATGAACTCTTATCTTCACTATGAAAATAAGGGTTAGTCGTCGCATCCGTCAATCCTTTGTCTTGCAGCAAGGTGAAGCCGATTGCGGCGTTGCTTGTCTGTTGTCGGTTATTAGGTACTACGATGGCGCTGAAGTCTCGCTACATAAACTTCGTCGGTTGAGTGGTACATCGATATCGGGAACAACGGTATTGGGTCTGTTCGAGGCATCGAAACATTGTGGCTTTGATGCGGCTGGAATGCAAGCCTCTGAGTTGAATGACCTTCGGACGCTTAGTGGTCCGGCTATCTTACACGTCACTCTTCACGGTCGTATGCAACATTTTGTCGTGCTTTACGAATCACACAACGACATGGCAATAATTGGCGACCCAGCTATTGGAATAGTTATCGTTCCCTGGAGTGAATTGGAGAAAATTTGGATTAGCAAAGTCTTGCTGACATTATCATGCAATTCCTCATTTCAAACTGGGCAGTCTGACGCTGCCAATAGGCTGCTGTGGATTAAGTCATTGATCAAGGCGGACTTTGACTACCTGGCTATTGTGGTTTTACTTGGTATTTTGATCAGCGGGTTAGGTTTGTCTACTGCCTTTTTCTCACAACGCCTTATCGATCAAATCATTCCAGTGGGTGATTGGAAGAAGCTTGTCATGGCCCTGCTATTGCTGACGATCATTCTAATGTTCCGGAATGTCGTAGGTCTTATTCGCGGGAAAATATTGTTGCGGCAAAGTGTTCGCTTTAACACTCGGGTGGTCCAAGACCTGTTTTCCAGACTTGTTCGCTTGCCGAAAACGTTTTTCGATTCTTACCGAACGGGCGACATCATTTCCCGCATAAATGACAGCGCGAGGATTCAATCCGCGGTAGCAGTGCTAGTGGGTAGCAGTTGTATCGATCTTATGGTAATCGGTGCGAGCACACTCGTCATATTCCAATACAGTGCAGCCGTGGGCTCTATTATTTTGGTTTCTATATTGGTCTTCGTAGCATTATTAATGGGACGAAGTCGAGCGCTTTTTCGTCATCAAAAAGACACGCTTGTATCCTACAGCATGGCCGAAAGTCATTTTATCGATACAATTAAGGGGATAACAACGATTCAGGCCGCATACCGAGAAGCGGTATTTGAGACAATCAATAACAGGATCTATTCCCTATATCAGCAGAATGTATCGCGCCTCGGCGTGGTCCAATTGAATTACTCTTTAACGTCTGAAACTATCGCGCTGTTTTCCCAAATTTTGATCTTTGGTGCATCGTCAGTTCTGGTGATGCAAGGCCTGTTGTTGGTTGGAGAATTAGTAGCTATTCTAGCTCTCGCAAATACAGTGTTTCCAGCAGTTGGAAGATTGATCATTTTTAACGTGCAGATTCAAGAAGCAAGAGTGGCTTTTCAACGAATGTTTGAAATGTCGTCAATTGACGAAGACAAGCATGAAGGGGCAGCCGCTGAGTTCAAAGACATCACAGAGGTTGCAGTACGTGATGTATCCTTTAGATTCCCGGGACAGAAGCAACTTCTCAAAAACATTTCGCTTCAACTTACGCAAAATCAAATTACCGGATTGCTTGGAGATAGTGGTTCTGGGAAGACGACACTTATTCAGCTCTTGCAAAAGTTCTACGAAGTTGAAGATGGTGAAATTACCAGTAATGGTGTTTCTTTGCAAAATGTCGATGGACGAGAGTGGAGGAAATGTCTTGGAGTTGTGAATCAAGACTTCCAAATTTTCAATGGATCGATTTTATTTAACATCGCGTTAAGCGAACAGGAACCAGCATTAGAGCGCGCGCGGACAGTAGTTGCTGGATTGGGTTTTGAATCTTATTTCTCCGTGCTGCCTGATGGCGTAAATACGCTTGTTGGGGATCAAGGTGTAATCCTTTCTGGCGGTCAGCGCCAGCTGGTGGCCTTGTGCCGAGCAATGTTTGGCGCGCCAAAGCTACTCATTCTGGACGAACCAACTTCGGCTATGGATCCATTCATGGAACAACACGTCATTGATCTCCTTATTAATATTAAGCAGCAAATTCCAGTCATCATTGTTACTCACAGGACCGAGGTAGCACGTCGTTGTGATCGAATTTATGTGATGAAGGGCGGGAGAATAGTCTTCTCAGGGCGACCATCCGACTTCATGGCAAGCAATGTAGCAAATCCAAGTATACTATTGCCTAAATAAGCTATAAGGCTGTTATAGGAGCTGACTTCCCGAAATTGCAAAGGTGGATCGAAATGCCCTGATCGAATACGGGTCTGCATCCAAGAAACGAACCTCAAATAACAGAAGTTCGCATAAATGTCCGCACCAACATAAAACAAAAATGCAACTACTCATAAACTAAGTAGTTGCATTTATTTTCCGTAGTCCGTACGGGAATCGAACCCGTGTTACCAGAATGAAAATCTGGTGTCCTAACCCCTAGACGAACGGACCATTAAAAGGTTTTTTCTCGGGAGTTTACTTTCTGAAGAATGCTGTTGTTATCGTTCTTTCAAAAAGTGGTGCAAAGATAGACCCGCACCCCAGATTTGCAAACCTGTGCAATAAAAATTTTCTAAAACAGAATTTTAATCATGGTTTAACCGATATGTAGGTATATTTTTGCGCTTCGAAATTTTAACTAAAAATCTGGAACAATGACTAAAGTAGGAATCAACGGATTTGGACGAATTGGTCGTCTGGCATTCCGTGCCGCGCTCAAGCGCCAGGATATTGAAATCGTAGGCATCAATGACCTTGTTGATCCTGAGTACATGGCATATATGTTAAAGTACGACTCTACTCACGGCCGTTTTGACGGTACCGTTGAAGTAAAAGACGGAAACCTCATAGTAAACGGAAAAAAGGTCCGTGTAACTGCTGAAAAGGATCCGGCAAACCTGAAATGGTCTGATGTCGGTGCAGAAATCATTGTTGAATCCACCGGACTTTTCCTCACGAAACCTGATGGTCAGAAACATATAACAGCAGGCGCTAAAAAAGTTGTGTTCTCCGCTCCCGCCAAAGACGATACTCCCACGTTCGTAATGGGCGTTAACCATAAAGAGTTGAAGGCAGATCAGACGATCGTTTCCAACGCTTCCTGTACAACGAACTGTCTCGCACCACTTGCAAAAGTACTTAACGACAAATTCGGAATCCTGGAAGGATTGATGAGTACCGTTCATGCAGTGACCGCGACTCAGAAAACAGTAGACGGTCCGTCGATGAAAGACTGGAGAGGCGGCCGTGGCGGTTACCAGAATATTATCCCCTCCTCTACAGGTGCGGCCAAGGCGGTGGCCCTGGTAATTCCTGCTCTCAAAGGGAAACTTACCGGCATGTCATTCCGCGTTCCGGTTCCTGACGTTTCGGTAGTGGATCTGACGGTGAGACTGGAGAAATCCGCCAGCTACGAAGACATTAAGAAGGTTATGAAGGAAGCCTCTGAAGGCGACCTTAAAGGCATCCTCGGCTATACCGAAGACGAAGTCGTTTCATCGGATTTCATCGGCGACGCCCGTACTTGTATCTTCGACGCCAAGGCAGGTATTGCGCTGAATGACAATTTCGTAAAAGTTGTTGCGTGGTATGACAATGAGTGGGGGTATTCCAACAAACTGATCGATCTGGTTCAGGAATTAGCCAAAAAGTAATACAGACTTATTTCAGTGAAAAAGGTGCCCGCCGGCACCTTTTTTTATGCTTTTCAGGCAGGACGAAATCTTTTTCATGATTTATGGAAGATTCTTGCCGTCTGATGCGTTAAATTAGGAATAACCTCGCACCGTGGAAAATTTTTACGAAATACTGGGAATTCCCCGTTCAGCGGACCTGGCTACGATTAAAGCCGCTTTCAAGCGGCTTGCGAAGCAATACCATCCCGATCGTAATCCCCGTAAACCCGGTGCCGAGGAGACGTTCAAACGGATCAACGAAGCCTATCATACTCTTTCCGATCCTCTGAAGAAACTGAAATATGATTCTCAGATCACGCTTCTTCCTTTATACACTGCGGAAGCAGCGTATGAAAGAGAAGCCATTAAGAGAAGGCGATACTGGTATTGGAAACGGAAACAGGAAGCTGGCTATTATTATAAACTCGACAAAGAATACTTCAAGAATCAGGCACTCGCCTTCCTTGTTTTTATCGTTATCTCCGGGTTCTTCTTCGGGTTGGTCCACGCGGCGGATTACATCATGGACCAAAAGCACCTCGCGCAGTGGCGAGCCAATTCCAGGTCTTTAAAGGAAGTGAATTCCCTCTTTGGATCCGGCCGTCATGACGAGGCGTTTCGGATGATTGAAACCCTGAAAAAAGGCGATCCGCGGGAGTTCCGATTCATCTATGTGAACGACAGCCTGGTTAACGAGCTGCGGGCACTGGCAGATGATGAGTTCAAATCCAAAGATTTCGACCGCGCTATTACACATTACCTCACACTTCAGGAATTCGAACAGCCAGTAAGGTTCGAGACATTGCGCAAACTTTCATTGTGCCAGTATTACGTGGGAAATTACAAGGAGTCACTGCAAGCCCTGAAACACCTGCACAATCAGCGTCCCTGGGATTTGGAACTCGTCTTCCAGATCGGGACAATCGCGCTGGATAAGATGGAAGATCCCCAGGAAGCACTTCACTATTTTACTTTGGGTAAAACCCTGTTCAAACAGAACCTGACACAAGTTTATGGAGCTGCATTTGAGCTAATCGTTCACCCGCCCGACGTTCCGGATATCTACTACAATGTATTTGAAAGCAGGGCGCGCTCGAATATGCTGCTAAAAAACTACAAAGAAGCCGTCACCGATTGCAACTGGGCCATCTTTCTGCGTCCATATAAAGGAAAAGCGTTCGCGATGCGTGCTCAGGCTAATGCCGAGCTGAAGGAAACTCACAAAATCTGTAAAGATCTTTATGAAGCTCAGATGCGCGGGGAATCGGGAAACATCGACTTGAAAAGAAAATTTTGTCGCTGAAGTTCGATCCTCACCTTGGTTGAAAAAATGTTTATAAATTAGGCTTTTCAATCTGCGCCAATGAACATAAACCTCAATAAAGAGCATCTCGATTCTGTAAAAGGAAGTTATTTTAATATTCTCGGGTTGTTCCTTAACTCCGAAAAAATGCAGAGCCGGTACCTCCGGTGTCTTCTGAAATGGGGGTTCCAACTGCAATTAAGCCCGGAAGATCTGCGGAAATCGAATGTTGATTTCGCGACACTTTCCTATCGGCAGCCTGCTGAAAAGGTGGCCAAACTCGAAGCGATCTATCACTTGGTGTATATGATCTACCTCGACGACGTTATTGAAGACGTCGAACTGGAAGTGGCGTCCATTTATGCCAAAGCCCTCGGCTTCAAACCTTCGATCGTAAGCGACCTCTTCAAATCAATCGCTACTTTGGATTTCGACGGAACGACGCAACGAAACGTGCACTCGGAGGTGCTGGATTTCCTGGCCGTCAACGACGTTTAACCCTTCCATGCGAATTTTTCTTTTTTTTCTCATCCTCTTTTCTTTCCGGGTAAATGCCCAGGAAGCCCGTGGCATCAACACCTTTCTGGATCAGTGGCACCTTGCAGCCGCGAAGGCAGATGCCGACGGATTCTTCGGAGCGATCGCCGAAGACGGGATTTACATTGGTACCGACGCACACGAACGGTGGACGAAATCTGAATTTCAAGCTTTCGCGAAACCCTACTTTGATCGTGGCCGCGCCTGGGATTTCAAAGCCCGTGCGCGTGATATTCACACCAGTGAGGATGGCGAGCTGGTCTGGTTCTCCGAAATTCTGGACACCTGGATGGGCGTATGCCGGGGTTCAGGAGTCCTCCAGCGGACCAGCTCCGGATGGACGATAAAACAATATCACCTGTCGGTAACCGTGCCCAATGAGATCATTGAAGGCTTCATAAAGCTTGTCGAGGGGCATCAGTCCGGTGACAAGAAGTGATCCTGCCGCACGGCTCCCCAAGTCGTGGTAACTCAAATACTTATTCTAAAATACCGATGTAGGGTTTTAACCCTATTTCCCCTGCGAAGCGCTTATCAAATGGCCAACTTTGAATCGTATTCAACGCCAAACCGATATGACCTATTCACGACACTCCGCTCCGCGCTACGGCTCCAGAAACAGGTTCACTTCCCGTTACAGACAATTTATAACCCTGATCGGTGTGATCATTATAGGAATCATTATATCATCGGCGATGAACGCAATTCCTTCCAAGAAAGATAAGTCAGCTGCCGGTAAATCTGTCGAACAGGTAATGCCTGCTCAGTTGAATTAAGATACTTAACCGCCCTGGTCCACGGACATTTTTTCAGGGTACGTCCATTTTTTTCATATTTTTAGTTAAGAATAAGGAGCCCCAACTGGGGCTTTTTATTTTTGCACTAAGTTTTAGTTTTCCTTTATCAATAGATCGTAGAATACTGATAAATAGAAACATATAGCATTGCACGTAAAGTAAACTTTCGCACGAAATTATGTCTGAAGGCGCCAAAATCTTCTTCAATCATCTCGCTCCAACATCGCCAAGTCCCTATCTTATCGAAGTCGACCGGGCTGAAGGCATCTACATTTTTGACGTTAACGGTAGAAAATATGCCGATTTGATCTCAGGAATAGGCGTTAGCGCCCTTGGACACGGAAATTCCCGAATAATTTCTGCCATTAAAGCCCAGGTTGACAAACATCTTCATGTAATGGTATGGGGCGAATTCGTACAATCAGCCGTCAATAATGTTGCGAACAAGCTTGTTAAGCACCTCCCGCAAAGCCTTAACTGCGTGTACTTAGTTAACTCAGGAACAGAAGCTAACGAAGGCGCACTTAAACTTGGAAAGCGCCTTACAAATCGTTCGGAAATCGTCTCGTTCCACAAATCCTACCACGGAAGTACCCATGGCTCGCTGAGCGTGTCGGGCAACGAGTCAAAAAAACAAGCCTTCCGCCCCCTGCTTCCGGATGTGAAATTCCTCCAATTTAACCGGGTCGCCGACCTCGATAACATCAGTGAGCGCACGGCATGTGTGATCATGGAAACGGTTCAGGGCGATGCCGGCGTAAGAATTCCGGATGCCGATTTTATGATGGCGCTGCGCCGCCGGTGTGATGAAACCGGTGCACTACTGATACTCGACGAAATCCAGGCCGGAATGGGTCGCACCGGAACCTTGTTCGCCTTTGAGCAGTTCGGCATAGTTCCGGACATCCTGACCCTGGGGAAGGCGCTGGGCGGCGGGCTTCCGATCGGAGCATTTGTATCCAGCCAGGCTCGCATGGAAGCCTTCACCCTCGACCCGATGCTCGGTCACATTACAACTTTCGGGGGTAATCCGGTGGCTGCGGCGGCAGCCCATGCGACACTTGAGGTGCTGACCGAAGGCGACCTCCTGGCGTCGGTAGAATCAAAAGGGCAGCTGTTTGAGTCGCTGTTGAAGCACGAGCACATCCGTGAAGTTCGACGAATCGGGTTGATGCTCGCGGTTGATTTTGATTCCGCCGAACGCGTCAACCACATTGTTCAACACGCCAAAGACATGGGGGTGATCACCTACTGGTTTCTCTCCCACCCACACAGTTTCCGTATAGCTCCGCCGCTGATCATCACGGAGGCGGAGATCAGGGAATCCTGTGAGATCATTCTAAAAGCGATCGCGAAAAGCTGACAGGGGGCCGGATTATTGTGACGGCCTAAAGCTTTTCAATAACCAGATTGTGGTTTGTGTAAATACAAATATCGGCCGCGATGGTAAGGCTTTCCCGAACCATTTCTTCTGCCGTGAGATGGGGTGCATGCTGTTTCAGGGCAAGCGCGGCAGCCTGAGCATACATTGCACCTGAACCAATCGCGCATACCTGATTGTCGGGTTCGATTACGTCACCATTTCCTGATAGCAGGAGAAGCTCGTCCTTATTAACGGCAATAAGCATTGCCTCCAGCCTCCTCAGGAACCGATCCATTCGCCAATCCTTTGCCAGCTCGATGGCGGCGCGTTTCATATTTCCTCCGTATGTATTGAGTTTTTCATCGAACCGTTCCAGGAGTGTGAATGCATCCGCCGTAGACCCTGCAAAGCCGGTAAGCACCTTGCCATCCTGCAATTTCCGGATCTTGCGTACATTACTCTTCGCCACGTAATTACCCATAGTGGCCTGGCCGTCGCCGCCTATCGCGACCTGACCGTTGTGTACAACCGCTATAATGGTGGTCGCGTGTATTTTGCTGAACATGCTTTCCTGGCCGGATGTCATATCAATAGGTTTGAGTCAAAACGATTGGTTGAACGAAAAAGTCCTGCCATTGACAGGACTTCGGTAAAATCAAATGAGAATCCGAACCGGATCTTCAAGCAGCCCTTTGAGCGTCTGGAGGAAAGCCGCTCCGACTGCACCATCTACCGCCCGGTGGTCGCAGCTCATGGTAACTTTCATAACATTACCGGGAACCAGCTGGCCATCCCTGACGACCGCGGTTTCTTTTATTCCGCCGATGGCCAGAATACAGGCATCCGGAGGGTTGATAATAGCCGTAAATTCTTCGATGCCGAACATCCCGAGGTTCGAAATAGTGAAGGTACTTCCCTCCCAGTCGGAAGGTTGTAACTTCTTGGCGTGTGCCTTCTGGGCCAGATCTTTGACTTCTGCGGCAATATGTGACAGGGATTTGTTGTCGGCGAACCGCACAACGGGAACTAGTAGTCCATCTTTTACGGCCACAGCCACACCAATATGGATATGATGGTTCTTACGCATCTTATCGCCAAGCCAACTGACGTTCACATCCGGATGCTGGCGAAGCGCCGCGGCAACGGCCTTAAGCACAATGTCGTTGAATGATATCTTTACCGGGCTGATCTCATTAATGCTTTTCCGCGCTTCGATAGCCTTGTCCATGTTTATTTCCATGGTCAGGTAGAAATGCGGTGCTGTAAATTTGCTTTCGGCAAGGCGCTTCGCGATGGTTTTGCGCATCTGCGAAACAGCAACATCTTCGAAGCTTTCTTCGCCAACCACCCTGGGCAAACTTACCGCAGGTGCGTCGGCCTTGGCGGCAGGAGCTGACTCCTTATAGTTTTCGACGTCTTTTTTGGTTACCCTGCCATGATCACCGCTACCCTGGATCCTGGAAATATCAATACCGCGGTCTTTCGCCATTTTCTTGGCCAAAGGCGATGCTTTGATACGACCTGTACTATGTTCGGAAGATGTTTCTGCTGCGTCTCCGTCTTTTCTGCTTTCCTCCGGCTTTGCTTCGGCCTTCGGTTTTTCGTCTGCCTTTCCTTCAGGCGTGTCTGAAGACTTCGATTCATGAGCCTTTAGCAACGTCTTCCAGTCCGCGTCCTTCTCCCCGATGATCGCCAGCACTCCGTTAACCGGTACTGCTTTCCCCGCGTCGGCACCAATATGAAGGAGCGTTCCTGCATTATAGGATTCATACTCCATAGTCGCCTTGTCTGTTTCTATTTCAGCGAGCAATTCGCCGGACTTCACCGGGTCGCCGATCTTTTTATGCCATGCTGCGATAACCCCATCAGTCATCGTATCACTCATCTTCGGCATTAATACTATTTCGGCCTTGATACCCGCAGTGTCGATTGATTCTTTCTTCTCTTTAGATTTTTCTTCAGATTTCTCTGCATCAGCCGGGGCTCCTTCCTTTTTCTTGTCCGCGGGTGCCTCTGCGCCTTCGCTCTTTGATCCCTCGAGAAGGGATTTGTAGTCTTCACCTTTTTCACCCACGATTGCCAGAACGTCATTTACCTCAATGGCCTGTCCTTCTTTCGCTCCAATGTAGAGCACCGTTCCGGAATTGAAGGATTCATAATCCATGGTAGCCTTATCGGTTTCAATTTCGGCCATCAACTCCCCGGACTTCACTGTATCTCCTACCTTCTTGTGCCACTTCGCGATAACCCCTTCGGTCATCGTATCGCTCATCTTGGGCATGCGAACTATTTCTGCCATTGCGTCTGATAATTTTGTGTTTCATGAAAAAAACAGGATTGCAAACCATTTCGGAAATCTGCTATCCCGTTCTAAGGCTCCAAAAATAGGTTTTAAAAGAGGATTTTCAAGAAAATTTTGAATCCTTAAAAATTAAATGTACCGATCACCAGTTCGATGTTTCGCGTTGCCGGGGTGATACCGTATGAGTACCGCACACCCAGATCAAACTGAGGGAGAAATCGTAAGATATTGAAGTCAACGAAAATTTCGCCGCCCACAGACCAGTATGACTCATCCAGGCCCCTGAAAAACGAAAAGTCACCCAGTGCAAAATCAGTGAATGTGTTCATTCGGAATCGTTGAATATTCAGCAGCGGCCCGATATCAATATCGGGATACCATAATGGCAAAGTATAGTTTGCCGAGAAAGAATATAGTGTCTGAAAGCGCGTAAGCGAATGACCGCGTGGAAGGGGAATGGTGTTTCTGAAGTAGTATACATCGGTAGACTCCGTGTGTCGCGTAGTGCTTAAGATACGTTGCACCGATGCACGACCATAGAGTCCATGGTGTTTCAGAAATCCGGGGAAGTAAAGGTATGCTGTGGCCGATGCCAGACCTCCGGTGAAGTCGCCGCCAAAGGCAGTATGATACAGCTGTGCCTGGATTGACTGGCCCCATTTGCTGACAATATCCCTTTTGCTCCTTTTGAGAAACCGCGAAGCAGAAATTGAAAAATGGTTGTAGATCAGATCACCGTTGCCAACATAATTGAGAAAACGGAAACCTTCCAGTATCGTATCATTTCGGATCAGGGTCGGATAGACGCGGTCGTTGAGGAATTCATTTTGAAGATTTCGTACCCGCGTATAGCCAAGCCTGTTTGATATGGTTATCCCCGAATTAAAACGGGAATTAGTAAGTATCCAGGGAATCCGCAAGCCCGCAGATAAGTTTTGTTCAGTCCAGTCGAAAACCATGTTTCTTCTCAACCGGGTAGTATCCCCATCGCGAATAATCGTGGTCGTCGCGAGTCCTTCATCCACGGTGCGATCTCCCTGGGTGAAGTCGAGATCAATTATCGGATACAAACCCTGGTAACTGAGTCCTACACGCCAGAAGCCGGTTCGTTCGTTGATGTCGTATGAGTACCCCGCGCTCAGATTAGTCGTACTAAGTATGTCTCGGGAAGTGATACCAGCATCGATGGTCGCGAGGTCGTTTTCAACGAACAGTCCCCAGCTGAACGGGTTGATTACACTCCAACGCGAGTGCTTTTCGACCGGATAAGTCTGCTGAGGGATACTATCAAACAGGTTTGGTGTTCCCTCCTGCTCGACCAGATGCTGATAAGGTGTAGTCAACTGAGTGTCGGGAACGTATTTTTTCCACTGACCCGGATCAAAAGGTATTCGTACCACATCCATACCGTTGCGCGACTGATCATTGTAGTAAATAAATGCACCATCCGGACTAACGACCGGATTGTAGGCGCCATACTTACTTGTGGTAATCTGATATCTTGTTCGCGACTGCAAATC
>JAEZEH010000181.1 GCA_023417785.1 Bacteroidota bacterium
GGAACAAAGCCACCTGCGTTTCGACGCTTTAGTTCACTCCGCCGGACTGGGAAAGGCAGCTCAGGGTGGCGTGTGCTATGTTATGATGCCCCCGGGAACCATACTTTCGAATGTGGAAGAAAAGATCAATAGTAATCCATCCCGGCCGGGCCTTATCGGTGAAGGAAACATGAACTATTCATTCAAACCGCTATCGAAGTCTTATTTCTCCCCTGAGAACAGGTTTCCATACATGCAAACCCGCAGCAGCGCCTTCATCAATATTACCCTTGTTGTTGCAATCCTGATCTTCTTTATGGGTGGTTTCAACTTCGGAGTGTTGTTCCTATTAGCCTCCCGGGAACGATCACGGGAAACCGGAATTCGAAAAACATTAGGCATTCCTTTCAGAAGAGTTGTAAACGCCTCAATTCATGAGGTCCTGATTTATCTTGCTATCTCGTTACCAATAGCATTTGCACTTGCTTTCGTCTCCCTTCCTTTCGTGAATAATCTCCTGGGAACTTCGGTTGACACCAATTACCTCTGGCGAACCGATGTTTTGCTGGTACTTGGCTTTATGATTTTGATTCTGGCTGTAACCATTGCCCTGCTGACAGCCAGAGCAAGGTGGAGATCAAAACCGGTTACACTGATGAAGGCAACAGCGGAACGTTCTTTTCGCAGTCCTCTGTTTTACGTGCAGTTCATAATCTCCATTACCCTTATCATCTGCAGTCTTACGATTGTGAAGCAAATTCAATTTGTACGGGATGCGCCACTTGGCTTCAACCGTCACATTATTCAACTACACGCATCTCAAGGGTTCGACTCCGCTGATCTTCGCGTTTTCAAAGGAGAGGTGCTGGCCCTTCCGGGGGTTCGGAGTGCGACCATAAGCAGTGGTAATCCGATCTCCGGGAATATGATGGTGAGGTATGAAATCGGAGATGGCAAGGTCTACAGTCCTTTCATTTTCAACGGTGACGAGGACTTTATCAGAACGCTGAATCTTACAGTTCTCAACGGCGGGTTGAGTTCAGAAGGAAAACTTGTTAATGAGGCGTTTGTAAAGTACTTCGGCTTGAAAGATCCGATCGGACAGTTAGTCCCCGGAACCTCTGATCGCATTTCCGGAGTGGTAAAAGATTTTACCTGTGGCTCTTTCAAAAACCACATCCCACCGGTAATCATCTCCCTGAACGATCAAGGGAGCCGCCTCCTCCTGGACTACGCGGGTGGCAATCCGTATAAATTAATGTCAACAATATCGGCTTTGGGGCAAAGGATCTATACGGACATCAATTTTGAGTTCAATATTATTGAGGAAGACCTGATGAACAAATATCAGGAAGACCTGTTTTTCTACAAGGTCCTGATAGCGGCGTCGGTACTAAGCATTCTGATTTCATTTTTCGGACTCTTCGCCATCTGCTGGAGTACAACTCAGGCACGCATAAAAGAAATTGGTATACGGAAGGTTTTGGGGGCGACCGTATTGAACATTGTGGAATTGCTTACGGTAGCTTTTTTCAGGAAAATCGGCGTTGCGTTTTTAGTCGCAGCACCGATTGGTTATTACTTCTCACAAAGATGGCTCGAAACTTTCGCTAAACGTATCGACTTCAGCTTTTCGATCCTTGTTTACGCTGCATGTGTAGTGATCCTGGTAACCATTGTCACGCTGGCAGTTCAAATTACACGCGCGGCACTCGCCAACCCCGTTGATGAATTACGTCGTGAATGAAGTTGTTTCAAAAAAACACTTTTGATAAAGTGATTATTCCTCCCTGTAAAAGGACGTCCTGTTTTCCCTTCTCGAAATTTTCCGGATCTATCGGACGCGTTGCATCTTCAATTATATGCGCGACGAATCCTTCCTCCAGCGCATCCTTCGCTGTGAAATATACGCAGTAATCGGCGGCAAGTCCACACACGTAGACTTCAGTAACATTTCGATCGCGAAGGTATCCAGCCAGACCAGTGTTTTTTCGGTGACCATTATCGTGGAAACCACTGTAACTATCAATATCGGGATTCATGCCCTTTCTGAAAACGGCCTCGATCGGGTTGGTGTTAAGCTCCGGATGAAATTCGGCGCCAGCCGTACCCTGAATGCAGTGATCCGGCCATAACACCTGGTCCAGCTCGTGTAATTGAATTTTATCAAAGGGTTTCCGCCCTTCATGGCTGGATGCAAAACTTTTATGAGAGGCCGGATGCCAATCCTGCGTAGCCACAACGATATCAAACTTCGGTGCAAGGGCGTTCACTACTGAGATGATACTGTTTCCGTCGGGTACGGCAAGAGCTCCACCTTCCGTAAAATCATTCTGCAAATCTACAATTATCAGCGCATTCATTGTTTCTTCATGTATTGGTCCCGCAAATCATTTCTTAATTTCTGCAAGGCATTGCTGATGCCCACCTTATAAGTGTGCGGATTCTGAAATCGCTTGTACTCCGGGGGCAGCAATGCGAGGCGCTCACGAGAGAAGGCTGAAATTTCATGTAACGGCTTCTTCGCTTCCAGCATTCGGCCACCGTCCATTACCATCTTCAGCAGCGGCTCCTTTTTCAGGTCTTGTAACGACATTGACTTATCCGGTTCAGTAGGGTGATGCATCATGTCAATTTCCGGTTCGTTGTAAAGGCAAATTGCGTCGGCGCCTATAAACATGCCCTCGGTATCGAATACGCGGAACACTTGCTTCTTATCCGGCAGCGTTGTTTTACTCAGACTCTCCGACAGTTTGATACGCGGCTTTCCTGCCGAATAACAAAGCTTGTATACCCCATCAAGTGCGGCGTCTGGCTGGCCCGTTACGAGGTTGGTTCCCACACCGAACACGTCAATCGGTGCACCTTGTTCCAACAAGCTCTTGATCACATACTCGTCGAGCTGATTGGATGCCGCAATCTTGACATAATGCAAACCTGCCGAATCCAACATCTGTCGAGCGTGTCGCGCCAGGTAAGCGAGGTCGCCGCTATCGAGACGTATGCCTTCGAGTCGTTTGCCACTTGCCTCCATCTCATGGGCAACGATGATTGCGTTGGGAACGCCACTGTTCAGCGTGTTATAAGTATCAACCAGAAGAACACAATTTTCCGGTCGCCCTTCAGCGAAGCTGCGAAACGCGGCGAGCTCGTCGTCGTAGTGTTGAATAAAGGAATGTGCCATCGTTCCAGAAGGACGGATATCAAAATCATGGGCAGCCATAACATTACTTGTTGCCTGAAACCCGCCTATGACAGATGCACGCGAAGCATGATAGCCACCGAGTCCCTGTGCACGGCGGAGTCCAAAGTCAAGCAATACACGATCTCCAACAACCTGTTTCATTCGCGCTGCTTTCGTCGCAATCAGGGACTGGAAGTTGACCAGATTTAAAAGCACGGTCTCAATTAGTTGTGCCTCCAGAATCGTTGCCTCCACCCGTATAGCGGGAACGTTGGGAAAGATCACTTCCCCTTCCTGCACCGAGAATATTTTCCCCGAAAATCTGAAATCTGCGAGATGATCGACATACTCCTTCCGGAATCCGACACTTCGGAGGTATTCCAAATCGCTTTCACTGAACCGGAATTCACTTATCAACTCCAGCACATCTTCCAGGCCGGCGAAAACCGCGTAGCCGCCTCCGTAAGGAAGCTTGCGGAAGAAATATTCAAAGGCAGCGTCTTGCGTGTAGTCGCCACTGAGGTAATAGACCTGACCCATGGTAAGCTGATACAAGTCAGTATACATAGGAGTAATTCTAATGTCTTGTTTCAATGTCGTTAAATATTTTTTTATTCAAACAATCAACTTATTAAGCATCCACAAATGATCACTGTTTCTTTGTGGATGCGGGTTTGCCTTCTCCCACCACCGAATCCCAAAGATAGGTTTTTGATATTGATATCCGCTGCGCCTGATAAATTCCGGTATGCCCGCTGAAGTAATACGCCGTAAAACATGCCACGGCGTAGTATAGCACATGATCGCCACCAAATAACTCCACTCCCATCAGCGTACATGCCAGCGGCGTATTTGTTGCCCCGGCAAATACCGCGATGAAACCAAGCCCCGCGAACAAATCCACAGGCGCCCCAAGGATAACCGCGAGAGTATTTCCAAGCGTTGCTCCGATGAAAAATAAAGGCGTGACTTCCCCGCCTTTGAACCCCATCCCGAGAGTTACAGCGGTGAATACAATTTTCAGAAGCCAACTCCATGAATCCGCGCCACCGGGACTGAAGGCGTTTACAATTGATACTCCATCCGGGCTTTCCGACGTCACCCCCAGTCCAAGGTAGTCCCGGGTTCCAACGGCATAGGTAAGCGCGATGATGATCAATCCACCGATTGCAGGAATCAACCATTTGACGGGTACAAGCCTGGTTGAGTAGTGTTTAATATTGTGAGAAAGCTTTGCAAAAAGTAAACTCACAAGTCCGAATGCGATACCCGCGACGATCGCCTTGATGAGAAGCAGAACATCGAAGCGGAGGAACCCAAGAAACGTTACTTCCCCTTCAAGGATGGAAATGTGATAGTGGGTGTGATCGATCCCCCATGCGGTACATACCAGGTGCCCAAACATACTTGCAATGAAACAGGGCATGAGTGCATCATACCTGATCCGGCCTATCGCGAGAACTTCAAGCGCGAAAATGGCACCGGTAACTGGTGTTCCGAACACTGCACCAAAGCCTGCAGCGACTCCGGTCATCAGGAGTATACGCGTATCGTGTCTGTTCAGGCGGAGTATACGACTCAACCAGTGGGCCATGCTGCCGCCGATTTGTATTGCTGTGCCTTCGCGACCTGCAGAGCCACCAAACAAATGCGTGATTACTGTAGTGAGCAGAATCAGCGGAGCCATTCTCGCAGGAACTCCACCACCGGGCTGATGGATCTCGTCCATAATCAGATTATTTCCCGCTTCCGTGTTCTTGCCGATGCTTTTATAGAGAAAATAGATCAAGATTCCTGCAATTGGGAGCAGGAACAGTAACCAGGGATTCTCCCAGCGAAGCCCTGTAACGACCTCAAGCAGCCAGAGAAACAAAGCCACGAGTGATCCCGCGATGAAGGCTACCGGAATGCAAATGGCAGTCCATCTGAGCAGATGACGAACCATCTTTAAGTGTTCTCCAATCCTGATAGCTGGCATAGTCCAAATATAGAAAAAGTGCCGGAGAGAAAAGGATGGTTTTCAAAAGCCTCACCGTCAAAAGAAAAAGCCCCTGCTATAAGAGCAGAGGCCAACCCAAAAAACAATTATCCTTTTATTCCACGACGAGGGTACTGATCGACCGCGGAAGACTCGTAGCATCAGCAGCCTGACCATCCATCCAGAGTTTGAACCCAATGGACTCGTCGGTGAGGTTTAACACAACGACCACAAGTTTGCCATCAGGATTCCGGAACGCGGTAGTCTGGAGTTGGTCACGGCTGGAAGAACTCGCCACCCGTTTAGCACCCGGACGAATAAATTTTGAGAAATGCCCGAGATAATAATAGGCGTTTGTGTAAATCAGCTCTCCCGTCTTCGTGTTCGCGTGCACCGGTGCAAAACAAAGATTATTCACATGGTTGGGACCGCCAGTTTCATCAAGCAATATATTCCAGTCGGTCCATGCAACGGTACCGCTATTAAAATCATTCACTATCGAAAGTCCGTAGCGCTCACCGAGGGTCCAGTCATCAACCCTAGTGAGCTCGAATCGCTCTTTGCAGCCTTCGGTGAAAATGAGATTCTTGTCGGGAAACGCTTCATTTACGCGGCGCAGGTTTTCAAACTGCATGCCGCCACCGGTCCAGGGCTCATACCAGTGAAAACCGATACCCCAAACGTACTTCGCGGCTTCCGGATCGTTGAGGATGGTGCTTGCCCTGTGGTAAATCAAGTCACGGTTATGATCCCATGCGATTAATTTGCGATCGCCCATGCCATTTTTCGCGAGTGTCGGACCAAGATGGTTTTTAATGAAATCGCGTTCCTCCTCAGCGGTATATATGCAACTCTCCCAGGTTTGCTTTGCCATCGGTTCGTTTTGTACACTCAATCCCCAGATAGGAATACCTCGCTTTTCATATTCCTGGATAAACCTGACGTAATAGTTTGCCCATGCCGGTGCATATTCAGGAAGAAGCTTACCACCCTGCAACATATTTTTTGTGTCCTTCATCCACGCGGGCGGCGACCACGGGCTTGCGTACATCGTTAGTTTTCCGCCGGCAGCAGCAATCGCCCTTTTGATAAAGGGTATACGATACTTCTCATCGTGTGCCACGTCGAACGTCTTCAACGCTTTGTCGTTATCTTTTACATACGTGTAACTGCCACTTGAGAAGTCACAACTATGAATGGTGGTTCGCGCCAGTGTATAACCAATACCTGTGTCGCGGTCGAAATGTGCTTTCAGAAACTCATCCTGTTTGTCTTTGGGAAGCTTTGCAAATGTTTCCGCGGAAGCATCAGTAAGTGCCGCGCCGATCCCGAGAAACGTTTGATATTCCTTCGAAAGATCAATGAAGATACACGGCTGAGTTTCCAGAGGCTGGCCAAAAGTCATGAACTGAACCTCGTTGGTCTTTGTAATGCGGTTAGACGTTTTGTCTGCCGTGGTGTACACAGTCACTTTTCGTAACTCCGGCTGCTGCGCGACTAAAGTCAGTGCTGCTCCTATCAGAAATGACACGATACTCGTTGTAATTATACTTTTCATCTTTAGTTACTTTTTGGCTTGCCCTTCTCCTTACAATAAAGGGCCCGCGCCGTTTACACAAATTTACAGAACGCAGAAGAAACACAACTCTCTGGCCACCGTAAAAAGGGGAATCTACAAACAGACAAAGTCATTGTCAAAAACATACAGTTTGGATACAGCATTGTTGTTTGCCTGTCCACCTGAACTACCCACACAATGACGTTTACATATCTTTAACCCGTTATGACCGTTCGAAGAAATAACCCCTGTACAACCAAGATTGCACAGGGGTTTTGTTCAAATAAAGGCTGATAGCCCACCAAACTAAATCATATAAAGGCTAACTATTGAATCTCCACCAGTTTCACGTCATCCAGGGTTATGCCAGTTTCGCCGAGGTTACCGTCCCAGCTGCCGCCTTTAAGCACAACGTAGACCGTACCGGGCGCATCAAAGGTAACGTGACCGTTTTGGCCTGTACCCGGAGCAGGACTTCCGTCAATTTGCTTACAGCCCAGCGCTGCAAGGTTTCCGTTGAAGGCTGAGGCCCCGCAACCATCCCATGTATTTAGCCCTGTATAAAGGTTGTCGCTGTAGTCGCTTCCATCTGTTGGCTCCGTTGAACCGAAATATACTTCGAACCACGAGTTTGCCGCCCCCGAGCCTGACACGTTCGCGGAAAAGCGATACGTACCTGCCTGCACTTGCACGGCCTGCCAGATAATCACATTGGTTTGGGCACTAGCCACTCCGTTAGTAAGCACGAGTTTTCCATCAACGAATTCCGTTTCAGTCAGAGTAACACCCGCGCCAAACACGTTCCATGCCGATTCATCGGACATATCGCCGCCTTGAATCAGATCAGCGCCTTCGACTTCATCAGACTTAGGAACCAGTTCGAAGGTCCAGTAGCCCCAGTCAAAAGATTTCTTCACCTTAAGTTTAGTATCGCTCAGTTCAACGATCTCGTAATTGATTTCGGGATCAGGGCTCGTGGCCGTACCGTTTTCGCCGACTTTGTACAATCCGAGGTGAGCCCCCGTTCCTATCACCTTAAGGCTGGCAGGAGTCACTTCAAACTGGAACGTACCATCGCCCCACGCCTGATAGTTCGCAGGTATAGCCGAAAGATCGTGACAGCCTACGGCAACACCAATGTCGCCGGGCCAGGGTCCACCGCCTTCTTCATCCACGCGGAAATCACCGTTAATATTGTACGTCATCACTCCGTCGCGCGTGAAAGTCCATTCATCATTGAACAGACAGGTAACGTTGGGATCAACCACATAGGCACCATCGTTCGACCACCACACACTCCCGTCGGGCGGACCGACGACAAGCGCACCGGCACCGGGTTTGAGAACCCAGACCTTGCCCTCGGTACCGCACGGGCCTGCGAGTTTATCAAGCGTAAGGTTACTGCACGGATCGTCATTCGCAATAGTGATCTTTTGGGTGAGCTTCTTAAAGCCACCCTGACCAAAGACAGTGAGTTCAACATTATAGTCACCGGCAAACACAAAGTGAACTGTATCCCGGGCATCGGTCGACTTCTCCCCATTACCGAAATCCCATTGCTGGAGAAATCCATTTGCCGATGTATTAGTAAAAACCATCGAGTTAGGATTCGACGCCAGTGGTGTAGCGGTAAACGCCGGCTCAGGAAGAGCACCAAGGTCGTCGTCGAACGAATCCGGCTGGCAACCGGAGAATACTGCAAGGGCGGTTATCAACACCGCTGCAGTGGTTATTCTTAATTTATTATCGAGTTTCATAGTCTGATACATTATAGGTTATAGTGAGCCGCCATACTCTTTATTTTGCTGAAGGCTTGTGTTTTCAAGTTCAAGCAGCGGGATAGGCAGAACTTCATGTTTGCCGGCCTGAAATCCTTTGAACGCCAACGCATCGGCTGCACGTCCTGTGCGAACGAGGTCAAACCAGCGATGTCCTTCGCCGGCGAGCTCAAGGCGTCGTTCATTGAAGATGTTATCGAATGTTGCCGGGATTGAAGCAAGGCCAACGCGGGCCCGGACGGCGTCGAGCAGTTGTTGCGCACGGGTTGCATTCCCGCCGCCGCGTACGAGTGCTTCAGCTTCCATCAGATACGTATCTGCAAGACGGATTTCGTAGATATTGTGAGGATAGTTAAGATCTGGATTACCCGCACCGCTCCAACGGTCGTGTTGTTTCGCAGCGAATTTTTCCAGGAAATATCCAGTATCCATATAACCAGGTGTGTAGTTCACTTTACCTTCTTCAGCCCAACGGCCGATGTCCGCAATGGTGTGAGGATAACGAGGGTCACCGTCCATAGCTTCAGCCAAGCTTGGTGTGATAGTAAAAAAGCTCCAGCCCGAAACATACTGTGGGATTTCACCTTCATTGCCAGCGATAATAGAGAATCCTCTGGGTCCTGCCATGACGCCTAAGATGTTGCCATCAGAACATCCTGCACAGCCCCAATCGCCAACGGATACATTGGTATAGGATATTTCGAAAATCGATTCTGAATTGAATTTGTTTGACGTCAGGAACAGATCTCCATAGTTGTCAAGCAGCCTGTATCCATAAACTGTGTTTTCCTGGCCGGGATCAGAACCATTGACTTTGGCAAGGTACTCCGAGGCTTTATCGAATCTTTCAAGATTCAAGTAAACCTTTCCCAGCAACGCGTTTGCAGCTCCTGCAGTTAATCGTGCTTCTTCATCTTCAGTTAGCCTGTTCGGAAGATGCGGAATGGCTTCCAATAAATCTTTTTCAATTTGAGCATAGACCTCAGATGGTGGCACCTGGGTGATACTCGCCATTTCCGCCGGTGAAATCGGAGCAGTGGTAAGAACAATATTTTTGAAAAGTCTTACCAGATCAAAGTAAAAGTAGGCCCTGAGCGCCTTGGCCTCTGCAGCAAATCTGGTTTTTTCAGATTCACTCATAGGCACATCAGGCAGTTTCGCCAAAAGCACGTTTGCCCGGAAAATACCCTGATAACCTTTAGACCAGAGACCCTCCTGAGGGCCAACTTCGGGGCTAATCGTGTAGTTTGACCATACCTGAAATGCATTCATGTCAGTAGGCCCGCCACCCCCGGCATAGTGATCATCGGCAGCGCTGTTGAGCGACCCAACTTTACTGACTAGTCCATTCGACATAAATCCGACTACGTCGTACACGGCGACTAGTCCATTATATGCTTCAGTTCTATTCTTGTAATAATTCAATTCAAGGTCAGAACCACGCGGCGAAGTTTCCAGAAACTCATCTGTACAGGAGACCATAAGCAATACGGCCATCCCGACAGTAATTCTCTTTATAAATTGTGTTTTCATCTTAGTCTCATTTTTACATTAAAACCCTACGTTTACACCTACAAGGATTGACCTGGCTTGCGGATAAATACCCCTGTCAATGCTCATGGCACTTCCACCAATCTCAGGATCAAAGCCCGTGTACTTGGTGAAGGTTAGCAGGTTTTCGCTCATCACGTAAACTCTTGCCTTATTCAGACCCACTTTGGAAATAAGTGACTCGGGCAGGGAGTATCCCAGTTGAACAACTTTAACTCTGAAGTAATCTCCATCCTCGAGATAGAAAGTCGAGGGGTTCGTAAAATTGTTATTGGCATCCTGGATAGAAATCCTCGGATAATCATTTGATGTCCCCGGACCGGTCCATCGACCAAGTGCGTCTGACTGCCAGTTTGCATTGGCGACATCAAGTCTCCGAAGCCCCTGGAATATCTGATGCCCAGCTGCACCCTGTCCAAAAATCATGAAGTCAAATCCTTTGTAGGCCATGCTCATGGTTAAGCCAAATGTCCATTCAGGAGTGGGATTTCCTATAAACGTCCGATCGTCCGCGTCAATCGATCCGCTTCCATCTATATCGGTCCAGCGGAAGTCACCAGGGACAGCGTTAGGTTGAATGGGGTTTCCTTCTGCATTCAGGTAGGAATCAATTTCTTCCTGTGACTGAAAAATGCCATTGGGTTTAAAGCCAAAAAAGGAGTAAACGGGCTGTCCGACCGCAGTTCGTGTGATCGGGTAACTGCTTGCCTGGAACGATTCTCCACCCGACCGGAATTCCACACCATTGCCAAGGAATGTAACTTTATTCCTGACATGTGAGACGTTTCCGTTCAGCGATATGTCAACGCCTCCAATTTTCTTCTTGTATCCCAGTTCAAGTTCGACGCCACGGTTCTCCATATCGGCCACGTTTGCCGCAGGGTTACCTATCGCGCCAAGAAAACTCGGAATTCTGGGATAGTCGAGGATGTCAGATGTTTCTTTAAGGAACCAATCAAAGGTAACGGAGATATCATCGAACACAGTGGCTTCGAAACCAATATTAGTCTGGCTTGTTGATTCCCATTTCAGATCGGGATTGGCCGGGGAATTCGGACTGAAACCGTTCTGAAGTTGTCCTCCAATAGTGTAATTGCGACCTCCGCCAATAGTAGCGAGATACGAAAAGGATCCAATCGCATCATTTCCTACGACGCCGTATCCGCCACGAACTTTCAGGAAGTTAACTACTTTGTTCTCCGGCCAGAAATTCTCACGCGAGGCATTCCATCCTGCGGAGAACGAAGGGAAATATCCATAAAGATTGTTTGTTCCGAAATTCACAGAACCATCTCTCCTGACAATCGCAGTGAGCATGTACTTTTCATCATAGTTGTAGTTCAAACGAGCAAACAACGATGTGAGGCGGTGAAGCTGCCCTTCAGAGCCGCTGCCTATTCTATTCGCTGCCGCCAGCGAATAGTTCATCGAAGCATCATCAAAATTGTCGACTGGAAGGTTATAGTACGTTACATTTGTCGCCCGGGTGTTGTTGTTTAGGTACGCAGCCTGACCGAGTAGTATTGACGCGGAGTGCTCGTTGAAGGTCTTTGAGTATGCAATTGTGTTCTCAAGACTCCAGTTCAGCACTTGATTCTGTCCACGGCTGAAACTATTTTGAGTATTTACGGACGAAGAGTTGAGGTAGAAAACGGGGTTGAACGATTCATCTCCCCAGAAGGCGAGCTTTGTACCTAAGGTAGATCGAAATGTCAACGTTTCAATCGGCTTCAATTCAACATAGGCATTTCCAACAATGTCATGCGCCCAATTGTAATTCCCAAGACGAGTTTGAGTATAAGCAAGAGGATTGGTGATCTCCTGTCCTACGGCATTCGAAATTCCATAAGGATATCCATCGCTATTTCGTAGGGCGAGTTCAGGGTAATTAGCAGCTATCAACGGATCAGTTTCGATCGCTGGTGTAATCGGGTCGAGATTTATGGCTGAACTTAATGGACCTCCAAATTCACTATTCGTATTGCCCAGGCCGATTGACTTGGTTCGCGCATAGCCAAGGTTCTGGCCGAAGGAGATCCACTTATTTATCTTATGAGTGGAATTTAGACGCAGGTTCAGGCGATTGTAGTTAGAAATGTCAGTAGCAACAATACCCTCCTGATCCAGGTAACCAAATGATACATAAAAGGTTGATACGTCATTTCCTCCACTGAGGCTTAATTCATGGTTAAAACGTCTTGCATCATTATTAAAGATGTGCTTTTGCCAATCAGTCCCCTTACCGAATGACTGCGGATCCGCGTAAATAATTTGTCCTCCACCGGCAACGGAAGCCTCGTTGCGAAGTGTTGCATACTGTGTAGCACTTAAAAGATCCAGTTTGCGAGCCGGCGCGGAAGTCCCATAGAATCCGTTGTAGTTCACCTGAATTCTTCCACTTGCACCCTTCTTGGTGGTCACCAGAATTACGCCTGACGCCGCACGTGCTCCATATATCGCCTGAGAAGATGCGTCTTTTAGCACTTCGATAGATTCGATATCAGATTGATTAATGTAACCGATACCTCCATTATCTACAACAACGCCGTCAACGACCCACAATGGATTATTTCCTCCCTGCCCATCAGAGAGCGTCGTAATACCACGTACACGAATCGTTGCCGCCGATCCTGGTTGTCCTGAGTTCTGCGCGATCGTCAG
>JAEZEH010000107.1 GCA_023417785.1 Bacteroidota bacterium
ATGGAGAGGGGAACCGGATTAAACTCAAATACACCCGGGCACTGATCAACGCGGCGTTATCCGGTGAGTTATGTGATGTCGAATATGACTATCATGACGTATTCGGTATCGCTTACCCATTGTACAGCTCCACTGTTCCGGGCACTGTACTTAATCCGCGCGTTTCCTGGAAAAGCCAGGATGCGTACGATCAGAAGGCCGCTTTTCTGGCCGAAGCTTTTCTAAAGAACTTTGAAAAGTATTCAAGTTTTGCAAATGAAGAAACCCTTGCCGGGGCACCCCGCACGAACACACACGCATAGCCATTAACCTAAACGCAAGTAAGGCCTCCTCAAAAGGGAGGCTTTGCTATTTCACCGCAGAAAAAACTCGCATTGGATTTGACCGGCTGCCCTAATCCTCGTATCATATGCTAACTGAAGCATGGGCAGAAACCTTACTCCTGACTCGATTATTCGTAAAGCCATGTCGGGTGACACGCAGGCGTTTCGCGCAATTGTTGAAGACCACCAGGATTTCGTTTTTTCGGTTGCCCATCGCTTCGTGAATAATGCCCGTGATGCGGAAGACCTGACGCAGGAGACGTTTCTTCGTTTGTGGAAGAATCTAAGCAGGTATAAAAGCGAAATAAAACTGACAACCTGGCTTTACAAGATTGTTACGAATGTCTGTCTCGATTACCTGAAGTCGAAACAGTACAGGCATAACGCGATGGAAGAAGGGCTTGATAAAGGGCACCAGGTTAGCGCTTCGGCGAATGCAGACCAATCCGTTATTGATGGTGAACTTCGGAGTTTGCTGATAAGGGCTGCAGAAACGCTGACACCCAAACAAAAAGCGGTGTTCGTGCTTCGCGATCTCGAAGGGCTGGATGTCTCCGAAGTTACCGAAGTCCTTCATATGTCCGCCGGAAACATTAAAAGCAATTTGTGTCATGCCCGAAAGCGAATCGGTGACATCATCAAACAATATTACAGTCAGGTAAAAAGCAGAAATCATGAAATGTGACGAGGCTGAAAACTTAATTTTACTCTATGCGGAGCTGTCCCGTGAAGAGCTAAAGCGTTTGGAACAACACGTTCTGGTCTGTTCATCGTGTGCCGCAACGATGCGAGACTGGCAAAATCATCAGCGTATTGTGCAGGAAACCTTTCCAGCGAGGAAACCGGATCACCCCGCTATTCTTACAAGCCGTGTTATGGCCTCAATCGCCGGTCAACGATCAGTGGAGGTTCCACCGCTTTGGTCCATAAATCCCTCAGGGATTTTCAGAAGCGTTATGGCAGTAGTTTCGCTTACGTTGATTGCTTTTTTCTTTTATGAAGCCGGACATGAGCCAACGGTTGAAGTGGCGCAAGCTGTTCCTGCATCGGAAGCCGTTGTGTTAAATACCGCAGCCTTCATGAAGTCCATTGTCGACCGCGGGCCAACCGTTGATCCATTTTTTGCCTGTGTACAAAAATGCAGAGACGAGGGAAACACAAAAGCCTGTGAAAGCTGTCTGGAGAGATTAAAAAATATTTCGTTATGAAAATAAAAAGACTTTTATCGCTACCCCTTCTTATTGCATGTTCGGGTTGCTTCATCGCGTGCGAACAGAATGTATCAATGGAAACCGTTGTCAATGAAAATGGCTCTGTTTCGCGAACCATTGTCTTGCAGGAAGTTGATTCAGCCAAGATGAAGGAGAACATTTTTGGCGTCAGTGAGGAGAACGGATGGAAGACGAAAATTGCGCACGTGGGCAAAAACAAGTTTGATGTGTCGTTCACGAAAGAGTTCCCATCCGTTGAAGCGATAAACTCCGAACTGAACTCGGACGATGAGGCACTTTTCCGTGTCAGATCTGAATTGACTGAGAAGTTTCGGTGGTTCTATACCTACTACCGCTATTCTGACACCTATACGCCGATCAATCGGATGCATGGTGTGAAACAGGATGACTTCTTTACCCACGAAGACTTTTCTTTCATCGAACGCCTGCCGGCAGAGGGAAAGGCAATTAGCAAAGCTGACAGTTTCTTCCTTGTGAAACTTAATGATCGCATTTATGAAGATTTCCTTTCACACGGATACTACGAGGAACACTTTTCTGCGCTGCTACAGGCACTTGACAAAATTGGGGCAGCGCCGCAGTGGAAGGATAGTCTTTTGTTAAGAAAAGGTCAGTACTTTGACGAGATCCTCCAAAGCGAAGATTTCGACGACGCCAATTTCCCTGTGATCGTTGAAAGATTTCACGCGCCGGTAGACATGGAGGCGCTGCGTGCGACTCACAAACAGCTGACTCAGGACTTTGAGCAGCGGGTAGACTTTATGACTAATGCGGCCTCTATGAAAATGGTGCACAGCATTCAGCTGCCCTGGAAGATCATGGAAACAAACGCGGACAGTCTGGCATTGAATCGCGCGTTCTGGCGTCCCCCTGTTATAAAATTTGTATTGAAAGACCACACCATGTACGCGGAAGGCAGGTCCTTCAATTTGTGGGCAGGGTTGATTTCTATATTCATTGTTTTAATTACCATACGACTATTTACAAGAAAAAAGCCAGTCGTTGCGGGACCTTAATAATGGCTGAAGCCTGAGATGGAGCGGTTGGTGACCATGTGCTCTCAACGTGCAGCCATTCACATCAAATATGTGCCATTAGTCGTCAGGTACGTTCTGGCATAATTTTTCTATGATGATGTTTGTTAAATCAAATCATGTTTACAAAAAACTATTCAAGACCTATGAAGAAAACTTTTCTAGTTCTCACCTGCACATTAAGCTCATTGGCTATTTCTGCGCAGGTTGAGTCATCGAATGAAGTTTCTACCGATTCCGCGCAAGCGACTACGAGAACAGAAACGTCGTCGGGCGAGGTGGTAGATAGCCAGGCCGCTGTGTCCGGGGATACAGCAGGCGTGTCAGACGAAGATTTGCGCAAGTATGCGATCCTGATGGATTCCATAAATGATATGAAGCAGACCCTTTTGAAGGAGATGGGCGATATGGTTAAAAATAAGGAAGGGATGACAAATGCGCGATACAACGATTTATCCAAGGCTAATGGCGACGAAGCCAAGTTGCAGGAGTTGAAAGCAACCGAGGACGAACTCACCTTCCTGAACGAGGTTAATGAGAAGAAAAAGACAGGGGCTGCCCAAATCAGTGAGACTTTTCAGGCAATGGCCAAAGATTTCATTGGTGTGGAAACCTACAATGAGGTGAAAGATGCTTTGGCTGCCGATACTGAAATAAAAGCGCGTTACGATGAAATCCTGGCCGAAGTTGCGAAGGGCGAGGGTGACGCAGGCGGTTCAAAATAATCCATGTTTAGTTAGTTGCTTAAAAAAAAGGGCCGCTTGTGGGCTCTTTTTTTTTACCCGTTAAAACTCATAATATTGCAGTTTATCTAACTGCGCGTATGCATCATGTTCTCCGTCATGGCTTAGTCGTCTTACTGTGTTTATTCTCCAACAATCTGTTTTCCCAAAGCTCCTATCGCGGGGACCCCGTGGATACAAACGACTATGTCGTCGACTTGTTAAATCAATACCTGCAGGATTCCATAGCCATTGACCCGGCGTTGGTTCAGTCTGTCTCGGTTGCGGGGTCTGACCACACCGTTGCCGTGCTGAGTAATCCTGGAAAGGCATGGAGTGACTGGGCGGTGGTGGAGAATTATGCCTTCGGAAAAAACCGTGGTGAATTAACGATGATAGCTGACATCAAGGCACTGCATCCGGCTTTCCGGGATAAAGTTATCGAATTGATCCGTCAGTGCAGTCTGAAGGGTATCACTGTGGCAGTTGTGGAAACATTCCGCACTCATGCGAAGCAAAATGAGTATAAAACCATGGGTGGTAAATACACTAACTCTGCAGGTGGGCGATCGAAGCACCAATACGGGCTGGCGATTGATATTGTCCCCATGGTTAATGGCAAGCCGCAGTGGGATAATCAGGCGCTCTGGCGAAGAGTTGGCGTCATTGGTGAAAACCTGGGCTTACGCTGGGGCGGTCGTTGGAAGAGACCCTACGATCCGGCACACTTTGAATGGACTGGCGGCTTAACAACAGCACATCTTGCAGCTGGTATGCTACCCGCCATTTCCGATGAAGAGTATCCCTGCATCCATGAGGATGTCGAAGGCTTGCGAGTACGTTGGAACGAATGGGAAGCGTTTCAATCAGTGAGTTACTGACCTGATCATCCCGGAGACCTGAAAGAGTCGAAGTCACGGCAAACCTAATCTCTCAATATTCGCATTTCCACCCGGCGGTTCTGGGCTCGGGCTTCAGGTGTCATCTCGTTTCTCAATGGCTGGGTTCCGCCAAATGCTTTCGTTTGTATCCGTTTCTTTGCAACGCCTTTTTCAACGAGGTATTTCTTTACGGCTTCCACCCTGCTCTTAGATAACTCCATATTCATTTTGGGATTACCAATGTTGTCCGTATGACCTTCAAGCTGAATTTCGATCGACGGATTAGCCTTCAACATCTCCGCTACTTCGTCAAGTTCGCGATACGAGCCTCGATCGATCACGGATTTTCCCTGTGCGAAAATAAGGTTGTTCAATACGATCGTCTCGCCTTTGGAAGAAAGCGCAATGTCGCGAATCACCCTATTATCGGCATTGATATCCTTCGGGTCAACGATAACGGTTCGCGGATTATATCCTTCAGCTGAAGCCGTGATCTGATAACGGGCCGTCCCAAAAATTGAAAAGGTGAAAGTGCTGTCGCTGAATCGTCCGAAAATACTACCGGTAGGGATACTGCTGTATCGTATGCTTGCCTTTAGACCTTTACCTGTTCTTGCGTCAGTAACTTTTCCTACCGCCTGAATGTCGGACTGACCAAATGCTGCAGATAGAAGCAGGGAAAAAATGAAAATCATCAAGATCTTCTGCATCGTTGTTCTCTCCATGTTGTACAAAGTTACAGATATCGCGCGAAGGATCAACATCTCTTCTGTCAATGCCGCGTGGAGCCGATATATTGAAATAATACGCGCATGATTTGTGGAGCGGGATTTGTTTGTAGTACTGTTAACAAGTCTGTCTATAAACAAAGTGACCATGAAGCGAATTGTCGTATTACTGCTTATGATTCTCCTGATACGGTTAACAGGACTGGCACAGGGTTTTGAAAAACCACCCGAAGGAAAGGCTATCATCCACATTGTTTTTGGTGAGTCACCCGGAAGCAATGTCGTTTTATACCTTGGCGATTCACTAATCGGCGGCTTCGGGA
>JAEZEH010000152.1 GCA_023417785.1 Bacteroidota bacterium
TCGTCAGGAAGCTGCCTCCAGGTCATTCCTTTCCTGTTTACGACGGTCTCCCACCCTTTTTGCTCCATCCAATTTTTCAGCTTCGCCGTGGTGATGCCTTTCGATTTAAAATCGTGAAATGTATAATCTACGTCATGCTCGTCAAGCCACCGCAGAGCCTTCTTTACGGTCTCACAATTCTTGATCCCGTAAACAGTGTAACCAGGTTTATCATTCATACGCTGTATTTTGTTTGATATAACTATGCCGACTCCCGAAGCTGGAATGCCTTATTCATCTTGCGGATAAGCCTTGCCGATTCGGCAAAGTCCAGTGTCTGCTGACCATCCGATGCGGCTTCCTCCGGCTTTTGATGTGTTTCGTAAATAACGCCATCGGCACCCGCCATGACGCAAGCCAACGCAATAGGCTCGACAAAATCCCGTATGCCGATTCCGTGTGACGGGTCAGCTACCACGGGCAGGTGTGATTTCTCTTTCAAAATAGGAATGGCGTTAACATCCATTGTATTCCGACTGGCTTTCTCATATGTTCGAATGCCACGCTCACACAACAGGAGTTTTTCATTACCGGCGGAGAAAACATATTCTGCAGAATACAAAAGTTCTTCAATCGTACCGGAGATTCCGCGCTTGATCATCACAGGCTTGTCGACACGGCCGAGTTCGTCAAGGAGGTTGAAGTTCTGGGTGTTGCGTGCCCCCACCTGGAAAACATCGACGTATTCGTACATCTCCGCGATCTGCGAAACCTGCATTACCTCGGTAATTATCTTGATGCCGGCAGCACGCGCCCGGGTATACCACATTTTCAAACCATCGATACCGAGACCGCGAAACGCATACGGAGAACTGCGCGGTTTGAAAACACCGCCACGCATTATCCTTACCCCATTTTCCGCAAGGTGACTCAACGTCAGCTCTACTTGCTCTTCATTTTCAATACTGCATGGTCCGGCCATAACAGACAGCGAGCCATTTCCGATTGAAACGCCATCACCGAGGTCTATATGGGTGCGATCAACTTTCCACTTTCGTGATACCAGTTTATAATCATCGGATACGCGATGAATATCGGTAATCCCTTCGAGGTTCCCGAGTTGCCGTATATCAAAATCCTTCTTTCCAATACATACCACATAAGCGCCTTTCTGCGTGGTCACCAGGTTAGTTTTGTAACCCAGTTCACTTACGCGGGAAAGGATGCGGCTCTTTTCGGATGCACCGATACCGGCTTTCAATTGAATTATCATAACTATACTTAGGCGGGGACGTCAACGCCCCCTTTCATGGTTTTTACGAATGTTTCTATATCGGCTTTCAGGTTGGTCGAATCCTTGATGGCATTGATGAACGCGCTGCCCACAATAGCTCCCGAACAAAACGACGATGCGATGTTGAACGTTTCGTTGTTCGATATCCCAAACCCGATAAGGAATGGGTTCTTCAGTTTCAGGCCTTTCAGCTTTGAAAAGTATTCTTTCTGCTCTGCACTGAAGTCGCTTCTCGCGCCGGTGGTACTGGAAGCCGACACGGCATAGATGAATCCGCTGGTCAGCGAATCGATGCGCTGAATGCGATCCTCGGATGTGGTTGGTGAGATCAGGAATGTGTTCGCCATGCCATACTTGTCAAAAAGTAATTTATACTCATGTTGATAGACATCGGCAGGCATGTCGGGGAGAATCAGGCCATCGACGCCAGCGCCATGCGCATCTTTGACAAACCGCTCAATTCCATACTGCATAACCGGATTAAGATAGCCCATCAATATCAGCGGCACCGACGCGGTCTTACGAATTTCACGTACCTGTTCCAGCAGCAGTTTTACATTCATCCCATTGTCAAGGGCAATTTTATTGCTTGCCTGAATTGTTGGTCCGTCAGCAACAGGATCCGAAAACGGTATTCCGATTTCGATGATGTCAGCGCCTGCTTCTTCCAACGCCAGCGCTATAGGCACGGTATCGTCGCGATGCGGAAACCCCGCGGTGAAGTAAACTGAAAGTATCTTGCCTTTCTTTTCCCTGAACACCTTATGTATCCGATTACCCTCTGGTTTCATATCTTACAATGTTTTTTGCCTGTTAAACTTGCCCTGATTTACGTTTATCTGTGGACTCACGATCAGAAACTCAAAACCTGAAACTTGGACCCTGAAACTTGGACCCTGAACCTTGAAACATGAAATCTGAAACTAATATTTCCCCCACCTGATATACGTCTCCAGATCCTTATCACCCCTTCCTGACAGATTTACGACTACGACATCATCGCGGTCGAATTCAAACTGATTTAATGCCGCGAGCGCGTGTGACGACTCAATTGCCGGAATGATACCTTCGAGCCTGCTGAGCTGAATTCCGGCATCCATCGCTTCATCGTCCTTGGCGGATACAAATTTGACGCGGCCAACATCGAACAGATGCGCGTGCAACGGACCAATGCCGGGGTAGTCGAGACCGGCCGAAATACTATACGGCTCGATAACCTGCCCATCTTCCGTTTGCATCAGCAACATCTTGCTTCCGTGCAGCACACCAATTTTTCCCAATGCCGTTGTAGCCGCTGACTCGCCGGTATCCACTCCTTTGCCCGCAGCTTCAACACCAATAAGCTGAACATGTTCATCATCCAGGAAATAATAGAATGCACCCGCCGCGTTGCTTCCCCCGCCGACGCAGGCGAAAACATAATCCGGATACGGGTTTCCGATTTCTTCCTGTAACTGAATTCTAATTTCCTTGCTGATAACCGATTGAAATCTCGTTACCATGTCGGGATAGGGATGTGGTCCAACCACAGATCCGATGATGTAGTGAGTGTCGGTGGGATGGTTGATCCAATGCCGCATGGCTTCATTTGTGGCGTCTTTCAGGGTCATGTTTCCGCTCAATGCTGGCACGACAGTCGCACCCAGAATGCGCATACGCTCAACGTTAGGACGTTGACGTTCCATATCCACCTTACCCATGTACACGATACACTCCATCCCCATCAGTGCACATACCGTGGCCGTTGCCACCCCATGCTGGCCGGCGCCGGTTTCGGCAATGATCTTTTGTTTTCCCAGTCGCTGCGCAAGCAGGATTTGTCCGATGGTGTTGTTTACCTTGTGGGCACCGGTGTGACAAAGATCCTCACGCTTCAGATAGATGTTCGTCTTGTGGTGTTCGGAAAGCCTGTTAGCCCGGTAAAGCGGTGTCGGCCGGCCCACGTATGTGGTGAGCAGTTTATCAAACTCTTTTTGAAACCCGGCTTCATTGATGATCTGAAGGTAGTGGGTTCGCAGTTCTTCTATGTTTGGATACAACATCTCCGGGATAAATGCTCCGCCGAACTTTCCATAGTACCCGTTTTCATCCACCGAATATTTCATAGCTTTCGTTAGTTCATTTGTAATCAATAAGTCTTCTCATTTCCGCAAGTACAGCTTTCACCCTGTCGGGGTCTTTGACGCCAGGCGCGGACTCTACCCCGCTGTTCACATCAAAGCCGTGCAGGTTCATACTTGTCAGATGCCGCGCAGCGGAAATATTTCCGGAGCTCAGCCCGCCGCTCAGCATGAACGGAACGCGTTGATTGTACTGTTGTAATACCGACCAGTCAAAGGTTTTTGCATTGCCGCCGTAGTGTTTCCCCCGGGTGTCAAAAAGAAACCCTTTCACGTACGGCGCGTATGGTTCAACAGAGCTAAAGTCAAATCCTGCGTCGATACCAAACGCTTTCCACACCGCGATACCGGCATCGGCCAGTGCCTTCAACTGTGCTACCGTTTCATTCCCATGCAACTGAAGAATCGAAAGTTTATGGGCAGCCACTGCGTTATGTATTTCTTCGTTAGGGGCATTCACAAAAACCCCCACCCTTTTTATTTCTTCGGATATTTCAGGTAAAACAAATTCCTGACCAACGTATCTGGGGGACTTGTCATAGAAAATGAAACCCATATAGTTTGGCTGAAGAGCAGCTATAGCCCTGATATTCTCAGGATCACGCATACCACACACTTTAAGCTTCAATGCCCCGGACATACTCTTACACCTGCTTTACCGTTTCTCCGACGCTATCGAGTTTCCGAAGCGCCTTTATAAATTCTCTGGACGCCTTTTCCGGCCTCGCGTTTTTCATGAAATTTTCGCCCATCAGAAAACCGGTATAGCCGTATTTCCGCAGCTCTATAATTGTGGCCGGATCACTTATACCGCTTTCAGAAACCTTTACCGCAGCCGGAGGTATAAGCCCCGCAAGCTCTTTGGAAATATCTGTGCTTACTTCAAACGTCTTCAGGTTTCGGTTGTTCACACCAATGAGGTCGGCATTCGCCTCGAGATTGGATTTAAGTTCTTCGGCATTGTGTACTTCCAAAAGCACCTCCATACCGAAACTGTGTGCGAAGGCGCTAAGACGTTTTACATCCTGCGGCGACAACACTGCGGCAATCAGCAGAATCGCGTCAGCACCGATTGATTTCGCTTCAATGATCTGATATTCGTCAATCGTAAAATCCTTTCTAATGATCGGACAATAATTGTATTTGCGTGCCACGGTCAGGTCTTCGTTGCTACCGCCGAACGACGGCTTGTCGGTAAGGACCGAAAGCGCTGCGGCACCGGCTTGCATATATCCGATAGTAGTCGCCTCTACTGAGGAGTACGCATTGATAACACCTTTCGATGGCGACCTCCTTTTGAACTCGGCAATAATTCCACTCAGGTCTTGTCGCTGTACATATTTTGAAAGAGAAACCGGTTGTGTCGGAAAGTAAATGCTTTGTTCCAGAAGCTTCACCGGGTAAAGTGCCTTTCGATCTTCAACCTCTTTCCGTTTATATGCGATTATGCTGTCGAGAATATTCATGATTTCTGATGATTCAGCAAGTTCTCAAACGCCTGTAGTGCCTTACCTGAAAGCAACGCCTCCCTGGCCCTGTCCACCGCGGCTTTTAAGCCCTCCTGCTGGTGTCCGGCATACAAAGCCATTCCGGCATTGGCAAAGACTGCGGCATTCTGGGCTGGGGTTCCTTTTCCCCCAAGAACATCCATGAAGATGCGCGCCGACTCTTCTACGGAGTCGCCGCCTTTCAGATCGTCGGAACATAATGCTGGTAATCCAAGATCCTCGGCTTCCGCGATGCATTCACCACCGTTGAAAAAGTACTTAAACGGACAAGTCAGCGATACTTCATCATAGCCGTCGACCGAGTGAAGAATAACAAAATCTTTATCGGTATTCTGGTATAAGTAGCCATACTGTCGGGCGAGCTCAAGACTGAAGACTCCCACCAGTTGGCGCTTCGGAAACGCGGGGTTTACCATCGGGCCAAGCATGTTGAAAAACGTTTTGACGCCGAGCTCTTTGCGGATCGGCGCCACGTTTTTCATCGCCGGATGAAACAACGGCGCATGCATGAAGCAGATGTTGGCGCGATCAAGACTGCGTTTAAGCTCATCGATGTCATTGGTGAACTTGTATCCGAAATATTCCAGCAGGTTAGACGATCCGCATGCTGACGAAACTCCATAGTTGCCATGTTTGGCCACAGGTTGACCCGCGGCAGCAACAACGAACGATGAAAGCGTAGAAAGATTGAATGTATTCTTCCCATCTCCACCCGTGCCACACACATCCATAACGGGCGCATCGAAATTAACGGGTAAGCATAGCTCGAGCATCGCATCGCGAAACCCCTGCAGCTCATCTACCGTAATGGCACGCATCATATACACCGTCATAAAAGCGGTTGTCTGACTATGATTGTACTTACCGGAGGTAATCTCAACCAACACCCGTCGCGCTGTTTCCTTCGTCAGTGACCGATGCTCAATCAATTCATTTAAAATCTGCTTCATGAATTCTTCTACTAATTATTTTTTCTCCTTTCCAACACCGGCAACCGGTAACTGGCAACCGGCAACTGGCAACTGGCAACCGGCAACCGGTAACTGGCAACCGGCAACTGGCAACCGGCAACCGGTAACTGGCAACCGGTAACCGGTAACTGGTAACTGAATCCTACCCCGCTCGCCCTTCAATTCCCTAAATGGATCCATCGTCTTTCCAGTTTATATGTACTTCACAGTTTAACTACCTTAACTTGAAATATGTAACCTGAAACTTGAAATCATCCCCCCAGCCAGTTCGCGATCATCTTCGGTCCCTCCGGCGTCATTACTGATTCAGGATGAAACTGAAGTCCCCTTACATCATACTTCCGGTGGGCGAGTCCCATAATAAGTCCTTCATCATTCGTGGCTGTCACCTTCAACTCATCCGGAATGGAGTCGGCCAGAACCGCCCACGAATGATAATGGGTTGATTGAAATTTTTGTGAGACTCCGCGAAACAAATACTCATCCGCGTCCAGCACCTCCGTTGTTGACGTTACACCGTGCAGCACCTTGGGTATGTTGAACAGCGATGCACCGAAAACTTCTCCGATGCCCTGATGCCCAAGGCAGATGCCAAGGATGCTTTTCGTTGGACCATAATAGCGGATCACTTCCTTCATTATTCCTGCCTCATCCGGAACGCCGGGGCCAGGTGATAGCATGATCTTGTCATAGTTACCTACGTCCTCCACGCTTATCTTGTCATTTCGTATGATATCCGGCTGAAACCCCAGCGACCTGATAATGTGAACCAGGTTGAAGGTAAAGGAATCATAATTGTCAAGCACCAGTATTTTCATTCTCTTTCTCACTATTCGCTTTTGCGTTTACATTAAATTGTTTCAGCCATCACAACCGCTTTCCGAAGCGCGGCCAGTTTGTTGTTTACTTCCTGAAGTTCACTTTGCGGATCAGACTTTGAAACCACCCCCGCGCCGGCCTGAAATATCAGTCGGTTCTGATGACTTAGAAATGTCCGGATCATGATAGCGTGATTGAAGTTGCCGTCGAACCCAACAAAGCCGATAGCCCCACCGTAAAAGCTTCGATTCACGTTTTCATATCTGTTGATCAGCGTCATCGCCATGTGTTTGGGTGCGCCAGACAAAGTTCCCGCCGGAAACGTATCAGCACCCATGCGGATGACAGAACTGTTTTTATTGAGAGCACCCGTAACCTTTGATACGAGATGGATTACATGCGAGTAGAACTGAATCTCCTTGAATACCTCCACCGTAACGTGGTCGGCATTGCGACTCATATCATTGCGGGCCAGGTCCACCAGCATAACGTGCTCCGCATTTTCTTTCTCGTCAGCCACCAGTTTTTCGGCAAGGGCTGCATCTTCCTGATCATTACCCGTGCGACGGAAAGTGCCGGCGATAGGATAAATGTGTGCCTTCCCGGCGGCAGCCTGTAGTTGGGCTTCGGGCGATGAACCAATCAGTTTGAATGAACCATAGTCGAAATAAAAAAGATACGGCGACGGATTGATGGAACGCAGCGCGCGGTATACGTTGAATTCGTCACCCTTGAATTGCACGGTAAAGCGGCGTGATAAAACGATTTGGAACACATCTCCCCGAAAACAATGCTCCTTACCCTTCTCGATAACTTTCAGGAACTCGTCATCGGTGAAGTTGCAGGTTTCACCATTGGTAATCTTGAACTTGTATGTGGAGAACCGGTTACTAAAAATGATCTGTTCTATTTTGTCCAGCGTGCTTTCACAGGGTCCGGCCCCTTCGTAGCAGTGCTCGAACAAACTGAGTTCGTTCGAAAAGTGATCCACGACAATGACATACCGGTACAGTTTGTAAAGCATGTCCGGAATCAGTTCTTCGGTAATATCAAGTTTAACGTCTTCAAAATGACGTACTGCGTCGTACGCCATGTAACCAAAAAGTCCGCAGTTTACATATTTTGATGAAACGGGATCGGACTGAAAACAATCGCGAAACGTTTCAAGCATCGTAATTACTTTGCCGGGCCCGTCAGCCTCTTGTTTTTCCTGCCTTCCGTCGGGATAGCGGGTCTCAACCACGGTGCCCCGAACCTGAAACGATGCGATCGGACTAAAGCAAATAAAAGAAAGACTGTTTTCATGACCGTGGTAGTCGGAGCTTTCAAGCAGGATACTTCCCGCATAGACGTCTCGCAGCTTCAGGTAAATATTCACCGGCGTCAGGGTATCGGCGAGGAGTTTTCGGGAGAACGTTTTTAACTTATACATAGAAACCTGTTCCTTTTTTCTTTTCATGATGCCTACCGCATAATGCCTACCGTATGATTGTTAAGGGCGAGGCATTAAAAAAAACGAAGGCCTGCTGTGAACAGCAGGCCTTCGCTTCAGAATTGACATAACAAGGCTGTTCACATATCGTGTTCCGATATATGCCACCACCATGCATTGTTCAATCTGTTATTCATTATTAATTACTTCTAAATGGTTATGCGTCTGCTTTCTTTTTTACGGTACGCTTCGGTTTTGCCGGCGCTTCTTTGACTTCTGCGGATTCAGTTACAGGTTTTGTCGCCGTTCTCCTCATTCGGGTTTTGATAGTATTACGGTTTCTTGATACACCGTAAGAGCCCTTTGACCGCTTTCCTTTCTTCGATTTTTTATCTCCTTTTCCCATAATTCTTAAGAATTGACCGGCAATTATAACAAAGTAATGACAGAAAGACCAAGCCGGGTCCGTGATTTTTATAATTTTTCTTAACTATATTCAAGAGACTACTGTTTTCCACGAAAAGATACGACTATGGCAAGGGTACATCTTCAGATAATCGCAGCCTTGCGTGCCACAGCTGCTCAACTTGATTCAACACAGGAATATCAATGGGGCCATATGGGATCCTGTAACTGCGGCTATCTCGGGCAGGAGGTTACCAAAATGGACAAGGCCGAGATTCACCGCCGGGCCCTTCAACGTTCCGGAGACTGGAGCGAACAACTCAACGACTATTGCCCTGCCAGCGGTTTGCCGTTTGACGATATTATTTCATCATTGATCGCGTTCGGATTCGACATCGATGATCTCAAACACCTGGAGCGTTTGTCCGACCCCACAATCCTAAGCGCCATTCCGGCGGATTGTCACCTACGTCATAATGTCAAGGTGGATGTTGTTCTGTATGTTCGCACCTGGGCAGATCTGCTGGAACAGGAACTCTTACAACACATTAAGCTTCCTTCCGTAACAAATCGTGAGGCAGATTCGATACACTCATTTTGATTTGCGGTGAACCGTTCGTGCGGGAAACATTTTGAAGGGCAACCAAAATCTTTCGATATTTCGGCACTTAGTAGAACACGCGTGCTGAAGATTGATTCGCATACCCATATAATTCCAAAAAAGCTCCCAAACTGGACCGACAAGTTCGGCTACGGTGACTTTATTTTTATCCAACACAGCAAAAAGGGTGTGGCGAAGATGATGAAGGGTAACCAGTTTTTCCGGGAAATTCGCGAGAACGCCTGGAATCCCGACCTCCGGATTCAGGAATACGAACGATTCAACACCCAGGTTCAGGTGGTCTGCACCATTCCGGTGATGTTCTCCTACTGGGCAAAGCCTTATGACTGCCTTGAGGTGTCCACATTTCTGAATGACCACATTGCCGACCTGGTTGAACGATACCCACGAAACTATTTGGGGTTGGGGACCATCCCTATGCAGGACGCCGACCTGGCTATTCAGGAGCTTGAGCGCTGCACACAAATCGGATTACACGGAATTCAGATCGGGTCGAACATAAATGACCTGAATCTGAACGAGGACCGGTTCTTCCCGATTTTTCAGGCGTGCGAAAAACTGGGTATGGCCATTTTGGTTCATCCGTGGAACATGATGGGACAAAAAAAGATGCAGCGCTACTGGCTTCCATGGCTGGTGGGGATGCCCGCGGAGACGTCAAGGGCACTCTGCAGCATGATATTTGGCGGAATTTTTTCAAGGCTCCCCGGACTGCGCGTGAACTTTGCCCACGCGGGAGGGTCATTTCTCCCGACGCTAGGCCGGATTCAGCACGGGTTCGAATGCCGACCTGACCTGGTTGCCATCGATAACACAATTCCGCCGAAGGATTATCTGGGCAAATTCTGGGTAGACAGTGTAACGCATGATCCCCTGATGATGGAATACGTCCTTAAACTCCAGGGTTCGCGCAGGGTTACGCTGGGATCCGATTATCCCTTTCCTCTCGGGGATCTGGAAATCGGCAGGTTTATTGAAGGGATGAATCTGGATGACGAAACTGTGAAAGATATTTTCTTTCGCTCATCGCTTGAATGGCTCAATGTCACTGAAGATCGATTCGCCCAGGAATAACGGATTAGGTATACGCAAATTTGATTATAACATGCTAAAGTATTTTTTCGCCGGTTGGATTTTACTGATTACTGTGAGCGGCTATGCACAGGATCGCGACCGCGCGAGAACCCAGGAGTTTCTTCAACAACAGGAACAATCCCGAAGGTCGGCAACAATGCGCGAATATGATTCCGCCGTCCAGTTACTTGATGAAGGTCATTATGCTGAAGCTGATGAAAAATTCAGGTTCGTTTTGGCTAACCTTCGCAGCATCCCGTCAGACCTCACATTCCATTTTGGAAAAAACAGTTTTCACCTGGCCAAATACCAGCAATGTATCGACTGGCTGAATAAATACATCCAGCTTAAAGGAACCAATGGCCAGTTTTCAGCAGAAGCTGTGCAACTGAAACGTAAAGCTGAGCAAGAATACCTGAAGGAAAAGACACATCAGACAGAAAAGGTTGAACAGGTTTTCTCCACGAGTTACGACCTTGATTGCGGCCCCACCGGGAAGGTGATTTGCCCCGCCTGCCGTGGCGACCATGTTATCATAAAAAAAGGGATGTTTTCCAATGAGTACCGCACCTGCCCGTATTGTGACGAACACGGACTGCTTACGTGCGATGAATATAATCAGATGATTCGCGGCGAACTCAAGCCCAGGCAGTGATGCCGGAGTCATCCGCAGCCCAAACCAGAATTTGATTATCTTTGCTTCTTGTTCCTTTAAAGAACTCGATTAATCTGCTATTAATCAGTACTTTATGCCATTACACAACAGAATCGAAGGCCGGATTCTCAAGGAGAAGCTACGGTCGTCGCCCGAAAAAAGGGTGACCATATCTTTTTACAAATACCATCACATTACCGATCCGGGCGCGTTTCGCAATGAGTTATACGCCGGCTTTGAGTCCATGGGTATTCTGGGTCGCATCTACCTGGCCACGGAAGGCATCAATGCACAGATCAGCGTACCCGAGCGAACCTTTGATGCATTTAAAGGCTATCTGTTCAGCATCCCGTTTCTTAACCAGGTCAGATTGAACATCGCCGTTGATGACAATGGCAAATCCTTTTTCAAACTAAAAATACTTGTTCGGAAAAAGATTGTCGCCGACGGATTGAATGATGAAACGTTCGATGTCACCGATGGCGGGGTGCATGTTGATGCCGAAGGATTCAATCAGCTTGCGGACAACCCCGACACGATCGTGATTGATATGCGCAACCATTACGAAAGTGAGGTCGGTCATTTCAAGGGCGCGATCTGTCCGGATGTAGATACATTCAGAGAAGAACTGCAGATAGCCGAAGATCTGATGCGGGAACACAAGGACAAGAATTTGTTGATGTATTGCACGGGCGGGATCCGATGCGAGAAAGCCAGTGCATGGATGAAGCATCTCGGATTCAAGAACGTGTTTCAGCTTGACGGCGGCATCATAAAATACGCACAGGAAGTTAAGGACAAAGGGCTCGAGAACAAATTCATCGGGAAGAACTTCGTTTTCGACGAACGCCTTGGAGAACGCATAACGCCTGAAGTAATAGCGAAATGTCACCAATGCGGTGGTCCCTGTGATGACCACACCAACTGCCGGAACGACGGTTGTCATCTCTTGTTCATCCAGTGTAAGCAATGTGCTGGAAAATATGAGGGCTGTTGCTCCGACGAGTGCCGCGAGATCATCAGGCTGCCGATTGAGCAGCAGAAGGCGATCCGAAAAGGCATCAATAAAGGAAGGCAGGTGTTCCGTAAGGGGCGAAAACTCAAAACACAACACTCAGTAACGACTACAGGTAGCGCATGATCAGAATCGGCATCATTAACGTAAGTGACCGTGCCAGCAAAGGCATTTATGAGGATACTCCGGGAAAGGCCATCGTACAAACGCTGACCGAATACCTCAAAAGTCCCTGGGAAAGGGAATATGCGGTAATCCCTGACGAACAAGATCTGATCGAGAATACCCTGATCGATATGGCCGACAACAAGAAGTGCTGCCTTATCGTTACCTGTGGCGGTACTGGACCCGCAAAAAGAGACGTCACCCCGGAGGCCACGGAAGCCGTTTGTGACAAGATGATGCCGGGTTTCGGGGAGCTGATGCGGGCAAAAAGTCTTACATACGTGCCTACAGCTATCCTTTCGCGCCAGACAGCGGGCATCAGGCACCAAACTTTAATTGTAAATTTACCCGGTAAGCCGAAGGCTATAAGAGAGTGCCTGGACGCCGTCTTTCCAGCGATTCCATATTGCATTGACCTGCTGGATGGGCCGTTCATCGAATGTGAGGAGGAGATAATCAAGACTTTTCGACCAAAAATCACTTAATTGCTGATCGTTTATGGCAAAAATCAAGTACTACTACGATACCGAAACGTGTAAATACGAACGCGTTAAGACTAAAACAAGTGACGTAATTCTCAACGGACTCGGTATGATGGCGCTTGTGCTGATTGTAGCGGCGGCAATGGTCCTCGCAGCGGATCAGGTACTCCCCTCACCCAAAACAGTCATTCTGGAAAACAAACTCGCGGAGCAGAAATTCTACGTAACCAAGCTGGACCGCGAAATCGAAAACCTTAACGAAATTCTGGCGGAACTTGAAAACCGCGACGACAATATCTACCGGGCCGTGCTTGGCGCCGAACCAATCGATAAGTCCATCAGAGAGGCCGGCGTGGGTGGCTCCGAACGTTACGCCGACATTCGTGGCAAAGAGATCGTTGACAAAGAGATGATCATTTCGCTCTATGAAAAAGTCGACAAACTTCGCCGCAAAATCTACATTGAGTCCAAGTCGCAGGACGAACTGGTTAAACTCGCCGAGAAAAAAGAAAAACTCTTCGCCTCCATCCCCGCTATTCAACCTATTTCGAATAAACAACTCATGGCTCTCGCTTCAGGATTTGGAATGAGAACCCATCCGATTTATAAGGTTCGGAAACTGCATTCAGGAATCGACTTCGCCGCATCTATCGGAACACCGATCTATGCCACCGCCGACGGAAAGGTTACAACCGTTGAAGTTAAATTCAGTGGTTACGGTAAGCTTGTTGAAATTGACCATGGATTCGGATACCGGACCCGCTATGCGCACATGCATGAGTTTGCTGTTCGTAAAGGTCAGCAGGTTCGTCGCGGGGACCTAATCGGCTACGTCGGGAATACAGGGCTTTCAACAGCGCCACACCTTCACTATGAAGTTCTTATCAATGGCAAACAGGTCGATCCTGTTCACTATTTCTATAATGACCTTAGCCCTGCAGAATACGAAAAGGTGCTTGAGCTTGCCTCAATCGAAAACCAGTCGTTAGGAATGTAGCACATCAAAAATCATAAAAAACGAACCCCGTGGATGATCCCGGGGTTCTTTTTTTCGTATACGGCGTACACCCCTGACGGACAAACAATGAAACAGTCCATCCTCGTCCTTTTGTTTGCTTGCACTGTAACCATGCAGGGACGAACGCAGGGTTGCAGCGATGCCGGTTTCTGTACCATGGGGGCCATGAAACCCGATCAGCCCTTCAATCGAAAGATTGATTTCCGTCTGCGGACTATGGAAATCACTTTTTACCGAGGCTCTACTCCCCTGACGCCTGTAGTTTTCGTCGCATCCGCAGATTTTAATTTCAGCCTTAATAACAGAACCAGTTTCCAGCTAAAACTTCCATATCAGCTTGTGAAAGGAACATTAGGCGAGACGTCGGGGCTGGGGGATGTTTCCTTGTGCTTCACCCGATCCATCATAAAAACATCGGGCTTTGATGTCAATGTCTCGCTGGGCGGAAAAATCCCGACTAACGGTGCAGACAAGTCATCAGAAGGCCGGCCATTGCCGATGTACTATCAGTCCAGCCTGGGAAGTTTTGATTTTGTCACCGGGATCTCATTGATAAGTCGCAGATGGCTCCTGGCTACAGGCATTCAGCATCCGTTTAATCGGAATGATAATGCTTTCACATGGTCGGCCTGGGAAGGGAGTGATCAGTCTCCAGCGTATATCGCAAAATACGCACCCGCGAAAAGACTCAAGCGCGGCACAGACATCATGTTACGAGTAGAGCGGAATTTCCGGTTTTCCCGACTGAACCTTTCAATAGGCGTCCTCCCTATCTACCGTATCAATAGTGATCGTATTGAAAACCGGGATGGCGAAATTGTTAAACCGGATGGTGCCAGCGGTCTCGCCCTCTCGGGGATTGTCACCGCCGGATATCAATTCAATGTTAGAAATGGCGTGAAACTCCTCTTCGGGAATAAAATTATTCAGCGCGAACACAATCCTGACGGACTTACCCGCGAAGCAGTTACAACAATTGGTTACTTCTATCGATTCTGATCATGGGGCAGTTTATCCTTTCGTTACTTTTTTTGACAACAGTGTTATCAGCAGCTTTAGGCCAGCCGGATATTAGAACAACGCGAATACCACTGACCGATTCTGTTGTTTTCCGTATGCACGATCAAATCAGAAGATTGATCCAAAACGGAAACCTTGAAGAGGCCGAGATTCAACTGAGGGCCGGCCCCGATGGATTGGATTCAACTGTTACAATTATTGAGCGCGCCGTCGTCAATACGTCATTCGGGGCACTTTACCTGAGCAAAGGACGAAACGATCGTGCTGTCGAATACCTTCAGCGAGCCGTTAATCTATGGGATGAGGCGGGAAAGTTACAGAGTCTCGCGGGCGCCGAAACCCTTGCCTATATGGGCAACCTCTACAGGGCCTCTGGAAAATATCAACAGGCAGAGGAAATCCTGGGCCTGGTTTTGCTGACGCGGCAGAAATTGCTTCCCTCTCGGCACGGCTTAATAGCAGCAGCATTAAATGACCTGGGGCTGGTGTTCAGCACGTCGGATCCGGATCGGGCGCTGACCTACTATCAGCAGGCCCTGGATATCTATAACGCCGATCCAGGTAATCGTGAAAGAATCGCGATCGCCAAAACGAATATGGCATTTTTGTATGGACAACAAGATCGTTACGAGGATGCCGTAACTAATCTTGAAGCGGCTTTATCCTTGTGGCACGCGTTGTTCAGCGGACCTCACGCGGGCAAAGCGTTTGTACTTTTCAGGCTGGGTACAATGTCTGAGAAAATGGTCAACCCAGGGAGTGCTGAAGAGTTTTATACCAAATCGCTCGCAGAATATCTTGAACTCTATGGTCCCAAACATCCCGACGTAGCCCGCGCTTATAACGCATTGGGAAACCTGCAAAAAGCTAATGGAAACTTCGAACGCGCTCTCGTATACTATCAAAAGGCTATTGTTGCGAATCATCCGGAGTTTAATTCTGAAAACCTGATGAAGACACCTCCGGCAAGAGCCTTCTATGACGGAACTGTCCTTTTGTATTCCCTGATGTATAAAGCGGAAGCTTTGGAGGAGCGATATCTAAGACATTCGCTTCGCATAAAAGACTTACGCCTGGCCTTGCACACCCTGCAAAGCTGCGACAGCCTTATCTATATCATTCGAAACCAGATTACCAGCGAGAGTGATAAGCTTACTCTCGGAGCAGTTGCCAGCGATGTGTACTCCGATGGAGTCCGGATCAGCATGCTCGTCGCGCAAGAGGCCTTTACAAAAACTCCCTGGTATGAACTGGCTTTCTTTTTCTCCGAAAGGAACAAGGCTGCAGTTCTGCTCGGAGCATTGTCTGATGCAAACGCCAAGGCATTCTCCGGAATCCCCGCTTCAGTACTTGAGGAAGAACGGGAACTGAAAGCGGAAATGGCCTTATATATTCAGAAACTTTCCCGGAAACCAGGTGACTGGCAAGAGCGATATCTGCGACAAGCCTTTTACGACCTTTCCCGTGCTCATAGGGCTTTTATCGATACACTCGAATCAAACTATCCTGAGTATTTCAACCTTAAGTATAGCGTCCCCCCTCCATCGATAGCCGCACTTCGTCAGAAGCTTGCGGACAGTACAATGGTAATAAGCTATTTCATCGATGAAAAAAAGGCCATGCTTTACATCTTCACCATAACGCCTGAGAAATACTCAGTTGAAGAGAGATCGCTACCACGAGAGTTTGACCGATACATCACGGGCCTTCGAAACAGCATATACTATTCGGAAGCATCTGTATTCGCCGGGACTTCGGCCCGGTTATCGAAACTCTTACTTCCACACCGCATTCCCGACGCGGTTAAAGATCTGGTGATCATTCCAACGTCCCGGCTCAATACCATTCCATTTGAGACGTTGATTATGTCGACACCTGCAGGTTTCGACTTCCAGGATTTTGACTATCTGATTCGAAGGTTTAGTCTGCGTTATGAATTTTCGGGCGGGTTGATTGCTCAAAAAAGACAAAAGACACAACCCCGTTCTCCGTCAATCCTCCTGTGCGCTCCCGTTCTCTTTCAGGGTCGTGATATGCCCGACCTTCCCGAAACTGCGAATGAGGTGCGCGAAATCGCAGCTGCATTCAGGTCACGAAATCTATTTTCTAAAGAGCTGATGTATGGCAGCGCGTTCAAAGAAAATCTGCAACAAGCAGGATTGAGCCGATATACGTATCTTCACTTTGCAACGCACGGCCTGATGGATGAGACCAATCCCGATTTGTCGGGATTTCTTCTTGCATCGAATGCCGGATCGGATGATGGAATACTGTCTGCCTCTGAAATCTATAACCTCAATCTTGACTCCGAACTTGTAACACTCTCCGCTTGTGAGACCGGATTGGGAAAAATCTCGAAAGGAGAGGGTGTTATCGGACTTTCACGTGCATTGATTTATGCCGGGGCCCGTGGCTGCATGGTGTCGTTATGGAAAGTTGCCGACGACGCAACGGCCCAACTGATGACAAGATATTATGCCACACTAATCGATTCCCCAAAGCGCAACCTAAGCGCTACACTACAGCACACGAAGAGACGGATGATCACCGATGGCAAGCATGGTGCACCGTACTACTGGGCTTCATTCGTACTTATTGGATACTGACAAGACACTTCACGATCTGGAACCAGAATACTGGAAGGAAAATGAAAGAGGCTGATTAACCGGATTAATCAGCCTCTAGTTTCTCATTTATTCCTGCCGTGCAGTAAGGGTGGAAACCACTCCTACTGTTCGACAAGTACACTGTGAACGCTATGGCAAAAAGCTTTTTCACTGTGTGGAGAGAACTCTAAGGTAAGACTATAAGTTGAAATTTTCCTAAAGAAATTTTGAAACTTTGTTAAGCCTGAAAAATTGGCTTTTTTGCAGCCGCTTTGAGCCATGTACCTGACATTTCTTCATACAGGTTTTTCAGTTAACATGCTTATAGTCAAGTAATTAACATATTATCCACAATGTTATCCACAAAGAAAACCGTCAGGTCAAACCATGATTGAGGACAGCTACAAGCAGCGCGGTTTACGCAATAAATTGGTCCGGAAAATAGCCGAAAAAGGCATCCGGGACGAGCGGGTTTTAGCAGCTATTGGTAAGGTTCCGCGACACATTTTTTTTGAAAATGCTTTGTTGGAACATGCATATCAGGACAAGGCTTTTCCCATCGGCGAAGGGCAGACTATCTCACAACCGTTTACGGTCGCTTTCCAAACCGAGAAGCTTGAAATAAAACCAGGCGACAAAGTTTTGGAAATTGGGACGGGTTCTGGCTACCAGGCATGTGTGCTGCTGGAAATGGGCGCCCGCGTTTATACGATCGAGTATAACAAGGTTCTTTACGAACGGACCAAAAACTTCCTTCCGGCACTTGGCTACCGGCCGTACTTCTTCCTCGGAGACGGATCTAAAGGGCTGCCCGCCAAAGCACCGTTCGACAAGATCATTGTCACAGCAGGCGCGCCGGTCGTCCCCCAGGCGCTGGTCGATCAACTCAAAGAAGGAGGCATCCTCGTAATTCCGGTTGGCGACCGGGAAAGGCAAACCATGCTGGTGATCCGAAAGGTCAACGGAAAACTGCTCCGCGAAGAATATGACAACTTTGCCTTCGTCCCGCTTTTGGGCCGGGATGGATGGGCAGGATGATACCGCTTCAAAATACCTTGCATCTCAAACGATTTCGGCTCACATCTCCGGCGAGTGGTACTGTTTTTTAAAAAAAAGGTGTTTATTTGCATGGCTTTTTATGACGACGATATTAAAAAAGATACTTTCCGGAGCTTTCGTCAAATTCGCGATAGTAGGTGGAATCTCTGCAGTAGTCGAATACTTGTTGTATTTCGTATTCAAGAACTCCCTGAACTATCTTATCGCTAATGTTCTTGCGTTTGGTCTCACCAACATCATGACGTTTGCCCTGAGCCGGAAGTTTGTATTCGCTTCCGAAAATTCGAACAGGGCAGAAGAAGCCACTTTATATGTAGTATGCCTTGCCGGCGCGCTTTGTGTGAACCAGGTCGTTCTGTGGGGTCTGGTTGAATTCGGGGCGATGGACGACAGATTCGCCAAGGCAGTCGCTATCGCAGTTACCGTCTTCTGGAATTACTTCACCCGAAAACATATCGTTTTCAAAAATCGGGAAGTCGTACCTGAAAGGACAACCTCTAAAAACTTTCCGATAAAAAGGTTTTAAGATCAGCAAAACTGTTCTTCATCGGAAAGGTCTTTTTCTCCATGCTGATAAACTGCGCAAGACGTTCAGGGATCTGAATTTCGGTCTTCAACGTCTGATCCACAGTCTCCTTGAATTTCGCCGGATGTGCGGTCTCAAGAAATATGCCCTGCACTCCGGGATGCTCCTCCAGATACCGCCGCAACCCTAGATACGCAACTGCCCCATGAGGGTCTAACACATAATTGCGATCGCGTGACACTCTCTGCATCGCAGCCCTTGTCTCCTCATCAGTAAATCCGTAACCAGTCACCAGCGAATTAAGCTTTTCATAGTCGTTATCAAAAAGATCCAGCATACGGACGAAGTTGCTGGGGTGCCCTACATCCATAGCGTTACTAATGGTAGCCGTTGAATCCCGTGGTTTGAATATCTTTGTCTGAAGGTACTCCGGTACCACATCATTTATGTTTGTGGCCGCTACAAAATGGTCAACCGGTAATCCCATCCGCCATGCGAGTAATCCTGCGGTAAGGTTGCCAAAGTTCCCGCTTGGAACAGAGAAGACCACCTTGCGTGAACGATCCTTCAACTGAGCCCACGCATGAAAATAGTAAAACGACTGTGGTATAAGTCGCGCGATGTTGATTGAGTTGGCTGAAGTGAGGAAGAATTTATCGCGAAGCTCAGCATCCAGGAAAGCCTGCTTCACGAGGCGCTGGCAATCATCAAAGGTACCGCTGACTTCAAGAGCTGTAATATTCTTTCCAAGCGTCGTGAACTGTTTCTCCTGTATGTCACTGACCTTACCCGAAGGATATAATACCACTACCCTGGTTCCATCCACGCCAAGGAACCCATTCGCCACGGCGCTGCCGGTATCGCCTGAGGTAGCCACGAGAATGATTATCTCGCGGTCTTGTTTCCTCGCGAAGTACCCCAGCACCTGTGACATGAATCGCGCACCAAAGTCCTTGAACGCCATTGTAGGGCCATGAAACAATTCCAGTGCTGAAACGTCGTATTCGATAGGTACCAGCGGCGCATCGAACTGTATCGTATGATCAACGATTTCCTTCAGTTCGTTTTCAGGGATTGAATCACCCAAAAGGTTTCGCGCGACTATGAATGCATTTGCGGAGAAGCTACGGTCAGCGATGTGTGCAAAAAAACCTGCAGGCAGTTGTGGTATCTCTTCTGGCATAAAGAGACCGTTGTCAGGCGCCAGGCCCATGGTAACGGCTTCTTCCAGGGTCACGCGCGTTTCGCGGTTATTAGTGCTGTAGAATTTCATGGTTCCTTTTACGATCATTAAATAATCCGGGCACCCTCTTGGTTCACCGCCGAAACAAATACGTCGCTGTTGAGTTCAAACCGGTCGAACTCTTTTCGGATTCGCTCCCCTACCCGCTCTGCGATGGCTCGTTCCTTCGACAGTGCAAAAATGGTCGGCCCAGATCCGGAGATTCCACATCCAAGCGCACCTGCGTCAATGGCCGCAGCTTTCATCTCGGCGAATCCGGGAATCAAGGCAGATCGGATGGGCTCGGCAACTACATCATGCAACGAACGCGAAATCAGCCCGTAGTCGGGCTTCATAAGTCCGACTACCAGTCCGGCAATGTTACCCCACTGCGTGACGGCATCCTTCAGGGGTATCTGCAACTTCAGTACTTTCCTGGAGTCCTCGGTCTTAAGTTCGAGGTGCGGATGCACAAGGGTACAGTATAAATCGGGTGGTGTGGGAATGGTGGCTACATCGAGCGGAGCATAACCGCGGATCAACACGAACCCCCCGAGCAATGAAGGCGCAACGTTATCGGCATGCGCGGAGCCACACGCAACGCGCTCGGCCTCCATGGCGAAAGGAAGCAACTCAGCCCGGGTTAGCGGATTTCCATGCAGATGGTTAATCGCCACCAGTGCGGCAGCCGAACTTGCCGCGCTTGAGCCCATGCCGCTCCCCAGCGGAAGGTTTTTATAAAGCGTCATCTCCGCGCCATACGGACTTCCGGTTTCTTTAAGGTAGGCCTGAACGCCCACCCCGGCGGTATTGCGTGACGCTTCAAGCGGGAGGCGCCCATGATCACCTGTAATGGCTTTGATAACCACACGCGGTTCATCGGTCAGGATCATCTCCACTTCATCGGCAGGCTCACCCACGGCGAAACCGAAAATATCAAATCCACACGATACGTTGGCTACGGTTGCCGGCGCAGATGCTTTAACTGATTTCATTCTTTCTGGGTTAAAAAATTACCGGCTGTAATGTCCAATCCTGATAATATCGGCAAACACTCCGGCCGCGGTAACATCAGCACCCGCACCCGGTCCGCGAATTACCATAGGCCTTTCGTTGTATCGCTCGGTGGTCAACAGAATAATGTTGTCGCTGCCCGAAAGCGAATAGAAGGGATGCGACTCACCCACCGAGCCCAACGAAATGTGCACCTTGCCATGATCCAGTATAGCCATATAGCGCAGCTTTTCTTTTTTCCCGGCCGCGTCTTTCCGAAGGTCTTCGAACGCGTCATCGTGGCTTTCCAATCGTTTCAAGAAATCATCGATGCTTAGCTCACCACGACAATCCTCGGGCACCAGGTTTTCAACACCGATGTCGGTAAGTTCCAGTTCGGATCCCGCCTCGCGCGAAAGGATCAGAATTTTCCGGGCAACGTCCATGCCATTGAGGTCATCTCTCGGATCGGGCTCGGTAAATCCTTTCGCCCTGGCTTCCTTCACGACCTCACTAAACTTCTTGCCTTCCGTGAAGGAACTGAAAATGAAATTCAATGTACCGCTCAGAACGGCTTCAATGCGAAGTATCCGGTCACCACTGAGGAGCAGGTCGTTCATCGTATTTATTACAGGAAGCCCTGCGCCAACATTCGTTTCATAAAGAAACTTTACACCTCTTTTGAAAGCAGTTTGTTTCATCATACGATACTTTTCCAGTGTACCGGAGTTCGCCTTCTTGTTTGGTGTTACTATTGATATGTTCGCGTCAAGAACCTGTTCATAGAAATTCGTCACTTCTTCACTGGACGTGCAATCAACAAAGATGCTGTTGGTAAGATTCAGGTTCACCATGGTGTTGACGAACTCCTTCATCTCCATCGGCTCACTACTGTCCGAGAGCTCAGCAACACAAGTCTCCGGATTAAGACCTTCTTCCCTGAAAAGCATGCGCCTGCTGTTGGCGACGGCGACCACATTGATTTCCAGAAGGCTTTCGTTCGCAAGTTTGGTGAACTGATCGCGGATCATTTTCAATAGGACTTTTCCGATGAGGCCGGTACCCACCAAAAATACATTCAGCACTTTCCGGTCGGACAGGAAGAAGGCTTCGTGCAGGGCATTTAGCGCTTTGGCCACGTCACCGTGACGTATCACTGCAGAAATGTTCCGCTCCGATGCCCCTTGAGCAATCGCTACCACATTAACGCCGTTTTTCCCCAGGGCGCTGAACATCCGCCCACTGGTCCCCGGACTGTGTTTCATGCCATCACCCACCACGGCAACTATTGAAAGATCATCTTCAACGTGGATTTCGTCGATCTCTTCATTTCTTAATTCATATTGGAATTCTTTGTCAACGGCTTTTTTCGCGAGCCGCGCACTCTGTTTTTCGACAGCAAAACAGATGGAATGTTCAGAAGATGCCTGACTGATAAGAATTACGTTAATCTTTTCGCGGGCAAGCGTTGCAAACAATCGCATTGAAGCACCTACCACGCCGAGAAGCCCGCTGCCCTGAAGGTTGAGCAGACTGATCCCGTTCATGGAAGATATACCCTTGATCATTTTGCCATTCGTATAATCGGCATGGATAACCGTTCCTTCAAAGGCAGGATTGAACGTGTTCTTTATCCAGATTGGAATACGGTTAACCATTGCAGGCTGCATGGTCGCCGGGAAAATGACTTTTGCGCCGAAGTGCGAAAGCTCCATCGCCTCTTCGTAGCTCATCTTCGGCACGGTAAACGCTTTCTTAACAAGTCGCGGATCCGCGGTCATCATACCATTGACATCAGTCCATATTTCGAGATCGGTGGCTTGCAGTGCACCGGCAAAGATTGCGGCGGTATAATCCGATCCGCTCCGGCCCAGGGTTGTGGTCTCCCCTGTTTCAGACGTTCCGATAAATCCGGTGATCACCTGAACCTGTGGATGACTTTCGAAGTATTCGCGGATCTGCCTGTTCGTGATGTCGAAATCGACCTTGGCGTTTCCAAAGTGATCGTCGGTGCGAACCACCTTCCGGGCATCGAGAAATTCGACGGGGAGGTTACGGTCTTTGAATGCTTCCGAAATAATATAGGCGGAAAGACGTTCCCCAAAACTCATGATGTAATCGAGGGTACGCCGTGTTCGTTCCTTTACCAGGTACACGCCATGAAGCACATCTTCAAGCTCATTAATGGTGAACTTCACCTGGGCAAGAATACTACCCTGTTTCTGAACACCGATCAGCGCGCGTACAGCCTCAAGGTGTTTCTTCTCCAGCAATGCGAGCTGATCCTTATAGGAAAGATCACCTTCAAGCGCAAGCTGACTTACCTGAATAAGGGTGTCGGTAACACCACCGAATGCTGAGAAAACAAATGCTACTTTTTGGTTGACGTACGGTCTGGATATCTCGATAACGGATTGAATTCGTGATGGAGATCCGACTGATGAACCTCCAAACTTTAATATCTTCATGATGCTTTTGTACTTTGATGTTCAACTACAGCCCGTCCATCGCACCAAAGTAGTGCCATGGAGTCCGGCAATGAGTTATTCTTTTTCGAAGGGACAAAACCCTTGTTATTCTTTTGATTACGATTCCCTTCTCCTGGAGCAGGCACATAATCCTTGTAAGGCTGGGGTATGGAAAGACGCACGGGTTACCCCGTAGTTGTTGTAATAGAAGCGGAAACAACGGTATAAGCAACAACACTCTTCAGGACGAAGAGAGACTTTGAAAGATGTATGAAGTTACCTGCCTGCATAATACCGGCCCGAAATAATGAAATGATCTAGTTGATTGCAAAGTATTTTTTAACATTTTTGCACGAACTAACGGTTATTAGCGCTATTTGTCTCAGAACCGCAGTCGCGTCAGGAAGCTTTCCTGTCCAGGCCGGAGCAGCGCAAAATGTTTATAACTTTCACCGGAAGTTCATTATTTCAAAAGATGGCTAAGAAGAAGAAGTATCCCCGTGAGTCATTCATCAGCATGACCGAGCTCGTACTGCCGAATGATACCAATACGCTGAACAACCTCATGGGTGGGCGCCTGATGCACTGGATGGATATCGTGTCTGCAATCGCCGCGCAAAAGCATTCGAACCGCATTGTTGTAACCGCATCGGTTGATAATATTTCCTTTAAACATCCCATAAGGCTGGGGAATGTGGTCACTTTGCGGGCGCGGGTTACCAGGGCGTTCAATTCGTCTATGGAAGTACGGATCGACGTCGATGCCGAAGATATTCCCAGCAACAAAAAAATCGATAGCAACAGCGCCTACTTTACTTTTGTGGCAGTTGATCAAATGGGCAGACCCATCGACGTGCCAGAAATTGAACCTGAGACCGACGAGGATAAGGAGTATTATGACGAAGCCTTGCGCCGCCGCCAACTTCGCCTCATCCTTGCAGGCCGCATGCACCCAAAGGAGGCAACCGAGTTACGATCCTTATTTGATATCAAAGACTAATGAGCACAAACGTCTTCGAAAGCCTCTATCAGGAGGAGCTATATCTTCTTCCTTCAGGAACACTGGTTCTGCTGGACCGCAAGTGGGACGATCTGCCCGACGAACAGAAAACATTGTTAACGCGGATACTCGGCTCGGTGAAGCTGACTCTGGCTTCGGTTCAGCTGTTCACAACCGGGAATATTGACATTCAGGAACTTGCTGCCTTTAATCCGGCGCGCGTTATCTCCTTCGGCCCCGTAATAACCAGCGTAAGCGGGCTATATCAATGCAGCGAAGTCGGAGGTGTAACCGTAATCTGCGCCGACAGTCTCGACCGGCTCGACGACCCGCGCAAGAAGAGTTTATGGGTGGCGCTTCGACAAATGTTTGGCCTCAACTGAAACACATTTCCGACATCCGTCATTATTGCTCCGGCAATGACGCGGGTTCTAATGAGATCTTAATCTTTGATGTAAGCCTTCAAAAACGCAATTCTGGTGCCCGCTTTTTGCCCATCCGGAATGTACTATTTATCAATACTTTTGCTGGTTTTAAGACTTATCATATATTTGCGACACTTTAAAAAAAGGCGTGTTTGCGCTCTTTTTTTTTATACGATATTAATCTGAAAACCTAAAATCACATGGAGAAAATTCTATATCTGTTGCCGGGGTTCGGCGTGCTTGGGCTTCTGTTCGTATTCTGGAAAAGTGCGTGGGTATCCAAGCAAGATGCAGGAACTGACAAAATGAAAAAGATTGCCGGCCACATTGCGGAAGGCGCGATGGCTTTCCTCAAGGCCGAATATAAGATCCTGGCAATTTTCGTGGCTTGCGTGGCCGTGCTTTTGGCGGTAACAGCAAACAGCGAGACCTCCTCTCCTCTTGTCGGTGTCTCTTTTGTACTGGGTGCCTTCTGTTCGGCACTTGCCGGTTTTATCGGTATGCGCGTGGCAACTAAAGCCAACGTACGCACAACTAACGCAGCGCGTACCAGCCTCGGAAAGGCCCTCGAAGTTGCTTTTGCCGGTGGTACCGTGATGGGAATGGGTGTTGTCGGCCTTGGCGTGCTTGGCCTCACTACCCTGCTGATCGTCTATCAGGGTATGTTCGATAGCATCAACCAGGTGCTTACAGTGGTTACCGGGTTTTCATTTGGTGCTTCCTCTATCGCATTGTTTGCGCGCGTGGGCGGCGGTATCTATACGAAAGCTGCCGATGTCGGTGCTGACCTTGTTGGAAAAGTTGAAGCTGGTATCCCTGAAGATCACCCGCTGAACCCTGCCACTATCGCCGATAACGTCGGTGATAACGTAGGCGACGTCGCCGGTATGGGTGCGGACCTTTTCGAGTCTTATGTGGGTTCAATCGTCGGTACTATGGTTCTCGGTGCAGCTTTTATGGTGCCGGGATTCAGTGATAATTTTAATGGTCTTTCAGCGGTTCTCCTGCCCCTGGTGCTAGCCGGTGTGGGTATTGTTATGTCGTTTATCGGAACGTTTTTCGTCCGCGTCAAGGAAGGCGGCGACCCTCAGAAAGCTTTGAACGCCGGGGAATTTGTTTCTTCGGGAATCATGATCGTTGCATCTTATTTCATCATCACCTGGATGTTGCCGGCAAGCTGGGATTTTGCTGATCCCCTTTACCGCGATGCCAACGGTGAGCCTCTGGTTCGCCACATGACGGCCACGGGCGTTTTCTGGGCCACAGTTATTGGTCTTGTCGGCGGTTTGCTCGTAGGCCTTATTACTGAGTATTACACAGGAATGGGTAAGAAGCCCGTTCTTTCTATAGTTCGTCAGTCGTCAACCGGTGCAGCTACGAACATTATCGCCGGATTGGGCGTGGGAATGATGTCAACGGCGCTTCCGATCATAATCATTGCCTTATCTATTATCGGCGCGTTTCATTTTGGCGGGCTTTACGGAATCGCTATCGCCGCGGTTGGAATGCTTTCAAATCTTGGAATCCAGCTTGCCGTCGATGCCTATGGTCCCATCTCAGACAACGCGGGTGGTATCGCTGAAATGTCCGAACTCCCTAAAGAGGTTCGTCAGCGTACCGACAAACTTGACGCAGTGGGAAATACGACGGCAGCTATCGGTAAAGGATTCGCGATCGCCTCTGCAGCCCTTACTGCCCTGGCCCTCTTCGGAGCCTTCATGACCACGGCGAAATTAAGTTCTATCGATGTTTCAAAAGCCAACGTTATGGCTGGTCTGTTTATTGGTGGCATGCTGCCATTTGTGTTCTCGGCCCTTGCTATGGGTGCGGTGGGACGCGCAGCCATGGCGATGATTGAAGAAGTAAGACGCCAGTTTGCATCGATCCCTGCCCTCAAAGCTGCCCTCGATGCAATGCGCAGAAATGGCGAAACGGAAGTGAAAGACTGGTCAGCTGACGATCAGCGACTGTTCGCCGAAGCTGATGGAAAAGCGGAATATGGAAAGTGCGTTGAAATTTCAACTAAAGCGGCTATCCGCGAGATGGTTGTACCTGGTTTGATGGCCGTTGTCGTGCCCGTCGTAATTGCTTTCCTTCCTGGTTTCGGTGTTGAAGCACTGGGTGGAATGCTTGCCGGAGTTACCGTTTGCGGCGTGCTGATGGCGATCTTCCAATCGAACGCCGGTGGTGCGTGGGACAACGCCAAGAAAAGCTTTGAGGAGGGTGTCGAAATCAATGGTCAGATGTATTACAAGAAGTCCGAGCCTCACAAAGCTGCCGTTGTTGGCGACACGGTGGGTGACCCGTTCAAAGATACTTCAGGACCTTCGCTCAACATTCTTCTTAAGTTGATGTCAGTAGTTGCCCTGGTCATCGCACCACTTCTGGTGGAAACCGAGACAGTTGATGAAAGGACCGGAAGCAATAAAGAAAAAACCGAGCAGGTCAGCGAGTTGAAAGACGACGCTGAAAAGAAATAAACTTTGATGTAATTCTCTAAAAAAAGGCCTTTATTACGAAGGCCTTTTTTGTTTTCCATCGCACTCAATCCAACCTGTGTTTCTCAGTAACCCGAGGCACGCGGCAGAATAAAGACCGTGATGTCCGTTGAAAGGCATCTTGTAAGTATTGTCCCGGTTTTGTAAGAAAAATCGGTATGTCATTTTCTAACTTGGCCAAAAGCATTCTCCCTATGCAAATGAAATGGTTCTCAGGATTATTGTTCCTGCTTTTGTCGTGTGTTCCCGCTGCGCTTTGGGGGCAATCCGTTACCGGGAAATGGAAAACCATCGACGATGAAACAGGTGAAGAGCGGTCAGTTATTGAGCTTTACATGAAGGGAGATGCCCTATTTGGAAAAGTGCTACGCGTCTTTCCCCGTAAGGGCGGTGAACCGGATCCGTCCTGTGATGAATGTCCACCCGACGACCCTCGTCACAAAAAGAAAGTGATTGGTATGGATATCCTCAGGAACATGAAAAATCAGGGGGACTATTTTGGCGGCGGTGATATCCTCGATCCCAAGGTAGGTAAAGTGTACAAATGCCGGTTGTGGCTTGAGGGCGAAGACCTGAAAGTTCGTGGTTATTGGGGTCTGTTCTATCGCACTCAGACATGGAAACGTGTCAAATAAAAGTCCGGTACGTCGTGTCGTCGGATAGATCCAAAAAAAATTCTGCAGGAAAAGGTTACAAAGTAATACAAACATGGTATACAGGTTGAGTTCAGGCATGAGTGAAAAAGAGCTCTTTGAACACATTTGCAGGGGCGATGAAAAAGCTTTGGAGGTGATATACAAAAAATATTACCGAATGATGACCAAACTGGTGATCACCAATAGCGGAACTGAAGAAGAAGCTCGCGATATTTATCAGGAAGCGCTAATTGTATTTTGGCAGAAAGCCACCTCCGGAAACCTGGTGCTGACTTCAAAGATCAGCACCTACATTTACAGCATTTGTCAGAATCTCTGGCGAAAGGAACTGGACCGGAAAAAGCGCCTCTCGAATGAGGAAAAAGATTCGGCGGTGATTGAAGATCTGGACGCACCCGAACGGGAAAGGATCATTCGTCAGTGTATCGAACAGTTAGGTGAGACGTGTAAGCAGGTCTTAATGTATTATTACTTTGAAGAAATGTCGATGCAGGACATTGCCGAAAAACTCGGCTTTGCCAACACTGACACGGCGAAAACCAAGAAATACAAATGCAAGAAGAAGCTTGACGACCTGGTTAAAGCGCACTATTCTGAACAGGACTTTTTAGATTAAGGGATATGGCATCGGAAAGAGATCTTGAATTACTGGACGACTACATCGGCAACCGCCTGACGGGTGCTGATAAGGAATACATTGAACGGAAACTCGAACAGGATCCTGATCTTCGTTCCGAATACGCTATTCAACAACAGATCGCGGCGGGCCTGCGGAAAGCACGGGCTGCCGAACTGAAGCAGATGCTCAACAACATTCCTGTGCCGCCGGCAAGTGGGCAGATCTCGGGATTGACTAAAATCGCCGGCGCTGTGGTTGTTGCCGTGGTATCATTGTCGATCGGATACTTCTTCTGGCAATCCGGCGTGCAGAGACCTACACCAGGTAGCCCGATAACAGAACAGACCGCAGAACATACCCCATCTGGGGAACCTGAACGTGCCCCGGAAGTCGTTTCAGACGACGCCGCGCCAATGTTAAAAGAACCGGAAAGAACTCCCGTACCGAGTTCTGCCAGAAAGAACGATGACGAACAGGTTTCGGCACAGAAAAACACATCTCGCATAAACGCTTTTGACCCCACGTCTGATGAGGAGTCGGCGACGGATCCGGTTATCCCGGAAGCCAACGTGAGCAACGGGCCTCAGGCCACCATGAAGGCATCGGAGATGGTGGTTGAAACCGACAATTCCAACAAAAAGTATTCATTCCACTATCAGGTGAGAGACGGAAAACTCATTTTATATGGCTCTTTCGAAAAGAACTTTTATGAGATTCTGGAATTTATCGCCAGTGAGAAGCGCACCGTGTTTCTATTCTATCGCGACACCTACTACCTGCTGAATACCAACGCAGAGAAAATCACGCCGCTGGTTCAGGTTAACGACCCGGAACTACTTTCCAAACTCAGGCAATACCGCGCCTCTGCACGATAAGCGCCTCGTTTTTTCCGCAACTAAACCGCCGGTTTTTAGAAAATCCGGCGGGTTTCCATAACTTTGCGGATTAGCATGGAACAACACACCCGGAAGAAGATATTGGGAGGCTACCCTGCCGTGGGCGTCGTGATTAGTACCACTCTGGCCCTGTTTGTTTTTGGCTTGTTTGGCAATCTGATGATCTATTCCAAACAATTCAGCGCTATCGTCCGTGACAACCTCAATGTGAAAGTCTACCTTAAGGGCAGCCTGACCGAAACGCAGAGGACTCAGCTCGAAAAGACCATCATCTCAAAGGACTTCGTCGCCGAATCAGAAAAACCCGTAACATTTGTCAGCCGGGACCAGGCCGAGAAAGATCTTGTTTCACAAATCGGTGACTATAAAGAGATCCTGGGCGAAAACCCTTTGAAAGATGCCTTTCTTATCAAAGTAAAACCCGAAAAACAGGATACTGCCAGTCTTAAGCTGATCAAACAGGAACTGGAAGGGTTAACCGGTGTTCTTGAAGCAACTTATGAGAAGCACTTGTTTGATGCGGTGAATCAGAATATTAAAAATATTTCAATCTACTTGCTGATCATTTCTGTGTTGCTGATTGCGACCACGTTTATTCTCGTCAACAACACCCTGAAACTCGCCTTGTTCTCGCAGCGATTTCTCATCCGAAGTATGCAGCTTGTCGGAGCAAAACAGTTTTTTATCCTCAATCCGTTTCTGCTTCGCGCCTTCGGGTATGGTTTGCTTTCGGCATGCCTGGCTGGACTTTTCATCTGGAGCCTCTCAAACTATGCGCAAAACCGTATCCCTGAAATTGCCGTTCTCCATAATCCGAAAGACTTCCTGATCATGCTCGGAGTTCTCATCGGTGTAGGGATACTCGTTTCATGTGTGAGTACCTGGTTTGCCGTCAGAAAATATTTGAAAATGTCGCTGGACGACCTTTATTAAACTATAACAATGGAAAATAACCTTCCTTTTGGCCGTAAGAACTACCAGTGGATGATCATCGGCGTCGTTACCCTCGTTGTTGGTTTCATCCTGATGTCGCTGGATAATCAACAACACGGCTTCGGATTCCTGGGTCTGACTCTCGGCCCTATCGTGGTAATGGCTGGATTTATCATCGAGATCTACGCCATCCTTCAGAAACCTGACAATGGCCGGAATTAACAGTATCTCAACGTCTCTCATTTTACGTCGTCTCAAGCATGTCGGTTCCTGAAGCTATTATTCTGGCTATCATCGAAGGCCTCACCGAGTTTCTACCCGTGTCATCTACCGGACACATGATCATCGGATCCTCCCTTATGGGCATTGCTGATGAGCCCTTTACCAAAATGTTTACGGTAGCCATTCAGTTAGGGGCCATCCTGTCCGTGATTGTCCTGTATTGGAAAAGGTTCTTCCCTGAAGACCGGCCAATGTCGGAGGTATTGATCTTCTATCTAAAACTCATTGTAGCTTTCATTCCGGCGGCCGCAGCCGGCTTCCTGCTTGGAGACGTTATCGACCGGTTGCTCGAAAGCATCCAGGTTGTGGCCTTTGCTCTCATAGCCGGCGGAATTGTGTTCCTTTTCCTCGATAAGTTCTTCAAACGCAACGAACACATCACCGACGACCAAATCGTTTCCTTTAAATCAGCATTCCGAATCGGGTTCTTTCAGATCCTGGCACTCGTTCCGGGCGTATCGCGTTCGGCAGCCACGATCATCGGTGGCGTCACTCAAGGCCTCACCAAACGCGCCGCAGCCGAGTTCTCTTTCTTCCTGGCTGTACCTACCATGTTTGCCGCCACCATCTATAAGATGTTCATGTTTTACAAAGACGGCGGGTCATTCGGATCGAATGAAATTACGCTGCTTATTGTGGGCAATGTCGTGGCGTTTATCGTTGCCATCATTGCGATCAAGTCGTTTATAACATTTCTTACCCGCCATGGATTCAAGTGGTTTGGCTATTACCGGATCGTTCTGGGAACCGTCATCCTGATCCTCTATTACCTTGGCGTTGAACTGGCCGTCGTATGATGGAGGCAACACCCGTACCGGATGAAGGGCGTGTTCTGTTGATTGACAAACCTTACCGCTGGACGTCGTTCGATGTGGTTAACAAACTGAGGTACGTGCTCAAAATAAAAAAGATCGGCCACGCCGGAACGCTGGATCCCCTTGCGACTGGCCTGCTAATCATCTGTGTAGGACGAATGACAAAACGCATTGAAGAGTACATGGGGCTGGAAAAAGAATACACTGGCACATTGGTAGTTGGTCAGACTACACCTTCACACGATCTGGAGACAGAAGTGTCCGCCGCTCAGGACATCAGTCTCATTACCCGCGAAATGATCGTCGAGGCTTCCCGGAATTTTCTTGGCGAAATCAGCCAGCTCCCCCCTATGCATTCCGCGATTCGCGTCGGTGGTAAACGCGCTTACTCCTTTGCGCGGAAAGGAAATGATGTGGAGCTCAAACCACGCACTGTGCATGTCCATGACTTTGAGATCACAGACGTACGACTTCCTGAAGTGGATTTCAGGATCGTCTGCTCAAAGGGAACTTATATCCGCAGCATTGTCCGCGACATGGGCACCACCCTCGGCGTAGGCGCATACCTTTCGGTGCTGCGACGAACGCGCATCGGATCGTTCTCCATCGACGACGCCGTTGCTGTAGAAAAAGTTGTCCCCTAGTCGTATCTTTCCGAAGCTGGATAACGAACCTGTATTGCATGAAGATTTATCACGGACTGGAGGACTTCAATAAACTAAACTACGCAGTGGTGACCAGCGGCACCTTCGACGGTGTTCACCTCGGGCACCAGAAGATCCTTCATCGCCTTAGGGAAATCGCCACAGCTAACGAAGGAGAAACGGTCGTGATCACGTTCTGGCCGCATCCGCGACTGGTACTCCATCCGGAAGAAGACAGCCTCAAACTACTGAATACTTTTGAAGAAAAAGCCGAACTGTTGAAGGATCACGGCGTCCATCATTTGATACGGATCCCTTTTACAAAAGAATTCAGTCAGCTGACCTCCGAAGAATTCATCTCCACCATTCTGGTTGATACCATTGGAACGCGTAAACTGATAATCGGTTATGATCACCATTTCGGCAAAAACCGTGAAGGGAGTTTTGAACAGCTGAAGGAGAACGCCCCTAAATACGGCTTTGAAGTTGAAGAGATTCCGCGCCAGGACGTCGATCACATCGGTATAAGCTCCACGCAAATCCGTAAAGCCCTTGAGGATGGTGACGTCGAAAACGCCACGACGCTTTTGGGCAAAGCCTATAGCCTCACCGGTCGCGTAGTTCCCGGTGATAAACTGGGCCGGATTCTCGGATTCCCAACGGCCAATATCGAAATCGACACGCGTTACAAACTTGTTCCCTCGGATGGTGTGTACGCGGTACGTGTCGGCTATCAGCATGCCTATTACAACGGTATGTTGTACATCGGCAATCGCCCCACCATCAATGGCGTGAAGCGAAACATTGAAGTGAATATTTTCGATTTCAACAAAGACATTTACGGCGATAACATCACGATACATTTCCACAAGCTCCTTCGCGGCGACATTCGATTTCAGGATCTCGAAGAACTAAAAGCGCAGCTGGCGAAAGATAAGAAGGCCGCCTTGACGGCGTTACTTTGATTTCAGGTTTCGGATTTCGGATTGCCTGGGTGCGGTGGTTTCGACTCCGCTCAACCCACTGGCCTTACCAGGGACATTTCGCGTCACAGGGTGTTTAAGATATCGGAATATTAACCTCGACACGCGTGCCCAAGGCAAAATCCCTGGCATCTTTCAAGTCGGTAATTCTGATCAGCTGCTCCAAACGTTCCTTGCTTAGCAACCTGAGCCGTTCTTCGGTGAGTTTCATTCCCAGTGATTTGCTCTTCGAAACGGACTTCTCCTGCAGAACTTTGGCTTGCGCCCGCCCTACCCCATTATCTTCGATGGTGCACGTCAACTTATAACCTTCTTCCCTAATAAAAATCGTAAGCAGGCCGTTCTGTTCTTCACCTTTGTGCATCAGCCCATGCCAGATCGCATTTTCGACAAAGGGTTGCAAAACCATGGATGGGATATAGGTACTTTCAGGATCGATTCCTTCGCCAATAATGATTCTGTATTGAATCTTTCCCTTGAATCTCAACGCCTCAAGCTGAATGTAGGATTCCAGCATTTCCAATTCGTTTTGGAGAGGAACCGTTTGCTCTTCGGAGTTTTCCAATATCAACCTGATTAGTCTGGAAAATTTAGTAAGGTATCTCGACGCATCGTCCATTTCGCCATTCAGAATTATCCGATTGATCGAGTTCATACAATTGAAAAGAAAATGCGGATTGATTTGAGCCCGGAGCGCTTTTAATTCCAGCTCAGTCATCTGACTCCTGAAGTTAACTTCCCTGATCTCGTCGTTCTTTGCTGCAATAAGTTTTTGGTTTCTTAGCCGCTGGCGAAGATTATAAACCAACAAAGCGCCAATCAATATCACGGCCACCAGACCGCCGACAAATGAATTCTTCAGCGTAGCCTGCCGTGCAGTCTCCTTTTCCTGTACTTCATTTTCGGCGGCAAGCAGGTTGATCTGCTGATCCTTTTTCTCTGTGTCGTATTTCGTCTGCAATTCATTCAGCTGGCGGCTCGTCTCTTCATTGAGGACGCTATCCTTGATTGAAGCGTATAACTGGTGGGATTCATACGCTTTCAAAAAATTTTTTTCTTCATAATAAATTTTCGCCAATAAAAAATATAGATCCCGCAAAAGCGGCTTCGGTTTTACCTCAGCAGTCTGCGCAAAAGATTTGAGCGCATATTGTCTGGCCTTCGCATAATCCTTCAGGTAGAAATTAGTTTGCGCTACCTGGAGCAATGTCGTGGCATGCTCAATTCTGTTTGGCAACCCTTCACGGATTGCAAGAGCCCTTAGATGAAACAACAGCGCGCTATCGTATTTCTCCATTCTATTGTACATGGCTCCGATATTCTCAAGATCATACGCTATCCACTTTTGGTTTCCAAGGGTTTCATCAATATGCAACGCCTGTCGGAAACAGTCTTTCGCCTCCTTGAACCGCTCCAGATCGGAGTACACATTAGCCAAATTTCCCAGGACGTTTGCCTTGTCTTCCTGCGCATCGAGATTCTCATAAATAGAAAGAGCTCTTTGGTAGGTATCAATAGCGTCGTCATACTTTTTCATGTGGCGCTGAATGACACCGATACCGTTCAACGTAAACCCTATACTAAACATGTCGTTCTGGTCCTCGTAGATAGCGAGGATACGGTATGACGCGGCCAGGCTCTTGTCGTAGTTGCCCAAAGAAGAATTAACCGCACTAATCTGGAAGTATCCGCTGGCTACACGAGAGGAATCACCCACCGCTTCATAATAGGAAGCAAACTGTTTGAGATGATCCAGGGCCAGTTGAAGGTTGCCCTGATGCCGGGCAATCACACCATAATAGAAATGTGAATAAGCAATGCGCTCCTCGTTTTTCAGTTTCTCAGCAAACACTCTGATGCTGTCGGCGTATTGTGTCGCTTTTTCAAGCTGATGCGCATGAATGTACTCCCAGGATATTTCACCCAACAATTTAAATCTGGCGTCAGGCTCCGTCGAAGCCTTGAGTGCCCCTACCAGGCTATCAACTTTTGTATGGGGCTGGACTAATTCATTGATGACTGATGTTTTGACATTCACCGGCTTTGCCAGCGATTGAGACCAATGACAGACAACGAAAACGGGCAGGACGATGATAAACAGTCGCATAACTATTCAATATTAAACCCGGCTTATGGAGAGCTTAGTTAAATATACATATTTTGCCAGCTAAAGGGAAGACCCGATCTCCTGAGCCAAATTACATTTTGATAAAAACGAGGACAGGATTAGCCGACCAGCCTTTATACCCTTTTCAGCGTTAAAACCCACGGGCAACAGTGAATACCGGAGACACCTCTCGTCAATATTCGTTATCCATTTAATATGTTCCGTAGCCTGAGATACTGCAGGAGCATAATCGTTTTCCCATCTTTGATTTCACCCGTTCCAATCATTTCATACGCGGCGTTAAAAGGAATTTCCATCACCTCGATATTCTCCTGTTCGTTTACCAGTCCACCTCCGGAACCGATCTTCATTGCCTCGGAATACTCGGCGATGAAAAAGTATAAAATCTCAGTCACGGATCCGGGCGACATATACGCCTCGAACACCTTTTCAACAGAATTGACCTTGTATCCTGTTTCCTCCTCAGCTTCCTTCCGAATGCAGTCCTCAGGGTTGTCGTTGTCTAATAGTCCTGCACACGCTTCAATCAAAAACCCGGCTTTGTTTCCGTTCAGGTATGTCGGCAACCGAAATTGTCGCGTGAGGATTACGGTCTTTCGTTGTTTATTATAAAGCAAAATAGTTGCTCCATTTCCCCGGTCATATGCCTCCCTTGAATGCGTCTCCCATTCACCATTGTTTAACCGAAAATCGTAAGTCACTTTCTCCAGTCGATACCAGTTGTCTGAAAGGAGCTGCTTTCTGAGACTCCTGACGCGGTCATTTTCTAGTTGGGCGTTCATCTGATTATAAGGAATATTATTGTTTCAAACTAGCTATCTGCCTTGATGCGGTTACATCCGCACTGCAACACCCTGTTTACGGATAGACTTGCGCATCCAAAACGCCCTTGGATCCATTCACAATAAGTTCCCTTATCCATACTTCCGTAGGGAGTTTTAGTTACAGAGCGATAAACAATGCGACGAACAATGTTATACCTCAGGAACGCTGAATCTTACGGCGTCTTCCGGCGTAAACTTATTTCTGAAAGTAAACGAATAGGGCGTCTCACCATTCCGTTGTAAGAAATCCAGTCTTTCCACAGCCTCTGCTACTGTTGGTATTTGATCCACTGGAGTATACCAAAGCGCCATGTGCATTTCCTTCATTTTTTCAAACCAACCCCGTCTCTTTTTAAAAATTTCGGTATGGTTCGAATTATAAACAAACTGGAATAATGATTCAATGCTTTCCCAAACCGACAGGTTCACAATAATAAAATCATCATCATAAACCCTGATTGATGATGCATTATTACTATCATCCTTTAATCGCCAGACAAATCCCTTACTCGTTTCAGCAAGAAGATTTACAGGGTCGAGATTTTCGACAAATTCGGCCATTACGGGACTGTCAATCGGCCCCTTCATTCTTGCGATATTTATCTGGGCAAGGTGAAAATTCATTTGCGTTTCTTTATCCCACGAAAATAAACGATCACAAAAAAGGAAACAAGGTCAACCCAAACGTTAACATTAAAAGAGTGACTGATGTTCAAACGATGGTTCCATCGCTATCATTTGAACTTGCGGTGAGTACGCCTGGGAGGAACTCATAACGAAAGCAGATACCCGAGTTCGACGAGCTGCCCGCGTTCCTTTATCTCAACTGTTCGTCCGTTCGTGAGAACATAAATTCTGTCTGACGCCTCGGTGACGTGACGGTGCATATGATCGGAGATGATAATCCCTTTCCTGGACCTGACTTGTGCGACGATGCTTTTTATTGTCTCAATGTGAATGGGCATCAGTCCCGTGAACGGCTCATCGAGAAAACAAAACGGCGCCGGCGAATGTAGAATCAACAGCGTTTCGATCAAACGCTGCCACCCACCTGATAGTTCATTTGGCTTGAAGTTTACGTATTCGCTTACCTCAGGAACAGCAGCGATAACATCATTAGCATCCACACCGAAAAGTTTAAAGGCAAGACGCAATGACAAATACGGCGGAATAAGTTTTTCCTGCGGCAGATAGGCAATATATCTCTTTCGAAGGTAGCCTCCCTGCAGCGATACACCATTTATACGAACCGATTTATGTTCCGCGTCAAGTATTCCGAAAACCACCTTCATCAGCGATGATTTTCCGGAACCGTTTCTCCCCAGAAGTCCGACCACCTCTCCCTGTCTGCATTGCATGTAGACCCCCGAGAGTATTCTCCGGCCGTCGAAGCTCAGTTCAACACTATCGAATTCAAGTACATCTCTCATAAGAGCAATTTGATAGTCAACCACGAAAGCAAAAACCAGATGAGCATATCCAAAATGAATGTGAACGTAAATATTCTGATCTTGCTATAGCCCAGGTTAGCAAAAAAGCAGAATTGCTCCGAACGATAGTAATTGATGTACAATCCGAGCAGTGTATTCGTCAGCACCTTGGTCCAGAAAACCACTACCATGTATTGCCAGGACCCATAGGCCAGGACAAGAACACATCCAAAGAGACTAATCCCCAGGACGATCCATGAAAAATTTCGATAGAAGGTCAGGACAACCTGCATGGGCGACGAGAAACAAAAACCAAGCCATGCCGGATACATGTAGATATCCAGGTACCGTTGAATTGAGACGACGCTCAACTTCGGTGTCCGTTATCCAAATGTGTGCGCCGAGGGTTCATCGTGAACCGCCGGACCCGTCGGGATCCATCGACGCCGGACTCTTTTTTTCCCATTCGTCTCTGGGTTCGGTAATTATTGCCCCGGGTAAGTTCCTCAGCCTTCGGTCTCGTACTGCGAACTCCCTCTAATCAAAATGCCCCCGGTATCAAATCATTAGCCCCCGTCTCTTGGGGCATGTTGTCTTCGCGCCACCAACACGCCTATGGTCGCATAGGTGGACCAAGGAGCTCTTGCCCATGCTTAGCAAGTATCTTTGCCAGCTCCGTTTCAGTTAGTGGTGCCTTAAGCTCATTTAACTCTTTGAACATGTCTTCCAATGTACCGGCCGGATTTACCGCATACAGCAATTTGCCATTTTCAGAAAGTTGAAGCCACTGATGCGGAATGTTTCGCGGAAGAAAAATCGTATCCCCAGGATGCAATTCACTTTTCATTTCTCCACAAACAAAGCGATATTGTCCATCAATAACATAAAAGAATTCATCCTGGTGAAAATGTACGTGTAGTGGTGTGGCCGCATTTCCATTACCATTAAAAAGAAAGACACTCATTGCATTTCCTGTATCCTTTCTTGAAATCACAATGTCATTGGGATGAGTTCCCATGAATTTCATCATCTGTTCGCCAGAGCGGTTTTTACCAGAGCGTACAATAAAGGGTTCTTTTGTATTTACGGTATCGGCAGCAATCTTGGTAAAAGCAAACGCCGGCAGAGCTGCCATTGTTGTGAGAAGAAATTGGTTTCGTTTCATGATTGAAATTTTAGTTTTACAAAACTAGCTTCAACTGAGACGACCTTAGTGGTATAAAAAAGACAAGTTCTATTCCAGTCTTAATATTCTTTCCGGTGACTGGTTATCCTCACTTACCCAGATTACAGGTGAGACGCCGGCGAATTCTTTAAAGTCCTTAACCAGATGCTGATAATCTGAATAATCGAATAAAACAGCAATAGTCAACCAGTCTGCGTCAGGGTGCATTTCCTTATATTGATATGCTTTGTAAAATCGGATGATACGGCTGTAAAGTTTTGGACCTACGCCAATACGCTCGGTAAATCTCCGGTTGAATTGTCGTGGAGAAAGAGAGGCTTGATTGGCTAAACAATCCAGGGAGAACTTCGAAGATTCTGCGTACATGAAGGCAGCAACTTTATCAATGATGTTGCTATCTTTCTTAGGATTTTTGATTTTACTTAATAAGTATGATTCTACGATTTGAATCATTTGTACATATTTTTTTTTACAGGCTGCCAATCTTTCATTGATATCCTCCACTTCTCTGTTTATGACTGCGGCCGCATCAGAATATTGGTCTGTAAACTCGAAAAGCGGAATACCTAACAGGCGGTATAATGTTCCAGGATGAAAATGAACCCGTAGCATTAAATACTCCTGAGTCAGATGGAAGTTATAGCGGCTTACCTGCTGACCGAAAATTGATACTTTAGGTGCAGGTATAATGCTCCCGGTGCACTGGTCTCCGATGGATACAAATCCTCTGGGAAAGAAAGTGATTCCTTGTTCTGGTTTAGGCGCATATGGCTTTAAGGGAACGGGTTCATTGCTGGCAAAGATGAAGTGAGCCACTAAGTAATCTCTTACAAAGTCTTGAAGAACTGGACTTGGCGCGATGTACTTATAAATCATAGCTCATTTGTAGAGTCACGATAATATCCCTAACCGATCAGGCGGTCTTACCGTCGATTCCGAAGACTGGCCAAACGTCTCTTACAGCGGTTCATTGGTTCGTTAAGTAAGGTAGAAACTTTTTTACATTAATCAGGGGCCTCGTGGAGCAACATTCTCCTCGTCGAGATACCTCGGCGCGACCGCTTTCGGTTTGACTCTGAAATATTCAATTGATCGGGACAGGCGCTTCGAGGCTTGCGCACCATTTTGATCAATGTCTGGATTAGGATAGTTGTTTACTGAACAAACCGGGTCCGTTTCTGGGGGCGTCGCGCTGAGTTCTTTCTTTCCCGCTCCGCGGTGGCTTCGACTCCGCTCAGCGACCAGGGAGACTCCGCTCAGCCACCAGGCAAGATGCGCTCAGGCACCGGGTCAGGCTATCTGGTATTCAAAACCGTTTCCGCTATCAAAACCTGAGATTCGGATGTGAGCTCCCGTTCTCTCAAAACTTCCCCGATCTTAAAAGATCTGCCCAAGAACTGGCTACTCCTGATATTTATTTGTGATTAGTCCCAAGTCCCGCAGCACCGCAAAGGTGACTCCTTTCCTCCCACCATTAAGGATATCCATATTGTTCTCAGACTCAAGATGCGTTGCAAAGAAATACACATTATCTCCGGCTTCAATCCATCCAACATACCAGCCGAACCAAAGACTATCATGAGAACACATTCCCGTTTTAGCAAAAAGCCTGTACTCGTCATTCTGCTCGATTAGCATAATATCCTTAACCAGTTTTTGACTCCTTCGGCTGAACGCCAATTCATCCTTGTAAAGCTTTCTCAGAAACGCGACCTGCTCCACCTGGGAGATTCGCAGCTTCCCGCCCATGTCACTCAACCAGAACTCGTCGACCTTCTCGTTTATGTCTTCATTCCCATAATTGTTCAGGGATATCAACCGCTGCATCGCCTCTACGCCTATTCTCCTTGCAACTTCCTGATAGTACCAGACCACAGAATATTTAAACGCAGAATTCAGACTGTTTGGCCGGTGCCAGGGCGCATACTTTCCTCTCTTCACACTATCCCATTGAATAACGTAACTGGTATCCGTAATCACTCCGGTTTCGAGCCCTGCCAGGGAATTGAATATTTTAAACGTTGAAGCAGGACTATATCGATTATGTGCTCGTTCCTTATCATAGTACACGAACTTGTCGCTATTGAGATCATAGATGACCAGGGAACCCGTTACGCCATACTCCTTGAAATATTTTGAATATTCTGCGGGCAGTTCAACTTCCCTGTTTTGTGAAAAAACATTTGTGCTGGCAAGCAGGATGATGGCCAGCAGAAAAAGGAAGGAGCTTCTATTGTTCATTAGGTAGAATATGTAAACTTCCCGGGAAAACAGCAATAACATTAGCAATCCGCTGGTTTAGGGTGGAACTTTGCCTTGGTTGAGTTACTAGACGCAATCATTTCTATTCAATCGGGAATCATCTTTTCAATGCCGATAACGCAATTAACAACAATTGATCGATACCATTTCTTCCAGGGTAATCAAAGTGATTCGCCGCGGTAATTACTACGACCACGCTATATCGTGGAACGAACATAATGCGCTGGTCGCCCCAGCCCCTGGCCGATATCGTTTCGACGCCGTCCAGTTCATTTATCCACCATTGATATCCGTATTGAAAAGGATTGCCAAGTTCATTTTCGCGACCGGTATTTATTAGTGGCTCCGTCGATTCCTGAATCCATTGTTCGGAGACAATTTCCTGCCCATCCCATTTGCCCTTTCTCATCATCAACAGACCAATTTTGGCAAGGTCCATTGGTTGCAGATACAGCCCCCCACCTGTGTTATGCTGTCCGACCTTGCTCGTGATCCACCGGTATTTGGTTATCCCTAAAGGCTGGAATAAAAACTTGTTCGAAAATTGCTCAACCGTCATCCCGGAAGTTCTTCTGATTATTTCGCCCAACGCGATCGTACAGCCACCACTGTACTGGAAAACCATCCCGGGAATGGTGTCCATGGGTTTGCTGAAGTAGTAATCGAGATGGTCCCTGCTTCTGTTTAGCTGGCGTATATCATTCAATTTTGCGTCGGTAAGACTAACCCTTCCTTCATTCCAGGATATCCCGGACGACATAAGCAGAAGGTCCCTTATTGTAATGGTACGCTTGAGAGAATCCCGGAAATCATACTCGGGGAAAAAGTCTGCTATTCTTTGATCGACCGATTTTATATAACCCCTGTCTTTTAAAATTCCAACCAGGATCGAAGTAACACTTTTTGTTACGGACTGTAAGCCATGAAGGCGGTCCCGTCCGGATCGTCCTTTTGAAATAGTAAAATACTCTTCTAAGACCAGGGTGTCGTTCTTGTAGATAATCAGACTATTGATATTTCCGAAATCGCCACTTCGTATTTGTTCAGTCAAAACCTCAAGCCGTGTCGTATCGAAGTTAGTGTGGCCGGGTCCGGAAAGCCCGGTCATGCGGGAACTCTTAGATGACGCAGTTCCCAGGGTGTCAACGGGAATAGACATGCAGAGGCTTACCAACATAGCTATGCTAATCACAAACATATCGGGCTAATTCGACGGTCAAAAGTCTTTTAATAAAGCACAGGAAATGATGGCTACCGTACCTCGCCTGCCATTTCATTTTCTCGACAACCTAATAATCTCTTACAAACCTTACACTCTTTA
>JAEZEH010000157.1 GCA_023417785.1 Bacteroidota bacterium
ACGGCCAAGCTGGAAAAACAATTCGGTCAACACTTCTCAGGCTTTCTCGCCTATACCCAAAGTCAGGCGAAAACACCGTATGATGGTGTAGGTGATCAGCTCCTCAATACGTGGTCGCTCACACCTATAGTGAGAGGGGCCAACAATCCTGAAGTTGGCTACGCTGCGTATGTGGTACCCAGTCGCGTTGTTGCCGGTCTCACATTCCGTAAGGAATACCTGAAACATTTGGGCACGTCTCTTTCGGTGTTCTTCGAAGGTTCCGTTCAGGGCAGGTTCTCTTACACCTACGGGGGCGACCTCAACCGCGACGGTCAGAATAACGACCTGATCTATATTCCGCGTGACCCAAGCGAAATCACATTCGTGGATCACAATTATGGTTCCAGCCAGAATCCAAACATCGTGACTGCTCAGGAACAAAGTGATATCTTCTTCAGATACATTGACCAGGATGACTACTTGAAAGAACACAAAGGTGAATATGCAGAGCGCAATGGTGCGAAACTCCCGTGGAGAAATCAGGTTGATATCAAATTCATTCAGGATATCTTCACGAACATCGGCGACAAACGCAATACCCTTCAGTTCACGATTGACATTTTCAATTTCGGTAACTTCCTGAACAAAGACTGGGGTGCATTTGACCAGGTTAACGCGACCTCGCTGCTCGTTCCTACCAATCAGAATGCACTGGTTCCGGGTGGCGCAGTTACCCCGACTTTCCGCCTCCAGGCAGATCGCGGACAGCCCGTTTCTGAGACGTTCCGGGACAATAACTCCATCACTTCAACCTATTATATGCAGTTCGGTTTACGCTATATTTTCAACTAAAGCGTGATTAATATCGCAAAAAGAGGCTCCCTCGGGGGCCTCTTTTTATTTTTAAGAAGGATTGGCTATTTTGATGGCTGCTATGCGGCGGCTTCGAACCAAATTCCCCCTGGTTGTTTTCCTCTTTATCGTAATCTGTTGTTCTCAACCCAGAGAAGAAGTCTTTACTTCTGAACCACAAATCAAACTCGATCTTGATGCAATCAAAAAACGTGGTTACATCACGGCGCTTGTAGACAATAATTCAATAAGTTACTTTATCTACCGCGGCGTACCGATGGGGTACGAGTATGAACTGCTCAGCCTGCTGGCAAAACATCTTGGGGTAACGCTGAAAGTCCGGGTTACATCAGGAATAAACCAGGCCATTGAGCAGCTAAACCACGGTGAAGGTGATATTCTCGCTTTCCCACTGACAATCAACAAAGAGCGAAAGAACCATCTCACGTTTACGCGGCCGCAGTATAATACTTACCAGGTGCTGGTTCAGCGCAAACCTGCATCGTGGCGGAAACTTAGCTACAAACAGCTCAATGATAGTCTCATTCACGACTTCACGGGACTTGAAGGGAAGGAGGTCTACGTCATTACCGGTACCGGTCACGCGACACGCCTTCGAAATCTTTCCGATGAAACCGGCGCCGAAATTATCATACGCGAAGATTCCATTACCGTGGAATCCGAAGCCCTCATTCGCAAGGTTGCCACCGGTGAGATAGATTACACCATCGCCGATCATACCATTGCCCAGGTGAACGCGGCTTACTATGACAATATCCATGTTAACACGGTAGTCGGTCTCCCGCGACAGGTTGCCTGGGCGGTACGAAAGAACTCCACTGAACTGGAAGGGGCAATTAACGAATGGTTGTCCTCGATCAAAAGGGAGGCGACGTTCATGGTCATCTATAACCGCTACTACAAGAGTCCGCGGACGTCGCTCATGCGCCTGCAGAGTGACTATTCTTCTTTGGGAGGAAGGCATCTCTCACCTTATGATGACATGATCAGGGAGGGTGCGGCGAAACTTGGCTGGGACTGGCGGCTTCTCGCGTCGTTAATCTATCAGGAATCCCATTTCCTTCCTGCGGAGGAATCGTGGGCGGGGGCAAAAGGGCTAATGCAGCTCATGCCGGAAACGGCGAAGCGATTTGGGGCTACCAACCTCAACGATCCGGCACAGAGCATAAAAGCCGGTGTCGGCTATCTGCAACACCTCGACAACTACTGGAAGAAAAAGATCTCCGATCCGAAAGAGCGTCTCAATTTCATCTTCGCATCATATAACGCCGGATTGTCACATATCATAGATGCCTACAGACTTGCCGAAAAATATGGCCAGGATCCGACTAAGTGGAAGGGTAATGTAGAGCAATGGCTGATGAAGAAATCGGATCCTAAATACTACCGTGATCCCGTGGTTACCGTTGGCTATTGTAAATGCGAAGAGCCGGTGAATTATGTTCGTCAAATTCTCGAACGATACGAACAGTATCGGATTCATATTGATGGGTAGTTATGTTCATAAGGGAAAGGCTTCGTTTTATATAAGACATTCCTTCGAAGGGAATTATTTTTCCCCGATAGTTTCGCGCTACTTCTAAACGCCCTTGCCGTGCTCAGGATCCGTTGATGGTTATTAAAGCCACGACAGTTGCTCAACGATGCTGCGGAAATCGAGTTGCTCCCAATTGTTGCTGATATCCGGATCCGACATGATGCGGTCCATAATAGCACTTTGTTCACGACCTTTTGCAAAGGCTCTGGAATAAGGAATTTCGGGTCGGAATGTAACCATGGAATACTGCGGTATCCATTGTTCCGGGAATAATTCATGAAGCCGGGCTTCAATACGTTTCCGTAAAAGAAAATTTTCGTCCGCGACCAGGTCACGCATCTCGATGAAGTTCTCAATAGCCAGATCGGCAATGGCATCCGCGTCCGGTTTGCGATGGTGCTGAAACGCATCAAGTACAGCTTCCCAATCGTCGTTGTGATCTTCGAGCATTTGATTGAAGATACGACAGTCTTCGAAGCCGGCATTCATCCCTTGGCCATAGAAGGGAACCACCGCGTGGGCTGCGTCGCCGATGAGAAGAGTGCGGTTTCTCACCCATGGAAAACACTTCATGGTCACCAACGATGAGGTAGCATTGGTCCTGAAGTCATCCAGCAGCGTCGGCATGAGGGGGACTGCGTCGGGAAAAGTGTCCTGAAAAAATTCGCGAATATGGTCATCCTCTGCCAGCGTGTCAAATGACTTCACACCTCTGAAAGGCAGGAATAAGGTGCAGGTGAATGAGGCATCAGGGTTCGGCAACGCGATCATCATAAAACTTTCACGCGGCCAGATGTGGAGCGCGTTGACTTCAAGCTGTGATGCGCCACCGGCTGACGCAGGGATGTGAAGTTCCTTGTAACCGTGTTCGATGTACGACTGCGAAAAATTGAACCGATCGGTAAACTGCATCGCGGATCGCACCGCGGAGAACGCACCGTCGGCGCCGACGATCATATCAAACTTCTGTGTGAACAACGCTCCCGTATTTTCAACCATCGCATTTCCTGGGGTGACGGCCGGAGAATTGGTCGTCCACGTTATTTCAGTTTTTTCCAGATCAATATTCACACACCGGTGTTCGAAAAGGAATTTGACTCCGGCCCCTTCGGCTTCGTTCATTAAAACGATATTCAGATCGGAACGACTTACGGAGTTGATGAATTGGCCCTCTTTCCCGTAAGGTTGAAATGTTAGTTTGCCCTGAAGATCGTGCATCATGCGTCCGTGCATCGGGATGGCTATGCGTTTAATTACCTCCGCCAGGCCCAGTTCCTCCAGCGCGGTCAGGCCGCGCGTACTCAGGGCAAGATTGATGGATCTGCCTCCGTCAATGGTCCGTAGGCGCATATCCGGGCGCCTTTCAAATACGGTGACGCGGTACCCGCGACGTTTCAGGTATAACGAAAGCAGGGAACCTACCAGGCCTCCACCTGCAATAGCGATGTGAGCGGTATTCCTATTCATGCAGCGCCTGTTTGAGGGCTTGCGCGAAGGCAAACACATCTTCGAATGAGTTATACAGCGGCGTGGGTGCTACACGAATTACATCGGGTTCGCGCCAGTCGGCGATCACACCTTTGGCTATTAGTTTTGAAAACGGTTCCTTACCTGCCTTCATATAAATTGAAAGCTGGCACCCGCGGGCGTCGGGATCGTTGGGTGTGATAATGGAAAAGAATTTCTTTTCGGCGTCAATTTGCAATAGCAGGTATTCCAGATATCCCGTAAGTAATCTACTTTTCTCGCGTAGCCGGCTCATCCCGGCCCGGTGAAAAATTTCGAGAGCCGCAAGGTGTGCCGCAGCCTGGAGAATTGGCACGTTTGACGTTTGCCAGCCATCAACGCCAGGCATCGGTTTAAAGCCTTTCAACATACGGAACCGCTCTTCTTCGTCGTGGCCCCACCATCCGGCGAAGCGCGGTAAATCAAATTGCTTGGCGTGGTTCTGGTGAACGAAAGCGCCGGCGATCGCGCCAGGCCCGCTGTTCAGGTATTTATAGGAACACCAAACTGCAAAGTCAACGTTGTCGTCGTGTAGCCGCAGTGGTACGTTGCCAATCGCGTGGGCCAGGTCAAACCCGACGATTGCCCCGGCTTCATGTCCAGCCCTGGTAATAGCAGGCAGATCAAAGAATTGTCCGGTGTAGTATTGAACCCCGCCAATAAGGACCAGAGCAAGTTCTTTAGCGTTTTCCCGAATCCTGGCCACGATGTCTTCTGTACGCAGCGTAAATTCACTGGGTCGCGGTTTCAATTCGATGAGACCGTCAGTTGCGTTTATGCCGTGAAACGCTAATTGCGATTCGATCGCGTATTGGTCCGAACTGAAGGCACCGGCTTCCGCAATGATTTTAAAACGCTCGCGCGAAGGCCGGTAAAAAGAAACCATCATTAAATGCAGATTCACCGTAAGCTGGTTCATCGCTACTACTTCATTGGGTAACGCGCCAGCTATTTCGGCAAGATAGGCCTTACTCAGCTTGTGATAATGCATCCATGGTCTTCGTGCATGCACATGGCCTTCCCCGGCAAGGGTAGCCCAGTCGTCGAGTTCTTCAAGGATGACCTCTTTCGTCTTTTTCGGTTGAAGACCCAGTGAGTTACCGATGAGGTAAACCGCTTTTTTGTCGCCGATCCTGGGAAAATGAAACTCCTCACTGAACTCTCTTAAAGGATCTTCCTCGTCGAGGGATTGAGCAAATGACAGTGTATTTTCGAAAGGTCTTGCAGCACTCATGGGGTTCGGATTAGAAAAGGGATAATTGCTTCATCAGAGAACCTTCATGAAACAAAAGCCATTGTTTGTTGTCGAGGCCGCCGGCGTAGCCCGTTAGTTCACCATTTTTTCCAATTACCCGATGACACGGGATAATAACGGCGATCGGATTCACACTATTTGCAACTCCGGCCGCGCGAATGGCTTTGATGTCGCCAAGGCGTACGGCGAGTTCTTCGTACGAAATCGTTGTACCAAATGGAATGGTCAGCAATTCGGTCCACACCTTCTTTTGAAACTCGGTACCTTCGGCTTTCAGATTAACAGTGAAAAATTTCCGACCCTTTTTGAAGTACTCGTCAAGCTCCTGGATACATTGTTCAATAACCGCAGTGCGAACCTCTTCCTTTCTTTCATCATTGTTGAACAATACGTGCGTGACGGCATCATCGACGGAAAGGATCATCAGTTCCCCGATGGGAGAAGTATAATAACCGCGACCTCTCATGGCATTTAAACAAAACGCGGATCAACTTCCATTACCGTACCACAATTCTTGCATGTACGCAGCTCTTCCGATCCGTAAAATTCACGGAACCGTGGAAGGAAATCCTTTTCAATGTTTTCAAGATGGAATTTGTACTCGTGAAGCTTGTCGTTGCAGTTGTCACAGAACCACATCAGGCCATCGAGGATATCCTGTTCAGGGCGTTTTGTTTCGATGACGAGGCCAATGGTGTTGGCAGGTCGTTCGGGGCGATGCGGAACATTCCCCGGAAGAAGAAACATTTCACCTTCGCGAACCGGAATATCTACTGGCTTGCCATCTTCCTGAATACGTACATTGATATCGCCCTCGAGCTGATAAAATAATTCTTCTGTTTCATTGTAATGGAAATCCTTGCGCGCATTTGGGCCACCCACGATCATTACAATGTAATCGCCGGCATCGGCATACAGGTTCTTGTTTCCGACGGGCGGTTTAAGAATGTCGCGGTTTTCGTCAATCCAACGTTTCAGATTAAAAGGTCTGCGAATCGGCATAGTGTCAGTTTAATCGGTTGCGTACTAAAACAGATGGGTCAAAACTAATAAGAATGCTTCTATATTTACATACCAATGATATAAGCCTATGGATTTGGACCTCACGGAAAGAAATGCGCTCGTCTGTGGCAGTACACAGGGAATAGGTAAGGCGTCGGCTGTCGAACTCGCCCGAATGGGGGCTCATGTAACCCTGCTGGCCCGCGACGAAACGCGGCTGAAACTCGCCCTGGAAGAAATCGGCGGTGCGTCTGCGGGGCATTCATATCTGGTAGCCGACTTCAGTAAACCGGATTCGGTTAGAAAAGCAATTCAGGATTTTTGCAGCCGCAACACGGTCCATATTCTTGTGAATAACACCGGCGGCCCGCCACCCGGCCCGGCCATTGAAGCCGCGGAAGAGGAATTTCTGGCGGCGTTCTCACAACATCTGATCTGCAATCAGATCCTTTCCCGGGCGGTGGTTCCCGGCATGAAGGAAGCCGGATTTGGCCGCATTGTTAACATTATTTCAACGTCGGTTAAGGTCCCGATCCGTGGACTGGGCGTTTCAAACACCGTGCGGGGAGCTGTCGCGAACTGGGCCAAAACGCTGAGTGTCGAACTCGGGCCTTTCGGGATCACCGTAAATAATGTACTACCCGGCGCCACCATGACCGGGCGGTTGAAACAAATCATCGAACGCAACGCAGAAAAGCGTGGGATCAGCTATCAGGAAGCCCAACAGGAAATGGTTCGCGAAATTCCGGCAGGAAGAATCTCAGAGCCCCATGAAGTCGCAGCCGCCGTGGCATTCCTGGCATCACCCGCGGCTGCCTATATCAACGGCGTAAACATTCCGGTAGACGGTGGGCGCACCGGCGCTTTGTGAGTATGAAGAAAATTTTAAACTACATCGGAGGCGAGTTCTGCGAACCGGTTTCTGGTCAGTACTTCGATAACTATAATCCGGCAGAAGGAACGGTTTATTCACTCATTGCCGACTCGGATGAACTGGACGTTGACAGTGCCGTAGCCGCGGCCTCCAATGCGTTTGCAGAATGGGCAGCGAAGTCACCGGCAGATCGCTCCAAAATCCTGTTGGGTATCGCGGATGCAATTGAACAACGGCTTGACGACCTGGCGTTGGCAGAATCGATAGACAATGGTAAACCCCTTGCGCTCGCCAAACGAATGGACATACCCCGCGCGTCGGCGAATATGCGATTCTTTGCCACTGCCGCGCTTCACTTTTCCGGCGATGCACACCTCACGGGAACGGAAGCGATAAACTACACGAGTCACTCCCCCGTAGGCGTGGCGGGATGTATCTCGCCGTGGAATCTTCCACTTTATTTGTTTACGTGGAAAATAGCGCCCGCACTCGCCGCAGGATGTACGGTGGTGGCAAAGCCGTCGGAGCTTACACCGATGACGGCGTTTCGGTTTGCCGAAATATGTCGCGAGGCCGGACTCCCTGCCGGGGTGCTGAATATCGTTCAGGGTGTTGGCGCGAAAGCGGGGCAGGCTATCGTGGAGCATCCCGACGTGAAGGCTGTATCGTTTACCGGAGGTACGGTAACAGGGAAACGAATTGCCTCTATTGCGGCTCCGATGTTCAAGAAGCTTTCGCTTGAACTCGGCGGAAAAAATCCTAATGTCATTTTCGCGGATTGTGATTTTGACGCGGCACTTTCCACGTCAGTACAATCCTCTTTCGCTAATCAGGGTGAGATCTGCTTATGCGGATCGCGAATCTTTGTGGAACGGTCTATCTACGAAAAATTTGTAACCGCGTTTGTCCAACGTACGCAGGCATTGGTGGTCGGCGATCCCCTCAATGCCGCCACCGATATTGGTGCGCTTGTTTCAGAAGCGCATATGCGAAAAGTGCTTGGTTATATTGAACTCGCGAAAGAAGAAGGCGGTAACGTGATCACGGGTGGGGTAAAGGTCTCACCCGATGGCAGGTGCCGCAACGGATACTTCGTTTCACCTGCTGTGATCACGGGGCTCACTGAAACCTGTCGGACGAACCAGGAGGAAATATTTGGCCCGGTGGTTTCGATCATGCCCTTCGACTCCGAAGAACAGGCTGTTACGTTCGCCAACAGTACGCCTTATGGACTCTCCGCCACGATCTGGACGCAAAACCTCAACCGCGCACATCGCGTGGCTGCAAAAATCAAGAGTGGTGTGGTATGGGTGAATTGCTGGCTCTTCCGTGACCTTAGAACACCGTTTGGTGGCATGAAACAATCCGGCATCGGGAGGGAAGGCGGATGGGATGCACTTCGGTTTTTCTCAGATGTAAAGAACATCTGCATCAGACTTTAGAACGCTGAATCGTGAATCAGTTCTTCAGTTGTTGATAGTGGTTTAACAGTGAAACCAGATCGTCTTTTTGATTGAAGTCGAGATCGTTCTTTTTGGCGTAGTTCACCAGTTGGGAGTAATGTGATGATGTGTACTTCTTAAGCAGGTCGGGATTGACAATCTTGTTTTTCACAATGGAACGATCCACAAACATGCCATTGATTTCTTTTTCCTTGATTTCCAGAAAAGGCCTAAGCTTTCCATCCCTGGTGAAGAAGAATAATGTTTCTGTATGCGATATGGTTGAAGGATAACCGTAGTATCGTCCTGCGCTGAAACCACCAGTCGCGGGATTGAACATTGCCGGTGTTGCATACTCGCGCTTGTCCACACGGATAGGTGCTATTTTCGATACGAGCGCAAAATCGTTCAGATCTACGAGTACCTCAAAAAAAAGCGGGCGCTGCACCTGGTAAACGCGGTCCTCAAC
>JAEZEH010000025.1 GCA_023417785.1 Bacteroidota bacterium
CGTCGGAAAAGTAGGGGTGAATGTCACACTTGGTGGTAACCAAATGTATAAGAGATCTGACTTGAATAGTGTTCAGGTCACCGACTTCGTAGTACGCGATCTTTATACGGTTATGAACGGGCGCGTCAAAGATCCACTATATAATCTCGCTGAACAGGGCGTTAATTCCTTGTATGGAGCACTAGACTTTTCATTGGAGGAGACGCTTTTCCTTAGTTTGACTCATCGGCGCGACTGGTTCTCGACCTTGACGGCAGGCCGTCGCAGTCAGCCGTATTCATCGGCTTCACTGGGATATGTCTTCACGGAATCTTTCGATGGACCATCATGGTTGAATTTCGGCAAATTGCGTGCTGCATGGGCCGAGGTTGGTAGTGATAATGACGTACCTGCCTATAATAATGTGTTGTTTTATAATATTAATAATAATCTGTTCGCAAATCCGCTTGGGGCAGCCCAACCCGTTGGTGGAATCTCAGGGAATACAATTCCTAATCCACTCTTGAGCCCGATGCGTGCTACTGAATTGGAGGTAGGTCTGGAGATGAGAATGTTCAACGACCGTGTTGGCCTGGACCTTACTGCCTATCAAAAGAATACGGTAGATCAAATTGTACAGGCGCAGGTGTCTGATGCTTCTGGGTATATAGACACGCGCATCAACAGCGGAGAAAGCCGCAACCGTGGCGTAGAGGTCATGGTAAATCTTGTGCCTGTCGAAAGCCAGAACTTCACGTGGAATTTTACTTTCAACAGTTCATACAACATCACGCGCGTGCTCAAATTAATCACCGACACACCAGGCGAACGAATCACTATAGGAACACACATGTTCAATGGAGAGCTCAGGCATGTTGTGGGTGAAGAAATGGGGCAGATCACGGGCTTTGGATTCCTTCGCGATGAGCAAGGCCGTATTGTTCATGGCGCAAATGGCATTCCATTGGCAACGCCGGCTATGATTATGTATGGAAGTGGTTTGCCTAAATGGGTTGGCGGTTTCACCAATTCGTTTTCGTTCAAAGGAATCACTGCGTCATTCCTGATAGACTTTAAATTAGGAAACAAAGTCCTTTCGGGAACGAACTTCAACCTCTATCGGCACGGCCTGCACAAGGAAACGCTCCCGGGTCGCGAGTCGGGAATTGTGGGAGAAGGCGTGAATGAAGAAGGTGCTCCTAATACGGTAAATGTATTTCCCGTACAGCCTTTCTACGAAGTAGTGCGTTCGAAAGGAATTGTGGAACCGGTGGTTTATAACGGTGGCTACTGGAAACTTCGTCAGATCACGGTAGGATATGACTTCTCAAAATTTGTTCCTGCGAACTGGCCGATACGCGGTTTGCGGCTCGACCTGGTTGCTAATAATGTCGCAATGCTGAAGAAGTGGATGCCAAATATTGATCCGGAATCGTTTGGGTATTCGTCTGATAACCTGGTAGGGATGGAATCTACAGGCGTACCTACAACCCGAAGTATCGGATTCAATCTCAATGTTAAACTCTAATCAAATCAGTCATGAAGACATTAAAATATATAGTTCTGGTCCTTGTGATTGCTTTTCTCGGGGCTTGCGAAAATGGTTTTGACGAGCTCAACACCAACAAGGTTTCGCCGTTACAAATCGATCCGGCCTATCAGCTTAATACCGTCACGCTTAACATAAACCCGGGTGGATTCGCGGGGGGTAGCCAGTTGATTTACGATCTTGGTATCGTGCAGCAAATTATCAGCCCGAACACCGGTGTTCTTACCGGGGCGAACCTGAATCAAGACAACCGGAATGCTACGCAAACCCTGTGGCAGGCCTATTATCGCAACTGTATACGAAATACGGTTGACATCATCAACCGTACCAAAGACGATGCGGACCGCGCGAATCTTTACCACATGGCGCGTATTCTTAACTCGTATGTATTTATGGTGCTTACTGATGCCTACGGTGATATCCCTTATACGGAAGCCGGAAAAGGTTACATCGATGTTAACTTCTTCCCGGCGTATGATTCGCAGGAAGATATCTACGCTGGTATTATTTCGGAATTGACCCAGGCTTCGGCAGGACTCAATGCTTCCGGTCGGATCGAAACAGCCGATGTGTTGTACGGAGGCGATGTGGAGAAATGGAGAAAGTTTGGTAACTCCCTCCTGTTGCGCGCAGGTATGCGTTTGAGCAAAGTCGCTCCGGCGAGAGCTGCCGAGATTGTATCAGCCATTTCGACTGACAACCTGATCTTAAGCAACGAAGACAATGCTGTTGTGGTCCATGATGCCAATTATCAAAATCAGATAGGCATCACGTTGAATGGAACCGAAGGGGCGAACTTTTATCTGGCCGCACCATTCACCGAACACTTGCAGGCTACTGACGACCCACGCCTCCAGTCCATCGCCATCCGATATAAAGGCGCAAAATCAGGGCCGGAACAACAACCGGAAATCGGTACCACTGACCCCGCTGAACAAGTAGGCATGCCAATGGGCCACGACAACAGCACCATTGGTGGAGTTGCTACCGGGCTGGGACTGGCAAGCTTCTACGACTTCAGTCAGGTTGACCGCCGACGGATGGCCAAGCTTACCGCGCCGTATTTTCTGGTGACTGCCGCGCAAACGCAGCTCCTGCTTGCGGAGGCCCGCCAAAGAGGATGGATTGCCGCGGGTACTGCTGCAGATTGGTATGAGGCGGGAATTCGTTCACATATGGAACAATTGGAGATCTTTGACGCCGCCTCTGCGGTTGATCCCGCGGACGCCGATACCTACATTGCGAACAATCCGCTGGATGCGGCCAATGCGCTGGAAGAGATCAACACACAATACTGGATTGCGTCTTTCCTGGCAGGGGCCGAGGCATTTGCTAACCTCCGCAGAAGCGGATATCCGGAACTGGCGGTCAATCCATTCCAGGGCCGTGAAGTTGACTTCATCAGAAGATTGACCTATCCGGTTTCCGAGGCTTCCGTCAATGATGCTAATCTTCAACAGGCCCTTTCCCGCATGGGACCTGACCGGCTCGACACCCGGGTTTGGTGGGATGTACCATAGAATTTGATTGAGTTGTTTAGGAAGGAGAGCAGTGATGTTCTCCTTCTTTTTTTGAGACTCGCGAGATACTTGTAGCCGGTACGTGTTACTTGTTACCTGTTACTTGTTACTTGTTACTTGTTACTTGTTACTTGTTACTTGTTACCTGTTACTTGTTACTTGTTACCTGTTACCGGTTACCGGTTTCCGGTTTCCGGTTTCCGATTTCCGGGTGACCGGTGGCCAGTGGTGAAGCTAATCAAATGCTCAGTACAAAGCCATTGATGATTAGCGTATAGCCTGAAGGGTATGAACGTTGAACGCAACGCGAAGCAGCCGAAATACGTTCTCCTGATTTTCTTCCGCGAGAACAACTATAAACTGGTTGTATTAACCGCATTGCCCTTGCGGAAAGTGAAAAACATGAATAGCCCAAATGATATTTCCATGAGGGCGCCTGTTGACAATACGCCCACTGGTTGCACCTGAAGGCTGAATAACAAGTATGCAGCGATACCGAGCACGGCGCCCAGGATCCAGTATAACCGCGTTCCGTACAGTGTCGCGAATGTCAGATACCTGCCACCAATGATAAGAAGCATAGCCGGAAAGAACCATTCTGTCTGATGCAACGAAAGCACAAATGCAAGCGGCAAACACATAAGCATGAATATTGTTCCCTCCATAGCCAGATTTGCCAGCGGATTACCCTTTGAGTGCCCTCCCTTAACACCAACTGCCTTCGAGAGAAGCATACTCACTGGATGGATGAACATCCCGCCAATCAAGAGTGTCCAGACAGCATGCTTGCCAGAAAATTGATAAGCCACGAAAGCTGAAATGAGCCACATAATTCCGGAAACAATCACGCCAACGGACCCGTTAGCATAGCCATTACGCAGATCAGCCTGAGCCGCTTTTACCGTGGTCGTACCGTCAGCTGAGTTCATCGTTGATTTTTCGGTCATCGTAAATATTTACTGAAATTTCCTTGATCGGGTGATCGCATGATTATCGTTAACCTCCCAAGCGCAACATAACCAGCACGTAGCATTTTTCTATGGGCGGGAAGGTTTATGATTGATTATTTTATCCAAAGATTGATTCTCAGGTAAAATTCATCGTCCACCAGACGTTTTTCCAGCCAGCTACCTTCCTGACCGACATTCCACCGGGTTCGATCAAGGGTCACCTCAGCAATGTATTGATTTCCGTGTGACGTTACTTCGAAACATAGCCCGTGCGTTATATTTTTTATCCGGAAGTCACCACAGATTTGCTGTGAGCTCCCTGACTGGCCTGTAGCCGTAATCGTAAATTCGCTGTATGGAAACTGATCCACAGCGAACTCACTTTTCAGATGTGTTTCAAGATTCGATCTGGCTTCGGTCTCGTGTTCGGGGATGTCGGTTCCTTCTATCGAGCTCATATCAGCTATAAAACTCCCCTCTTTGATAATTCCGTTCTCGATTTCGAGATTACCCGCTTTAAATTTTACGAAACCCTCATGATAACGAGTTTTCATAAACTTGGTGCCCCGCCAGTATATCACAGACCGCTCCAGGTCAACGTTCCCTTCCGTTAAGGAATCAGGTGCATTCACCATCAGCACGGTATCATTGCTTTTAATGCTATCGCCCCGTTCCACGCAAGCAAAAAATAGTAGCATTAACACTAACATTCCCCTACTCTGCATAGCCCATCACATTCCTGCCCAGGATAAAATCACGTTCACCAACTAACAGGCCGTCCTCCGCCCTCAGCCGCAGAATTCCGGAAGTTCCGCCTACCGGTGACTCCGGAGAACTCTGTTCCACCGTAAGCAATGGATCGCCCTCGAAAAGGTATTCGTCAACCCAATAGTATTTACCATTCGGTTCGAGTATGGTGGGATGAATGTGCGCGGCGTCAGTGCGGCTGGGATAGGTACCCGGTTTGCGGGTGTAGAAGGTGTACCTTCCGTCTTTACCGGTTTTAATCCAGCCCCGAATGTAGCCGTGCCGTCGGGACCAGTCCGTTTCGCCGCCTCTGGTAGGGTAAACTCCTTCCTCGTTGGTGTGGTACACATACAGCACTACGCCTTCCGCGGGGGTGGTTCCGTCCGGTTGATAAATGACCCCGGAGATTTTGATTTTTGAAGCGGTCGCGTCAAATCCGGGGAGGGTATCAACAGCGTTTAATTGTCTCTCACCGTATTCAAAGATTGCTTCGCAACCTTCACAAGCGCCAACCAACCGGGGATCGCTGGTTTGCGCGCACGAATAACCTGCCATACTCACCAGTAATAATGTAAACCGACAAAAATTCTTCCGTGTGCTCATTTTTGATTTTTTTCATCAAGAACGGAAGTCTTCGCGAAGCCGGAAATCGGTTCTGGCTAAGGTGAGTTAAGCACCTGCTAAGATGAGTTCAGGCAATTACGTCCCTGAACGCGCCATAGTAGTTCCGGCTCATTCGAACGACTTCACCATTTCTGAGGGTTACATCATAATCCCCGTTGGATCTGGATTTGATGTGATCGACAAATTCTCTGTTGATAATTGTTGAACGATGAACCCGGACGAATTTGCCTGTCCCGAGTATGTCAAGCATATCCTTGAGTGTGGATGCATGCAAGTACCGGCCGCTGTTGGTTTGGATGCGCACATATGGTCTGTCGGCCACAATGCAGATAATAGCCCGCGTCGGTATGGGAATTACTTTGTTCTGGACTGAGACAGAAATGAATTCCGCAAGCCTGTCCTGGGTCGACTGCCGTTCCCGGGATGATATGGCGTTAATCTCTTTTGTGTCGGACTGTTCCTTTTTGTTACGGAAAATAATTGCTGCTCCGGCGGAGTAAAAAAACAGCGTGAGGTAAACGTGTTCGGAGGCAAAATAATGCAGTGGCGTAGTAATGGGGAACGGATTATAGAAAAACAGGCTGGAGACCATGTTGATAAGGAGCGCCACCAATAGGATATGCGCCGCGCTCAGCAAAAGAATACCTGCAATGACTATTAACCATCGGAATTTTTCGGGAGTGCTTTTTCGGATTTTAGGGGACTCGTAAAGAAGGAAACTCAGGGCCGGAATGAACACGATCCAGTAAACTTTAAAAATCAGCGAATCTGCAAGGTATCCCCTGTAGCCATTGAGATACGCGTGCAGAAAATCCTGTCCGGTTTGCAGCGCTGCAATGATGAGAAAGAATATCGTCGTAAACCAAACGAGTCTTTTGCCGGACGTTGGTTCGAAGACCAGGGTTCTGAGGAAAGATGAATTGGTCAGGATCTGATTCTGATACGGCATGGATTCAGTGCTTGGTGTAATTTGTCGATGATCACACTCAATATCCTCATCTTCGGCTAAATTCGCAATTATTTCAGGAATGAAAGGCCTTACTTTGGTCTTGAGGACTTTAGCCGGTAATGTCTTTAATCCAGTTTTTGATGATTTCTGGTTGGAGGTCGCCGGGTTTCCTGATTTTGATGTGGCGCATATCCTGGCCAGTGCCTTCCAGCAATTCTCTATGGGTCCTTATCCGGTCAAATTTAAAAACACCAAAGATCAGATAGGATTTCGTCGTCTTGAAATATGCGAAATCCGAATCAGTCGAAAAAACAGGCCGGCCCCACTTGAAGTTCTCCACAACGGAAGGCACTTCCCTATGAATGATTTTCCGGATTGCTTCCATTGTTTCGCCCTGGTCCAGGGGTGCTTCAGCAATGTATCGGGCTACTTCTTCGTTCATCGGTGAGATTTATTTTAGACAGAGTTATATTCAAAACTCATTTATGACTTAGGCTAAATGCATTACGTGGCTGATCAGCGGATTCATGCCACCCCATCAAGTTAGAAAAAGTGGGTGAGCAAACAAACCGGATAACCCGGGTTTGATGCACCAGAGGTACCGATGATGAGTTGTCAGGTTGCAGTTGCCTTAAGAACCTGAAAGTACTTTTCTGCTGCTCAGCTGAAACCGCATCGCACGAGACACGTACTGCTTAATGTCGATTAGCATTCTTCCATGTCATCGCATCAGGACGAATAAATGGAATAACGGTTCCAGTTGGCCGCAATCCCCATCAATTCGATTAACTTTCGTAATATATGACTGCAACAAATAGTGACCTTAGAGCCGGCATTGATACCCGTGAACAGTTCGATGAAGACCCTTATGGCTACAAAGTCGAATGGATCAAGTGGGATAGTGATTTTCGAAATACTGATCTGCGTCCTGGAGATACCATTCTTGGAATAAATGACATACTCTACCAGAAAGAATTCCGGCAACAAGAGATGTCCAGAGCAATGGGCGGACCAATGGAGCCCGCGCACTGGCAGGAACAGGGTGCTGGTGATGGTCATACCATCAATCTGAACGTGTGGAGAGATGGTCAGACGCTCAATATATCAGGCAAAATCCACTCCCATCGATTTTACTATGATGCACATCAAAAACCAGCTCTTGGTCCGAACGGACCAAACAGAATCTCCAACGACGGGTTCAATTCACCGTGGATGAGTTGGTACGAACAGTTTGTCAAAAAAGCATCGATCATTCTCAGTGATCCCTTATGGGAACGCTCTCGAATTAACAATCTAAAGCTTCTCGAAGAGCATAATGCAGAGAAGGTACGCGTAGACTTTCTAACGGAAAAGTTTCCAGGCCCCTTCGCTGAGTCGGTTTTGTCTGACTGGCATCGCATGTATGAAGTTTTGGAGGGCAAAACATATAACGACATTACGGAGCAGACGCTTGAGTACAGGAAGATCGGAGAACAGCGCATGTCTATCGTTAAGGAGGCTGCGTTGAAAGCCCGGAAAGCTTTCACCATTGAAATGTCGGAACGACTAATACCTCCTTTCCCGGCAAAGGACCCCATCATGGACGACGTCGCATCTGTAGCCGGAAAGGTCGTTGAACTGCCGTACATACCTATAAGGCAAATTATCAATGACCTTGGGAAATCATATGCGGTGATTGGTTCACAACGGGAAGGCTATTATATTATTCACATGAAAGATTCTGAAGTCGACATATTCTTTGGAACGCTGTTTCGATATCAGGCGCAAGTGACTCCTGATGTTAGTGAACGCTACCAGTTCTTTGGTGAGATCATAAACGAACCAATAATGGTTACCTACGATCGTCGACCGATAACGGGTCTGATGCTAAAAGTGATCGCCGGGGCTGCGGGAAACGATAACTTTTTCGTTGACCTGCGAAAGCCCGATGCTAAAAATGAAGTCAGGTTTTCAGGAGAAGAATTAATTGCCTCTTTCGGCGATTTTCCACTTGATCATGACTCCCCACCCGACCAGGTGATGAGAGGTCTGATTCATTACATTAAGTATGCTGACAAGGCGCGTTGGAAAAACCTGTTCAGCACATGGCGTATATTTACCCGATGGTCCGGGCCGCCGGTAATCGACACGGCATACATTCTTCCGGATAGTTCCTTTCACAGTATCTGGGAGCAGTCACGTAAACAAATTGTGAATGACATATATGATGTCAGAGTGATTTACACAGGCCCGGTCATGACGGTCATTGAACCGGACAAAAACCAGGGCATTCCACATGTGGAACAGGTTAAAGTGATCCTCGATCACATAGGCCTGATCGGCGATAGATACAGGAGCGTTTCAAATATTAATGTACATCGCAAGTGGATTTTGCAGCGCATGAATGGTGGCCCCTGGAAGATCGTGGAGCCTCAAGCCTTATAATCAACAAAAACGACGCGCATGTTTAACGAACGAAAAAATGAAGTCAACACGCTGCTCAACGAAGCTGTAAATAAAATGGCTGACGAAGCGGTTTATGTGACTTCGGCAGAAGACCAAAAGAAGATTCGCGATGTTCTTGATAGGTACTTCGCCTTCAGGCAGAAGGCAATGGAAGACGCATTGAAATTTCTCGACGACGATTCCAAAAATGCGAAAGACCAAACGGATCAATGGCGAAAGCATTTGTTGCGAGCAGGAAGCGACGGGTCAAAAATGATTTATGACGTGATCAAAGACGTACCACGCAAATCGGCTTTCATCGACGTCGTCGCGCGCGTAGCGTTTCTTGAATCAGTCTTCTTCACAAGACTTGCCCATATGTCCTTACCGGATGCCATGCAAGGCCAGTTAATCGAATTTCGCAAGGAGTTCGAAAAGGAACAAGAGAGTTTGCTCGACAAATGGGACGACCTCGTTGACAAAGATGAAGATATAGATGAAAAGATTGAGCAGGCCACGAAGTCACTTCTTGAAGTATTTAAGAAAGAGCTGTCCAAAATCGACAGTGCGAATACCAAAGTAAGGGAAAATCTGACCACCTGGCTTAAAGGAATACATATCGCAGACGAGATCAAAAATCCCGGTACGCCGTCGCTTTTTGAACCGGTGACCAATATGATGGATGCGATAAATCAACTTATGGTAAGTTCCAAAGATCTGTCCAGACGCTTCGAAGCTTTGTATAAGAGTGAAGAGGCGTTGGTAGTAGTTGTGTTCGGAAAAACGCGAGAAAGCGTGAAGGATTTTTTGGAAAAGACCAACCTCGAAAAAGCAATCAAAGGTTACACCGATGCAGAGCGTCAGTTGCAGGATATTGCCAAAAGCATGGAAACGAAAGGTATGCAAGAAGATGCGCTACGCTTCGTGTCCGAAGGATCAAAGAGCACAAAATCGCATCTCGAAGATTTCACTAAGGCGTATAATGACTTCGTGAATGAGTTCAGAGAAATCTTCATCGGTCCTGTGGGCGATAAGACGGTTGAGGATCTTGTAGAAAAAAAACGCTGGGATGCAGCCAGAAATGATTGGATGCGTCTTAATATCCAAACTGAATTAAAACGCATCTATGATGATGCCCGCGATTGGTTTGCTGTCGACCTGGGCGAACAAAACCCTATCATAAAGGAACATGTGGGCAAAATTATCGAACAGGAACGCAAGCGTCTCGAACCTGCGCTCCGGGAGGTCGGTGACAATTCGGTACTCGATGCTCTCGATATTGTGATGACCGTCGCTAAAGATTCCCTGGTTGACAAGGTGAAACGATTGAAAGGATAGTTGGATAGCGAAGGAGGTTTCCGCGCAGAAATCATCTTCGACTGGCGACGGCGGGAAACAGGATGAGGAGCTTAAATGGCCCAATGTTAGTTTTCACCAGCAAATAGAACCTCGACGGCAAGTCCATCCAGCTTCTCATCGATCATGAGCTGGCAAGCCAACCTGCTGTTATCGGAAACGCCCGTCATTTTTGAAAGCGTAGTATTTTCATTTCCCACCCGCGTCAATAATTCATTGTCACTTCCGGTAAGGTGAACATGACACGTACCACACCGCCCGGTACCTTTACACTCGCCGAAGCCCTCGACATAAAATCGGTCATAAAGCAGCGTCATCAGATTCCTGTACTCGCCTCTGAAGGTAGTTACGTGGAACGTCTTGCCTTCAATGGTTATGCTTATGTGTATGTCAGTTCGCGGAATCACTCCCATGATCATTTCCAGAATTCATCCTCCCATTCACGGTCATGCATCGTTCCGCCTTCGTCGGAATGTCGTATTGATATTTCCTCGAGTTCCTCCGGTGAGGCGACTGCCTGAATTTCATTGAACAAAACCCGCTCTTCAAAACGAATATGGGCTTCGAGTTTTTCTTCTATCAAACCCAGGCTGTTTTCTTCTTCCCGCACAGCCTCAAACAGTCTCCTGAGCTGCCGATGTTCCTTAAGCGCGCGCTTCACCAGTTCGTTTTCATTTCCCAGAACAGAGAACACGTACTTTTCTTCTATCTCGAAATGTGAAATCAGGTGGTTTTTATAAAACCATTCCGCGTAGGCCTGGATGCGATCGACCGGGATATCCTTCCGGAATCCGGTTCGTATCTTCCAGCAAAGCAATAAGCCGTGGTGATGTTCACGGCTTAAGGGTGCAAGTAATTCGTCTCGTTTGATAGGCATAATTCCAATGGTAAAATAAGCATACCTGAGCAGGAGCCGGAGTCGACCGTCACCTTACGCTAAGCGATCCAAATCATGTCGGAAACAACCAGCCATCCGTGCTGTGGATTAGCTCCTCGTTAAGAAGTAGCTTCCTGTGACATCAACTCCTTTTCCAACGCAATTGTTCTCGGAAAGAGGATATTGTTTTCAAGGTGAATATGGAGGTGAAGATCCTGTTCAAACTCCTTCAGCAACGCAAACGTCACTTGATACGTACCACACCCATCCTGTGGGGGCGTATAATGACTACTTAATGCCTCAATCCTGCTGAAGCGATCGCCTTCAGTTGAATGCTCGTCCATCATCATCTGTACCGGATTCTGAACGGTGCCGAACTGTGGTGAGGTTAGAACCATCGTGCCTTCTTGCTTTGCCTTCGCCATCTTACGCACGAACGGGAATAGAATGAATTCTTCTTTCTTCATGTGAGCCGTAAGCTCTCCGGCGGATGCATTGAACTCCTCCTGTATCTCGTACAGTTCCGGGTGAGTATCACCATGAACTCGACAAATTTTATCGAGATACGGTTTTATCTCCAGTATCTTTTCCTCAACATAACGGTGATGTTTTTTCTCAATGTAGTCAGCCAGCAAGTCCAGGGGCCACGACTTGTAATCCGTCGCATCGTTACCCCGTTCAGTGGTTACCTTCTCCAGGTCTTGAAGCACCAGCGTGGGATCTATGTTCTTTTTTGTGGATGCAGCAAGAATGGTCCGGTTACCCTGACAACAAAAATCAATACCGTATTTCTTAAAAACAGATGCTGTGCGGTAGTCTTGCGCCACCAATTCTCCAATGATATTTTCCTGCGTGATTTTCATAATTCTTTGGTTATAGTTACTATTAATATTTCTGGCTGATAATTCTCTACAGAATCGGTGTAATGGAATTGTTTCTATAATACTCAATCTTATAATTAAACATCTCCGCCATGCGCTCACCCTGCCATTTCGCGCGGGTTGCCTTCTCGCCGGCAAACAACTCGTCGACCGTGTCGTGAAAAAGTTTTATCCATTGATTAAAATGTTCGCCTTCGACTGCCAGACTTGCGTGAGGCGAAAACGGGCTTCCGTGATAGGTGTGCTCTTCCAACAAAACCGTTTGCCAGAAGCGGTACATTTTTTCCAGATGCTCCGGCCACCGATCCTGTATCCGGTTGTTGAAAATGTCTTTCAGCAGCTGGTCCTTTCGGATCCTCCCGTAAAAAGTATCCACCAATAGTTTTATGTCGTTTATGTTTCTAATATCTTCCTTCATTACTTCTATCTAAAATTCAAATACTAAAATTCGTAATCGCGTAAAAGAACGCCCATCCTGAAAAGGCTATGACCAATGCCCAGATCCAGGCGGGAATACTTCGCGGAGTTTCACTTCCATCGATCAGGAATTGTTTCTGATCTCCCTTTCCATAAGCGTTAACCATGATCGGTAATACCCCGTCAACCACGTCATGGTTTTTCAAGCCTTCGACCGAGATAGCCGGACCGTTGCGCACCGTGAAGGGTATAACACGAACGCCTTCTTTCCCTGAGGGCTCTTTGCCAACAATCTTAAGCGTGTGCTCACCGTCCGGAAGCTTGCTCGTATCCAGTTCGAATCGAATAGGCACATCGAACTCCCCTATCGGTTGCGGAATATTGTCAAGAAATACGAATACTTTGCTTTTCTGACTCATAATCAATCCAGATTGAGAATACTTCGTTTGATATGTTCATTTTCTTTTTCACCCGGACGAAGCATCCATTTAATACTGTAAAAAAGAGCTATCAATACAATCACCACCATACCCCATACTATCACATAATCCCAGTCACTCTGGGGTCCGGCGCCGTGGGTCACCCCTCTTAGTATCTTTGGTTGTTGCTTCTTACAGACTTCGCACGCCATGGCCGCGGTATGCGAAAGCAGAAACACAACAACTGCAATAAGTATTCGTGAAATCATCATAAGTTAGGTTTTGTGTTTTCCAGCTGCATCAGAATCTTTTCAACTTCCTCCAAAGGAATAACGCGCGCCTTATTGCCCCAGCTCGTACGCTCATGATTGATGATAGCGGTTATCTCTTCAGCGTTTAACCCATTATTCGCTCCAACCGCAGGCATTTCGCCATACTCCTCACGGCCGTCATACCCGTTCATAATAACTTCAATCAGAATTGCAGGATCATCGTCAAGAACAACAGGACTTGATTTCAAAGGAGGAAATGCACCTTTCAAACCCTCCCCATTTGCCTGATGACAGGCCTGGCAATTATTGGCATAAAGACGGGCTCCATCTATCTTTAGCATCTCATCGCCATCTTGCGGGTCAGACTGATTGTCGGCCTTATACAAAAACTTCGGTGCTGGCGTCCCATCAGGTAACGGAGTCTGTTTCAACGATTGCAAATAGGCCACCAGTTGCATCGCTTCCTTTCGTGCAACGAGCTTCCCGCGGTTACCCCTTTCGAGTCCTTCCGGAACAGACACAACCCTGTCGTCTTTCGACGGTTGCGATTTCCATTCAAAAAACCATGGATAAGCCGGCATAATAGATTGTTCTACAACTGCCCTCGGGTTATACAAATGAAGTAAATGCCAGTCCGCTGCGGGCAACCGGGTTCCAATGGCCGTAAGGTCAGGACCAGTACGTTCTGTGCCCATCAGCGTTGCGGTGTTCATCCACCAGTTCATTCGGGTACTGTTGGCATAATCTGCCGCGAGACTTGGTCGGGATCCCCATGTGTTATCCATGTCGACGTTTCGAACCTGTTGTGAGTGACATGCCACACATCCTTCCGAAATAAAGATATGTTTGCCAGCCAGGGCATCCCCTGTCAGCGCCTCACTGCCCGGCAGGGGTGCATTGTTATTTTGATTGTTGATCGCGGGAAGTATTGCGACGAAAAAAGACAATGCGATAAAAAGCAACAGCGCCGCACCAAATAGCTTTCTATGATCGTTAAACATTTCCATACCGCTCTTAATTGACAAGCATCTCCTGCTTTTCTTTGTTAATCGTTCTTATTCGTTCAATAGCCAGATTTCGAATTTCTGATTTGTCTGAGTGCCGGACCATCTGATAAAAGTTGTACGCAAAAATGAGATGCGACACCCACATCATTGTTCCACCGATCGCGCGCCATAACCAATAAGGGGTCATCAGCGAAACGCTATCGATAAACTGTTTACCATCCATCCACATCAGCCCCTTCAACGTCCCCCCTATCATCAGCGGCACGGAATACAACAACAGTCCCACAAACGCCAGCCAGAAATGAGCGCCAACCATCAGGTGCGAAGGTTCCTTGCCTGTCAGTCGCGGGACAAGTGCATAGATGGCTCCCCACAAGAGGAACGCAATGATTCCATACATGGTGATGTGTGAATGCGCTACCGTAAAATCGGTGAAGTGCCACAACAAGTTCGTATATCTGAATGCTTCAGCCGTGCCCTGGAAGGAGCCGGTGAAATAGAAAATAATCCCGACAAGGATAAAAGGAAGTGTATAACTATCGGCAATCTTATTGAAATCACCCTTGAACGTCATTAGGAAGTTTGTTGTTCCGGCAATCACCGGAATCACCATCCCCGCGCTGCCTACTATCGCGACAGTCTGCAACGACCACGGTATGGAACTGAATACAAAATGATGCGTACCAATTACCGTGTAAAAAATTATCTGCGTCCAGAACGCAAGTATTCCCAGACTGTAAGAATAGATCGGTTTATTCAACTGCTGTGGAAGAAAATAATATACAATACCCAGCGTGAATAGCATGAACCACATGCCAACGCCCTGATGCATGTAGTAACCCTGAACAATGGTTTCACCGAGGCCGTTTTGCCATGAAGGCAGATAAGCAATAATGGCAATTACGATTGTAAACATCATTGCCGAAACGATATACCAGTTGGAAATATAGATCTCGCGTGTATTGCGCCGCGCAACGGTTTGGACAAAGTTGACCAGCGTCAGCACCAGTGCAATGGCAAAAAGACTCATTACTGGCCAGATGTATTCGCGGTACTCGCCGCCGCCATTGTTGATACCCGCCATCAGGCAAAGTGTTCCAAGGATCACGGCTGCGTTGATCAACACAAGCGACACCCAGCCTTTTCGCAAGCTTGCCAGCGGAGCGTTGCTTACAACGGATACAATGTAATGACCGAGTCCCAGCATCGCCAGCGAAGACCAGCCCCAGAAGACCGCGTTGGTATGGACAGGCCGAAGTCGTCCGAAGCTAAGCCAGCTTTGGTGATCGATATCAGGCGCCACGAATTTAATTCCAAGGTACTCCCCGATGGAGGTACCGAATACGAGCCAGAACGTGGCAGTTCCAAGATACCATAAAATGAGTTTCGAAAGGCCGGGGTCGATAGCCGGTCTTTTTACAGCTTTCTTTTTTACGGCAACGAACTGGATATTCGCATTCATTGTGGCATTTTGAATAATGCCCCCGGGATCTTGTGCATTGATGCTTGCCGAAAGTGTTCTGCCGGAATGGTTTTCGAAATACGCTTTTCGTTTTAATAACGACGGTTCAATTTCCTCTTCGCCTGCGTTCAAAAGATAATCGGCCAAGCGCTGTGCCTCCCGCTGCTTCTGAGTATTCCTGAAATTATTGATGCTCCGATTTACCTTTGATATCAGAAAGACCACACCAATGATAAGCGGTATAAAAATCAACACAACAGTGATGATAATTCCCGGCTGACTCCATAATGATCCGTTTTGTTCCTGGGTTTGGGCAAAAAGTGAATTGGTCAGGAATATTCCAATCAACAAAAGATTTGCCTTCTTAAGGAATCCGGACCCCGGTTTCACGGACTTTCGGGCTTCCAGCAGCAGGGCAATTTCTGAAGCATCAAGGTCATCGAGATAGCTCCCGAAATCTGTTGTTTGTTCCGGTCGATGTCTTCCAATTAATATATGCCTTGCTTTGAATACCACCCAAAGTACTGCCCCAATCAATACAAAAAGTACGGTCAGCATTGCCAACACCCACGACCAGGGCATCGTCAGTTCCGCCGTACCCTGCGCGTGGGAAGGGATAATCAATAAAAAGAGAAACAGGGTTGATAAAAATATTTTCGACGCTGACTTCCTCATGTGCTTAAAATAAAAGACTTTTTTATCCTCTAATTATCCAAATTTTTTTAGGCTCGCTTCAGATAAAACAATCCTTTCTCAAGGTTTTCGGTAAAATCTTCCAGAGCCGTTGATTCTAACATATCCCTGAGGTTTGATCGGATTGCCTTGAACTGATAGTGAATCGGACAAGGTTTCTTTTCATTACATGCTTTCAGGCCAAGTCCGCAGCCATTGAAGAGTTGATCTCCATCAATAGCGGTAACGACATCGGCCAGCGAGATACGAAGGTGTTTGTTGTCCATGTAGAAGCCGCCGTGGGGTCCCTTGATTGAAAGCACCAAACCTTTGCGGCTGAGATCCTGGAGGATTTTGGCCATGAAAGGCTCGGGGGAATCAATCGCCCTGGCGATATCCCTGATGCCCACACGGGTTCCCGCTTTTGATGTCCGGGCAATATAAAGCATGGCCCGAATGCCGTATTCACATGCTTTTGAAAACATTTGCGTTATGTGTTGGGACAAAGGTATGAAAAGGCGCGGATAATAAAAGAGTTTTTTATCTTTTATTAGACAGGACGTGACGGGTTTTTCTGCTAGGGTTAGTAACCGGCGACTTTAGTCGGCGGAAAAAATACCACCAAGAATGGACTTGTAGTTCTGCATCCGATGAAATATGTTCCTTGACGATCCCACAGGAACTTTAGCCCATTAAAAGAACCGTTCTCCCGTGCCGGCGAAGCGCAAAACAAATCTGAAATCTGAAATCCGAAATCATATCAAACCGGAATCTCAACCCGGAAAACAGTCTTGAATGTTTCGTTACGTGAAAGTTCAATGGTGCCGTGTAATAATTTCACGGCCGTTCTCACGATCGACAGACCAAGGCCGGTTCCGGAAATGGCACCTACATCGGCACCGCGACTGAAAGGTTCATAAATTGATTCCTTCTCGTGGTCGTTAATCCCAATTCCGTTATCCGAAACTTCAAAGATCAGGCTTCCTGCGAAATGCGCGCAGTACACACTTATTCGACTTTCTCCTGAAGAAAACTTAATGGCATTTGATAGCAAGTTTGACAGCACGTTCATAAGTAATTTTTCGTCGGAGATTATGAGGTCACGTTGCAAATCAAACTGAACATCAATCTCATGCGTCGCTGCGGATTCTTTCATATTTCCGGTCAGCTCAAGAACAAACTCCCGGATATTAACTTCACTAAGGTGAACCTGTATTTTGCCTGAATCTCCTTTGCTCACGGTAAGCACGTCGTCAAGAAGGACCATCATGTGTTTGACCTGTAAAGAAATACTGGAAAGTTTACGGTCAATATCAGCAGGTTCGAGCTTGTGCTTGTACCGCATCACAAAGTCGGTGGCGAACTGAATAGTCGACAATGGCGTTCGGAATTCGTGCGATGCTATTGAAACAAACCGACTCTTCATCTCTGAAAGGTGTTTCTCCTTTTCAAGAGCTTCCTGAAGTTCGATTGTCCGTTCTGCTACCTTTTGTTCTAGGGACATTCGATATTGCGTCAATTCATGTACATCCTGCTGCGCACCAATCATTCTGACGGGCTTACCACCATCGTAGATAATGAAACCACGGTCTAACGCATACCGGTATGATGAATCTGCGGAGCGAAAGCGATAACTGCAACTCCAGAGTTGATGGTTCGTTTCAAAAGCATCATTCAAAGTTCCCTGAACAAATGCAAGATCATCAGGATGCACCAACTCGCACCACCACTGGAAATCAGTTTCACGATTAGATGGATCGTGGCCGTAAATTGAGGTCAGCCCGTGGTTCCACGTGATCCTGTCTGCGACCATATCCCAATCCCACACCGCGTCGTTGGTGGCCTTCGAAAGAATTTCAAAACGTTCGTTAACCGCGGTGATGCGATTCTCAAATTCTTTCCTCTCCGTGATATTACGAGAGAATCCGGCCACACCAACCACCTCACCGTTGTCCCAGATAGGATTTAACGTGTTCTGAAAGTAAGTTCTGACTTCCTCCGTTCCCGATACTGTTTCAAAAGCCATTTGCTTGCCCGACAATGCAGCCTGATATGCAAGCATCCAGGGCACCATTCTTGGATTGTTGTCTCCTAATACAATCACCCTGTCGCCCTCGTTTAACGCTACCTGATACTGAGCCCGGACTTGCTTATAAAAAGCGCTGTTGCCGGAGATAAGCCGTAAGTCTTTGTCACATGACCATAAGAAATCCGATGTATTGTTTATAAGGGCATCAAGATTGTGCTTGCTCTCGCGAATGGTCTGTTCGTTCACCTTTCGTTCCGTGATATCCTGAACAACACCTACGACAAAAGCCGGCTTCTCTCCGTCAAAAAATACTTCGGCTTGCTCGTGAACCCACATGAGCTGAGCATCGGGTCTATTTATTCGGTAGTCGATACTATATTCGCGATTACCATTGAGAGCGGATTCCAATGCGGCGCGTCGAATTGCATTGTCATCCTTATGTATCAGCGAACCAAAAAATTCTGGATTTCCCGTGAAGCCCGACTCCTGCACGCCGAAAATATTAAAAAGCTGCGGCGACCAGGAGAGCGGTCTGTGGGCCGATTTAAGATCAAGAACCCAATAGCCGATCTTGGTCACTTCATTCGCCTTGTCAAGGATGTACCGGTTGTGATCAAGTTCACGCTGCGTATTAATCTTTTCGGTTATGTCGCGGAAGTTTGTCACGGTACCTCCTACTGCGGGAATGTCACTCAGATCAATAATAGTTCCTTCGGTCCACAACTCCTCTCCTGTACGCGTAAACATCCGGGATGATTTTTGAATCAGTTTTCCTTTCTCACGTGAAGTCTGCTCAATAACAAAGTAATAATAAGGACGATCATCCGGATGCAGAAGTGAGGAAAATGTTTTCCCAACAATCTGTTCTACCGGGTACCCGAGGATATTTTCAATGTTAGGACTGCCATAAACGATTCTGTTATCATCGTCGGTAATGGTGAACATATCACCACTGTTCTCAATCAGGGCACGGAAACGTTGCTCACGGTCCGCCAGGGCTTGTTCAATTCTTTTATGTGGCGTTATGTCGTGCCCGCAAACAGTATATCCGAGAAATATACCGTCTGATAAAACCGGAGTTACACGAATCTGAAAGTACCGTTTTGTAGAATCGTTATAAAGGTCATAAACGGCTTCATATTGCGTAGCTCTCTTTTCCTTACGCACAACGTCCAGTGCGGTTTGAAAAGGCTTCTTGCGATCCATTGGCAAAGATGAGAATACCTCCTTTCCGATGACGTCGGAAGCATTGAGGTAGGGAAAGTCTTCCCTTGCCCTGTTGTTTGAAGCCAATATCCGGTGTTGGGGATCGATCAAGACATAACTATCTTCGGTCGACTCGAATATTGAAAGCAGATTCGCCCGCGATTGCAAAAGTTCGTTCTCGACCTTCTTTCTTTCGGTAATATCAACATGCATGATCACCGCTCCACCTCTGCCCGCAGTATTAATCGTGCATGCCGATACCCGGAACCACCGTCTATCCGTTGGTGAGTTCCATGGGTATTCTACTTCAAATTTTTTGCGTCTCCCCCCCAGCACCTCCCTGATACCCGCGTGGATAGATTCAATTCCGGCTTCATGCTCATGTGTGTCGAAGTAGGACCTTCCTATCCATTCACCAAAGGAGCCCTTGCCGTTACGGTCCCAGTAAGACTTCCACGCATCGTTCACGGCCACTATCCCACCCTCTTTATCCAAAAGGGCAATATGCGCAGGCAGTGAATCAAGAATGGCGGATTGGCGCTCAGCGGCTGACTCAAGACTTCGGTAACTTGCTAAAACTTCCTCTTCATATTGCTTGAGGGCGGTAATATCAACCACGACACCACGACTCCCAATTGGCTTACCATTGTCGTCATAGACAAGGTAACTTCGCCGTTCGACCCAAATGATGGAATTGTTCACGGGGTGAATAATCCTGAACTGGATATCATCCCTGACACCAGACCGTCCGATTTCGAGTGCTGTTCGAATTTTCAGGCGGTCCTCAATATGAATGAAACCCATTCCCGTTTCGAGGTCGGAGAAAAAATCAGTCGGGAACCCGGGGATTCCTTCGCCGCTCGATGCGATGTGCATTTCATTTTTGACGTAATCCACATCAAGCACCATCATTCTACCTGCGCTGACTGCGAGGTCGAGCCTTCTGCTGTTTTCCTTAAGCAAATGCATAATCCGATTACGTTCGGTGACATCATGGATCACAGCGTATGCCAGGGTTTCCCCATTGATTGACACGGCCCGCGTGGACAATTCTACGTCAATCGTGGTGCCGTCTTTCTTGCGATGTTTCCAATTTTCGCCTTCGGATCGGTGCTCCAGCGACGGCGCTGATTTCACAAACTCATCAAACCGGGATACCTCCTGAGCGGGTCGGAGGTCACGGATCGTCATATTGGCGAACTCCTCGCTTGAATATCCGTAATGCCGTATAGCGGCATCGTTGACCATGAGAATCCGGAGCGACGACGGACAAAACAGCCAGGCCGGCAATGGATTATTCTGGAAAAGCCTTTCGTAATTCTCCTGAGTTCGCTGAAGCACAGTTGTGACTCTCTGCCTTTCAATGGAGTAGATAATCGCGTGTTCGATGCGCAGCGGATCGTAGTTCCCTTTCACCAGGTAATCCTGCGCGCCGGATCGCAACGCATTCCGCACAACAGTCTGATCTCCTTCTGCTGAAATAATTATTACGGGGCGTGATCCGGTATGCGGAAGAAGCTGTTTAAGGGTATCGATTCCCTCAGAATCAGGCAGGTTCAAATCGAGGAACAAGGCATCAATCTTCTGGCTTTGGCCAAGTACGTCAACGGCTTCAGACAGGGTCCGGGTTACCCGCAAAGTCGAACCAGCCAATTCAGATCGGTCGAAGCATGATTTGAAGAGAAATGCATCGACGTCTGAATCTTCGACGAGCAGTATGCTTAACTTTTTGGTACTCCCTGTCAGGCTACTTCTGATAAGGGTTTCTGCAAATGGAGGCGCTATCGATGTCATAAGTCATTGATCGGGTCACAAGTATTCTTGCGTTTCCGTATTAAGAGGCTTTTTCCGACAGGACGCATATCCCACCCGTTACCAGATCCGGAGGCGTTGATCAGAAGCCAAAGATATTAACAGAAAAAGCGTTTACTACCGGTAATTGTCGCAATGGAAAATGACTTTTGTCAACGTAACTTTATCGCTAAAAATCAGCAGTTATAAAAAGTAGTGTACGTCCAAATCACCATGCTTCAACGTAATACCAACGATTGCAGGGCAGTTACAAGATCTTCGGCAGCACACGGTTTCCGCAGAACCTGCCAGATTCCAGACTGTCGCAGCCTTTCATCGGTTTCTTCTCCCGACTTCGCCGTTAACACGATAACCGGGATTTCGCTCAATGCTGGTCTCTCCTTCATTCTCTCAATCAATTCGAAGCCATCCATCTCAGGCATCAGGAGGTCAGTTATAACCACATCAGGCCTGTGCGACTGAAGGGTTTTAAGTGCATCTACACCGTTGCCGGCAATGATTACCTCATAGCCTTCCATAACCAGCAAGTCGGCAATCTGCTCCGCCAGCACCTTTGTATCTTCAACAAGTAAAACTGAATTCATTGGAATAGGCAGAAAACTTACATACGAGTTCAAATTCGACCGTGCCGTGCATGCTTGATTTTCAGTCCGTATGGATAATTCGCGAGTCCTTACCAAAGACTCTTGAAAAAATATACAGTCCGTTGATCACATCGATCACACCGGAGAAAAGTATAAGGACGCTAAAGGCCAACAGGAAGCCGACCGGAGCCAGCACACCATGGGTGGGTATTTCCATACCGCGAAAGCGCAAAGAGAATCTTGTAATCACGTTATTGTAGTGGTTTTATCGCAGACCCGAAATTAGAGAATGCACAGGCATCAGGGCATCAGTGAAAACCTGATTTTTGGGTCTAGGGGTGGGGGACCGGTTGCCGGTTGCCTGATACCGGTTGCCGGTTGCCTGATACCGTTGCCGGTTGCCTGATACCGTTGCCGGTTGCCGGTTGCCGGTTGCCGGTTCAGGAGGAGGAAGCTAAATTCCTCTCTTCTTATTTTTCTTCACGCTTTCCAGGTAGTCCACCACTTTTCGTTCCATAAATGGGTGACGCTTGACAGTCGGGGGAAACAGGATTATCCTGAGTTCACGATAGAGCGAAATCGTGTTGTCCAGGGCAGCAAAAATCGACTCAGTAGTGTACGCAGGAACGGTCTGTATCAGCTTTTCGAGATCTTGTTTCTCAAGGTTAAACTCAACTTTTCTGAGTCCCCTCGGGAGTTGGCCGTTTTTGATCTGAAGTAAGGGCGAAATCACCGTTGTTCTTAGATACGATAAGAAATCCAATGCCTCAAAGTTCTCGCCACGGCCCAGCTTCAGAGCGCCGTAATGCACCCAGGTCCAGAACCGGTCTTCAATCCATTGATAATCGGGCATGGGCCATTCGGATTTCGTCGCGGCAATTATATTTCCCAATATGCTGTCGCGGTCAAAAAATATGACAGGATCCTCTACCCTTTCTCTAAATTCGTCACGTGTCAGGAATTTAATGTCGACATGTAGCAGTGGATTATCGTAGAGGCAAATCAAAACCCTCCTTTCGCCAACATGTTCTCCGGTGAAGCCACTGATAAAATTACCAAATGATTTTGCATAGGCGAACATTCTGCTGACATCGGCCGCAACGTTGTCGACGGTTACGAGAATAAGATCAACGTCTGAAAATTCATCCACCTCGTTCGTTATAAATGAACCAGCGACGGCAAGACCGATAACATTTTCGTCCTGCCTGATTTTTTCAACCACCTGATCAATAAATTCTCTATGCATTTCTTAAGAAGTAAGCTTCATCACTGCTTCGGCCGCCGAGGACACAAAGTTAACCTGTTTACCGTTGTTGCTTTCATAAATGAAGTCGCGCAAACTCTTGCTCGTGTATTTGGTGAAGTCACCGACAATGGCCAGACGTACCCGATAGTTTGAAAATTTCTGAAGGATCTCACCGGCCATTCCGTTTTTGAGATCGAAAAATTCAGGAGTAATGCTCCTTTCGTCAACTATGATTCTGTCAAACCCCTGGTAATAAAGATTGCCCAGCAGGTCCAGGCCATCTTCAATCTTCCTAATGACGACTTCATCTGAAAGAACTTCCGCAATTTGTATGTGTTCGATGTGGTGGGTTTTTACATTCATTTTCCAAATTTAATTGTAATTGAGAATTGTCCGCCAGGGGTTAGTAGAAC
>JAEZEH010000172.1 GCA_023417785.1 Bacteroidota bacterium
CATTGATCCAACCATTCTTGCCATCCATGACATACCCGTGCCGTCTTCGATGCAGGGGCGTGTACTTCGGGAGCTTATGTCTGGTGCTACGGGAACGTCAATGGAATCTCAGCCAGAGGTCATCGAAGTGGAAAGTCATCATGGATGGGGGAGTTACTTGCTGAAGATACATCGTACCAGGTACGGCTCACACACCAATGTCGATTACACGCAGGTAGAACGTGTATTCAAGGATCGGAAATAGGTTATTGGGCCAGTGATGGCGGGATCAATGTGGAGTCTGGTATAACTGTGGTATCGGGTGTTGTGGTGTCGGGTGTTTCGACCCGACACTGCATTTTTACCCGGCTGATTTCGATACAACAAGACTGGTGAGCAATGTCGCACCCTGGTTTGTTGAAAAAAAATCCTTGTTAAGTTTTCGGTAGTCCAATGCCGACTAAAGCTGTTCATTGCGGATAAATTCACCACAATGAAGAAGGCTTTACTAGTCCTACTTTGTCAAGTTACGATTTTAGCTGATTTTCGATTTGACGTTGATACCGTTTTATTTGGCTCGCAACCTTTCGAACAGTCTGTTCCAAAGATGAGATCGTTGCGATGGTTGCGTTCACTAACTCTTGGATGTTATGGGCTGTAAGTTTTTTAACGTTCGCTTTAGGAGTAGCTTTTGTTCCATAATGAAGAGTAATGCCAACGAGGAGAGCGCTACATGGCGGTGAAAGCCATTCCAACTCCGTACTTGGTATCTTGTTGTGGCTCAGGATATTCACGGAGGCGAATTATCAGCTACGCAAATTTCGATAGAAGATGTCCTTCCTGATTATCTGCCTACTGAAAACTCCTTTTGTCCGACATATTATTACGAACCTACTTTCCTGTACTCGGTTAATATGAAAGGAAACGATGCGGATTTGCACCGAGTTTCACCGCCTGACCTTAATATGGTAAATGAAAAGTTCGCTGATTTCTTAGGTAGGTTCGCTAGAGGAGCTAACCTCGCAAGTTGTAAACCATTTGTAGACCAGATAGGAAAAAATAAGGCAGCCACTGTTCGTAACTGCCTGATTTTCAAGAGCCCCCTGCCGGGATCGAACCAGCGACCTACTGATTACAAGTCAGTTGCTCTACCAGCTGAGCTAAGGAGGCTTCTTGTCTCAAAAGAGGCTGCAAAAATAAGGGAACGATCGATTTCCGCAAGCCTTTGGTTTATAAAATTTGAAATTTGCAGCCGAAAACGGATAGGGTCGCAACTCCGCCCATTTTTTGTGAGGTAAATTGTTCATGTTTCCCGCACTTACATTATTTTTAAAACTGTTGTGATCAGTTGTTGTGTACCGTGACTTGTGCTGGAGAAACAACTGAATTGTTGTTAGCAGTAGTGTCGATTGTGGGTGAATCAGAGGGCATAGATGCCCCAAGCTGCAGATCGCAGTCGCAATATGGTCCGGGACCGGACATATTGTGTATTTTAGGGCAACATTACCCAGGAAAGCGGGCTGGCATAGATGTTTACTGCACCAAATCTAAAGTCTATATTTCGTGGTTAGCTACTCCTCCGCCCTTGAAGTCTCCAAGGCCCGTATTGAAAAATCAGTTTTCCAGGTGCTTCTGGTCTACCTGATTGCGCATTCCGTTCTGCTTCTGGCAATTCCGTTACTTCCGTTTATCGATTTACCGAATCACCTCGCCGAAGCAACGATCTTCAAATATTTCAACGATCCTGAATCACCCATCTCTAAATACTACACGCCAATTCCATGGTTTTACCCGAATACGTTTCACGCGGTTTTTTCAAGCTTATTCCCTTCCGTAGAACTCGGTAACAAGTTCTTCCATATCCTTTACATTTTGTTCTTACAGGCCGGACTGTTCCTGGTCATTCGCAGACTTAACGGAAACCAATGGTACGGACTGCTGGGGCTGGTTTACACTTACAACTACAACCTCACCTTCGGGTTTGTCGGGTTTGCTATATCAATCCCGGTCCTTCTGCTGCTTATGTATTTTATTCTGCTCGACTTTGAACAGGAAAAACTTAAGTGGAAGGTACTCATAGGCATCACACTATTATTCCTGTATTCCATGCATGCGCAAAATGCCCTGTTGGGACTGCTTATCTACGGGGTAATGTTATTGGTCCGGTATTGGCCGAACTTGGGGAAAGCCGTTGTCACCGGAGTTCCGGTCGCGCTACCCCTTGTCGCGCTGATCGTTACGTGGTGGGTGCTGAAGGAAGACCCCGAGAAAGGCGGGACTTTTGAGTTTCTGGTTGATTATTACCAAAACCGTTATTTACCGACTGTCATTTCACGTTTCAATGTCATCAGTTGGGACGGCTACAGCCTTTTTGCCCGGCCCGCAGGGCGGATTGCAGGGACCTTGTTTTCGGCTACACTGATCGTTCCGATTATTTATTTCCGCGCCTGGAAAATGGATTTTCGAAAACTCCTCTCATCGCGCGAATTCCGGTATCCGGCTATTGGCCTTTTGGTGTCTCTGGGGTGCTATTTTCTGCTTCCGGATGAATTACCTGGACAGTCGCCACTATATCAGCGGTTCTGCACCATGGTAATGCTTTTCGCCGTAATTGTATTCAGTGTGTGGATGCGTGACTACGAAAGCCGGTTTTTACGTGTGTTTACCATCGGCGTACTCGTGATCTATTCAACCCTTTGGGGTGAGTATCTGATCAATTTCAACCGGATCAACGACGGGTTTAATGCTTCCTTTTTCCCTGATGGAGATAAGGAAGCACGAATCTCAGGTGTGATATGGGAAAATGACTATCGCGACCGGAAAGTCTATATTCATTTCCAAAACTATTTTGTCGTCTGGAAGAAAGGCGTGGCCAGTTCAAAAATCATCGATTACCGGTTTGGTATCGTGCGGCGTGTTGCTCCGGAATCAGTAGTGCCGTTTTATCACGAATATGCCATTCCTGAATATACCGACGAATACTATTATCACTACATTGAATATCTTCTGGCGCGCGAACCCGAAACGCCCATCACAACACAATATTTTCCAACCTTCGAAAAGATACGCGAACAAGATGGCTGGACATTGTACAGGAACACCCGTCCGAGCCGGCGCGAAACAGTTCATGGATTGGAATAGAATTTTAGCGTTAACAGCGAATTGTAAATGTCAGACAGGAAGGAAATAACCCCAAATAAAAAGGTACCTATGAGCGAAATGGCTAAAACCACGAATTCGGAAACATTACACAACGAAACCACAGCAAGCGCCGCTTCAATCGTCAAAACTCCGGCGACTTTGAAAGACTACTACCGTATAATGCGGCCGGATTACTGGTTGAAGAATATTTTTATCGCACCTGGTATCTTATTCGCTATCGCCGTGTACGGCATCGAATTCAATTCGACTATCATTTACTTCGCCATAATTGGTACAATCAGCACGTGTCTGGTGGCTTCTGCCAATTACGTGATCAACGAATATCTTGATGCTGAATACGACAAATTCCATCCCCTCAAGAGCCAACGCTCTTTTGTGGTCCGCGTGGTGAATCCAAAAATCATTTATGCACAGTATCTGTTGCTTGTCGTGATCGGCCTTGGCCTCGCTTCACTGATTTCATTCAACTTCCTGATGACCGCAATTTTTCTGCTTTTCATGGGTGGCGTGTATAATGTGCCGCCTATCCGGAGCAAGGAGCGCGTGTACCTGGATGTTTTGTCGGAATCAGTAAACAACCCGATACGTTTTGCTTTAGGTTGGTTCATGGTCGTGCCGTCTCTTGCCTGGAACAATATCACCCTGGATGGATTTGTGAGCAGTTTACCGCCCTTGAGTATCATGATCGCCTACTGGATGGGCGGTGCCTTTCTAATGGCAACGAAACGATTCGCAGAATATCGCATGATCGGTGATCCGCACCGCGCGGGTTTGTACCGAAAATCATTTCGCTATTATACCGAGAACAAGCTGTTGATTTCAATGTTCTTTTACGCGCTTACGTGTGCCTTCTTCCTGGGGATCTTCCTGATCAAACACCGGGTTGAAATGCTTGTGAGCTTTCCATTCTTCGCGCTCCTGTTCGCCTGGTACCTTCAAATTGGCCTGCTCAAAGATTCCCCTGTTCAGGGAACGGAAAAGTTATATACACGAAAGTGGTTCATGCTCTATCTTGTCTTGTTCACCATTTTGTTCTGCACGCTCATGTTTGTCGACATACCGGTACTGAACTGGTTCCTCAAGCAGACGTACGAAGGCATGAATTAAATCCTGTATTTTTCCCGGAATCGTAACGGATCCGGTTAAAAATTTCGGAAATTAGGGAAATGAAGCTCCTTGCAGTTTTCATTTCCCTTTTTGCGTTTGCCATTCAGGATACTCCGTTCAAGTCGAACGAGGAGTTCGAGCTGAAGCTGGACTTCCAGTTCAAGCCGCGCCCGAAAACCGGAGCGGTGGAAATGAGAGCCGACATTGGCACCACACCACTGCCATTCCTGAGTATGCAACTCAATGTGCTTCTTGTTCGTGATGACGAGTACCGCGTTCGAATTGTTGACGGCCGTGGCAATGTTCTTGGAAACAGGGTGCTTGGCAAGAGCACATCACTGAAGTTCGATATCGGCTACACTGACGATGTCAAAGATCAAGTCTCCGCAGATAAATATTTTATTAACTTCTACGGAAAAGATAAAACGCTGAATCGGAACATCATTATACGGTTCGATCGCGAGGGAACCTATTACGTGAATGATGAACAGCGCGGAAGGATTTAACTCCCACCTGTAACGATAACAGGCTGTTAACAACTTTACTGTTGAATTTCCATATTTTTTTGTCGTAAATGCGCAGATAATATTATGTGTACAATGCGCGTTTTGCTGTTTTTCATCCTTTTTCCACTTCTTTCCTCCGCTCAACTACCTCTGTCGCATAGCGCCGCGATCAAGCTAAAACTCAGAAAACTGGATGTTCTGGGAAGCGTTTTGTATGTCGCTGCGCATCCTGACGACGAAAACACACGAATTATTACCGCCCTCGCGAATGACAGGCTGGTCGCCACTGCCTATCTGTCGATGACCCGTGGGGATGGCGGCCAGAATCTCATCGGTCCGGAAATGCGCGACCAGCTCGGGCTGATCCGTACACAGGAACTACTTGCCGCACGAAGAATTGACGGAGGTGAGCAATATTTTACCCGCGCCGTTGATTTTGGCTATTCAAAATCGGCAGACGAGACGTTTTCAATCTGGGGAAAAGACGACATACTACACGATGTGGTCAAGGTATTCAGAGCCTTTCAGCCCGACGTTATCATAACGCGTTTTCCCCCCGATGAGCGCGCAGGCCACGGCCATCATACTGCTTCCGCGATGCTGGCCATTGAGGCGTTTGAAAAAGCGGCGAATAAACAAATTTATCCCGAGCAGTTAAGGCATTTTAGTCCATGGCAGAGTAAACGCCTCTACGTAAACACTGGCCGTTGGTGGAACAACTCCATAAATGAAGACACTCCGGGTGTTGTAGCACTTAACGTTGGCGCTTACAGCCCGCTCCTGGGACAGTCCTTTTCGGAAATCGCGTCTATAAGCCGCAGCCAGCATAAAAGCCAGGGGTTTGGGAGTCGCGGTACCCGGGGTAAACAACTCGAGTTTCTTGAACATCAACTCGGTGAAGAGGCCACAAAAGACATCTTCGACGGGATAAACCTCAGCTGGAGCAGAATCAAGGGTAGTGAAGCCGTGCAGCGACTCGTGAAGAAGGCCATTGACCAGTTCGATGTTGAAATACCCGCGGCGAGTATTCCGGTGTTGGTTGAACTTCGTACCGAAATCCGCAGACTCCCGCCGTCGGTGTGGCGCGACAGGAAGCTGGCCGAGGTTGAAGAAATTATACGGGATTGCGCGGGCCTTTTTCTGGAGGTCACTACTGACCAGTATTGGGTTGCCCCGGGAGAGCAGGTACGCCTTAGTTTTGAATTGGTGAACCGCAGCGGTGCAGACGTTGCTATTACACGGATTTCAATTCCAGGAACGGATTTCGATTCAACGACTTCGATCTCTCTTCGAAACGATATTCCTGTTGTGTTTCAATCATCTAAGATACTTGACGCAAATCTTAACTATTCAGATCCATACTGGTTGAAGGAGCCTCATCGAACCGGGTTGTTTACCGTTGAAAATTTCGACGACATCGGAAAGCCGGAAAACGATCCATCTTTGTCAGCGATGTTCTCCGTTCAACTCGGAAAGGAAACGGTTTTGGTAGCGCAGCCTCTTTTGTACAAATGGACAGACCCGGTTAAGGGTGAGTTGTCGCGACCATTTGAAATCGTTCCGCCGGTCTTCATCAATCTGAATGAAAAGGTGATGATTTTTCGTGATGATCAGCCACAAACCATTCGGCTTACGGTTAAGTCAGGGAGTCGTAATGCGGTTTCAGGTAAACTCGCATTGCAGATGCCCCAGGGGTGGCGAAGCGTGCCCGAGACTATTGATGTTTCTCTGACAAGAACAGGAGAGGAGCAGACCCATTCGTTCAATGTCTATCCCTCTGCAAAGGAAGTTACGTCCGCGGTAAAAGCACAGTTAACCCTTGGTGGCAGAACGTATGATCAATCCGTCGACGTCATAAGTTATGACCACATTCCAATCCAGACCCTTCTGCCAACGGCGGAGGCGCGTGTGGTTAGGGTAGATCTGAACAGCTCCGGCGGCTCAGTCGGTTACATCAAAGGCGCCGGTGACGATGTTCCGGCAGCACTAAGGAACATGGGATACAACGTAGTTGAATTGTCGAACGACCAGGTTACTCCCGATAACCTTCGCAGGCTGGATGCAGTGGTCCTCGGTATCCGGGCCTTGAATACGAATGATAGAATCCGTTTCCTGATGCCGCATTTGCTCGACTTCGTAAAGAACGGCGGGACGCTGATCGTTCAATATAATACGAGCTTTGATATGGGAACCGATCAGTACACACCTTACCCGCTTCAGATTTCCCGCGATCGGGTGTCGCAGGAAGATGCTGAGGTGACCATCCTCAAACCTGATCACAAGGTCCTGAACGTTCCCAATAAAATTTCCGAACAGGACTTTGACAACTGGATCCAGGAGCGCGGTTTATACTTTCCCGGGAAATGGGACCCCGCTTTTGAACCTATCCTCTCCATGCACGACAAGGGTGAGAATGCGAAAGAAGGTTCATTACTAATAGCGAAATACGGTAAAGGACATTATGTTTATACCGGTTTATCATTCTTCCGGCAATTGCCCGAAGGTGTAGCCGGAGCATACAAGTTATTCGACAACATCGTTTCACTCGGAAAAGACAAATCGCCTGAGGTCGATTTACCGGTGGAAACGCAAAAAAAGAAAAAGAAAAAAAGCTGAATTCAGGGATGGAACCAGATGAGGAACAAAAAAGAATTCCACTGTTCGGAACCTGGAATAAGTGGTACGCATTTCTGCTTGTCGTGCTGTTCATTCAGGTGCTTCTCTACACCTGGTTAACCTATAGCTACCTATGAATTATCTCGACTGGGTAGTTCTCCTTTCTACTATTTTGTTTATTGTACTTTACGGAACATTCCGTACCAAGAAGACCACAACCATTGAAGGCTATCTGAAAGGAGATAACACGATGAAGTGGTGGATGATGGGGGTGTCGATCATGGCCACTCAGGCCAGTGCCATCACATTTCTCAGCACACCTGGTCAGGCAATTGAAGACGGCATGCGTTTCCTGCAGTTTTACTTTGGTCTTCCCCTCGCGATGGTAATAATTTCGGTGACCATGGTTCCGATCTATTACCGGCTAAAGGTGTTCACTGCCTACGAGTTCCTTGAATCCCGTTTCGATCTGAAGACACGCACGCTGGCTGCAGGTTTGTTTCTGATCCTTCGCGGACTGTCTGCCGGTATCACCTTGTTTGCACCATCGCTGGTGCTCTCAACAATTCTTCACTGGCCCAACTATGTGACTACTGTTCTCATCGGAACACTTGTAATAATTTATGTGACTTCAGGCGGAACCAAGGCAGTAAGTCTGACGCAACGGCAGCAGATGACCGTAATAATGAGTGGAATGATCCTCGCAGGGATCCTTGCATACACTATGCTCCCCGAAACCGTTTCATTCGGAAACGCCGTTGATATAGCCGGAAATCTTGGCAGGCTTAACCTGGTCAACCTCGAGTTTGATCTGAGTGAACGCTACAACATCTGGTCGGGCCTCATCGCCGGTACATTTTTATTCTTATCTTATTTTGGAACTGATCAGTCGCAGGTGGCGCGCTACCTGGGGGGAAGCTCGGTTACGGAAAGCCGGCTCGGCCTCATGTTCAACGGTCTGCTGAAGATTCCGATGCAGTTCATTATCCTGTTCATCGGGGTGATGGTTTTTGTGTTTTACCTTTTCAATCAACCCCCCGTATTTCACAATCAGGTTTTATTGGATCGCGCATATGCGGCGGGCCATGCCGGAACCCTCGATTCGCTGCATGGAGCGTATGACCAGTTGTACAATCAAAAGAGGATGGATGTTGACCAGCTTGTAGTGGCTATTCAGGATGAAAATGAAACTGAGATTCAAGCGGTGCGCACCAGACTTATAGACCTTGAAAAGACGGAACGTGTGCTTCGGGATTCGGTTCGGGGGACTATCAGTTCAGCCCTGCCGGGTGCGAAAACACAGGACCGCGATTATATCTTTCTGAATTTTGTGCTCAACCATCTTCCACATGGGATCGTCGGTCTTATACTTGCCGTAATGTTTTCTGCAGCTATGGCTTCGATGGCGGGTGAGCTGAATGCACTTGCTTCAACGACATCAGTCGACGTATATAAACGCTCCGTACGCCAGGAAGCACCGCCGGAACACTACCTCAAAATGTCGCGGGTGTTTACAGTCGGGTGGGCATTGGTCGCGATGGTGTTTGCCATGCTTGCAAGTTTTGCCGAGAACCTGATTCAGTTTGTAAATATTGTGGGGTCGTTGTTTTATGGAACCATCCTCGGCATTTTTCTCACTGCATTCTATGTGAAACGGGTAGGGGGCTCCGCTGTTTTCTGGGCCGCACTGATTTCTGAAGGAATCGTATTGTATTGTTACTTCGCGACCGATGTCGCTTTCCTGCTCTTCAATATCATTGGGTGCCTTTGTGTGATGGCTCTTTCATTGGTCTTTTCTATGTTCGCCCCAAGAACGAACCTCGGTAAGTAACGTATCAACCTTTCCACAACAAAAGTCCGGGTTGAGGAAGCAAGTGTCTCTTTTCGACAAGAAGATGATAGGTTGCGTCCTGTTTAACCTTGGTATAACAATTTTTTATGATATGTAAACTTACACAAATCACACACACATGCGATGGGCAGGCAGACAGGGTAGCCGTAACGTGCAGGACCGCCGGGGGATGGGCGGACTCGCGGTAGGCGGAGGAATCGGAGGGGTAATCATCCTCATTCTCGGACTACTCATGGGGCAGAACCCATTAGACTACCTGAATCAAAGTCCGCGGGCGTATCAACAGGAAAGTTCGGAAGTTGACGATGAACGGGCCCAGTTCGTCTCCGTTGTGTTAAAAGATACCGAAGACGTCTGGCATAAGCTCTTTGCCGAACAGGGCGGCACATATCAGGAACCCAGTCTCGTCCTTTTCACAGGAAGCGACCAGTCAGGTTGCGGTCATGCAACTTCAGCCACCGGACCGTTTTATTGCCCCCTGGATTCAAAAGTATACATAGATCTTTCCTTTTATGACCAGCTTCACCAACGTTTCGGGGCGCCGGGTGATTTTGCCATGGCTTATGTCATTGCGCATGAAGTAGGACACCATGTTCAGAATCTGCTGGGCATCTCCGGCGAAGTACAACAGGCAAAACAACGCGTGAGCGAAAAACGAGCCAACGAGCTGAGTGTGCAACTTGAACTTCAGGCCGACTTTTTCGCCGGGGTGTGGGCTCACCATGCCGACCGCATGAACCAGATCCTGGAAGATGGCGACATTGAGGAAGCCTTGCAGGCGGCGAACGCAATTGGTGACGACCGCCTCCAAATGCAGTCGCAGGGATTCGTCGTCCCTGACGCATTTACACACGGAACCTCTGAACAACGCATGTACTGGTTCAAGAAAGGCTATGAATCCGGCGACCTCAGTCAGGGTGACACCTTCGCTCAATTACAGTAAGTGGATTGTCGACCGCTGATTCAATTCTAAAGTAAAGCTTCCGCTACAGACAGTCGCGTGCCAACGATATGGCTACCTGCCATGACGTGCACTGGTATCCTTTTTTCATTTGCTGAATAAAACCTTTACGCATATGGGAAAAGACAGAGAAGGAAAATATCATCCCCCGAAAGGGAAACCGTCCGGTTCAGGAAAAGAAGAAGGTGTCGGCCTGAAGCCGGCAATGACCGGATCCGAAGAACAATACCTCGACATGGCGGATAAGTATACCGACGGTGCGGACGAGATGCCTGCAAATGTTCGGTTAAGACACCCAAACCGAAATGTCAATAAAGGTGAAGACAGAAGAGAGCAGAGAAACGATAATAAGCAAAGCCAAAAGGCGAAGACGGAAACCTTCAAGGATGACCGTTCGCCCGCGGTGCCGGAAGAGCTTCCTGGTGTACTCACCCGGGAAATATTTGAACAGCTTGTCAGCCAAAAGCAGGAATTCTGTGTATCAATTTATCTTCCAACGCATCGCTCCGGTGTGCAGGTGAATGAGATGCAGGACAACCTGAGATTCAAAAATGCGCTTCAGAGTGTTGGTAATCAGCTGAAGGAAAGAGGCATCGAGCAGACCCGCATCCAGAAGATCCTAGAGCCGGGGTATGATCTGCTTCGCAATGATTCGTTCTGGCGATACCAGGAACAAGGTCTCGCAGTATTCATGACGGAAGAGATGTTCAAGTATGTGAAGATGCCGGATACACCGCAGGAAGAAATCTTGGTCAACAGTTCATTCCTGCTTAATCCGCTCGTGAACGCTATGACCATTAAGGAGTATTTCTACCTCCTGACGATTAGTAAAAAGCAGGTGAAGTTCTATCGGGCTGATGCTTTCGGAATGAAGCATATTGAACTTGATGAGCTCCCTAACGGTGTAGATGATGTCGTACACTTTGAGGAAAAAGACGACCAAAAGCTTTTTCGCTCCGAAAGTGGTTTGAGCGGTCAGGGCGCAGCTTTTCATGGCCATGGTGCGGGCAAGCCTGATGAGAAAGAACACATTGCTTTGTATCTCGAAGAGGTAGACGATACGTTGTGGGACGAGGTGCTGAATAAAGAAAACGTCCCATTGCTTCTTGCCGGAGTTGAATATCTGCTTCCCATCTACAAATCCGTTTCCGATTACAACCATATCTGGGATGAAGTCATCACGGGTAACCAGGAATATGAGGATACGACTGCATTGTATGAGAAGGCACGCAAGGTAATGGAACCCCACTTCCGTGAACGGACGAAGAAAGCTCTAGATAATTATGGCAATCAATCGGCAACCGCCCTTACGTCAACCGTTCCGGAAGAAGTAATCCCTGCGGCCCACTATGGCAGGATCTGGCATCTTTTCCTCGTCAAGGGTTCACACATCTGGGGCACGTTTGACGAAATGGAAAACAAGCTCGAGATCCATGAAAGCAAACAGGACGGCGACGAATGTCTGGTAGACAGAGCAGTCATCAAAACAATCCTAAATGGCGGCGACGTACACTTTCTAAGTCCGGAAGACATGCCGTCGGGGGCGCAGATTGCCGCGCTGATGCGTTATTAAGTTTGAATCACATAAAACGAAACTCACATATTTATGGCAGGAAAAACTAAAATGCCGGAAAGCATACCACCGCAGCACCAGGAACGTCAGCCGGGGATCGAAAAGGAGATGAGGCCCAGGCCGATCTATGACACCGAAGAACCTGGTTATGGCCGGCTTGAAGGCAAGGTGGCGTTGATCACCGGCGGCGACAGCGGTATCGGCAGGGCAGTGGCTGTCCTGTTCGCAAAAGAAGGTGCCGATGTCGTCGTGGTTTATCTCGATGAACATGAAGACGCGAAACAAACTGCAGCTGATATCCGCAAGTACGGCAGGGAACCCTTGCTGATTTCAACCGATATTTCTCAGGAAGCCAATTGTAAGCACGCCGTTGACCAGACATTGGAGAAGTTTAAACGGATCGATATCCTCGTCAACAATGCAGCCGTGCAATATGAACAGGAAAACCTGGAGGACATTTCGGCTGAACAGCTCGAATACACTTTTAAGGTGAACATCTTTTCATACTTCCACATGGCGCGATTTGTTATTCCCCACCTGAAGGAAGGTAATGTGATCATCAACACTGCTTCGGTGAACGCATACAAAGGGAATGAGACCCTGATGGATTACTCGTCTACAAAGGGGGCAATCGTGTCGTTTACCCGGAGTTTGTCTCAATCCCTGGCTAAGAAAGGAATTCGTGTTAATGCCGTGGCACCCGGGCCAGTATGGACTCCGTTAATTGTTGCTTCTTTCGACGACGAAAAAGTCGAAGAGTTCGGCCAGGATATTCCTATGGGGCGGCCTGCACAGCCTGTTGAGATCGCGACGTGTTACGTATTTCTCGCTTCACGTGAAGGCGCTTTCCTTACCTGACAGGTCCTTCATCCGAATGGCGGCTCTATTATCAACACCTGAAGTAAGATCTACCCCCACGCTCAGGTCTCCTGCAATCCGGGAGACCTTTTTTTTGTGCATGCCTTTCTGTAGTAGTATGAAGTCCCGGAAGCCCGAACGTTGCTTTCAATACTGCGTTCCCTTTTGAAGCGCCATTACTTCCAATGCCTGATTGTAATGACGCTTTTCATGCTGGATCATTATTTCTATCGCAGTATCCAGAGGATAAACGACGTAACGGTTGGCAGGAGACGAAATGATGGTTCCCTTCCCAAACAAATCCTGATGCGTATCCAGCTTTTCAACAAGAGTCTGGTGATGCGCCGCGAAGCGCTCAACGACATCGACGCCAACAGCACTTGAAGTGGGCTCCCACAGAGGAAAAGTTGTCATCTTTTTCCTTCGTTCCGGTTCAACACTCCTCAAAATGAATTTGCCAAAATAGGGTGGGACGAAGTTTATCTTTGCAATCCACGGCACCGGATTCCGGCCACCTTTCAATTGATCCAGTACGGGATAGTATGATTCGTTAATGCGGATCAGGTGATCGATTATTTGACCGACACTCCACGCCGATTCCTGAGGCGTCCAGTTTAGCTCACCTGAACTGAGACCTGCGAAGGAACCCTCAAATGATCTGCTGCTGTCTGCGAAGGACTGTTTCCAGACTTGTATACGGCTCATGGCGTTCGATTCTTAAACAAAGATGTTGGATAAAAACAGAAAAGCCATCGGGGGGATGGCTTTTCTATTGATGGATTATCAGGTTTAGTTCAGCGACTTGATCAGATCTTCGTTCATCATCTGATAGTCACGGTTACCCTGGCTTTTGGCGCTTTCGAGCGAAGCGGTGGCAGTGGCTTTAGCACCGGCCTTGTCGCCAAGGGCCTTTTGTATTTTGGCTTTCTGATGGGTAATCCAGAATGCGTTTGGGTTAGCTTCGGCGGCAATATTGATCCATTCCAAAGCTTTCTTCAGATCTTTGCCGGTTTCGAGATAATAAACGGCAGCCTGAAAATAATTACCGGGGTTTACTTTAGTGTTCGACTCGATAGATTTCATCACCTTTTCATCAAACGATACCCCTACACCAAATTTCACCGATGTATTTTCCCAGGCCAGCTGAATTTTCGCGCTGGTGTTGTCGGGAGCGATGTCGGTTATGTTTATTGTGAACATCTCCAGTTTTTCGGTGAGTTTTTCAGGCTTAACTTTGAATTTGGCCACTTCATTTTCTTCCTTATACCCGCCGGTATTTCCCCCGAGGGTCAGGTCTTTGTACAACGAAATGGTCCATTCAGTCGCACCTGGCCATGTGAAAATCAGGTATTCACCCTTTGGAACAGATTTACCCTCGATGGTGACATCATCGGAAAAAGAAATCTTCGTTCCACTATTGGCACCTGTTCTCCAGATCTTTCCGTAAGGGACAAGCACGGCGGCCTCGGTGCCGAATATCTTCCGGCCTTTTGCCCGGGGTCTGAAGTAGTCAACCTTGATATCAGTAAGCCCGACCTGTGTGGACACAGATGCCGGCGCACTCGCGGCCGGGGTCTGGATCTGCGCTTCGGCCAGCGTTCCGATCAGAAGTAACACACAAAAGAGAATCGATTTTTTCATATTAGGGTTTGTTTATGTTTTTTGTTGTTCAAAGCGGCGGTAAATATAAAGATTCTTTTATCTCAGAAACCAGTACGACATGACGTTAACGAAAAGCTTTTACAGGCGGACAGATGTCGTGAAGATTGCACGGGACCTGCTTGGAAAAAGCCTCTTCACTCAGATAGACGGTATTACCACAGGCGGGATTATTGTGGAAACGGAGGCGTATTCCTGGACGGAGCGGGGGTGTCACGCTTTCCAAAAACGGAAGACCGGCCGCAACGCGATCATGTTTGAGGAGGGCGGATTCTCCTATGTCTACCTTTGCTATGGTATCCATTACCTTTTCAATGTGGTAACCAATGTATCCGACATTCCGGAAGCCGTTCTGGTGCGCGCGCTCGAACCAACGCACGGGATGGAAGAAATGCGCATTCGTCGCGGTGCGGGCTTACAACTCACCTCTGGTCCCGGCAAGTTGACCAGGGCCTTAGGCATTGACAGAAAATTTAATGGAAAATCGCTCCTGAGTGATGAGATTTGGATTGATGACCGTCCGGGGAAACCAGCGCAAGGCAAGATTGCCAGCGGTCCAAGAATTGGCATTGATTATGCCGGAGAAGATGCGGCACTGCCGTGGCGGTTCTGGCTGAAAGACAATCCGTGGGTGAGCCGAATTTCAAAGAAAGAAAATAAGAAACTTACCGGATAGAGAAATATATTTGCATTTGTAAAGATGTATGAAAGTGATGTTTTCGATTACCCTCCTGTTTTTCGCGCTTAGCCTGACAGCCCAGCCTTTGAACAAATCTCCTTTTTCGCAATTCAACTCTGAATATGATGAACTCAATCCCGTCATTTCCCCGGATGGGAAGACAATATTTTTCACGGTAGCCAACCACCCGGAAAACATTGGCGGAAAAAAAGACCCCGGCGATATTTGGTTTTGTACGCTAACCGCTGATAATCAATGGTCGGAACCGATTCACGGAGGGCGCCTGCTGAACAACAGTTCGTTCAATGGTGTAGCTGGCATCTCGGGCGACGGATCCGAAATGTTTTTGCTAACGCACTATGACCCGACAGGATCGCCAGCCCGTACACAAGGGATTTCCATGTCGCGTCGCCGCGCTGATCAATGGTCGGTACCTGAAAATATCGCTATTCCCTACTTTCAGAATAAATCTAGTATGATATCGGGTTATCTGAGCCCTGATAAATCGCTTTTTGTCTTTTCGGCCGAAACGTACGGTTCCTATGGGGTCGAAGATTTGTTTATCTGTGAACGCGGACCCGATGGCAAATGGTCAGCACCAAAGAACCTTGGCAATAAAATCAATACTCAGTTTCAGGAAATTTCCCCGTCGCTTAGTCACGACGGCAAAACGCTGTATTTCTCAACTAATGGGCGCAAAGGCCGCGGAAGTTTTGATATTTTTTCGGCGTCCCGCCTCGATGACAGCTGGACCAACTGGAGTGAGCCGGAGAACCTGTCAGGCATTAACACCGAGGGCCGCGACCTGTTTTATCGCGAATACGCGACCCTGGGATTTTCCGTTTTTACCAGCACGAAAAACAGTGACGGCTATGGTGATATCAGAATGTATACTCCTGAAACACCTCTTCCAATAGATAGCACGATCATGGCGCGCAAGGAAGAAGTGGTAACGCCTGTAATTGAAGAAAACAAACCGGTGATTGAAGAGGAGAAACCAGAGCCCGTCACCCGACATGCGGTGCAGGTTTACGGTAAGGTAACTAATGCACAAACCGGCGAGCTGATCCCGGCAGTAATTACGTTCGAACCGCAGGAATCAAAGACTGCACCTTCGGTGGTACGTACATCAAGAGAAGGGTACTCCGTTGATATCACTTCGCTGAATCAGTATCACCTGAAAATCGAAGCCGCAGGTTACATCAGTGTCCTGGAAAAACTGGACATCCAGAGTTTCGAGATGAACGACCTCGAAATGAATTTTCAACTTCAGCCTATTGAGGTGGGTACTACGGTCAATCTGAGAGACGTGCTTTTTGAACAAAGTAAAACCTCCCTGCTTCCGGAATCTCATGCGGAACTCGATCTCGTGGTTTCGTTCTTGAAGGCGAACCCTTCTGTACAAATTGAATTGTCAGGTCATACCGATAACCGGGGAGTTCCTTTTCAAAATGTCAAACTTTCGCAGGGCCGCGTTGATGCAGTTAAGGAGTATCTGATTTCCAAGGGCATTGACAAGAAGAGAATCTCCGGCAAGGGTTACGGTGGAAGCAAACCCATCGCCAGCAATACAACGGAGGATACCCGGCGACTCAATCGGCGGGTGGAATTCACCATCAAGAAAAACTAGCTTCTTAAGCGTGTAACGTCGGCGGTCGGCAGCTGCGCACCAACACAATACAGATTTTTAAATTGACTTCAATTCTCTATGTTTATGTCAGGCGCTTTGAATGCTGAGGCGTTGAAGGCGTTTGCATTAAACCGTGTCGTATGGGGTCTTACTTTCAAAAGGTAATCTGGGTTGGGTTCATAGTTACCATTGCCATTATTGCATGGCTTGCAATAACCTCCTACAATAACAATAAGATCAGATCGAATACCGAGCGTTGGATATCACACGCCAACACCATACTTTACCACTCCGAGGAAATCCTTTCACTCACCATTGATCTCGAAGCCGGACAAAGAGGCTATGGGCTTACGGGCATTGAGGAATTTCTTGAACCGGCGGTAAAGGCATCTGAACAACTCTTGTCCCACACGCAAAGCCTGTGGGAGATTACCCGGGATAACCCTGCGCAGACCAGACGCATTGCCGAGCTTGAGAAGATGGTAAGACAAAAAATAAAGTTTACCGACGAAGCTGTGGAAGCCCGCCGCCTCGAGGGATACGAGGCAGCGCGAATCATTGATGGTTCAATAACCGGTAAACGCCTGACCGATAACATTCGAAAGACGATAAATGAGATTCAGGCCGAGGAGAATCGTCTGGTCGAAAAGAGGACCCGATTGATCCGTGAGAAGGCTGCAGTCACGAACAGTTATTTCGTTGGACTTCTTTTCGCCACCGGTCTGATACTGGTTGTGCTTTTCTATCTTATTTACATCAACCTTGCGGCGCGGAACCGCGCTGAGGTTTCACTGCGCGCTGCGGCGGAAGAAATCCAGGATATCTATAACAACGCGCCATGTGGCTACCACTCCCTTAACGAGAATGGGGTGATCATTGAGATAAACAATACCTGGCTTGACTGGCTGAAGTACGCACGCGGGGAGGTGATAAACAAGCTGACTTTCGGAGATTTGCTTACTCCCGAGAGCGCCAAAAAGTTTAACGATAGTTTTGAACAATTCAAAAAACAAGGGGTAAGTCGTGACGAAGGGTTTGCCGTTGTCAGAAAGGATGGAAGTACATTTTTTATTTTGGTTAACAGTACAGCCATGTTTGACAAGGACGGAAATTATTGCAAAAGCAGATCGACTGTGATTGACTTTACAGAGCAAAAAAAGGCGCTGCAACGCATCGAACAGCTCAACAATGAGCTGGAGTCATTCTCGTATTCCGTTTCTCACGACCTTCGCGCACCCTTGAGGTCAATCGACGGCTACACGCAGATTTTAATCGAAGACTATGCGTCGAAGCTTGACGATGAGGGAAGACGCGTGCTGAATGTGGTGGTTAATAACGCACGTCGTATGGCGAAGCTCATTGACGATCTGCTTGATTTTTCACGCGTCGGTAGGAAAGAAATCACCAAAACGGTGATCAATACCGAATCACTCGTGCATGCTGTCATCACGGAGATGTCGGCACAAGACCCTGGGCGAACCATTGATATATCCGTAAGCCCGCTCCATGATAGTTTCGGCGATCCAAATTTGCTCCGACAAGTGTGGGTTAATCTTGTTTCGAACGCTTTCAAATACACCCGGAAGCGCGGCGAGGCGCGCTTGGAAATCAAATCCCACCAGGACCACGACGAAGTGGTCTTCACCATCAAAGACAACGGCACTGGATTCGACATGCAATATGCAGGGAAACTTTTCGGTGTATTTCAGCGCCTCCACCGGCAAAACGAATTTGAAGGAACTGGTGTCGGTCTGGCTATTGTACACCGGATAATCTCTCGACATGGTGGCAGGGTGTGGGCCGAGGCAAAAGTCGATCAGGGAGCTTCATTCTATTTTTCACTACCTGGCAAAGACGCTATTCAGACGGTGTAAACCGTTGGGCGCGGCCGGGACGGCAGGGAGGCATAAAATTTTACTTAATTCCAGCAATGACGTCCATGACCCAAGAATCCCTTCCTGGAAGACAGGGTGCGCAGCGGGGAGGGACAGGTCCTTCACGAACTAAAAATGAACCCTTACCGGAACATACTCCCGGTCGTCGTTTTGGCCTCCTTCACCGGGCAACGCATCATCGGCAAAGCGTATAAACCAGGGCCTGGACGCTGACATGCTAATCCCTGGAGAGTTGATAATTGCTAAAGCGAGGTGAAACGGGCTTCCAGCAGCACCACGGTAACTTAAATGTGAATGACCGGATATGGATAGAGATTTGAGAATTTTAATGCTTGAAGACGTGCCGGAAGACATCGGGTTAATCGAACACGTTCTGCGCAAAGAAAGCATTAAATTCATCAGCTGCTATGCCGACACCCGCGAAGACTATATCAAGGCGTTAGACCAGTTCAATCCGGACGTTATCTTGTCGGATCATGCACTGCCGCAATTCAATTCGGTTGAAGCGCTCACGATTTGCCGCAAGAGTTCACTCAATATACCGTTTATACTGGTGACGGGAACTGTTTCAGAAGAGTTTGCAGTTAGTTGTCTAAAGCAGGGTGCGGATGACTATGTATTGAAGTCAAACCTTGTACGTTTGCCTTCAGCCATTGTTAACGCACTTCGTCAGCGAAACATTGAGTTGAAACGCAAGTCCGCGGAATTTACACTTCGGAAACGGAATGAAGAATTAGTAAAGATCAATCAGGAACTGGATAGTTTCGTGTATAGCGTTTCACATAACCTGCGTGCGCCGCTCATGTCGGTTCTCGGCTTGTTGCGACTCGCATATATCGAAGTGGAACGCGCTGAAAAAGATACGCATGTTCTGCTAAGCTACTTCAGCATGATGGAGCATAGTATAAACAAACTCGATGACACGCTAAAGGAGATACTTGATTATTCACGAAATGCCCGATCAGCGATCCGCATAGAAAAAGTTGACCTTGGCAAAGTCCTTGAAGAAAGCTTTGAAAGGTTGAAATACCATGACGGCAGCGAACAAATTGAAAAAATCATAGAGCTCGAAGAGGAAGCGCCTTTATACTCCGACCCGAACCGATTGGGTGTGGTGTTGAACAATCTGATTTCAAATGCCATCAAATATCGCGATACAAATAAGGCCCACCAGTACGTAAATGTGAAGGCCCGTGTAACCGAAGAATTGCTAACACTCGAGTTTTCCGACAACGGCATCGGCATAAACAGCGAACTGGTCGATAAGATATTCGATATGTTTTTCCGGGCAACGGAAAAGAGCGAAGGTGCGGGACTTGGACTATATATCGTAAAAGAGACCGTTGAAAAGCTCGGCGGACGCATTTCCACTTCTTCCGAATTCGGAATTGGTACAGCTTTTCAAATCGAGATCCCGAACCACGACAATACTACAGTCCATTCCGATTTCTCGTCAAACTAATATCCCATAGCCGCGTCGTCACCACGTGGATCGGCTCCGCCTTCAAGCTTTCCGTCCGGACGAACCAGTATTGCATCAACCCGACCGAAATTTTCCCAGATCACAAGCTTGTGGCCGATCCTTTCAAGTTCACTAATTGTATTTTCGTCCAGGGCGTATTCCTCCGCAACAACTTCGTCAGGAAGCCACTGCGAGTGTATCCGCCGTGCACTGACTGCTTCCTGCATATTCATGCCATGTTCAAGAACATTCAAAATGGTTTGAAAAACTGATGTGATAATAGTAGTACCTCCGGGTGTTCCGACCACCATAAACAATTTTCCATTCCTTTCGACGATAGTCGGCGTCATTGAACTGAGCATTCTTTTCCGGGGTTCGATTTTGTTTGCCTCTCCACCGATCGCACCATACATATTCGGATGCCCGGGTTTTAGGGAGAAATCGTCCATCTCATTATTAAGTAAAAAGCCGGCTCCGCTCACCACGATCTTGCTTCCGTAACTATCATTCAGCGTCGTGGTAACTGCCACTGCGTTTCCCCGGGCATCGACCACTGAAAGGTGAGTGGTCTGGTCAGATTCGTGACCTGGTATCGCACCCGCCTTAATTTCCGAGCTCGGCGTGGCACGAACAGGGTTAAATGAGGACATACGGTCTTTTACGTAAGATGGATCAACAAGCTTGTCAACCGGTACGCCATAAAAGTCGGGGTCACCCAGGTGAGCAGCCCGATCTGCATAGACCCGCCGCTGAGCTTCCGTAAACAAGTGAATCGTTTGTACACTATTGTGTCCCCAGGCTTTGACCGGAAATGGTTCTATGCTTTTGAGCAACTGCATGAGCGCAACCCCACCGCTGGATGGCGGCCCCATGGAGATTATTTTGAAATCCTTATAAGTCCCGAAAATCGGCTCCCGCCAGATGGCCTGATATGATTTAAGGTCGTCGTGCGTGATCAAGCCATTGCCGCGCTCCATTTCGGCTACAATCAAACTGGCCGTCACACCTTCATAAAATCCGTTCCGCCCATGGTCGCGGATGCGTTCGAGGGTGTGTCCCAGGTCTTCAAGAACCAGGGTATCGCCGCTTTGCCAGAGCTCACGTAAAAGGTGAGTAGGAGGAACAGTATTGTTTTCACGCAAGTCCCTTTGAATACGGTTCAGCCCTCGCGCTTCTTTCGAAGTCAGAGGAAAGCCCTTGAGGGCAAGTTCAATCGCCGGGGATACCAGGTCCTGCCAGGGCAGTGAACCATATTTCTGGTGCGATTCCCAAAGTCCGGCCACGGTACCCGGACAGCCACTGGCGAGATGCGATCTTTCGCTCAATCCAGGAACGACGTCTGCGTTTTTGTCAAGAAACATATTCACCGAAGCGGCACCCGGAGCACTTTCGCGATAATCCAGCGTAGCCACCTGTCCGTTGTGTTGGCGGTAAACCATAAACCCTCCGCCACCGAGATTTCCGGCAGCGGGATGTACGACCGCCAACGCGAATTGCGTGGCGATAGCTGCGTCGACAGCATTCCCACCTTTCCGGAGGACCTTTACACCGGCAGCACTCGCCAGGGGATGTGCACTAACCACCATCCCGGCATCAGCGAGCACCGGTTTGCTCACCGGGTAGGGGAGTGTTCGTGGTTTACAGGTAACTAGTGTACCGACGAGTAAAAGCAGAAAAAAACGCTTCATCTTTCCCTTGATTGTATTGTCGGGATAAAAGTATTAATTCCAACCGGGTTTGAAAAAGTTAACCGGGGGCAGGAATTCACCACAAGTAAAGTTTAAAGGACGTCATGAGCCTACGAAAGGAAAAAGCGGCAAGGTTGAAAGTTCAGGTGCTCGACAACACCCTGAAGCTGGTTGGAAAGAAATCGTTTGATGACTTATACGTGGACGACATTTGCGACAAGGTGAAGATTTCGAAAGTCACGTTATTCAAATACTTCCCGCAAAAGGAGGACATCCTGATGTATTACCTCCGGATCTGGTGCCTCAGCCGAAGCGTTGAACTGGCTCAAAAACCCAGGGAAGGCATCGGCGGCATCCATTACCTGTTCGACAAGATCAGCGACGAATACGAGGAAAGACCGGGCTTTGTATTAAGTCTTCTGGGGTATCTGGCTGACGCAAAACGCCCGCCCAAGCCTTTTCCGGTCAAGCCGGAAGAAAAGAGACTGTTGTATCCCGAAATTGACGCGATCGGAACGATGGAGATTTTCTCACTCGATCAGATGCTTGAAAAATTTGTACTGGAAGCGATTTTCAGAAAGGAAATTACGAAATCATCGTCCACCCGCGACATTACCAATCTGATTTCGTCAATTCTGTTTGGTGGAATTCTGGTGGCCCATCTGAATCAGCAAAATCCACTTAAACACTTCTACCGCAAAGCTGTTGACCTGGCCCTCAAGGGCTTGCACGGCAGCGGAGCCAGCTAGTTCCTCACCTTCACGGTCTTGGTTCGCTTGACGCGTTTATCCTTCTTTCGGTCGTAAAACCTGTGGTGATATTTCGGTTTTACAACGGTAATAGTAGTCCCTGTTTTTTTGCTGCAGGAAGGAAAAATGAAGAGAATCAGTATAACTGGAAAAAATAGCTTCCTCATTCTGAAATGAATCTTAAAGTTACCATTTTTTAGTTTTTTGTTAGAGATTCCAGATAACAGTTATTAATTTTCTCCGTATATGTATCTTTGTCAATGACATAATCCACCATGAAAAAGGTTTTCCTGCTGTTTTCCTTTTTTCTCTGCCCGTTCTTATTGCTCTCCCAATCTCAGGACTACAAGCTGTACGATGAAGGTGTGGTAAAATTCAAAGCCGGTGAATACCAGGCGGTGGCCGACCTTTTTTCCGAAATCCTTTCGAATCCCGATCACAATAAACGCCTGAATGAAGACCTTTATTACTATCGCGGGCAGGCTTACTTCCATCTGGGAAATGCACGCGATGCAATTGCGGACCTGGATGAGAGCCTCAAACTGAATCACTACAACAAACCGGTAATTCATTGGTACAAGGCCCGTTGTATGGATTTGCTGGGTGAATTTCAAAGCGCTGAAGGCAGCTATGAAGAGGCACTTGGCCTCAGTGAAAATAACCGGAAGCTCAGCGCCAGAATCCTGGCCGATCGCGCGGTATTCTTTGCCAGACGTGGAGATACTGGTGCCGCCAAAAAAGACCTGGAGAGGGCAAAAAGTCTCGATCCGGCTAACACGGAAGTGGCTGCCGTTGACCTGAAGAAAGCTCCCGCAAAGCAAAACCAGGATCCCGGCAAGGATACCAAGGTGATTGTAAAGAATAATCAGCAGCCCCAAACAGCACCCAAGGAGACCGCAAAGAAGGAAGGCAATGCCGTCAAACCGGTGGATAAGCCCGTTCAGCAGTCCGTCCGTGAAGAAAGCTCATCCGTTGCTATGGTTAGCAAACTCGCCGAGGTGTACAAGGATGAAAAGCGTTACGCCCTGGTCATTGGCAATAGCAATTATTCCAGAGAAATTGGCACACTGAAAAACCCGGTTAACGATGCCACTGACGTAGCTACGGAGTTGCGCAAGTCGAATTTTGATGTACAACTCCTTACGAATGCCACGTACATCCAGATTCGGGAAGCCATGCGCAAATTTCAGGAACGCCTTACCAATGGTCCGAAAGATCAGACGGTAGGATTATTCTATTATGCAGGTCATGGTGTTCAGTTCCAGGACGAAAATTATCTTGTGCCTGTCGACGCGAATGTGAAGTTCGAAGATGACATCGTCAGAATGTGCTTTCCGGTACAACGTATGGTGCTGGCCAATATGGAAAACACCAACTCACGGATGAATATTATTATTCTTGATGCGTGCCGAAACAATCCGTTTCCGGCCACCACCAGGTCTGTGAACCAGGGTCTGGGCGAAATGCGCAGGGCCAGAGGATCATTCATTGCTTATGCTACCGCTCCCGGTTCAGTGGCTTCCGACGGACAGGGGCGCAACGGACTATATACGCAGGAACTGCTCAAGGCGCTTCGCAAGACCGGACTTACTATTGAACAGGTGTTCAA
>JAEZEH010000026.1 GCA_023417785.1 Bacteroidota bacterium
GAACACTTCTTCCCGAAGCTGGGCGACATGACCTTTATCGTGAATGCGTACAGACTGTTAAGAGGAGACAACGTGAAGGAAACCCTGATTTTGCTGGCTTTCCAAAATATCGGTGATCTGATCAAATCAAACCGCGAATTGAAACAGGCGAATGAGCAATTGGAACAATTCATTTTCATTTCAGGCCACGACCTCCAGGAACCTCTGCGCAAAATTCAAACCTTTGCCAATTACCTGACAGATTACGAATTGAGTGATCCATATGTCAGGGCGAATATCACCAAGATAAACAGTACCGCATCCAGAATGTCAGTTCTGTTGAGAGATTTACTGAAGTATTCATGGATCATTCAGAACAAGGCTAAAAACCTCAGCAGGATAGATCTTAACAATACCTTGAAGGAGGTTATTAAAGGCCACGAAACCGTCGTTAAGGAAAAACGCGCCGAAATAACAGTGGGCCAATTGCCTTCGATTATCGCTGACGCAGATCAGATGAATTTGCTTTTTAGTAATCTCATTGGCAATTCATTAAAATTTAATCGGGGTACTCCTGTAATAAGTGTCAAAGTCGAAAACATCAGATCATCTCAATACGAAAAGTTCGGACTCAATAAAGACAAAAATTATGTTTGTATCCAGGTAAGCGATAATGGGATAGGATTTGATCAGAAATATATATCAAAAATATTCTCGCTATTCCAAAGACTTCATGTTAAAAGGGAGGACGAAGGTACCGGGATGGGCCTGCCCTTGTGCAAGAAAATTGTCGAAGATCACGGTGGGAAAATCGTTGCCGAGGGCAAAGAAAACAAAGGAGCTACATTTTCTGTTTACCTTCCGCGAGGGTAAGCGCGATAAGGCCATCAATCGATTCCACAAGTTTCTTCAGATTGCTGGTCTTCAGCAAATACTTAACTCCCAGAATATCAAACTCCGCCTGATCCCTGGGATTGAATGTCGAACTGAACATCACGATCAGCGTATTTTTCAGATTCGGATACTGATAGATTTCCCGGACACATTCGTATCCATTCATTCTTGGCATGTTAATATCAATGAACAGTAAATCCGGGAGTAGCTCGTTGCGCTTCAACAGGTCGACCGCGTCTTCCGCGCTCTCCATTTGAATACACTGGATTTCAGGGTCGATTCGTTTGACCGCCATGCAGAACATGCCCCGGTCGTCCTCATCATCATCAACGTTAATAATTTGCATTTCAACCAAGTTACTAAATTCCTTCGTAGAAGTTGTGGTAACAGAGGAAAACCATAACCTGACATTTGTCATCTAGGCTGAGAAATCATTGGGAGCAGCACATCGCCGCCAGTACTCGATGATGATACTGATGGTTTCTTTCAACTCCGCCATCGACGATCCTTTAACAAAAAAACCCTGAACAGACTGGCTGTAGGCATCAATCACATGTCGTTGATTCACGGCAGTCGAAAAGAACAGATAAGGTATGCACTTGTTGCTCAGTTTCGCATCCGTCTTCAATTTGTCGCGGAGTGCAAATCCATTGAGCCGTGGCATATTGATATCCGACAGGATGAGGAATGGTAACTCTTCTCCCTTTTCAATATAACTTAGCGCGGATTCACCGTCGTTGAAAAACAATATCTTGTTCTGATAATTCAGTTGATAGAATATGTCGGTTAAGATCTCCTGATCGTCAGCGTCGTCTTCAATGACGACTATTGGCCCTTGTTTGTTCAGGATCACTTCCTTTTCAGACTCCCGTTCCATTCATCGTGGTTTTAGGTTGGTTGCTTTTCACGACAAGGTGGCCAGACTTCTCCGCAATGGCAAGGTATGAAATGTGTTTATTTGTGGGTCTTAATCGCGCAAAAATCAGCCGAAAAGCGGGACAAAGACCTTATGTCCTGACTCTGGATTGATCTGCAACACTCGCAAAAGGAGTTCCCGGCACAAGTTGCCGGTCTACAGCATCTGTTATGGAGAAATTTGAAGATACTCTAGTCGGGGCTTCAAAGGCAACTTTTGGATGGCTTCCCTTTGGAAGCGCACCGTGTTTCACACGTTGACGACGTGCCCCGAACCATGTTTTAGAATAAGCCCTAATACCGCTCCTCGCCTCACGGAGGCTACGTAAGGTTCCCTGGGCTACGCCTTGAATGCGTGACGTACCCAGGTTCTTAGGGGCGCTGACGTGCTCAGGAACCCAGCCAATTTATTTTGAGAGGACGTAGGAGGAAACAGGAAGGAATCCAGAATGATGGTCTGTATAAGGTCTCTATAAGGTCTCCATAAGGTCTCTATAAGGTCTCTATGAAGTGCAGGCGAAATGGCCTGAAAAAAGTGGGATGTTACCCGATTGTTTTTTATTTTAGTTAAACGTATCTAATATAATCTCAATCATCCGTTATGGCAAAATCTGATTCACTTATTAAGTTACAAGGTACATTGGCCGGTCTTACTTTTGTTAAGAGTCTCGCCTACGGCGAGCATGTCCGCGCAAAACGTGGTACGTATAAAAAAGCAGAGGTAAACGCTTCGTTCAAGCGTGAAAGCAAGAGACTGCAGAGGACGAATGTACCTGCAAAGATTTTCAAAGATGCTATTACTCCGCATTTGAGCCATCTTGCTAATGGGGAGTTATGGCCACGGCTTTTGTCTGTGATTCACAAACAACTCAAAACCAACGGGACATTCGACTTCAGCTATTTCGCGCCATTTGAAATCAACGCGGACTATACATTTGAACGATTTCTGCAGGAAGAGCCGAAGATCCGTTTCGAAAAAAGAAAGCGTACGCTACACATCGGAATTAATTACAAAAAACATCCGGTATTCAAAAGGGCTGCGTACGTTGATGGATACCGGCTTACGGCTATCGCCATATTCCCAAACCTGAAAAAGAAATCGGCTGAGACTGTGGTGGCAGAGTCTGAGGTAATCCGGTTAAAAGGAGCGGTACCTTCCCTGTCGTTGCAACTTAAGGTTCCATTAACGGCAATCCGATGGGTTGTATGTATAAGGATCGAAGGATATTCGGGCGACGAAGTATGTAACACGCCGGTCACTAAGGGGATGCGAATCGCAGAAGCAGGAGTGATTTGAGAATCAATAAACTCAATTGATCTGCCGTTTTGGTAAAGCGCTGCCACGGCGCACGGCCGAGCTCAGAAGCCGGCGCTTTCCTGACTCCCAGGACCTGTATGAGAAGATTGTCGGAATCACCCTGCACTTAGGCGCGTCAACCCCCTTTCATGAATTACACTGGTGACTATTTTTGTATTAACAATACTCCAATATGAAATTCCAGACAACCATTTTCCAGTTAGGAAACAACACCGGTATCGTCGTTCCGGAAAAAGTGCTCAGTGACCTGGGCGCTGGTAAACGCCCTCCCGTAGTGGTGACCATCAAAGGGTACACGTACCGAAGCACAGTAGCCTCAATGGGCGGACAATTCCTGATACCCCTCAGCGCCGAACACCGGAAGAATTCAGGCGCCGCCGGTGGTGAACGTCTTGAAATAACGCTTGTGCTCGACAACGAACCACGAACGGTGGAGCTTCCCGCCGAACTGCATGCTGCCCTCAAAAAGAACACAAAAGCGATGCAGGCTTATGAAAAACTTCCACCGAGTGGAAAGAAGAAGGTTGTCCTAATGGTCAATTCGGCAAAGGCGGAAGAAACTAAAATGAGACGAGTCGCCAAGATAGTAGCCGATCTTAAAGAGGGAAAGAAAATATGACCTCGGGTAACAGGCTATGAAAAAGCAAGTACTTTTTATTCACGGTGCAGGTAAGGGCGCTTTCAAAGTTGATGCTCTGCTGGCCGAATCGCTTCAACGCGAGCTCGGGACCGACTATCTCGTACGATATCCGCAAATGGTTAACGAAGACAGTCCCGAATATGCCAACTGGGAACCTCAAATCACTTCGGATATCGCCGCTTTATCCGGAGATGTGGTTCTCGCAGGACATTCGGTGGGTGGTTCTGTCCTGATAAAATATGTGATTGACAATCGGGATAGACTATCACTGGCGGGATTGTTCATGATAGCTACGCCATTCTGGGGAGCTGACGAATTCTGGAAGTGGGACGAGGTTCAACTACCCGAAGACGCTGAACGCAAGCTTAGCGGCGTCCCCGTATTTATCTACCATAATCGTCACGATGAAGTGGTTCCATTTGACCACCTTGAGCTTTATGCGGCAAAGCTTCCAAAAGCCATCATTCGCGAAGTGAAGCAACGCGGGCACCAGCTGGACAACAATCTGTCGGTGGTTGCATCCGACATAAAACAACTGGCAATGACCTGATTCGCGCATTCAGTCTTCGAGCCATCGGCTTATAATCGATTTAGCTGGGCTCAAAAATTTTCAAGCGTCAGTTCCCTGTTGACCATCGCCCCCGTGATATTTCCTGTATACACCGCGTTGGCCACTGAACGCATCATCGATGAATTATCGCCGCAAGCGAATATTCCGTCTACGGTTGTTTTCTGAGAGCCATCTACTTTGATATAACCCTGGTCCGTCAGTTCACAACCCAATGCCACGGGGATGTCAGAATGCTGTGTGAATGGAATCGCTGCGTAAACTGCTTCAAATGCCGTTTTATTCCCGTCTTTAAAAACCACGGACTGAACATGTCCCTGACGATGTTCTATTTCCGAAATAGCCGTTTCAACGATTCCTATATTGTGCTCAGCTAGTTTGGCGACTTGTTCGGAAGTAAGTTCAGACTTGCCTGATGTTAGCACGGTAACTTCTCTTGTAAGGTTGTTAACCAGCGACGCAAGATGGATCGCCCTTTCACCGTTAGCGATGATCCCAGTCCTTACGTTACGCAGTTCATACCCGTGGCAGTATGGACAATGTACGACTGAGATGCCCCAACATTCTGCGAAACCCTTGATAGGCGGCATACTATCCTGGATGCCCGTTGCAAAAATCAGTTTCCGGGCCCTGAGCCTGGTTCCATCCTGTGTTGTTACTTCAAAATCGCTTTCAATCTTTGATGTGCTTACGGCAAGATCGTTGATGATTTTCACCGTGTCGTATTGAAGTACCTGGGCTCTTGCTATATCGGCAATTACACCGGGCTTCTCTCCATCCTGTGTGATGAAATTATGAGAGTGAGGCGTTTGCCGGTTACAGGGTAGTCCACTATCAATTATCAATACCTTCCGCAGGGATCGTCCTAATGCCATCGCTGCAGACAGCCCGGCATAACTCCCTCCAACGATAATTACGTCGTACTCCATATGTTTGCCATTTGTTTGGTTAGTCGGATTTCTCCGAATCAAGGTTGGCAAAGATGCGAACCCGGTATGATAAATGCAACAATGTTGCATTTAGTTCCCCACTTCAAATTAAGATCGCCGGATTTTTTCATCCAGAGCTGACTCAACCGGTGTCAATAATGTATCACCTGTTGAATCTCCGTTCGATTATCAGAACGAGGATGAACACAAGTCCACCTGCCGCAACCGATATTCCTAAATCCGTAAGTGATAGCGGCACGAGTTCAAAAAACGTTTCCAGGAATGGCATATAGATCGCGGCAAGTTGCAATAGAATCGTTGCAACCACGACTATTGCCATCAACGGATTCGTCCACAAGGCGAAAGGCGAATGTGCTGAGGATCGCAGAGCCAGTGCCTGGAATATCTGGGAGAAACCTATCGTTGCAAAGATCATCGTTTGCCACGTGAGATCATCGGGATTTTCTTTGTCAAAATAATACACAGCCAATCCTACTGACGCCAGGGCAATCGCTATTCCGATAATCGCGAGCTGGTAGTAATCCCGCTTATCGAGAGCCCCTTTATCAGGTCTTCGCGGGGGCCGCCTCATGGTGTTTTCCTCGGCGGGTTCTGTGCCGAGGCCGAGGCCAAGCAGTCCGTCTGTAAGCAGATTTAACCACAAAAGCTGCAGGGGTTGAAGTGCTATGATCATTCCAAATATTGGCGCAAGTAGCATGATCAAAACTTTTCCGACATTCCCAGCGAGAGAAAACTTGATAAAACGCCTTAGGTTATCAAAAATCACCCTGCCCTCCTCAACGGCTGATACGATTGTTGAGAAGTTGTCGTCGAGCAAAACCATATCGGCAGCTTCTTTGGCGACGTCTGTTCCGGTGATCCCCATGGCAACGCCAATGTCAGCTTTCTTAAGTGCCGGAGAGTCGTTTACACCATCACCCGTCATCGCCACTACTTCGCCCCGCTGCTGAAGGGCAGCAACTATCTTAAGTTTATCTTCCGGCGACACCCGTGCGTATACGGCTGTGCTTTCCGCCAGCGCAACGAGTTCAGATTCATTGGTTGTCTGAAGTTGTTCGCCCGATATAGCCGGAACCTCCTGTGCAAAGCCAAGCTGCTTCGCGATTGCCGCCGCAGTCAGGGGGTGATCACCCGTTATCATTACGGGACGAATCCCAGCCATTTTACATTGATCGACGGCCGTCTTGACTTCAAGCCTTGGCGGATCGATCATTCCGGCAAGTCCCACGAAGGTTAGTCCTTGTTCCATCTCCGCATCATTCGTTTCCTTTTCGAGCAATCGAAATGCGATGCCGAGCACTCTGATTCCGGTTTCAGCGAGGTGGGTGTTTGCATCGAGAATGCGTTCCTTCCAACGCTCATCAAGGGTCTTCTGCTCGCCGTCTTCCCAAACAAAATCGCATATCTTCAGGAGGCCATCTGCGGAACCTTTGGTACACATGATAAAAGGTGTTCCCGCCAACGATTCAAAATATCCCGGCAGAGGTGCCTTTACGATATGAATTGTTGACATGCGTTTTCTGCTGCTGTCAAAAGGTATCTCATCGATGCGTGGCAACACATCATAGAGGTCTTCCTTATAGATGCCGCGTTCGGCTGCGGCAATGAGCAAAGCCACCTCAGTAGGATCGCCAATCACTCTTTCAGACCTGGTGCGCTCCGTGCCTTTTTCCAGGGTGGCATCGTTGCACATCACTGAAAGGGCCAGCCCAAAATCGAGCACATGACCATTTTCTTCATCTATTTCCGGCGACGGGTTATAGGATACGACGCAATTGGGCAGATCCATTACTGTCACCGTCATTTTATTCTGCGTGAGCGTGCCCGTTTTGTCGGAACAGATCACCGTTACCGAGCCCAGCGTTTCCACCGCGGGAAGTTTCCTGATCAACGCATTACGCTTCAACATTCGCTGACCTCCCAGTGCAAGAGTAATGGTTACAACGGCGGGAAGTCCTTCGGGAACTACCGCCACGGCTACGCTGACAGCGGTAAGAAACATATCTGCGACGGTCTCACCCAATAAGACACCGAGTCCGAAAATCACGGCCGCAGCGGCAATGCCCACCAACGCAAGAAGCTTTCCCAGCTTATCGAGTTTCTCCTGAAGAGGCGTCTTTTTACTTTCGACTGTTCCGATAAGATTTGCAATCTTGCCCAGTTCGGTCGTCATGCCGGTCCCGATGATGATACCTACTCCCCTGCCGTTAGTCACCAGCGTTCCCATGTACGCCATATTCTTGCGATCACCCAACGGTACATCTTCTTTTGGCACGGGCGATGAGATCTTGTCAACGGGCTCAGACTCGCCGGTGAGGGCCGCCTCCTGAACCTTAAGGTTAAACGATTCAAGTATGCGGAGATCGGCCGGGATAATATTCCCGGCTTCGAACTCCGCAATGTCACCCGGAACGAGTTGCTTCGCCGATATTTCTTTAGTGGTTCCATTTCTTCGGACGCGCACTTTTGGCACGACCATCCGATTTAACGCAGCCATTGCTTTCTCGGCACGGTATTCCTGGAAGAACCCCAGAAATCCGAAAAGAAGCACGATCGCCATAATAGCGACGCCTTCAGTGGTTTTTCCAAGAAAGAAGGACAGCACGGCGGCCACGATCAGGATCAGCACCATGGTTTCGGTAAACTGCTGGAACAGCATCTTTAGCGGGCTCCTGCGCTGCGTTTCTTCCAGGCGGTTAGGACCATATTGTTTCAGACGAAGGCCTGCTTCGCTGTCTGAAAGACCCCTCGCCGTTGTATTCAGAAAATTTAAGACTTCCTCTTTAACGTGGGTATGCCAGGCAGTCATGGGTTGGTCGCGTAAATGATTTAGCTGTTCGAAATAAGAACCGTAAACTAGCAAAAATCGGCCGATATTAAATGAGCCCAAAGCGCAGTGGTGTACTTGTCGCTCTTTGGCAGTCCGTCGCTACGTAGATAGATAGAATGGAATTGGCGCGCCGGCTCTGCCGGACGTTGCGGGCCTATACCCGGAGGCCACTGATGGTGTTTAATCCGAAATGCCGCCATGCCTTTTCCGGGGACAATGAGTTTTTTATTTTGCCGCTAAAACGATGGATAGCGCATTTATCGCTATTATGCGGCGAGATGTGTGGTGTTTGTTCCGGAACCCTGAGACCATGGCTTTGTATCTGCGACCATATCGGTACCTTTTTCTGATCGTATCTTTTTTTCCTTTCGAGGTTTTTTCGCATGGCGGATTGAAGTTCCATGGTAGCGAGCAACCCATAAACCAGCGGACCTCATACAATGTTTTTGGTGATCGCACGGTGCGGTTTTCGGAATCCTTTGACGTTGAGTTTAACCTTTCTCTTTACCCGACAACCGAGTTCGGATATATTTTGCGGGTAAAGAACAAAGACGGGAGTCGAATCTACAATCTTTTTTACGATGGCCAGGGTGATCACCTTACTTTCAGGTTCAACGAAGAAGGAGTAAGCAACCTCATCGTGGCAAACATGGACAAGGCTGAACTACTGAATATACATTGGTTCAAAATCAGAATCACCTTTGACCTTAAAACAGATTCGATTCATCTGACCATTCACAATAAGACGTTCAGTACCGGAAACAGGCAACTTCCCGACAAGTATTCTCCGATTATCCTTTTCGGGAAAAGCGATTACATAATTGACGTTCCGTCATTTGCTATTCGCGACCTCGTCGTGGGCGACAGCGAAAAGTACCATTTCCCATTGAAGGAACGGGAAGGCAGCATCGTTCATGATCTCGGCGGCAATTCATTTGGGACAGTCTCTAACCCGGAATGGCTGATGAATGATGCGTACCACTGGAGATACAAGGTGTCATTCAAATCCAGATCGGTTGCCGGTGCGAATTACGATTCCGAAAATAAAGAGATTTATTATTTTAACCGGGACTCCATAAGCATTTACAATGTAAGGACCGGCGATATCGACATTCGCGTATTTGATCAACCCGGACCGGTAACGCCGGTTTTGGGTACCAACTTCGTTGATACAGTTGACAATAAGCTATATGCGTACGAAGTCTATTACAGCGAGCCATACGACGGCCCGACGGTAGCCAGTCTTGACCTGGGTTCCTATGAATGGACCACCGAAAGTGTTGAGCAGCTACCCAGTCAGTTGCACCACCACGGAGGATACTTCGATCCACTTAGCGGCAAGTACACCATATTCGGTGGTTTCGGGAATATGCGTTACAGTAAGACGTTCTATTCCTTCGATATAAACCAAAAAGAATGGAATGTACTTCAAGGTTTTTCGGGGGATTCTATCTCCCCGCGATATTTTTCATCTGTGGGATATCTAAAAGAAAATAATTCCATATACATCTTCGGCGGAATGGGAAACGAGTCCGGTGAACAGATTGTTGGCAGAAAGTATTATTATGATTTGCACCGGGTGAATCTCACCACAAAAGAAGTGTCAAAGCTATGGGAAATTGAATGGAAACGCGACAATGTTGTTCCGGTAAGAGGCATGGTTATCCTTGACGATTCTACTTTTTATACATTGTGTTATCCGGAGCATTTTTCGCAATCCTCTCTTCAATTGTATAGGTTTTCATTGAAAGACGGCAGCCATGAGATTCTGGGAGACTCGATTCCAATACATTCCGACAAGATCACGACCAATGCAAACCTTTATTATGAAAGCGGATTGAATAATCTTTACGCCGTTATACAGGAGTTCGACGACGATATTTCTTCCAGCCTTAAAGTATATTCGCTGGCCTTTCCCCCTATTACAGCTGAGCAACTGGCCAGCTACCCGATGAAAGATCGAACGGCAACTTTAGTGATCGTCGTCTTCTCGAGTTTACTGGCTCTGGTGATAGGCTACCTTGCATACCGAAAACTGCGGCCTGTTCCGGCAGAACCTGATTTCCTTCCGTCTGTGCCTGTTGAAAGCGAAGCTCAACCAGAGACAAAGGAACGCCTAAACGCGGTATATCTGTTCGGTGATTTTACGGTAAGGGATCGAAACAATCGGGATATTACCTACATGTTCAGTGCGCAGCTTCGGCAGACATTCTGCCTGATCCTTCAGTACAGCACCACTGAAGATGGAATCACGTCACAACGCCTTGGCAACATCCTGTGGCCGGACAGACCCGCCGATAAGGTAAAGAATTCACGGGGCGTTACGATTAACCATTTGCGAAAAGTCCTGAATGAACTTGACGGGATTGAATTGATTTACGAGAAGGGTTTCTTCAAAATAGTTTACACGGACCAGTTTTACTGCGACTACATCCGTTGTTTACAAATCATTTCGGGTAACGACATAAGCGAGAACCGGGATGAACTAATCACGATTCTGGCTCGCGGCAAGTTTCTGCAACTCGCGGACCATCCGCTTTTCGATTCATTCAAACAGGAGATGGAAAAGCAATTGGAACCAGTTTTATCCCTGGAGGTTGAAAAGACTTTTGCTGCAGAACTTTATCATGTCACGATTGCATTAGCGGACGCGTTACTAAATAACGATCCCCTTAATGATATGGCATTTACATTTCTGATAAGGTCGATGCAAAGACTGAAGATGTACGATGAAGCCAGAATCAAATACCAGGCTTTCGTGATCGAATACAGGAAGATCATGGACACTGATTATCCGTACCCTTACAAAAGCCTGGTCTGATTCGGGACCAGTAGCCGAAGCTTAACCTGCGAGCAAATTGGCTTTTCCCTGGTCGGCGAGTTTCAGGATCAACTCACCAAACAGCGTATTTGCCCAGGCAAACCACTTACGGGTGAAGTTTGATGGATCGTCTTTGTGGAAACTTTCATGCATGAAACCGGTGTCGCCGTCGGTGTCGCGAAGCGTCTTTACACACCAGGCAATCTCACTGTCGTCGGTGCCCGTCAATGCCCGCATGATGATGCTCATAGGCCACACCATATCATAGCCAATATGCGGCCCGCCAATTCCTTCGGCAGCTTTTCCTTTGAAAAAATAAGGGTTGTCTTCACTCCATACCAGCTTCCGTGTGTTCTTATAGACGTTATCGTTTCTGTCTACACATCCCAGATAAGGAAGCCCAAGTAAGCTTGGCACGTTTGCATCATCCATGAAGGTGTGGTTTCCAAAACCGTCCACCTCAAAGGCATACGTTTCGCCGTACTTAGGATGCTCAACGATGCCATACTTCCGGATTGCGGCCTGGACTTCATCCGCGAGAGTCTGACACGACTTTGCGAACGATGTATCTTTTGTGACTTCGGAACTTATTTCAGCGAGCTGTTTCAACGAGGTTACGGCGAACAGATTTGACGGAATCAAAAATCCGTAGGTCGTTGCATCATCTGATGGCCGGAATGCTGAGTTGATCAGGCCAACCGGTTTTAAAGGCCTGCCATATCCGTCATTCGAAAGCGTATCGAGCTGGCGCGTGGTTTCACGTTCAAATTTGTATGGTCCGAGTCCCCCCTTCCTTTGCTGAACGCGGAACGTATCGACGATAAGGGTAGCAGCTTTTTGCCAGTCGCGACCGAAGATAGAGGTGTCACCTGTTGTTTTCCAGTAATGATATGCAAGTCGTACTGTGTAACACAGTGAATCAATTTCCCATTTGCGTTCGTGCAATCCTGGTTTCATGTCGGTCTTGTCACTCATCCATTCGCCCGGTACCAGCTCTTTATTGAAAGCATTGGCATAAGGATCAAGCAATACGCATTGCGTTTGTCTGTTAACTACTCCGGCCAGAAGGGATTGCAACTTCTTATCCTGGCTGGCTAATTGTAAATAAGGCCACACCTGGGCAGTCGAATCCCGCAACCACATCGCGTGTATATCGCCCGTTATTACAAAAGTATCGGGCTTGCCATTTTTGGTTCCGAACTCTACAGTGGTATCCAACGTGTTTGGAAAGCAATTTTCAAACATCCACGCGAGCTTGGTGTCCTTGATCTTTGCCTTAGTCGCGACAATTGTTTTTTCAACAGCTTCCGATGTAAAGTTTCTTTTGGCGACATCAGGGCGTTTAGTGACGAAATTGTCTTTTGAAAGTATGGTCCAACCCGTAGTTGTGCTCGCCAGAGAAATGCCGGCCATCGCCATTGTTCCTTTCCTGATAAAGTCTCTTCTATTGGTCATAATGTTTTCAATTTAGTCTGCGTGCACCGACGCCTTCAAAGGTGATTTTTACGGGTTTTATTCTATCGTTGTCATCAAAATACATGCGATCGATACAAGTTTCACGATGGTTACCATCCGTTTCACCCAAAGGCCGGCGATGATAAACGATATAATAGTCATCCGTACCCGGAATGTTGATTACCGAATGGTGGCCGGCGCCCGTGGCAACGGCGGGATCCTGCTTCAGCACCTTTCCTATTCTCGTGAACGGTCCAAATGGTGAGTCAGCAATCGCATATGCGACGCTGTAGTCGGGCCCGGTCCATCCGCCCTCGCTCCACATGAAATAATATTTACCATTACGGATGAACATCACCGGTCCTTCTACATATCCCTCGGGCGTGATCTCTTTGAATACTGTCCCGTCATCAAACGGGACGACGCCGGTAAAATCGTCTTTCAGTTTAACGATGTTACAGTGGCGCCATCCGCCATAGATCATGTAATACTGTCCGTCTTTGTCGAGGAAAACAAACTGGTCGATGGGCTGCGCACCATTGTGGAACTGGTCTATTAAGGGCTTGCCCAGATAATCTTTGAAGGGGCCTGAAGGCGTTTCTGACACACCAACACCAATCCCGCCCATTTCCTTGTTGCTTTGTATGTCGTTTGCGGCGAAGAACAGGAAATACCTGTTGTCCTTTTTTACGATTGACGGCGCCCAAATGGCACGTCGTGCCCATCTGATTTCAGTAGTATCTATGATTCGTTCATGCTTCTTCCAGTTCACCAGATCCTCTGATGAAAATGCATCCATAAAAACCTGCTTGTCGTAAGGCGCTGAATAGGTTGGATAGATCCAATAGGTGTCGCCAAACACTACACCTTCCGGATCGGCGTACCATCCTTCAAAGACCGGATTATGGTTGTCTCCTTTTCTTTTTTGTGCTTCGGCCCGTTCAAAAACACAGACCAGTAAGCCGAACAGAATGTAAACAGGTATGTTGCGATAAACCATCGTTGAGGTATTTGTTACTTTTCGAGCATCTTAATGAAGTACCCCCCCACTACTGAACGTGCCTGAAAGCCAACCTGCGTTGCATCTGTGGTCTCATACCAATCGCTCATCGGAACGCGGTCTGGTGTTTCGGTAACATATCCGTACAGAGGATCAATAAATTTACTGAAAGTTTCCGCGTCATCAGCCAGCGTAGCTGTCCAGACAACCCAATCGGCCTTGGTATATGTTCTACGGTTGTCAAGAGGTAGTCCGTATTTGTTTTGTTTGGTCAGGTAATAGCTGATTTCCTTTTGCGCGACGTCTTCCGGGAAGATACCCAGTTTCAATAGTTTATCCCAGACAAGGTTATATTTCTGACTCCATGTTCCCGGCTGATCGAAGGTTAACCGGAAATGATCTCCGTCATTCGCCATTTTTACCCATTCCTGCGCCATGTTCTTTGCAGCTGACGTATACTTCGCTGCCACGTCGTTCTTGCCAAGCATCTCGGCGAGCTTCCCGTATCCTGCGATCCCCATAATGGCCTTAGCCGAAAGGTTTATGTTATGTGCAAAATGTCCGGCGAAGTCATCAGTACATAACTGGTTCTCGGGGTCCAGGCCGTGTTCAAGCAGGTAGTTGGCCCACGTAGTCAATGCATCCCAGTGTTCTTCTGCGTAGTCAGCGTTTCCTTCTGCGTTTGCAATAGCAGTAGTTAGAATCAGCATGTTGCCGGATTCCTCTACCGGCATATCGCCGCCGTAGGTTTGTCCGTTGGCCAGGGGATACGTCCCGACATCATGTGCAGCAAAGGGCTTCTTCCACTTTCCGCTTTCCGTGTAGTAAAAAATCGGATTGAGCATACCTTTAAGAAGCTCTGGATTGTACTTCAGGAAAAGCGGCGCCGAAGGATACGTTACATCTACTGTTCCTATTGATCCATTACTAAAATTCTCCTTCGAAAGGAAAAGCGTTGTGCCGCGGGTATCCTTAACCAGTTTGTGGGCAGCAATGGCCTGTCGATATGCAAGCACGCAAAGTCCTGCGTATTTTTCGCCACCAGCTTCGCGGGCTTCAGTATAGATCTTGTTGTCAGTTTCGTCACACCGTAACATCGTCTGCTTATGATCGGCGGCAGCTGCGGTCAGCGCATCGTCAAAGGTTACCTTTCCGTCATTGGTCCACCAGGCTTTGAGGTTGTCGCCAAAGTATTGTATGGATTCTATGTCATCATATGCAAGCATCAAAAAGCCGCCTTTGGGTTTGGCTTCCACCTTGTTCATATTATCAGTGAAGACCATAGCAGGCATAGTGTTTGACATCACTGCATTTATCTTTCCGTTAGATGACGGTGCACTCCCATTTTCGAGAAACGCTTCTTTCATGGTTGAAAAATCGCCGATTGACACCAGCCCGTTTTCCGATTTCCTGGCGGCGACGTAAAAATACCCCCAGTCTATACGCACATTGTCGCCCTTCTTTTCAAGAACGGGTTGCTCAACAGTTCCGGCTTTGGCAAACTGGACGTCACCGGTTTTGCCGGTAGTTACTTCTACTTTCTGGTTTGGTTCATTAACGGCCCATTCGGGGGTTGCCTCAAAGTATACATCGACTTCATGTGCTTTCCCATCGTTGGAGACCACCTGATAGTTAATGTAATTCACGGGGCGAGATAATAAGTTCAAATCGTCCATCAGCAAAGGCGACACAAATTCCACATGCAAGTCAACTGGTCCGCATGTGAAGTTGTATTTTGTCTGTGTCGGGGTGATTTTCACACTGTTTTGAACAGCAGTCTCTGAAAAGACGGGCTTCTCATCGCTCTCTTTAAAGATGCCAAAATCGACATAGGCCAAACCGCCCCGATCAAGACAATGTGCGGCAATCACGTTCTTCCCATTCTCATTCAATAAGTTCTTTTCCAACTTAAGCGTAACGTTGCTCCTGGCCCGGTTACCGGTCTCCACGATCCTGGTTCCGTTGAGGTATAGTTCGAAGTCATCGTCGTGTGAATAGATCAGATACAAGTCATCATTTTCGTTTATTGCAGGCAGAACAAATTCCCTCCTTACCCATATCTCCGGAGTCTCCCACGCCGTTTTTGTGTCAAACGTATTCGGTGTGCCAAATCCTGCTTTACCCATCTTCCACGACGCATCGTTGAAGTCAGGTTTCTCCCAGCCATCCGCCGGTTTCTTGTTTACATATCTTCCCTCCCATGCTTCATATTTTGCGCTTGCCAACACTGTTTGCAGCGGAATTTCCTCTTTACCCAGAAACCGGTAAGTATTGCCATCAACACGTACGGCACCAATCAATGAGTGATTCCTGCCGGTCCAGTGCTTCACAGGCGTATCGAATAATTGGTCGGAGGTCGACCACGCACTGGTATAAGGATCTATCGTTATCAACGGAAAGGCTGGAGCGCGTAATTCGACCCCCGCTTCAACCGGTGTCTCCTGCCGCGACTCGGACGTGACGCATGAGGCCAAGGCGATTGCCGTTGCAAAAACCAGTGCCCGGGAGAGGGCTATTCTACATTTGAATGTTAATTTTATGTAATTCATTATCTTTTAAAAACGCTGTTATTGTTAACCCAAATCACTCAGTTCGAACCAGCGCCTTTAGCGTCTGTTCTTTCATTGGAAAACGAATACGGGAAGTCATTTTTATTAACTCCGCGACTCTTGTTAGGTGTCGCGCTCATTTTAAATTCAATCTTCGCCCCTTTCATCAGGTCGTCATGAGTAAGGTAGCTCTTCGTATACTTCTTTCCATTGAGTTTCATTTCGGATACATAGCGGTTTTCCTTTGCGTTGTTCTCCGCTTTAATGACTATCTCCTTGCCATTCTCCAATTGAATCTTTACAGATTTGAATAGCGGAGATCCCATAATGTATTCGTTGCTCCCCGGACACAGGGGATAGAACCCGAGGGCCGAGAATACATACCAGGCTGAAGTTTGTCCATTGTCTTCATCGCCGCAATATCCATCAGGCGTAGGCGCATAAAGTTTGTCCATAATTTCACGGGACCAGTACTGGGCTTTCCAGGGTTCACCAGCGTAATTATAAAGGTAAACCATGTGCTGGATAGGCTGGTTTCCATGAGCGTACTGCCCCATATCCATCACCTGCATCTCTCGCATTTCGTGAATCATGGAACGACTGTCCATTCCCTTTGCACCTGGGATAATAAATACCGAGTCAAGCATTGTCACAAACTCTGTTCTTCCACCCATCAGGTCAATCAATCCCTGAGGATCGTGGAACACTGACCACGAGTAATGCCAGCTGTTGCCTTCCGTAAAGTCACGTCCCCAATCAGTTGGGTTAAACGAATCTGAGAATGAGCCATCTTTCGCCCGGCCAGCCATCAGTTTCCGTTGGGGATTATACAAATTCTTGTAGTTAAGCGCTCTTTTCGCGTAGATTTCAATTTCGTCTGCGGGTTTATTCAGCGCCTTTCCCAACTGATAGATAGTCCAGTCGTTGTAGGCATACTCCAGGCTTCGAGCGACATTCTGGTCTACGTCAACATCGTTGGGTATATAACCATACTTGTTGTAGTGTTCGTAACCCTTGCGGCCTGTTGCCGATACTTTGGGATGCACATTGTTCGCACCGTGTTTAAGCGCAGCCCACAGGGATTCGATGTCATAATTGCGCAGGCCTTTAAGGTATGCATCGGCGACCACGGAAGCCGAATTGTTGCCCACCATGATGTCGCGATGACCGGGGCTTGCCCATTCAGGCAGGAAGCCACTTTCCTTATAGGCGTTCGCAAGTCCTTCCTGCATCTTTACATTTTCGGATGGATATAAGAAATTCAAAAAAGGAAACAAACTGCGGAAGGTGTCCCAGAAACCGGTGTCTGTGTACATGTATCCGGGAAGTACTTTGCCATTATAAGGGCTGTAATGAACGACTTTTCCTTCGGCATTGATCTCGGTAAAGTTTCTGGGAAACAATACGGATCTGTAGAACGCAGAATAAAAGGTTCTGAGGTTGTCAATGTTGTCGTCTTCCACTTTGATCTTACCCAGTACTTCGTTCCAGCGTTTCTTTCCGTCGGCTACGATCTGATCGAAGTCGGCGGTGCCTAATTCTTTGAGATTGATCAACGCTTGTTCTTCACTAATAAACGAGGAGGCTACACGGGCGTGAACCTTTTCCCCGTTCGATGTCGAAAAGCCGATTATCGCACCGGCATGGTTTCCCTGGAACTCTTTAACTCCCTCGACTATGTGCTGGCCATCCCGAACAGAAGCGAACCAGGAAAAAGGTTTATCAAAAACGATTACAAAATAATTTTTGAAGTTATCGGGGACTCCGCCGGAATTCCGGGTTGTGTACCCAACGATTTTTTTCTCTTCAGGGATTATCCTGATGGATGAACCTTTATCGAAGGCATCAGTTACAATGAACGCCTCTTTAGTCTCGGGAAATGTAAACCGAAACATGGCGGCCCTTTCCGTGGGTGTGATTTCAGTCGTCACGGAGTGGTCGGCCAGGTACACTTTGTAGTAATGTGGTTTTGCAACCTCCGCTTTATGCGAAAACCAGCTTGCGCGATCATCTTCATTGAACACTGCCTTACCCGTAACCGGCATAAGCGAAAACTGGCCGTAGTCATTCATCCAGGGACTCGGCTGATGTGTTTGCTTGAATCCTCTGATCTTGTCCGCCGTGTAAGTGTACATCCAGCCGTCGCCCATCTTTCCGGTTTGTGGCGACCAGAAATTCATTCCCCATGGCCGTGCAATGGCCGGATAGGTATTTCCGGTTGACAGTTCGTATTTTGAGTTCGTACCCACCAGGGTACTGACGTAACTTACAGGATCCTGAACCTGTGCCGTCGTGGTCAGTATGAAACACAATAAAAAAGAAAGTGTCCCTAAAGTTTTTGTCATCCTTATCATTTCCGTATGGTATAATTCGCTGATATTTTAGTTATTCGTTTCAGAGTATAAATCACCACGTAAGCTTTACATGAACGCCTTCGGGGTCGTTCTCGAATCCGAGAAAACATGTCCTGCTCGCCTCATCCCAGGTTGTCTTAGATGGTATAACTTTGCCGTTAGCATCCGTCACGCTTGTTCGTGCTGGCTTTGCAGGCAATAGTATCCGCATCACGTTCGTAGTATTCAAAGGACTTTTAGCCACGAAAGAATAGCTTGTTTTCGTTATCGATTCGTCGTAAACTCTGGCTGCCGCGGCGAGAACCTGAGGTTTGGAAGGGTTCTTTACGCTGTTAATATTGAACAAGAATGCCTGGTTACCGGGTTCGATCCGTTTTTCGCTAAGAACCGGAATTTCGGGATCGAATAAATCAATAAACTTGCCCTTCATAGTAAACGCTGAACGGTCATCGTGCTCATCCAGAACAGAAATCAATTCGTATGGCCCCCTTGTGAGTGTAAAATGATTTTTGACTTCAACTTCTTTTCCTGTTTTATCCTGATAAAGTTTCATTATCATTCTGATATAATCCGAGTCGCCATCTTCCCTGAGAACGAACTCCTTCGGATCATTTCGCATAATCATGATCTTACCCTTTCCATATGAATATTCACCCGCATTGAACGGCGCTTTAATTCCGAGTTTTCCGAAGAGATGCTCAGAGGGTGAATTAAAAGCATTTCCATCAGTGTTCCACCATTCCTGAACAGTTTGAAAGGGATCGACGTCTCTGCCACAATAAAGCAGGGTGCCTCCGTCCTTCACCCAATTGGCGATGTGCTCGTGCGACTCCTTGTCCATCGGCTTCATGTTGGAATACGACATGACCAGTATTTCAAGATCTTTCCACGTCTCCCGAAAACCGACATTTTCAATGTGAACAGTTTTGACTGGAACACCGCGTTTCAAAAGCGGCAGCGCCTGGCCATAAAAGTTCGAAAGTTGAGGATCATCATAGCCACTGTGTGTAGGGAAACGCTGGAACATGAGTGAGTTCGCCATGAGAACGCCTATTCCATGCGACCCGTTGACTTTGTTTTCCGACAGCGGCATGTCATTCAGCGTATTGATCATGACCTGCATCTGTGTCGAATAGAATCGGGGAATACGCTCCTTCTTATCGCTGTCGGCACTTGTGCGATATGTCCCTTCGTAAATCCGATCGGGCCAGGGCATGACTTCGTAATCGGCAATCATCGGATAAAGCAGCTGTGCGGTGAAAGTTGCCTGATAATTCTTTTTGTAGTCGGCCCAGTCACGCGGCCAGTCTTCTATTGGATCGGTAAGAAAAAACATCTTCCTTCCCGTTGGTGCTGTCATTGATTCCATCGAACCATACTCCAGAAACGCCGTTTCAAAAACGCGCTCCTTTTCTTTGCCGTTGAAGTAATTAGGTTCGCGCGACGTTCCGGTCCAAACCTGGGCTATATATCCATCGACAACCGGTAATGATGAAAGACTGGCTTCAGGACTCACGATCATCCATTGTGAGTAATTTACCAGTGAATGCGTAGGAACATAACACCGGACGTTCACTCCTTTCGACTTGCCATATTCTTTGGCATAAGTAAAACATTCGTTCACGGCGCGATAGTAAAGCTCATACTTCAGCTTGTTCGACAAGTACGTATTTTCCGCAGACTCGTGCTGTGGTCGCCAATCGAATCCGTAGTATTCTTTCCACTCGCGCTTGAAGGCTTCACTGTACCCGGCGCGTGCCCAAAACTCCGGTTCCTCGAGATAGATTGCGTCGATACCAGCATCTATCACCCGTTTTATAACCTGCTCCTTCATATATTTTATGAAGTTTTTGGAAGGAACGATGTACGGAACCATCCGCCCATGCCATATCGTGTCGCCCTTCTGAGTAACCTGCCCCTCATCAAGATGCCATTCTCCATCCCACTTGCCGGTGAAATAATCCTGGTACTCGCCCCATGCGATTCCAGTCATGAAATGCGTTGTGTAACCGCGATCACGCCAGGTCTGTACGCGTTCCTCAAAAGTCATGTTGCCCTTTCCATGGTGATCCTTAACGCTGTACACAATAGCTACATCAGCGCGCACGTCGGTAACTGGTTTCCATGGATTGGAAGTTTGAAAGGCTGTCTTCTCCCGCCGCGTTTTATCGTCACTGTCTTTTTGCGGCGGCTGAGAACAAGCGTTAATGATGAGGCCGAGAAGGATGTAGAATATAATTTCTTTTCGCATTCGTTAATTTCATTCGTTTCATGTTAGACTCACACGTTTACCATAAACGCGTGGTGACATGGACCGCAAGCTGCATGCGGCGAGTTGAACTATGTCTGGTTTTGAAAAAGGTTGAAGCCATCCCTGAACGGGACAACCTCAACCTGAAACGGGCTCAGGGAATCATGACCTGAACGGGCTCATTGTAGTTCCATCTTCTTATTCCACTACCTTTCGGTGTATCGTAATTTATTCTCGCGGCCGCGCGGATAAACAGTACTCTTCCCGACGGAATTGTTCCATTGGTTTCAATAGTTATCGTTTCGCCCAATAGAGCATTGAAAGCTCCACCTGAATATTCGGCTTTATTTGACCAGCGCTCGTCGCGAGCACGATATCCAACGGTTGAAGAATAACTCGCAAAAAGTTGTATATCTGTTACATTGAGGAAGCTGTTGCTGTATCCACCCATAGGCTCAATCTTCGCGCGAAATTCCTCTTCTGAAACGCCCCGGGTAATCCGTACCTGTGCTCTCACCTTGCCATTGGCAACAACCGGTTTGCCTACCCATTCAACTTTCAGGAAGGGTTGGACTTCGAATCTGATGTTGGTTACCCCTTCGATGTTGACGGTTTGTGTTTCATCGGCTAACGGAACACCGCGGTCATCCTCCCTTAGCAGTGGAATGAATGGTCCGTCAATCCGTACGTTGTAATTCCCTTTGAAGATTTTTGTATTCTGGAAGGTACCGTCGGGCATGCAATAAAAATCGGGATTGGGCGTGACGTTGTCATCCCAGCTTAATTCGGTCAGCCGGACTCGAATTCCTTCGCTTCCCTGATCTGTATAAACCGGCTCTCCTGTTTCAGCGTCGACTACTTCACCACGAATGGTTTCGTTCGGGATGTCGTAGTTATCCAGCTCAAACATGCTGCACGAGGTAAACAATAGTGCCCCGAACAAAACGATGTGAAATGATATATTTTTCATTATTGACATTCTTAATGATTTTTTAAGTCGTTAACGGTTTGGCTGTTGGTCAATGACCGGACTTTTCGATACTTCGTTCCCTGGAATCCCGAAGTAATAGTCAATTACATTGTACTCGAAGGTTTTCAGGCTTACCCACTGAAAGCGGGCATCGAAGAAGTATTTTCCGCTTTCCGTTGAGAAGAACGGATACAGACCACGGAAGCGATAACGGGCATTGTTACTGTATGCATCCTTGTCTCTGAACTCACCCCAGAAGCCGTCGCGTCCTTCGTAGTGTTGTACTCTCCATCTGCGCAGGTCCCACTTGGTTTTATGTTCAAGCGCCAGTTCCTTGCGCCGTTCTTTCCGAACAATATTGCGTCCGGTGATGTCTGCCGAGATACTTCCCGGCAACAACGTTGCACCGGCTCTTTCCCGAATTTCATTCACGGCGGAAGTCGCCACCTGCATGAGGTCAGATCCATCAGGAGCAGGCTCTCCTGCCAGGGCAAGTTCCACGGCAGCTTCAGCAGCGTTAAGCAACACATCCGCATAGCGCATAAGAATAAAATGCTGTGCTGATCTGCCTTCACCGGCTTCAAAGGACGGATCAGGGTTCAGCCATTTACGACCATACAATCCGGTGAGTGTAGCTTCTGCATTATCGTAGAACGGACCATTCGCTCCGGCTGCCGTAATGTTTCCGCTTTCGTAAGGAACAACTTCCTGGCCATTGCCTTCGCGCGGGCTGAGGTATAACGATTTCGAGGAGCGCGTGTAGATGTCCAGATGTTGATAACGTGTTTCAGCAGTTGAATACGAATAGTTGTTAAACAACGGACTAACCGGCGTGGCACCTGTATACACACCTGCCCGAATTTCAATCTGTCTGCCTTTGAATACATCCCCTGGGAAGATGACATAAGCGCGGAGACGCGGTTCAGCATCTTTGAAGAAATCCATAGGAGAATCGAACATCAGGTATTCGCCTTCGGTGTTCGCTGATCCTGTAGTAACTTTTATAGTACCATCAGGATAACGTTCGAAGCCCTCATATAACTCGAGGAAATCAAGTGTCGGACAAGTTCCGGCGGCTAGAGGTGCCTTGAAGACGAACGGAGCGCTATAGGCATCATATCCATGTGTGAACGTGGGATAAACATATTCCTTCACATAGATGTTTTCAGGACTTACCGGATCATTAAACATATCCACCATGTTCTGGTATTGTGCTTCCGGATCAGTTGCCGACCATTTTTTCTTGTATAGGGAATAGCGACCACTGGCAATTATTTCCTGCGCTGCGGAGTACGCTTCGCGGAAGTACCTTCTTGAAGCCTCCTGCCAGGATTCTTCGGAGAAACCAATTACGCGTACGCCGGTTTTCAGGCCGAGACCCGTTAGTCGGCCAGGAACCGTTTCATTGTATTTGGCTACGCTACCGGCGTACAACATGGCGTCAGACTTGAAAGCAAGGGCAACATATTTGTTGGCGTATCCTCTTTCGGGGCTGGTGGGCTGTAAGTGGGCAATAGCCTGATTAAAGTCAGCGAGAACCTGATCCCATGTTTCTTCTTCAGAGGCACGAGGCACTTCGATCTCACCCCCGTCTCCGGGATAACGTATTACACTTGTAACCAGTGGCACACCACCAAACCGTTTAGCCATAGCCGAAAATGCTATCGCGCGAACAAAATACGCTTCACCCAGATAGTGGTTATATGTAACGTCGGCGAAGTTCCCCCGATACTCGGGAAGCGTTTCGATCAGGTAGTTTGCGTCGCGAATCAAAACAAATGCGTTGCCCCAAAAGGGAGTCCGTTCTCCGTTGAATGCTGACGTTATTCCATCGCGATTTACTGCTTCACCTGTTCCCTCAATGCCCATGGATCCCAACCATGAATTAAATTCGACACCCCAGTCAGCCATGTATTTGAAATCCTCAAATGGCATCCTGCTATACATTCGGGCCATGTAGACCTTCATTCCGGATTCACTCGCGAAGAGCGTTTCATCCCCTACGACGTTTGGGGGCGGGATATCGAGATCCGCGCAGCCGGAGAAGGTGAACAATCCGATCAGGAATAGTGCATATATCCTTTTCATATTTTCTTTCAGTTATTAACTCGTAGTTCTTTGTATAGATTCTCAAAACCGGGCCGAAACGCCAACCGTGTAGGTCTTGTTCAGCGGATACAGCCGGCCCAGTTCGTCGTCCGGGTGTTCCGGGTCGACAAATTTCACACCCGTAATCGTGAACAGGTTGTAAGCATTGGCAAATACCCGAATGTTCATTGCAGACTCGGATCTGTTTTTACTTCCCAGGGTGTAACCGACTTCAATGCTCTTCAGCCTCAGGTAAGCAGTGCTCACACGATTAAATTCTGAATTTCCCATCGGGTAGTTTCCTGTGTATCCATAGTAACCGGTGACCCATTGCGTTTCCGGATTGTAGGGATCTGCAAGCGGATCGACTGGATGCCAACGGTCGAGGTACTGCTCAAGAGTACCACCTCCATTGGGACCCCAGATCTGGTACAGTGGCTCCTGATATTGCATTGAACCCATTGCAGTCCCCTGAAAGAGGAAACTCAGGTCAAAGTTTTTGTATGCCGCCTCATATGCGAGACTGAAGTTCAACCAGGGTGTTTGATCGTAGGCAAAGGGATGTTCATCCTGCCCATTGATCTCGCCATCCCCGTTCCAGTCAAGATATTTGTAATCACCAGGTAAGAGATCACGCTCTTTGTAAATGGGATAGGTCCAGATGTCTTCCCAACTCGTATACCGTCCTGCGCCTTCGTATCCAAACTGAACCCCCTGATAACGCTGGGTGAGGTTGTCATTTTTCCAGCGATCGTATGAGTTACCCCAGGGTCCTTTTTCAACTGCGGTCAGATGCTTTCTGCGTGTTATTGTTCCGATGGCTTTTACTCTGTACGAAAGATCTCCTATCGTATTACGGTGAGAGAGTTCGAGATCGATCCCGTACTGGCGATCACTGTTAAGGTTCTCGCGCGGTGCGCCAGTACCAATCACGGTAGGTACGTCTCCGGTTCGATTAGCGAAAAGGCCATCTCTGCGTCTGTCAAAGTAGTCGAGCGAGAAACCGAACTTTCCACTCCACGCTTCAAAGTCCACTCCTGCGTTAAAAGTCTTTGCCTCCCACCAGGTGATCATCTCATTCGGTACAATTAACGAAACCCCGTTTACAAATTGTCCGCCAAACGTATAACCCGGGGCATACTGGTTGTAATAACCGTTCTCTGCATTTCCACTGGTGGCGGGATAGGTGTATCCCGGGTACCAGTCGTAGCCGAGCGAACCATCATCAGCAGTAACACCGTAGCTGGCGCGAAGCTTTAACTGATCAACGAATGAAAGTGCCGAAACCGATCTAAAGAAAGGTTCTTCAGACAAACGCCAGCCGATGGAACCAGAAGGAAAGAATCCCCATTGTCTATCCTGAACGAACTTCGAAGATCCATCATATCTGAATTGGAACTCAGCTATGTACCGGTCTCCGAAAGCATAGTTTGCACGACCGAACACCGCCGAATTTGAGATGTCATAAATGTCATTCACCCCGGGGAGCATGCCGCTGACCTGGTTTTCGTTTGTACCTCCAAGGAGATATTCCATGGCGAAGGCAAGATCGCGCTGCGCATAAAAGTTATCCCCTTTACGGTTTTGACTCTCCCAACCCAGGAGACCTGTTAATTCGTGATTGCTACCTAGTGAGCGATTATAATTGAGCAGGAACTGCCCCAGCCATTGCTGACGCGAAAACAGCTCTCTTCTCAACCGGTTTGGCGAGCTCGCATTATACAGCTTCGAGATGTATGAATCCGTTGTCTGATCGTACGTATATTGATAGTATTCCCGGCGAAAGATGGTATTGTCATCATTCCGGAAGTCGTAACTCATCAATGCTTTCGCGGATAACCCTTTAAGCGAACTCGAGACGGTTCCGAAATCAAAATTGACAGATGCCGAAGACTGAAAATACTTTTGCTTAAATTTTCTGTAACCCGACACGTCGGAAGTCATCTTCGCGACAGTGTTTTCTTCAAGGTCCAGACCTTCGTAACTGAGCATAGTATTCTCTGGATCAGCATACGCCGGAAAAAGCACTCCCTGCCTCCAGTAGTTCCGGATTATGTCGATAGAACTTGAATACGGCGTATTGCGTTCGTCAGCGATTCCGCTCAGGTTGATGTTGAATGTCAGTCCGGGGCGAAGTTCTGTAGTTATATTCGACCGCAAATTTATCTTGTCGTAATTCAAATCCCCAGACTTGAAAATACCTTCCTGAAAAAGGTAACCGCCACCAATATAATATTGAGTCTTATCGTTGCCTCCCGTTACACTGAGGTCATGTTGTGTTTGAGGTGAGAAGTCAGAAATAAGCAACGAGTTCCAGTCCGTTGAACGTCGCGCACCGGTCCGGAATGCTTCGAAGTCATCTTCACCATAAATGATGCTTCCGCCGTTGATGTCGTTCATAGACTTTTCATTGTAAAGCGTCATGGTCTCATAGGGATCAGCAAGCCGGGGAAATCCGACGGGTTGCTGCAGTGTATATGAGCCGCTATAAGAGATAGTTGTCTTTCCGGCTGTTCCTTTCCTGGTAGTAACGAGTACCACGCCGTTAGCAGCGCGAACTCCGTAAATTGCTGCGGACGCATCTTTCAAAACCGAAATATCGTCGATGTCGTTAGGATTCAGACGTTGAAAGTCCGCCGTAGTTCTCGGAATACCATCGATGACAATCAACGGAGCACCGAGGCCCCGGATATCAAAGCTGTTATCAAATGTTCCCGGCTCGGCGCTTCGTTGCCAGACACGAACACCCGCGATTCGTCCTGTCAGCATGTTTTGCGGATTCTCGTTCTTCGTTTTTAACATCTCGTCACCCTTGATGTTAGCTACTGATCCGGTCAGCGTAACTCTCTTCTGCGTGCCATAACCCACGACCACGATCTCGTCTAGTTGTTGTGCGTCCGCGACGAGAGCGACATCAATCACTGTTCGCGAATCAACCGCTATCTCCTGTGAGATATAGCCAATGAAAGAGAAGTTAAGGACTGCATCCCGGGCCGGAACTGCCAACGAGTACTTACCATCGGCATCGGTGGTGGTTCCTTGTGTGGTCCCTTTTATCACAATGTTCACCCCCGGCAAACCAATTCCGTCGTCGGCAGATGTTACTGTACCCGTTACGGTCATCTCCTGAAACCATTCACCCGAAACGGGAGAGTGATTCTCAGAAGCGAAAACGGTGACGAAAGCAAAACACTGCAAGGCTATTCCCAGAAGGGAATACCTTAACAGCTTGTTGAATGAATGCTTGTACTTATTCTGCATAGCAAGAATGACTTTAATTTATTTTTCAAGTTCAAATCGGGAGAGGACGGCATATTCGGCGGCGAAAGCAAAATTGAACATGCCTTCAGTTTTGTTGTTGGCATTATCACGACTCCAGCCTACAAGTAGATTCGTTGGAAGAAATCCCTTGTAAAGGAAGTTGTCGTATCCATAGTCAAGGTTTTTCTGGAACGTATCAATGTAGTCTGCTACGGAGCTGTGGGAAGTATATGCATCGACCCAGCCGCGCATAAGCACGCCGTTGAACCAGTTTCTGAAGCCACTGATGTCGTACGTATAGTAGCCAGGTTCAGCGGTTCCGAACTTCGCGAAATAGCTGAAGCTGGCATCCGAAAGATTTCTGACATCTTCCAGATATGTATTGTCACCAGTAGCACGATAGAGGTCAGCGCCACCGGAGAGCATTGTACCACTGTTATAGGTAATGGCAGGTCCGACGCGATCCTGGCAACTGGTTCCCTTGCGGTAGGTAATTCCATCGATCGTTTCGGTTTCAGGGCTACCCGGAGTGCAACCGCCTCTCATGTCGTCGTAAACGCCATCGCCACGGAGCAACGCATTCTTCTGCCATGTATAAACCTTTCTGGCAAAATCGAGATAGTAGTCGCCTTTTGTTACCTGAGTCTCGACGCGTGTCTTTTTATCGGTAGCGTCGATATACCTGTGAGTTACCTCGTCCGTCTGGTCCTTGTAAATCTCATGCAGCCAAACCAGTGGACTCACCATCGGGCCATTGCTACAGGCGTGTTTGGTTACGTACCCCGGACCCCATGGAATACCACCGCGTTCTGTTCCGTTGTGATCGAAGGTGCAGTCCCAGCCATCGAGAACGTACTCCGTCAGGTACTCTGCCTTGGACAAATAATCGGAGTTACCGGTCAGATGATAGGACTCAAGCAATTCGCGTATGAGCCACATTTGATCGTCATATACATTTTCGATTCCTTCAACTTTAGCGCCGCCTTTCGACCCACCGCGGTTAACACCATATACCGACCACTCTTTCGTCTGGGTGTAGGAAACCAGTTCGAACGTCCCGAGATAATAGTCGGCGTTGTCATACAACCTGGCCAGAGTCTCTGAATACTTGCTGAAATGCTGATCATATAAAGGTGCATTGCCGTGCTCCTTTTGTGTTTCCAGCGCATGAAGGATAGCGTTTACAGCTTCAATTGCAGCCGTGTACATCCAGATACTGCCCTTTTCTTCGGAACGCACCCCAGTGTAAGGGTTGTAATACCTTGCCATCGCCATTCCATCGCCCGTAAAATGTGAAGCAATCGCATTGTCGGCGAGGTCCATTGCCCGGAGAAGATTCTGTTCAGAGAGGCTAACCTCGTTAACGGGTGGCTCTTGCGGGCCGTCATCAGAGGGTGAATCACTGCACGCGAACGATATCACGAAAAGAGCCAGGCTAAAGAGTGTCGTCACTATTCGGGATTTTGATTTCAAATATTTCATTCTTTTAGTTTAGGTCGATCTTATGGAACACCAGCTTGTTCTCACCCGTATTCGCCTCCCCGTTATAAACACCGAGAGCCAGGGTCACGTCTTTGCCATCAAACTGAGATAAGTCGTAGACGAACGTCGCATAGCCTTCAGGGTTGTTTGCCCCACCGTCACCGTGTTTGAATTTCCAGCACCCATCTTCCGCGGCAAGCGCTTCCTGAGCCGTATTCGCAGAAGGTTCGATGTGCGTAACGGTACCGTTGTCGTCAATCGCTGTAAGCTTGAAGTAGGTGTAATTACTACCGAAGTTTCGAGTACTAAGGGTAAACTGGTTACTTCCTGCGCCAATCGAGAATTTGGCATACATATAGGCTTCCGGCACAACGGTATTTACTTCGGGAGTATTCCGCGTTTTCAGCAGGTAGCCTTCAGAAGGGAAAACTTCAGGGTCTTTTTTCAGCGGAACAAAATGCCATTCAGCACCAACGTGTCCGACTTCGCGCCATGCACGGTATGCATCGACATAATTATCACGGTTTCCACTAACCGGGCTAATTCCCGTAAATGAATTTTTGGTATGAGGCATTGTAGAACGAGCCGTCTCTTGTGTCAGTTTCCATCCTTCCACTACCTCCGTCCCCGGAAGCCAATCCCAATTCTCCACTTTTCTGTCGGCGAAGCGAATCGCACGCAGCACAAGCTGCTTCCAGTAGTCACCCGTAGCCTGACGGTAGATACCTACAGCAACAATGACTTCTTTACCGACGTAGTTGCTCAAGTCGAACTCAAAATCCGCATAGTCGCCGGAACCATAGGTTTTCGTATCGCCAATCTTCACGGCTACAGGCTCAGCCTCGGAAAGGTCAACGACCTGAACGCCGAAGTATGCCGGGTTCGCTTCGTCAGCGTTGTGTGTGCGTAGTCTTAGCGAAAGGATTTTGTTGTCAGTGGTAATCAGTTTGGACCCGAAAACATAAGAATCGAATACGTCGAGATCCGCGGGGTTGGCCCGGTCTGGCTCGTTATTGCGAATTTGCAACGTCGTGCCTTCGTTTTGCTCCTGCCATGCTCCGCGGAAGTCGAGCGTCGACATATAATTGCACGCCCAATCCCAATGCGGGTAGGCATCTGCGTTGCGACCCCCGCGGTATTCGTTGTAGAGCCACTTTTCGGCACTCGCGAGATCGTCGGCGGTTAGGCCGCGCAGCAATTCGTTACTTCCCATTTTCACATTCAGGGTCGCAACTCCATCTACAAAGTCGGCTGCAGCTACCGGTCTTGAAATCGTTACGTAATTCGCTTTTGTAAAGGTCACGGTATAATTGTCCGCAACCAGGTTTTCAATAACATAATTCCCATCGGCGCCGCTTTTTGCAGTTCCCGCTACGCCGACGCTAACAGTTACATCTTCAAGCGGTGCATCGCCATTTTTGGCATCGGTGACCGTCCCGGTGATTTTTGCCGAAGCGTTAACTAATGTCGCATTGGCCGTGGCTACACCGTTCCCATCAAATTCGCCGGCTGTCACGGTGACGCTCACGGTCAGCCATCCTGTTTTCGAGAACGTTACCGCGTGCGTTTTGCGAGAGACATTCGCAACAGTATAACTCCCGTCAGCACCGGTGGTGGCGGTCATGTCTTCTTCGTTAATTCCGGAAACGGTCACATTGACATCCGACACAGGTTCTCCGGAGCCATCAGTGACTACCCCGGTAATGGTTCCCACGCCGATATCGACGGGAGAGTCTTCATCATCGTTACATGAACTTGCCGTCATGATGAATGTTGCCAGCATCACAACACTCATGAAAAGTTGCCGTAAAGTCTTACTCATTTGGTGTTCTTGGTTTATAGGTTTGTATTGGTTCAAAGGTTTCTCCATGATCTCCCCATATGCCGGTTAGATGCTCACAATAACGTTTGCGCTGGTTAAATTCAGGGTTAAAATCGGGTTAACGGACAGAAAAAAATGCTAATCTTTTAACTTTTATAAGGGGAAATGATCGTCCCTGAAGTGTCATGCGAATCAATGCGTTCTTAAATGAGGAAACGTGCCCCAAGATTTCGTATCCGGGATAGTTCAAGGCGCCATGGCCTGATCAAATCGGATCAATGTGAGAATTTTTCTACCTGAAAAATCACATTAAAAAATGCGATCGGCGGTTGATTCTGCCAGCCTGACAACGAGTTCTATTTAGCTTTTGAAGAAGTGGAATCGCGAATGATCAGGTTGGTTTTGAGAATAATCGTATCGACGGGAGATTTCTTTTTTGATATCTGTATTTTCTTGAACAATGTTTCAATGGATGTCTGGGCAATTTCTTCGATCGGTTGCGCAACGACCGTTATTCCCGGCTCATGAATGCGGAAAAGATCGTGGTCATCAAAACTCACGATCGCAAGGTCTTTTGGAATTGAGAGTTTCAGCATCTTGATGGCTTCCAGTCCGCTGATCCCCAGATAGTTTGTTCCGAATATAACCGCATCGAAGCCGGAATTCTCCTCCAGAATGGTGCGAATGTCATTTGCATAATCCTGGTAGCGGACCTTGAAAGGCAGCGTATGCACGTGGGAGACAAGCCCATGATCTTTAATAGCTTTCTGGTAGCCAATCACGCGTTCCTCCCTTTCGGGCTTATCAAACGCGAGTGTTATCAATGCAATTTTCTCGTAGCCGCGCTCAACAAGATGGGTCACGGCGTCATACAACCCCTGCACATTGTCTACTTTAATTACGTCGGCTGCCTTGTTCCGAAACTTTCTATCGAAAAGCACGACATTCATCCCGCGATCGACCATTTCAGCAATATCGGATTCCATACCCATCGTTGGTGCTATAATACAACCATCGACGCGAAGTGCGCCGAACATTTTCAGAAACTCTTTTCCACGCGTCGGGTCGTTTTCTGTACTGCAGTAGACAACCTTGTATCCATTGGCATAAATCTTCGCCTCGATTAGCTTGGCAATGCTGCTAAAAAACGGGTTTGAAATATCTTCGACCATCAAACCGATAAGGTTGGTTCGGCCGGTACGAAGACTTTTTGCAAATGGATTCGCCTGATACCCAAGCTTTATAGCTGCCTTTTCAACCTTTTTTACCAACGCGTCACTGATCCGTTTCTCCTTGGCTTTTCCATTCATGATGAATGATACCGTGGTCTTGGAAATTTTCAGGCGCTCTGCAAGTTCGCTTATCGAAGGCTTATTTTTTCTCATCTTTAGAATATGAATAGAAAGTTCAGAGACGCCCCCTGGCGGACTTCTATTCACCAACTAAATTATCAAAAAATATCTGAGAAAGTAAAATGACTGTCCCCTTCGCTATTTCACGTTGCATATCCTGATTCTGTAGTCAGGCATCCATCACGTGTGGCTGCGCAAGTGTATTAAGTCTTTCCATCGCCACGGCATAAGCACCAATCGAAATCGCTTTACTCGTGCTTATTCTGGATTTCATGATTCCGATTCGTTTTTCGCTCGTATACGGAACTGATCGGTTAGAAAATGGAACCGGTATTTGTCTGCTTTCGTATTTAAAGAATTCGTCAAAGGATTTTTCATTTTCCAAATCATAGACCCGCGAAACCAGTCTCGGTATTTCATTCCCGTCAAGGTTCCTGATAGTACCATTCATATGCGAAACGATCTCATCAATCATCAATGCGTAAGCTCCTGCCATCCCCCCTCCTATTACTACAATTCCATCAATAAGGGTCACCGCGTTACACAGTGATTCCGCGATTACTTTGGCCATTTCCCTGAACGCACAAATAGCTGCGTCACGATCTCCCGGACGCACTCCTATCGCTATTTCGCTGATTTCTTTTGGTGTTGGAAGCCGATCTGAAAGAGTTGTTTTTGCTGCATAGGCAAGCTGGAGGGCTCTGCTGCCAACACTCGCTTCTGCAAACATCGTTGGATCAATGACGCTTCGCGTAAGCCATATTTCACCCCCCGATGAATTATCGCCATCGCACAGGGAATTATTGACGACGATTCCCGCACCGAATCCTGTTCCAAGCGTAATCCCGATCAAATTGTTATACCGCTTCGGAATACTTCGTTTTTGCAGATGGTTGTTTATGAAGGGCAACGCGCCGGCAATTGTTTGTCCATATGCAAAGAGGTTGCCATCGTTGCCGATAAACGTCGGAAGTTTGAAATAGTCCTCGAGCATTGGACCCAGGGCTACTCCTTCTTCAGTGAATGCGGGTAAATTCGGGAGTTCGCCGATGATACCTGCCCTGTAATCAGCAGGTCCCGGAAAAGCGAAGCTGATTGCAACAGGAGTTTCTGACAAAATCTCAGCGACTTTCGAGAAACCCTCAAGGATTGTTTTGAGACACTTTTGAAGATCATTAGGATAAGATCTCAATGTTACTGGTTCGATGATCTCCTCTCCACCCCTGATTGCCGAAAACACCAGGTTTGTTCCACCCGCATCCAGTGTCATAACGGTTCGCTTATCCGCAAAAATATCCATAGCTGTTATGTATAACTCTGAACCCGCTGCAGTATCATCGACCGAAGTCGTCTTGTACCCTGACAATGTCGTTTTCGTCAGATGGCATGTCGGCTACGGTGTGTTGCCAGATTTCAGCAACCACACCCCAATCATCAGTACCGATAAGTCGATGCCGTTG
>JAEZEH010000048.1 GCA_023417785.1 Bacteroidota bacterium
TTCGGCTTATTCCGACCAGATTACTACCAACGATTTTGACTGCAGGATGGCCCGGCCACGGCGTACAGTCTCGACATCATGCCGTTCCATCGCGCGAAATGAACCAGCATCTGATGCAATTATAAAAAAAATTTAAATACATAGCCGTTGATAAACGCTTAAGTACGGATAATTTTTGCCGGCGAAATTCAGTAACGCATCGGCCATCCTTTGCAGGACTTCACCGAATCAAATGCCAAATCACCTCCACAATGTGTTGCGCATCAATTTAAATTGCTACCCATTCCCACGCTACGCCTGAGATATGCTTGTTCTTTGCTTCTCAATCAGCTCTTTGAATGACTTCATCATATTTTGCAATTCAGCTTCCGTCTTTTTATCCGTTATTCTTCCTTCACGGGAAAGCTTGCCTTTTATTCCCTGAATTAACAGCGTTGTATCTTCTGTGAAATAAGTCTGCAACGTTTTCATAATCAGTTCTAATTCCTCGTGCCCCTTTTCGCCATTTGCCGACGCCGTAATAAGTCCAATCGGTTTATTCGAAAACACAATTGTCGACACGCACCATTCAAGGATATTTTTCAGCCCACTCGGGATACTGAAAACGTACTCGGGTGTACAAATTATTACCCCATCAGAATTCAAAATCTTCTCCCTGAAGTCAACAATCTTATCGGGCACATTCTCATCCGTCAACTCCGTCCTGAAATGTGGAAATTCAGTTAAATCGTCTATTAGCTCAAAATCAAAGTCAGATTTTCCCGAATCGGCGATGTAGTTTAGAATTGCCAAATTTCCGGATTTCTGACTGGCACTTCCACAAATACCGATTATTTTCCTTTTGACTTTCATTTTATTGCCATGGTTTATATAATTAATCGAGTTGACGGCTTCACCGGCACTGAAGATCGGATGCAGCCTCTCACCCATTCCGACGCGCCCGGAGGATTCATTGAGAAAGATAAAAATCTTTGATTACAATTCAGCCTCACACGGCACCGCGTTATCATAGCCAAATCAGATACGCAGTGCTGTAGTGCGTTAAGACTCCCTGTAACAAGGCAGATGCCCGCGGCAGGGATAGAAGTGGAAAGCGAAACGCCCCGTTAAAGGAACATAAAATTGCTTTTGAACGAATAGCCCAAGCCTTTCACGGGAGACTAATGGCTTGCAACGGATAGCCCGGTGGCACGCGGAATTACCAGGTTCAGCAACGCAGTCCTTACCGTGCCAGCCGCCCAAAGAGAACGGAATTAACCAAACATACTTACTTTACTCAAACACTTAGTAGAAGTTGGGTCGAGGCATTCTTCATTTCACATTCTTAGTATCCCTGTTTCAATTTCTCCATCTCGGCAATCGTTTCTTTCAGTTTGTCCAACACACGCCCATACATCAAGCGTACATCGAATCGATAAATTCTATCTGAAAAATAAAGCACCAGGAGGGTTGCAATTCCGGCTATGACCCATGCAAATAATGGAATACCCCCAACGAAAATCATGTCCGGGTATTTTTGATAGATTTTCGAGGTTAGCTCACCTTTATTCCACGCAGACCACATTGTACTCATACCAATCAGAAAATAGAGCGGGTAAGAAAAGCGCAATATCTTCTCCCCTCTTGAGAGGGCATCATTAAGCCACCGTTCGAACGACTTAAGATAGTCAAGACTAGTTGCGCCCTGATCTAACGTTCCTATGTTCTGAAATAGTCGGATGCCGTACCATGCTGTAAGGAGAAGCAGTACCGACGCGGCCACCCCTTGCCAGATGGCATCCATGAAATAATGTATTATGGGGAAAACAACTGACGTGGCGACAATAGTCATTAAATTCAATCTAAACATCCGTTTCACTCTATCAACCACGTGCTTTGATTTCTGATTGTACAAGTCATTAATCCGAGGAGCCACTAAACTCTTTTCATTCAAAAAGCCTTCTTTCCAAATTTCTTCAATTGAACTTTTCATTGAGTATTTTTTTTAAGCGTTCCTTAATTCTGTTCACGCGTACACCTATGTTGTTCGGGCTTGTGCCAAGGATATCGGCAATTTCCTGATACGTCTTTTCTTCAAGATACAGAAGGATCAATGCCCTGTCGACTTCTGTCAAATGTCTGATGGCGACATATAATTGATTCAGAGACTCGTCATCAAAGGCCTTGTTTTCAATGAGTACCACATCGGGTAAGGCATCGGATGTGAAATACGCTTGCCCATCTCTCTTCTTCTTTTTGAGCAGTGTTAGGCACACGTTTAGAGAAATACGATAAACCCATGTAGACCAACTGCATTGCTCTTGAAAATTATCTTTGCTCCTCCAAATTTGCAGACAAACCTCCTGGTAGTAGTCCTCGAAATCTTCCTGCGAATTGGTATAAGCCCTGCAAATCTTGATAATGATTGATGCATAGGGTGAAATTAATGTCTGGTAAAAATCGCTGCTCACCTGGTTTGCTTAAGGACCCAATCTGAAATTTCCTCCAGCACCAACGGATCCATTGTTTGCTCAATGGTGGAATATTCGTCAATCGCCCCCGTTTTGCAGGTTTGGAATAAGTGATTCATATGCGGGAATTCTTTAACTGTAACGTTGTCATTCCCTCCACCCCTGACGGCTTTCTCTATGACCGCCAGATTCTCTGGCGCCACTTGCACATCTTTTCCTCCATTGAGTGCAAGCACGGGGCACTTTATACGATGTAATGAGTTCACGGGATCGTACTTTAAAAAATACCTCATCCAGGGGTTCCGAAACTGCATTACCTGCACTTTAATTAGTTCCTCTTTACTCATTCCACTCGGGATAATTAACTCATTATTCGAAATCACTTTATGTAGATATTTTTCCAGCTGGTTTTCAAATGACTCATCTTCTCCATATTCGTTGAATAAGTCGAAAGCACCCCGGCTTACTCTCAATTGGCTTTGGACACGCTCTTCATCCAAACCTCCAGACCGTGTAATCAACTCTACCTGTTTGAGTAGTATCTGACTGCCGGGAACTCCGGGACCCGCTAATAGTACCACGAATGCTACTTTGGTATCGGCAGCCACTATAGGAGCGATCAATCCTCCTTCGCTGTGTCCGATGAGCCCGATTTGCGTCTTGTCAATTTCCTTTCTTGTTTCGAGATAAGCGATGGCCGCTCTCACGTCATTTGCAAAATCTGCCGAAGTAGCACTATCGTGGCTTCCAGTTGATTGGGCAAAGCCGCGGTCATCATAACGGAGTACAGCAATTCCGCTTCTTGTCAGGTGATCGGCCAATACAAGAAACGGCTTATGTGTCATGATTTCTTCATCCCTGTTCTGAGGCCCTGATCCTGTTATCAGAATAGCAGTAGGAAAACTTTTTCCGTCCTTAGGTAATGTCAGCGTCCCTGCCAACTTTATTTTGCCTCCTTCACTGGGGAACCTTACTTCTTCACTGGAATACGGGTATGGCATTTTAGGTTCCTGCGGCCGAACAAACACTTTCTTTTCCATCAGGTTTCTGGTAAGGTCCAGCGGGAAGGACTGCCCTGATTGGTAGAAGAATCCCTCTATGCCATTTGATATATGTCGACCTTGATAACGAATACCCAAATTTGCAATTTCAATAGTTAAGGTTGAATCCTCAAAACTTGTAGCGCTTGCCTGAATTCCAAAAGCTTTTTGATCCGGGCTATCCATTTTAGTGTCATATATTGAATCTGCTTTAGCGATATGAAATACCAACCTGAGTTCCATTCCCTGCACGCTAAGCTTTCCATTCCATATCCCTGTGATGTCCTGAGCCAGGGTCAGGGATGGAATCAGCACGATAAATAAGATTACTGCTTTCACCATGATTCTGTTGTTTTACTATTTAGTGGCTAAATCCAGGAATTATTACATCCCCCTGGATATTTTTCGGCAAGCCGGAACCTGAAGGACTAATAACCAGGGAGGAATAACATTATTACAGGTAACCTTCGCTCTTTAAGATCGGAAAAATTAACATAATTGCTCCGCGAAAGGGAAGGCAAATTCTTTCATGGGTGGTCCATTTTGGGTACCAGCGTTTAACGTGGAATAACGCCATCCACTCAAACGGTGCACACCCGCGGCGCTTTGATCCGGATACGTCCTTTAACCTTCAAAGTCCTGCGCGGTGCTGTTCTCCCTTCAGAGTAGCGCTGGTGCCAGGATACTCCCCCTGCTGCACTACCCGTATTGGTGCATCCTGTTTTCGCATCCTTCCCGGTCCGCGCGACCCCCGGCCCCTAAAGGAGAGATCGACCGCGCTTTCGCATCAACGTTTTTGATTTAGGTGATGCAGATGTACATGATGAGCAGTTCTTCCGGACACATCGATAAATCAAAAAACCTAGTCCAGTTTCCTGAACGTCAGGATTTCTCCAGACGGTGAGTCGTAAAAGTTGCCAATTTTCAGCTCATCGCCGATAACTTCGAAATAGTATTCATCGAATGTGATTGTACTGGCCAATAACCAGTGTATCGAAATACTGTTCTTAGGCAAAAGCTGGTATTCGTAAGGCCCGGTCCGGTAAAGCTCAGCCCTTTTTAAGTACATCAATTCTCTGTCGTCAAACATCGTTGCGAAAGATAACGTGTCTGTTTGGCTTTCGATTTCAACCCAGTCGCCCCTTAGTTCGCTTATCCCGACTGTCACTGGCTCCTCGTCATGACAGCTGAATACAGCCAATACTATCATGAGTGCGATTATTCTACGGCTCATATTTCAAAATTATAGTGGTTCATTTAAATAAGCGTCCTACTTACTCGACACTCATCTTGGTCAAATGGTTGTGATAGCATTCATTAATTCGTTCAGCTTTTCCGGAAATCCTTCAACGTCTCCCCCACCAACTACGACTTAATGACATAACGTGCTTAGCACAACCGATTCGAAGCGCGCTGGAGTTTACGGAATCGGGATTCAACGCAGATGCCCGCGGCAGGGATAGAAGTGGAAAGCAAAACGCCCCGTTTAAGTTAAAATAAAACCACATTTAAACGAATAACCTGAACCTTTTACGCGAGACCAATGGCTTGCAGCGGATAGCCCGGTGGCACGGCGGATTAATGTGATTCAGCAACGCATACCCTACCCGTGCCAGCCGCCCAAAGAGAAACGAAATC
>JAEZEH010000097.1 GCA_023417785.1 Bacteroidota bacterium
GTTCAAAAACTTCATCCCGTAAGGGATATAATTGTATTTTGCAGGAATTTACAACGCTACATTTTTCGCGCCATGAAGAAATCCACCATTCAGTTTGAAGTAGAGCTAGATGATAAAAATATTCCCACCCGCATTTTGTGGGACGCCACTGACAAGCCCGACCCCGGACTGACGGAAACAAAGTCGATATCTGTTGCCTTGTGGGATGACAAACAAAAAAACACGTTGCGTATCGATCTGTGGGCGAAGGATATGCCCGTTCTGGAGATGAAACGTTTTCATATCGATTGTCTTGGCGGCCTGGCCCAAAGTGTTCTCACGTCGACCGGCGACGAGCACATGGCCTCGGAAATCAATGAGCTTTGTGAGCGACTGGTGACCTATCTCAAGGACCAAAAGGAATCCTGAAAAATCAGTAAAATCGTTTTTTAAGCCAATTCAAACGTTTGTTTGTTTGGAAATTTTTGTACTTTTCGTAAAGAACTCGGTATGCATAACAAATTATCCGGGGTCTTTTCAACGTATTTTAACCAAAACCCATTTCCAGTTTTATGAAGAACTTTTACAGGAGTTGCTTTTGGTTCCTCGCGTTTGTCTTTTCCACGGCGGCAGCGTTCGCACAGACAACGATAGAGGGTACCATAACAGACGCAGCTAGTGGCGATCCCGTTCCGGGAGTGAACATTGTAGTGAAGGGAAAACTTACCGGGACAATTTCAAATGCAAGCGGGGCCTTCAACCTTCGGACTAACGATTCACCGCCGTTCACGCTGGTGTTTTCGTACGTTGGCTATCAGTCGCAGGAAGTTGAGATCACCGACCAGAACACAACAGGTCTCTCCATCAAACTCGAAGAGGGTACGCTGCTGGGACAGGAAGTGGTCGTTTCAGCATCACGTGTAGAGGAAAGCATCCTTCAATCGCCCGTTACGGTAGAGAAGATTGACATTCTTGCGATCCAGCAAACGCCAGCGCCTGACTTCTACGACGCACTGGCCAATGTAAAAGGTATTCAGTTTACGTCAAGCAGTCTGAACTTCCCGCAGATAAATACGCGTGGTTTTGCCACCATTGCCAACGTGCGTTTCGTTCAACTCATCGATGGCATTGACACCCAGGCACCCCTGCTGAATTTCCCCACTGGTAACATTGTGGGAATGAGTGAACTCGATGCCGAAAGTATGGAACTCGTTCCGGGTGCAGCCTCAGCGTTGTACGGGCCGAATGCGTTCAACGGGATCCTGATCATGAAGAGTAAGAGTCCGTTTGAATATCAGGGCCTGAGCGCCCAGATCAAAGCCGGGATAACACGATCGGATGCACAGGGTGAATCCTATCCGTTATACAATTTTAATGTTCGTTATGCGAAGGCATTCAATAACAAGTTTGCTTTCAAGGTGAACTTTTCCATTCTCGACGCCGAAGACTGGCGGGGCAATGATTATAACACTGACGTTAACCGCGTTGCCGACGGCATCAATCACCGCGGTGAACCAAACTTTGATGGTGTAAACACTTATGGTGATGAAACGAGAATCACTATTCCTGCTTCGGCGCTGCCTCCGGGATTTTCTTCTCTTGATCTGAGAAGAACCGGTTGGGAAGAAGAACGTCTGGTCGACGATTATATGGCCCGAAGTATCAAAGGCGACGCGGCACTTCATTACCGCATCACGGAAGACATGGAAGTGTTGTACAACTACCGCTATGGTGGAGGAAGTTCAGTGTACCAGGGGTCTCAAAAGTATGCGTTGCGTAATTTCACGCAGCAATTCCACAAACTGGAATTGCGTTCGAATAATTTCTTTGTACGCGGTTATGTAACGGCAACTGACGCCGGCGATTCGTATAACATGGCTGCGCTTGGCGGTCAGATTAACGAGCGCATTAGCCAAACGCGCACACAGTGGGCTCCTGAATATGTGCAAACTTATGTGTTAGCCATGCAGGGATACGTGCCCAATGTACCAGCAGGTAATTCTGCGGCTGCCCATCAGGCCGCCCGCGCATTTGCCGACAGAAACAGGCCCGCCATTGGATCGGCGGAATATAATAACCTTCTCGAATCTGTCCGGAATGATTACTTTCAAGGCGATCCTGCGGGAGCTAAATTTACTGATCGATCGAGGCTGTATCATGGCGAATTCAATTACAATTTTGCCGACAATATCAGTTTTGCAGAAGTTCAGGTCGGTGGTAACGTACGCCAATACAGCCTCTTCTCAAACGGAACGATTTTCAACGAAGATCCGGAGGGAACCGATAATGCGGAACGTATCAACATCAATGAGTTCGGCATTTACACGCAAGTTTCAAAAACACTTGCAGACGCACTCAAGCTGACAGGCTCGATTCGTTACGACAAGAACGAAAACTTTGATGGCAGGTTTACCCCCCGTGTGTCGGCTGTATATACCTTCAGTGATGATCACAACATCAGAGCTTCGTTCCAAACCGGTTTCCGGAACCCGGATACACAGGCCCAGTTCATTTTCTTCCCGGCAGGAACAAATACTCTTTTGGGAAGTACCGAAGCCAACGCGGCGCGTTATGGCGTACACAACGGTGGTGCATGGACGCGTTCATCCTATGAGCGGTATCTCACTACTGGAAATGAGGCTGACCTGGTAACGGCAAATGTTCCGTATATCAAGCCCGAGCAGCTTCGCGCATTTGAAATCGGATACAAGGGATTATTTGGAACTGATCTGCTGTTTGATGTTAATTATTATTACAACTCATACGAGGACTTCATCGGTTCGCAGGACATTGCGAGCAAGAACCCCACGCAACATCAGGGCAACGAGCTGCCTGCAGGTACAATCTTTTCGCCTTATGTTAACTCCTCGGCCAATGTATCTTCATCTGGCATTGGTATCGGACTTACCTACAACCTTCCGCGCAACTTTCAAATCAACGCCAACTATAACTATGCGACGTTCAGCGAGGATTCGAACCCTGACGAAAACTTCCGCGCCGGGTTCAATACGCCGGAGAACAAGTTTTCAGTGGGTTTGAGCTCACGCAAGCTGGCGAAGAATCTTGGCTTCAACGTGAACTTCCGCTGGCAGGAAGACTTCTTGTGGCAGTCTGATTTCGGCGAATGGAACGTGCCCGAATTTGGCGTGTTCGATGCACAGCTGAACTACAAAATTCAGTCCATGCGCACTATGGTTAAAATCGGCGGCACGAATATCGGTGGTGGTGATTACCGCACCAACCTTGGTGGTCCTTTCGTAGGCCAGCAGTATTACATCTCGCTCACGTTCGACCAGTTCATGAAATAATTACGACTTGCTATGAAGACATTAAAATATATTGGAATTACACTAGCCCTGGCGTTGACGCTGAATGCGTGTGATCAGGAAATCGCTGAATTGGAGAATCCGACACCACCGACGGCAGAGCCAGATTGTCCGGCGGGGGCATCGGCCGGTAGTGCGGATTTCTCGAAGTTTGTCACCCTCGGAAATTCGCTTACCGCTGGTTTCCAGGCCGGCGCACTCTTTACAGAAGGTCAGAATAATTCATTGGGCAAAATTCTTGCGACCCAATTCGCGTGCGTAGGTGGTGGCGCTTTCAATCAGCCCGATATCAATAGCCAGAACGGATTCTTTACCGGCGGTACGAATCCTATTCCAGGGGATATCGTGTTGGGAAGACTTCTGTTGCAAGGTACGCCACCTGCGCCTGCCCCTACCATGAGCGATGCCGGGGCAATCCCGAATCCTCAGGTCAATCCCGGCTTTATGTACGCAGGGGACAAAGATGCTTTGAATAACTTTGCGGTTCCGGGGATACAGATCGGACAGATCTATCTGACGGAGACTGGAAACTGGGGCGACCCCGCGCATCCCGCATTCAATCCGTTCTATGCGCGTTTTGCCAAAGTTCCGGGAACTTCTACAATCATTGGTGAAGCGACAGCGGCTCTGGCAAATGGTGGAACCTTTTTCTCGTTCTGGTTAGGGAATAATGATGTACTTGGTTACGCGGTTGGTGGCGCATCTAACCCTGCGATCTTCACCTCGGTGGAAGATTTCAACGTCAGATTCAACGGTGCCATATCCACGTTGCTTGGAGCTGGTGCTGAAATTAAAGGTATTGTTGGAAACATTCCTGATGTTACCGCAATACCATACTTCAGACTAGTAGCTTACAATGCTATACCGCTCCCCGCCGAAAATGCCGCGGCACTTAATGCCGGTTTCGCCGGTTACAACCAAGTCCTCGATGCGCTGAAAGGTGCCCCCTTCAACTTTCCGGCAGCAGATATGGATGCCAGGAAAATAGCCTTCGCCGCCGGTCAGAACAGTCCGGTTATCTTCGACGAGACGCTGACTGACCTGGGGCCATATTTTGATGGACTTCAGGGAGCCGGCGCAATCAGTCCCGTACAACGTGCACAACTGGAGCCCTACCGGATGGTCAGACAGACTACCAACACGGATTTGCTTACCCTCTCAGCGGCCCCTGTCCTGGGAACCATTGTAGATGAGAACCCTTTATTGGTTCGCGGATTGACAGTGCCACTTGGCGATCAATATGTTTTGATACCACAAGAGCAGACTGAAAT
>JAEZEH010000111.1 GCA_023417785.1 Bacteroidota bacterium
GTTGAGAACATGGTCTTTTGCCGCAGATTATCATCCGGCAGCATATCCAGCACTACGATATCATTCAGTCCGTCGTTGTTGATATCCGCAATATCGATTCCCATCCCATTTTGTTCCTGGTGCTTCGTCATCGATCTGATTCGGTTGTCGAACTTTCCATCGCCGGTATTGATGTAGAGATGATCGTTGGACATAAAGTCGTTTGCGCAGTAGATGTCCGGGTATCCATCACCGTTAACATCATTCACGACAATGCCAAGCCCCCAACCCTCGGACTGTACGCCAACTTCTGCGGACACATCTTTGAAAACGGGTAATCCGTTCACAAATCCTTCATTCCGGTAAAATCTGTCAACACTTTTTCCTTTACCATCGTTTCGCAACCCAAGTACCTGATTGCGGTTATATGTTTCAAGTGCATTGGTGAGCATGTACATGTCGAGGTCGCCGTCGAGGTCGTAATCAAGAAAGACTGCCTGGGTAGCGTAGCTTGAATCGGCGAGACCGACCTTTGCCGCGATTTCTTCAAACGAAGGAATACCGTCCTTATCAACGCCTTTATTGAGGTACAAAAGATTCGGGACGGGCGGTTTATCAGTATGAGGTTGAATGGTAGATATATAAATATCGAGGAAGCCATCGTGGTTGATATCGATCAATGCCACTCCTGTGCACCACAGGGCTGTGTTTACCGCGGCCCTTTGGGTAATGTCTTCAAATTTAAGATCTCCTTTATTGAGGTACACCGCACTTGGAACCATGTTGCCGGCAAAAACAATGTCGGTTAGACCGTCGTTGTTCAGATCTCCTACCCCGACGCCCGCGCCGTTATAGATGTATTCGAACGTCATCACGTTGAAGCTATCTGATTCGGTCAGTTCGTTGTTAAATGTAATACCCGTTGTTGAGGAAGGGAGTAGTTCGAACAACTTGTCTGAGTCCTTGGATTTGCATGCCCACCCAAGTGTTGTGAGAACTGCTACGACCAGGAAAAGATGATTAGATAGAGCTCCGCGGTCTTTCTCAGGGTGGCGCTTGTTTTTCATAGGCATGGTATAGTCGGTCCAGTGCTAAATAAGAGAAAGGAGCGGACAATCCGCTCCTTTCTCAAAGATTGTTTCCAATTTTCAATCCGTTACCATCCTGGGTTTTGATCCGCTTGTGTGAGGATAGCGTTACGGTCAATTTCCTGCTGCGGTATTGGCGCGAGCAAGTGCTTTTCCGCCATGTATCCAATCGGGTCAGGGATGATTGTCGGGATCTTATTAAGACTTCTCCAACGAAGGATGTCTCTGTTGCGGATCTGTTCACCCGCGAGTTCAACCCTTCTTTCGTGGACGATTGCGCGAAACACTTCATTCGGGTTGTTCACCGGATAGTTCGCGGTAGGATAAGGAGGCATTTGCACACCCACTCTGGATCTGACCTGGTTGAGGTAGTCAATTGCATCTGGGTCATTCCCCAATGCATTTTGCACTTCCGCCATGTTCAGGAGCACCTCAGCGTAGCGCATCACTCTCATATTGATACCGGATCTTTGGTCTTCATCGGGGGCCTTGTAGATCTTCTGATATTTCTTCCAACCCCAGTTCTCCAGCACATCTTCGCCGTTGTTGTAGGTATCACCGATGAAGTAGAAGGTATCATCGTATCTCGGGTCGTCTTTCGGGTCGCCGTCAGCCGTCATTTCATACTCTTCCATTAGCGAGTTTGAAGGAATAAGGTTCCTCCAGGCGTTTGGCCCGTACTCCTGGCCGCGGAAGGTTACTTCCGTGGAAGTTCCTTGTCCGGATGCGTCCCAGCTTGATCCACCATTGGCTTCGGTGAATGCTACTTCAAACAACGATTCTGCATTGAACTCGTTTTCTTCCCTGAAGTTTTCAATGTACGGAACGTTCTCCCAGCCATCGAAAACATTGCTGCCGATAATGGCCTGGAGCAGAGGTTCCGCAAGATTGTAGTTGCCTCTTTGCATGTGAACGCGCGCAAGGAGATTCTGAGCCGCTTCCTGGCTGGCTCTGCCTTCGTTTCCTCCTTCATAAGCTACTTTCGAAGGGAGGCTGTTGATTGCATCCTGCAGATCTGAGATGATCAAGGTATAGACCTCTTCTTCACTTGCACGGGGTTTGTCTAATCCGACCTCTTTTGCGTACTCGTCCATAAGCGGAACTCCGCCCCATATGGTCACAAGATCAAAATACGCCAGTGCTCTCAGGAATTTGGCCTCGCCGACAACGCGGGCTTTCAAATCTGCTGTAACATTTTCAGGAGCGTTAGGGACATTCTCTATCACCTGGTTAGTCTGATGAATCAGTCTGTACCAACCTTGCCACACCTGCGAGAGAACGCCATTGGAGGCATCGTGATTGCCGCCTAATAATTGCGCACGATGCGTTTCCAGCTGACCACCCCCTGATTGCACGTCGTCGCCGCGCATGTCGTGCAGGAAGAAGTACTCCCGGCAGAAGAGATCCAGACTTTGCAAGCTCGAGTACGCCGCATTAACGGAACTCACAATCTGATCGTCTGTCAGGTAGAACGAATCAGCTGTGAACTCATTCGGGTTCTGTTTGTCCAGTATGTTATCGTTGCACGAGAACGTAAAGGCCATTACCCCGATCAGTGATAATATTATTTTTCTTTTCATTAGATACGTATTAATAGTTCAGATAAACCGCATTAAAATCCAACCTGCAATCCAACCACGATACTGCGTGCCTGAGGGTATTGTCCGTAGTCAATACCAGTCGTTAAACCGTTGGTACCCGCGTTTCTGTTTCCGATCTCAGGATCAAAACCAGCATCATATTTCGTAATGGTCAACAGATTTTGCATGGTCGTGTAAATCCTGAGTCTGTTAACGGTATTCCTGGTGAATGAGGCCGGAGACGCAAAGTTATAACCTATAGTCAGGTTCTTCACCCGGAAGTAAGATCCGTCTTCCACGAAGCGGTCAGAAGCTCTTGCATTCTGATTAGGGTCTCCCGATACCGCTCTCGGTACATCGGTGTTTGTGTTTTCAGGAGTCCATCTGTTCAATACGCCGCTTCCGGCATTGAATAATCTTGTCATGCCTTCCATGTCGTATTTAACGATACTGTAGATATCATTTCCGGACACACCCTGCAGGAACAGGGATGCATCGAATCCTTTCCAGTTTGCAGAGAAGTTTACGCCATACGAAAAGTCCGGAAGGAAGTGGCCCACGTTGACCTTATCATCGGGAGTCAACGCTCCGTCGCCATTGACATCCCGGAAACGGATATCTCCGGGGCGTGCATTAGGTTGCATATCCGTGGACTCACCCTGCTGGAACAGACCATCAACAACGTATCCGTTAAAATATCCGATAGGCTCGCCGACTTTCGTCAGAGTCAGGTTGTCTCCGTACCAGTCGGCCTGCGCAATGGTAGTACCTTCATCGCCGAGGCTGAGGACTTCATTGCTGATAAATGAGATATTCCCTGAAATATTGTACGTAAAATCGCCCTCGGCTTTGTCGTAACCCAGCTCGATTTCGATCCCTTTATTCTGTACCTCACCCACGTTGTCAAATGGATTTCCATCATAGCCGAACGAAACCGGGATTGGACGTGCAATAATCATGTCTGTTGTCTTGTTGTTGAAATATTCAACCGACATGGTGAGCTGGTTGTTGAGAATGCCCAGATCAAGTCCGATGTTCGTCATGTAAGTCGATTCCCACTTCAGGTTGGGGTTAGCCATGGTCCGAATCGTATAACCCGTTGCGGCCTCTCCGCCAAACCAATAAATCTGGTTTCCGGTGATTGTTGAAATCGTTGCATAGTCACCGCTTGCGTTGTTTCCGGTGACACCGTAGCTCCCTCGCAACTTCAGCTCACTGATGAAGTTGGCGTTCGCCATGAACGGCTCTTCACTGATGCGCCATCCTGCTGATACCGCCGGGAAATTACCCCACCGGTTATCGGGTGCAAATTTTGAGGAACCATCGCGTCGGAACGAGGCCCCTATCAGATACTTGCCGTTGAAATCATAGTTGACCCTGGCGATATATGAGATCAGCGCAGACTCGCTTTTGTTTCCGCTGAAGCCGATGCGCGACAAACCGACGGGTTCTGTAATCTCATTTGAGATCGCGTTTTCACCATTTCCGGAGATTTGTGAAAAGTTATTGGTCTGCTGTTCAGCAACGATAGTAGCGTTTACTGAATGATCTCCAAACGCCTTATCGAACGTTAACTGATTGGTAAGCAAAACAGAAGTGAAGTGTTGCCGGTTCTGATTGACCTGAGCAGCACTTCTGTTGGAGTATCCGCCAGTATTGTACGCCGGGAGATGGCTTCGCTGCGTGTAGTCTACGTAGTCGATACCCGCTTTGAAACGGTAGCTAAGGAAATCGAATAATCTGATATCGGCATAAACGTTTCCCAGCATTTTCAGTCTTTGCTGATTTTGTTTGTCCATCATCGCGATGCGAACCGGGTTTTCCGGGTCAGAACCATCGGCCGCCTGCGCACCCCAAAATCCTCCGAAAACGTCAGGATTATGGACAGGGAAGTAAGGGGAACTGCGAAGCATATGTTGCAGCTGTGTGCGGCCTCCGGATTGTTGTTCGACAAGGCGTTCATCGTATGCAGCATAGAAATTCTGTCCTATCGTAACGCGATCGGATACCTTGTGATCAGAGTTCAGCCTGAAATCACCTCGCTGGTAACCCGTGCCCAGCATAATGCCCTCCTGTTCGAAATAACCGAAAGAGGAAAAATATTTTGACGACGCGGTTCCGCCCGCGAGCTCTGCCTTATGCTGCTGGATCCGGCCAGAACGGAACATTACGTCCTGCCAGTCGGTATTCGTTTGCCTGTAGGTCTGAGTTGTTTCGGAGTGGATAGCCTGGTCAAGGCCAGTCTGGATCCTGCCGGGAACGCTCACGCCAACTACTCGGTCGGGATCCGTTCCGTTGGTCTCATTGAAATAGATATCAGCATTGGTCATCAAGTCGGTGGCGAAATCGATGTACTGCTCCGTGTTTAACACGTCCAGCTTCTTTCTCCACGGTGTTTCAACGCCATAATAGCTGTCGACATTGACGGTCATTTTTTGGTTATACGAGCCACTCTTCGTAGTAATGATGATGACGCCATTCGACGCCCTTGAACCGTAAATGGCTGCCGCACTGGCATCCTTCAAAACTTCTACGGACTGGACGTCTTTCGGGTTGAAGCTGTTCAGATCCGATGTCGGGAATCCATCGACAACGAATAGCGGATTTGCGTTGTTGATAGTACCGATACCCCGGATGCGTACTATCGGTGCTTCACCCGGCGCTCCGTTATTGGTAACGGTAACCCCCGAAACACGTCCTTGCAAAGCCTGGCCTACGTTTATTACAGGCTGCTCGCTGATCTCCTTGGAAGATACTGAAGATATAGCTCCGGTAACGGATGCCCTTGTCTGAGTACCATACCCGACTACGACCACTTCAGAAAGGGTCTCGACGTCCGGGCTCAACGAAACGTTGATAACGGTCTGATTACCAACCGTGATCTCCTGGGTGAGATATCCGATAAAGGAAAAAATCAGAACGGCGTTGGAGTTTTCCACGGTAATGGAATAGTTACCCTCAGTGTCGGTAGAGGTTCCGGTTGTGGTGCCTTTTACCACAACGTTCACACCGGGCATGGGCCTTCCGCCCTCGTCAAGGACCTGGCCTGATACGGAAACAGCGTCAGGTAACAGGGTAGCATTTGCAATTGCGGGATTTCCGCCAACGCAAAGTAGAGCGCCCATCGCAAAGAAGAACGTGAGTATACTCAGTCTTCGGCGTGACGATCTACATTGATCTTTTTGGTTTGAGTAGATTTCAGTCATAAAACTGTTTAGGATGTAAGACAATTAATTATGTCAGATGTTGAAAGCCCCGGGCAATAACTGTTACTGCTGGGGTTCGGTGCGGAGTTGGGTCTCTCCGGCATCCTCGGGCGAGATTGCTTGTTACTTCGGTTTGGTTACGGTTTGGGTTAGTAATTGGTCAGTGTCGTTGGAGGCATCAGGTACGAACACCGCGCCGCAAACGATTACGCTAATCTGCCTATTCTCCCTGTCCAAAGCCTATAATGAAATCAACATTGCCTTTCAAATTTGAAACAACTGTGCATTTTCAGGGCGAAATCTCGTGTATTGGCAGATTCCAGTGGCGAAACGAGCATTGATTTCGGGATCGATCCCGGCGGTAAGGGTACCCTGGCTTTTACAGCGGGCGGTCAGGCGTCCAAGGGGCGACGGAATGAATGAATTCTGGTTGAATCGACTTGAGATAGTTGAACGGCGGGGAAAAAAGGATATTACGTTAGTCGCCCGGACCCGGTGCGTATGTCTGAAACTACAATATCTAAGATCCGTGACCGGAGCGCCCGAATACCACTGGGGCTATTTGACCACGAATATTCAATGGGCGGGCCATTTCCCGAATCCCAGTCTTAAGTATTTCGGGAAGCAGCAAGGGGGCGGATCGAACCGTTTTGGTGGATCGCCGACAAGGTTGCGAATATAGGTGTCACGGGCTCCGTCGCTCCGTGATATTTAAATTATAGGGTCAAACGATGAATCACACCCCCTACCCGGCCTTTTACAACCTCTTCTTCCCCCACGCAGGACGTCCATTAGATGTTAGTCCGGAGTACACCAGCGTGGGCGTACGCGGCGTGGCTTCCCAGTCCAGGCCCCATTCGACGGAGAGTTTCAGATCACCCACCGTGAGGATTTTTTTGGTTGCATCGTACGTCCAGTCACCGGTGAATGCGCCCGTAGCTTTACCGTCGGTGCCCAGGGTTAGTGTCGTGGCTGTCTGCTGCTCCCGGTACTGGTAGTTCATAGAGATGTTTTCCCAGGTTCCGCTCAGGTCGCTTTGGGTAATTTCGGCTTGCGGTACTGCTGCGTAGCGCTCCGGCATCACCACAGGCCAGCCGTCTTCCGTCCAGCGGATATGGCGAACGTGGCCCATCATAATAGCGTTACTGAAAGAATTTCCGCCGGTGTTTGCAGGAAGGCGCCCTTGTGAGGCGTAATACCATTCGCCAGTCTTTTCATCCTGGAAGATTGCGCAATGTGAAATGCCCACCCAGCCGGAATGCAGGTTGAACTTATACGGGTGGGTCACCATAGGCCAGATGTCGCCACCTTCTGTGATATTTTGCCCATCAATACCCAGCCACGGGCCGGTGATGCTCGTTGAACGGCACACGCGGGTGTTATAGGCCACAGAAAGTTCATCGTAAGCCAGAAACAGGTAGTAGTATCCAGTTTCTTCATTATAAATAATCTCCGGTCCTTCCAGCGCCTGCCACCGGTTAGCGTCATTGTTCTGCCTGCGGGCGATACGTACACCGTAGTCGTCGAGCGTTTCGAGCTTGTCGGGTTTCCCCGTGTCGGCATTTACCTGCAGCGCGACGATCCCCGAATGCCAGGAGCCGTATATCAGCCAGTGCTCGCCGTTGGGCGTAACAATGTACGTTGGATCAATCGCGTTCCATTTAAAGTAACCACTCCAGTCGGTGTCCCGATTTGCGCGAGACCAGTCGTTCCCGCGATCAGACACCGAGCTTACCACCATGCCAAGGTCTGTCCATTGGTTATCCTGAAGACTGGTGGTTTCCATCAGGCCGATGAAAGCGCGCTCTGTCCATGTGTTGTCAAAATTTGCTTCGGTATTGGGTAGCCCGTTGCCAATGTAATTGTCAACGATGATGCTGTAATACATCCGGTATTTATTGCCCACCTTTCGTACTACGGGTGCCCAGTGACCAAGGATTGGGTCGTTGATCGGAGCCAGCCCCACGCGGGACCGCATATTGTTAAGCGAGTCTTTTACCCATGTGGGTGTTTGCGCCATCGCCATACCGCGAAATTCCCAGGTGACCAGGTCTTTGGAGCGGCGATAAGGGAAGTGTCCTTTACCCACGTGTGCATTTCCGTATGAGGCATCAGTGCCGTACATGTAGTAGTATTCGCCATCGTACACCACGCTTGGGTCGTGTACGTTGGCGAGGTTCCATTCGGAACGGCGATCCCATGAGGCTATCGATGAATAATCATCCGCGTATGTTGGAGCGGTAAAATCTGAATCCGGATCCGGATCTGGTTTGGGCTTTGTGGTAATGCCTTTGGGTTCTAGATCGTCGTTACCGCACCCCGCGAAAAACAGTGCCGCTACACTAATGGATAAAATCAAAAAATGCCTCATTCTCATATTTAAAATGTTTCATCAAAAAAGCTCCTTACCGACGTTGAGTTTCGTCGATAAGGAGTCTTTACTTTCGGATCTATTGTACAACAGGGCGAACAGACCATTTCGACAGGAAAGTCGGCCCATTGTCCTCGTTGTTATTTGCGGAGTTACCCCGCAGGTTAGGGTTTGCGTTAAGCGTTCCCTGGAATATCGGAAAATACTCGTGGCCTTTGTAGTAATACCTGAACGATGCGTCGTCGGCAGTGGCTTCCGTAAGTTCTTCCGTATTGGCGGTGCCATCGCGCTTGTAGTAACTATGCTCAACCAACTGCTGCAAACGACCTGCATCGTAGAAGAAACCCCATCTCAGTAAGTCGATACCACGGCCGTTTTCGCAACCGAATTCCTTGGGCCGTTCAACGTTCGCTATTTGTTCGAAAAGATGATTGGCTGTGGGGAAGTCGGACAGCTCAAGATCCGGAAGAGCAACGCGTCTGCGCACCTGATTGATGTAATCGATAGCCGTTTGGGTCGGACCGTTGATTTCATTTTCGCATTCCGCGGCGCGCAATAACACATCACTGTAGCGCATCAGGCGCAGGTTGATACCGCATTGAAGCCCGTTGGTGATCGAACCATAGATGTTATTTCTTGCATTCGTGAACTTTGCGATTGAAATTCCCCCCTGAGCGTTATTGGATCGTGGTGTTTCGGTGATCTCCTTCTGGTACACTACGTTATTCCGAGGATCTCCGTTAGGGTATGCCGCCGTTGGAAGGTCTGTATATGTGTTGTATTCCGGTTCATATGTAACCAGAGTCCAGTATAAACGAGGATCGAGACGGCCATCGGTCGAGTTTTCTTTCTTGAATAGATTATAGAGCCACGGTGATCCCGCCAGATCGCCCCAGCTGCCCAATTCCTGAGAAGCGTAATTGCTTTCTACGGCATGGCCCTGAGTGGCATCGCGGCTGATGTTTACGGGGGTCCACTCTTCGTCAGTTCCGCCGGTACCAAAGTTCATGAACTGAACTTCGAAAAGACTTTCAATATTGTTTTCGGTACTCTCACGAAAGTTATCGCCATAGTCTGGTGTGAGGGCATAAGTGCCGTACTTGCCTGCAATGATGTCATTGAGTATCGTATAGGCTTCGCTGAATTTATGACGGAACATCAGGGCGCGGGCCATATATCCGGCGGCAGCGCCACTGGTAGCGCGGCCCCGGGCCCATTCGCCGCCTTTATCGCGTGACGGCAATATCTGCATGGCTTCTGAAAGGTCCAATTCAATCTGATCAAACACGGCGTCTTGCGTATCATTGGGTGCATACAGGCTGTTGAGGTCTGAATACGAAGCGTAGTCAGTAATCAAGGGAACCGTCTGGTAATAGGTAGCCAGGTGATAGTACGCCAGCGCCCTGAGGAAAAGGGCTTGTCCTTTAATCTGATTATAGGAATCTTCCGACATTTCCACGACATCGACCTTCGACAATACAAAGTTTGCGCGGTTCACCACATGGTAATTGTCACGCCATATCCACTCATCCCCTATTCCGATGGTTCCGGGCGAATTTAGGTTGTCGTATTCCAGATACCACTGTTGTGATGAGTTCCAGACTTCATCGCCGCGAACCGCATCCATCGTGTATCCGACGCGCGCGAATGTACCTTCGAGGCGTATGCGGTTATAGGTCGCAATTATCGCCTCCTGAAGTTCTGCCTCTGAATCACCGAAGTCGAAGGTCGTCTGACTGTTCGGGTTCTTCACCTCGAGCCGGTCTTCGCAGGCAGTCATGCTGCCGATAAAGGCAAGCATTGTGAGAATTATATGTAATCTTTTCATATCTGTTCTGTTTTCAGATGGATGTCTTAGAATGTAAACTGTGCGCCAAACATTACCGATCGTGGCGTAGGGTACGAAGCATAGTTGTAACCCGGCGTGAACGTACCTCCGGCAAAGTCTACGTTGTAGCCTCTGTATTTTGAGAATACGGCGAGGTTCTGCGCTGAGGCGTATATGCGAACGTTGCTCAGGTAGTTACCAAAGAGTTTATCCGGGAAGTTATAACCCACCTGAATGTTTGCAATTTTCAAATAGCTGGCATTTTGAATGAACCGGCTGCTGAACATATCGTTTGTGATGGCTCCAGTAGCTCTGTTGGCTACGCGGGGCACATCGGTGTTTGTATTTTCGGGCGTCCACGCATTCAGGAGATCAACGCTTTTATTAAGCGCGCCATATGAGCTGCGTAGGGTAACGTCAACGAAATCGACAGCCTGGAATCCAGCCGCACCAAACATCATAACGCTCAGGTCAAGACCTTTCCATTCTGCCCGTGCATTAAGGCCGAACGTAACATCCGGAAGCCCGCTACCCA
>JAEZEH010000122.1 GCA_023417785.1 Bacteroidota bacterium
AAATTGGCGTTCTTCATTCACTCCGAAAGTCACGTCGCTGAATTAGTGCAGCGGGGGTTCAAGTCAAACCAACGTCCACGTCGGGATCCTTCGGCGCTACCCTCCAATCCACTCGCCTCAGGATTCCCATTGTTTTTTTAATTGAAGAAAGTGAAAACAATTGGAGGCTTTAACAAAGTACTAGGCTGCTTCCTCCGCCGCGGAGAAGCGCTTGCGACTTCAGCTCTGGATTCCGTTAAGTTTTTAAAAAGCGTTCCTCAATCCAGAGGCGCCGGGGCGTTGCGCGCTGCGCCGAAGGATCTCTCCGAGAACCATAAACCCATCGGGAACCCCGGGGAATCATTGATCGAGTCGTGAAACAAATTGTTGTTCTTCATTCTCTCCGAAAGTTACGTCGCTGAATTAGTGCAGCGGGGGTTCACGTCAAACCAACGTTCACGTCGGGATCCTTCGGCGCTACCCTCCAATCCATTCGCCTCAGGATTCCCATTGTTTTTTTTATTTGAAGAAAGTGAAAACACCTGGAGCGGAACGTTGAGAGCTTATCAACCATGTAGTAAGTCGGACTGGTTGAGTAAACGTCAAACGGGTGGGAGGGCCCATACGATACGCTTCATCGCCAGCCATATACAACGCCGTATCCGGCTTCTTTCTTCGCCGAGGAGAAGGCGTCACTCGCGAAGTAAGGACTGGCGCGTGTGGGCGATGGACGCTGATGCTGGATGGAACACGGAACTATTCGAGGAACCTGTTTGAGGGTACGTCACCGAATTCAGCCCATCGATGCACAACGGTTCCCGAACAGATCAGCGTCCCCTGACGGGTGACCCGGCCGGGTGTTCACTTGTAACTGGCAACAAGCCCCTGCAACCGGTAACTGGCAACAGCCCCCCTGCAACCGGTAACTGGCAACAGCCCCCCTGCAACCGGTAACTGTCAGCAGCACCTACAACGAGCTTCGACCAGCATATTTATGGCCGCTCATAAGGAATATTGCAGGAAGCAATTAAATTCAGGCCTAACTAATTAACCTAAACCCTGAATTATGTTGAACCTAAAACTCAGAGGGGCCACCGTGGTGGGCCTCGCACTGCTTTTTTCCTGTGAGCAATCCAATGTCGAGTCGCTGGAACCACTTGACGACTCGCCGGTCTTTATTGAACTTCCGGGAGGCGCTTCTGCCCGGGGCCGATCAGCTGATGAGGGGCTCTATGCCGTTCACATGGCTGAATACATTACTGCCGCGGAATCCGGCCAGGCAGGAAGGACTGTTTTTTTCAGTGACGTGGGGAACAAGCAACTCGGCGCCGACTTTGTTCCCGAACTCAGTCTGGATGGAACGTCGGATGTGTCCTGGTATGTCGATCAGTCGAGACCGTCTGATGATCTGGCGGTGGCAGCAACAACCGCCGCGATTGACCGCGCCATGAATACCTGGGATGGCGTAACCTGTTCTGACCTCGGGTTGTATAAAGTTCCTTATGACCCTGCCATCAGCAGCGGTTACATAAGCGCACTCCTTGGTTACGGTGGCAGCTTTGGCTATGTGGCTGACGTGGTGCATGCGGGCTGGCTGCCAGGGAATTTCTTCGACATGCTTGCTCCCGATGGAAGCACCTTCATCCTCGGAGTGACGTTTACCATCATCTTCACTGACGAGGACGGCAATCCTGCAGATACCAACAACGATGGTAAGAGCGATGTAGCGTGGCGTGAAATCTATTACAACGACGCATTCCTGTGGCAGGATGGAGCGACGTATGATGTCGAAACCATTGCCTTGCATGAAGCCGGTCACGGTTTGAGCCAGGCTCACTTTGGAAAGGCTTTCGCCGATGCCGGTAAGGGTAAAGTGCATTTCGCGCCCCGTGCTGTGATGAACGCAGCATATTCGGGCGTTCAGACTCAAATCAAGGGTACTGACAACGGCGGGCATTGCAGCATCTGGGGCAACTGGCCGAATAATTAGGCTTACTGATTAATTCCCACACACAAAAGGAAAGCCGTCTCGCGTATCGCGAGGCGGCTTTCATGTCTTATAAGCATCATCAGATTTTATTGCCAAGAAGGGTGGACACCTTACCAGTCCGGTTTTGACGGATCCCGTTTTTTATTTTCCTCGCGCTTCTGTTGTTGCAGGTATTGAATCTCCTGATTGCGCATGGCCTCAAGCAGCATCCGGGCCTTTTCAGGATCCATTTTCATTTCTTCGAGCCTTTTCTTGACCTCCGGGTCAAAATCCTTTTTGTCTTTCTGCTCTTTCTCCTCCTTATCTTCCTGGTCTTTCTTTTCCTGCTCTTCTTTCTGTTTTTCTTCCTGTTCCTTTTTCTCCTTCTCTTTCTGCTCCTGTTCTTTCTTTTTTTGCTCTTCCTCTTTTTGCTTATCGTCTTTCTTGTCCTGATTGTTTTTGTCCTGCTGTTCCTTGTTCTCCTGCTCCTGTTTCTTCTGCTCCTCTTCCTTCTTCTTCTTTTCTTCGTCCTTTTTCTTTTGTTCCTCGAGCAGTTTCTTCAATGCTTTCAGTTTCTCATTCTGCGGATCTGACTTCAGACCCTGATTGACCGAACTCAAAGCAGCTTCGGGATTTCCATTGATAAAAAGGTTTGAGCCTTCGTGAAACTTCGCTTCGGCAACGGATCCCTGCGCAGCGACGATGCCCGGTAAAAGGAACAGTAAAACACAAATCAATATCTTCATAATCTTCCTCGTCTATATGTTGTATCTATTCCTGCAACAGCCTTGATGCGTTGCAGAAATTCTTTTTGTTTGGCAAGCCTGAAGTCTCTCTCCATGGCCGATTCCAGTACATGCACAGCCTCAGTATAGCGCCTTTGGGCTACGAGCGATCGCGTTTCCTGCAAGACTGTCTCAGGGAAACCCAGGACTTTTTTGATAAGTTCATAATTATATCGCGCGCTGTCGTTATTCGGATCTTTTTTCAATGCTTGTTTGAAATGTTCAAGCGACTGAAAGAATATGGAATCCGCGTCACTTTCGGCTGTAAAGGCTTCCGTATTTTTGATCGTGGCGTAACCGAGTTGGTTGTGTGCCATTGACGCGATCTTGCTCTTTTCGGATGTGGTAAGTATCGAGTACATTGACTGGCTCTGATTCGCAAGTTGCTGCAAGGCAGAATCCGGGAGCGCGGGGCCTTTGCCTCGCCCGTAAAATCCATCTTTTAATATGTTGGACGAAAGGAAACCGCTGTTGGCGTAGTTGATAAGTGCAGCGTCTTTATAAAATCCTGACGAGTCGATCAACTGCTCATAAGTCTTGTACGCGCTAAGGTATTCTCTGGCAAAGTACTGTTCTTTAGCCTCTTCAATTAACCGGTTCGTCCGGGCGATTTTATCCGACCGCAAAAAGAAATACACCGGAATGAGCAAGGCAAGGAAGCCAACGATGCCCAGCACTGAAAAAACGATATGCCCCTTTTTCTTCATAACCTGACTACAGCAATGTTAAAGAATACATCTATGAGCATAAGCAAGGCTGCTGCCAGAAGAAAATAGAAATACTTGTTAGCGGTAACGTCAACCATCCGGGAACCCCGGAGTTCTCCTTCGATTCCGGAGATAGTATTAATAAGTCTGTTGACGTCATTTCTTGATTCGTTGATCTCGAAATACTGGCCGCTGGTTTCTTTAGCAAGGGTTTGCAGTGCTTCGGCATTTAAACGTGTGAGCACGGTATTCCCCGAACGGTCTTTTTTCAAGGTTCGGCCCGCATAAATATTTCCACCCCTTTCTGTTCCTACGCCCAGCGTAAACAGCCGGATGTTCCGTTCTTTTATCTCATTCACAGCCTGGCTTGTACTCTCACCGAAATCTTCGCCATCGCTAACAAGGATAATTACCTTTGACTTGGGCTGGGTAGCGGGCCCGTCAGTGTCTTCCTCCAGTTTTCGCAACGCGAGTTTTAACGGGGGTGTAAAATCTGTACCGGTGTTAGGCACCAACGCTGAATTCATAGCGTCAATGAAAAGATTCAGTGCATTCTGATCGTAGGTGAGCGGACACTGCATGAAAGCTTCCGAGGAAAATATGATAATTCCGATGCGGTCCGAGCTGAAAGCGTCTACGATTCGTTTCATTTCAAATTTTACTTTTTCCAGACGCGTTGGCTGGATGTCAAATGCATCCATGGATCTGGAAAGATCGATACACATTACGATGTCTTTCCCCACCGAAACCACTTCTTTCTTCGAGCCGCCAAACGACGGCCCCAGCAGTGCGACGATGATGAGAATGAAGTACGTGGTACGAAGAAACAACTTGACGAGGACGCGCGAAAACGACGTATTGAGCATTCGGGCCACCCTGACTATACGATACACGTACAGACCGTAGAAAAGTATGAAGGCAGCGATTAAAACAACTTCTGTAAAACCAAATTCACGATACCAGGCCACGCTTGATGTTTGCTTTAATTATTGTCGAACCGAATTAAAAGGGCTCGGTTTCCCTAAAAAGGCAATTAACAATTATTGCGGAGTTTCTGCAACACACTTTATACGGGATAAACCACTCTGACGCCTTAGAAATCAGGCTTTTGTAAATTATTCGCTTTTTTTTTCGATCCCGCTTGGGGGTGGAACGCGATTTCATAGCTATACCTGTAACTGAGGAATATGCCGACATGATAATGGAAGAAGCGAAGAAAAGCATCTATGACAATGCCAAAAATCACTTTCTTGGGAATTTCCCCAAAAATCTGCCGATTGAACAGGCGTACGTCCACATTGGAATGTTCCTGGGGTGGGTCATAGACAGAGATCTTTATTCCGAGTATTTCGAAGAAGAAGCATCGAATCAGATTTTTCGTTTCAAGCGACGTGAGATCTCGTGCACAATTCTGAGTGAACTCTGGGATGGTTACCTTGGCTTCGAGTTATTCAGCGACCACGGCAATCTGTTCACCTATTACTATTACGGCGGCGGATTGTATTACCAGGATTACCAGACGGTGCTGGTGAAAACACTGCCGTCAATATATCATGTCAACGATTCCTGGGAGAATTACGAAAAAATGAAGGCGTGTATGGATCTCCGGTTTCAGGACTGGAAAAAACTCGCCGGAATACGATAAGAAACTTTTTTTTACTTGTCTATGGTTGGAAAAAACCCTCGTCGTAAGGCGGGGTTTTTTTATGCCGTGATTTTTCCCGTTGGGAGTCAGCATTATTCATTCCGAAGGTTGTTGACCGGATTCCCAAGTGCGGCCCTCACCAACTGAAACGAAATCACAAGAAGGGTTGTGAGTAACAAACCAGCCCCTGCTATCAGAAAGACATTTCCGTCAAGGTCAACACGGTACGCATAACTACTCAGGAAATTATCCATCAGGTAGTAGGCGAGGGGGCTGCCGATGATCAATGCAATGATGGTGAGTATTACAAACTCGGCACTTAACAGCATCAGGAGATCCTGAAGCGTAGCGCCAAGCACTTTCCGGATGCTGATTTCCTTTTTCTTGCGTTCCGTGGAATAAGCTGTCAGGCCAAGCAGGCCCAGCGATGAGATGAGGATAGCCATACCGGTAAATCCTGACGAGAGGGTGCTGATGACCTCTTCCTGGCGATACATTGTAGTGTATGTCTCATCCAGAAAGCTGTACTGAAAGGGATACCCGACAGCACTCGCTTTCCATTTGTCTTCTATCGCCGCAATGACTTCCTGAGGGTGCGCCCCGCTAAGCCTTACATAGAACCGACCGGTCCACTCAGGCATGCACAGGATCACCACAGGGTCCATGGTTTCGCTGATCGATCTGATGTGGAAATCCTCAACGATCCCGATGATTTTTCCGGATGTACCCCATTGATCACTGGCTAAACCTACCGGGTTGTCAACGTTCATCAATGATGCCATCTTCTGGTTGATGATTACATTGGTGCTGTCGTTCAGAACTTCATTGAAAGATCGCCCTTCGACGATGTTTAAACCCATCGTTTCAATGAAGTTGTAGTCCACCACCATTGTGCGCACGTACAATTGCTTACCCTCGGGCATGCCAGCCCACGAGAAAGAACTGTTCTGGTTCTGGACATTGGTGATGTTCTCATTGGCCATTGAAACCTGGCTTACTCCGGGTATATCACTTAATAGATTTTTGAATAGTTGGTGATCTTTCAACCCGGTACCCGGAATGACGAGTACGTTATCTTTTTTAAATCCCAGGTTCTTTGTCTGGATGAAGCTGATCTGCTCGCCGATCACCAAAGAGCTTACTATCAGAACGATCGAGATTACGAACTGAAAAACCACGAGTGCCCGACGCAGGCTTATCCCTTGAACCAGGGAAGTCTGACCGGGTTTTAACACACGCGCCGGATTGATACGCGAGAGGATTAAGGCCGGATACACTCCCGCCAGTAATCCCGTTCCGGAGACGATACCGGCAACAGCGCCAATGAACACCGGGTCCGAATAAGTAATGTATAGCTCTTTTGATACAATGTAATTGAAAACGGGAAGCGTAAGTTCGACGATACCTATTGCAATGACCATTGCAAGCGCGGATGTCAGGATTGACTCGGCGAGGAATTGAAAGACGATGAGTCTTCGCTGCGCCCCAACTACTTTACGAACCCCGATCTCTTTATGTCTTACGCCGGCCCGGGCTGTGGCAAGGTTCATGAAATTGATACACGCAACGATAAGTATAAACACCGCGACCAGGGAGAATATTCGCACGTATTTGATCCGGCCGCCGGCGGGCTTGCCGTTTTCATAGTAGGCATTCAGATAGCGTTCGCCAAAAGGCTGGAGAAAGAAGCTGAACCGTGCACTCTCTTCCGCCGTAAGGTTCAACGTTTTGGCTACCTGCCGATTGATCTTTTCGTTCGTTTCACCAGCATCAAACCCGGGCCGGAATTTCAGATACAGGGGATAGTCACTGTTTCCCCATTCCTGGGAACGATACTTTTTATGCACATCGAAGTGCGCAAGGTACTCAAAGCGTATGCTCGACGCGTCTGGATTATCCTCCAGCACGGCAGTGACTTTCAACTCATTGTCACCGCGAACCGTAAGCGTCTTTCCAATAGCACTTTCGTCGCCGAAAAACTTTCTCGCGAGACTTTCAGTGAGCACAACAGACGATGGATCGGGGAGCGGGTTTTCTGCATTGCCCTCAACAACTCTGAAGTTGAATATACTGAAGAAGTCCGGGTCGGTGTATTTTCCGTCGGGCAGATAGCTTTTCTCCCCGGATTGCACCAGCCTCGCGCCGTCGTTTGCGAGTCGGGCAACAAGTTCTATTTCAGGAATATTGGCTTTGATTTCCCCGGCTAAGGGCCCGGGCGTTATATCCCAGGTGATCGTTCCCTCCGGGTTGGCAATGTTAATCACGACCTGATAGATCCGGTCGATGTCATGGTGAAACCGATCCTTCCGGAGTTCGTCCGAAACCCACAGGAAAATAAACAGCGCGCAAACCAGTCCTGTGGCCAGGCCCATTACATTTATAAACGAGAAGAGGCCCTGACGACGGAAGTTCCGGAGGGCAACCAGGAAGTAATTTTTAAGCATAGCGTACCCCCAGCAGGTCAATTGGCTTGCCAAAAATATATGGGCAATTTCCCCGGCAACGGGCTCGACTTATGCCACAACGCGTCATAACCGGACAAAAACGCCGGCTGGCGGACAATTGGAGATTCGCGCAGGCAGATAGTTTGTCGGATTTCATTTGTATTTTCGGTCTGAATCAACTCCTATGAAGACTTTCTGCACCCTGGTTTTTCTATGCGCTCTTTCATTTTCAGTCGCCGGACAGAAAATAAACGAGGACTCCGTCTTCATGCGCCAGCATTACGACAAAGTAGAGTATCAGATTCCGATGCGCGACGGTGTGAAGCTTTTCACGCTGGTCTATATCCCCAAAGACAAGTCGAAGTCGTACCCCATCCTTATGAACAGGACTTGCTACAATGCTTCGACCTACGGCAACTTCAATACGCATGGTCATCCGACCAAATACCTTGTGCGGGATAAGTACATTCTGGTGTTTCAGGATGTCCGTGGGCGATACATGAGTGAAGGTAAGTTCAACAATATGACGCCGAACATTCCGGGGAATGACCGAAAGAACAAGACAGCAATCGACGAAAGTTCTGACACGTGGGATACCATCGACTGGATGATCCGTAATATCAAGGGAAACAACGGCCGCGTAGGGATGTTTGGAATCTCGTATCCTGGATTCTATACCGCCGCAGCGCTTCCCGATGCACATCCCGCTCTCAAGGCGTCATCGCCACAAGCACCGATAGCAGACTTTTTCTTCGATGACTTTCACCATAACGGTGCCTTCCTTCAAAGCTACACAGCAGCCTTTGCCGTTTTCGGATATCAGAAAAAGGAAAAGACCCGCGAACATTGGTATATGCCGGAACTCATGCGTTTATATGGACAATCCATCCCCGACGGCTATGATTTTCATTTGAAACAAGGACCGCTGAAAAACATCACCGAAAAATATCATCACGACAATTTCTTTTGGCAGCAGATTGTGGACCACCCCAACTACGACGAGTTCTGGCAAAAGCGGAACATCCTGCCGCACCTGAAAGACGTGAAGCATGCTGTTCTCACCGTCGGCGGATGGTTTGATGCCGAGGATTTGTACGGCCCGCTGAACATTTACAAAACCATTGAAAGTTCAAGTCCGGCGGCGGCAAACAGTATTGTAATGGGACCGTGGGCTCACGGCGACTGGGCGGACGAAGAGGGAAAGAGCATCCATAATCATATTTATTTCGGCGACAGTATTTCGACTTACTTTCAACGTGAGATAGAACGGAAGTTCTTTGCCTATCACCTAAAGGGCGAAGGCAGTCTTGTGCTTCCGGAAGCCCTCATGTTCGACACCGGCAGGAAGGAGTGGCGCGAATTCGACGCCTGGCCTCCCCGTAATATTCCCCCCATCCGGCTTTACTTCGGCGTCAACGGTACGCTATCCGTCAATCAACCTGTAGATGAAAAGGCGGCGTTCGCGTATGTGAGCGACCCGGCCAAACCTGTGCCTTACCGGTCGGAAACCGAAGGCCTGACGTTCACGCCGCGCAAGTTTATGAGCGATGATCAACGCCATGCATCCACCCGTCCGGATGTTCTTACGTTCCAGACAGAAATCCTTTCTGAAGACATCACCGTTGCCGGAGAGATTATGGCGAAACTGAAAGTAGCAATGACGGGCACCGATGCCGACTTCATCGTAAAGCTTATTGACGTTTATCCGAATGATCATCCGAATTATGATCACAATCCCGCCAACGTCCAGATGGGGGGATATCAGCAACTGGTGCGAGGCGAGGTTTTTCGCGGAAGGTTCCGAAACAGCTTTGAGAAACCCGAACCTTTCAAGTCCGGTGAAGTGACTCCCGTAGACTTCGCGCTTCAGGACGTGCTGCATACTTTTAAGAAAGGCCACCGCATGATGATTCAGATTCACAGTACATGGTTCCCGTACATCGATCGCAACCCTCAGAAGTGGGTGGAGAACATCTATGAGGCGAACGAAGAAGATTTTATCAAATCAACGATCACCGTGTATGGGAACTCGGTTATCGAAGCTGGTGGTGCGCACAGTATGAAAACACGGCTCGATCTCAAAAAATAGGCATCTTATCACATCATAAGGGTAGAGGATGTGATCGTTTCCATCCTAACTTCGGGAACCAATCGGATGCTCTCTTATGAAGCTGTTTCTATTTGCAGTCGTTTTTTTTTTCGGATGTTTTCCAGCGCTGGCGCAGCCGCAGGAGGAAGAGTCCACGAGTATCGAAATCTTTCTCGATAGCTTATTTCGCGAATTCAATTCACCCGCGCATCCCGGAATTGCCATTTCGGTTTTAAAGGATGGAAGTGTTTTGGCAAGAAAGGCATACGGCCTGGCGAGTATTGAACACAACATTCCTTTCTCGCATAACAGCGTGGTAAGACTTCCGTATTCAGAGGGGCGCGAATTCATCGCCATTGCAGCGGTTCTCATGGAAACTGAAGGGCTGCTCAAACTCAGTGATAAGGTTCGATCATACTTCCCGCAACTTCCGGGGTGGTCAGAGGGGGTTACCATTCGCGATCTGATCAATCATCGCAGTGGTTTTGTGGATGAGTGGGCAACCCTGCTGCTCATGTATAATGCAATGTCGAACCGGTTCGATAAGGATCAGTTTCTACAGCTCCTGTACCGTCAGCCCAAACCGGAGGTCGTTCCGGGCAAAGGGTACATGTATTCCAACTCTGACTACGGACTATTGCGGCTTATTCTTGAAAAAGCTTCCAACGAAAGTCTGCGGACTTACGCCAAACGAAAGATCTTCGACCCGCTGGGCATGAAGTCGACGCAATTTCACGATCGATATGAAGTGCCGATCCCGAATTTTGCCGTCAACTATATTCCTGGGGCGAATGGTGGATATGAGGCGTGGTTGAAAGACAAAACATCGCCCGGTGGAAACTATTACATTGCCACGACGGCAAGTGACCTGGAAAAATGGGCCGGCGCCCACCGCGATAAAAAATCATTTGTGGCAAAGGCGGTGAACCGGCTTATGGAGGATGTGCAGCTCATGCCAGGCACAGGAAAGAACTACGTTTTCGGATTCAAGGAGAGGGCGATCGGAAAGCACAAGGTTTGGCTACATCAGGGGGTAAATGAGGCGTGTTACCTTGCTGAAGTGCCCGACGCGGGTCAGGCTGTGGTCATCCTGGGTAACGGGGGCGGAAACCTGTATCCATTTCACAAGAGTATCCTTCGTTATGTGTTGAATACGTCTGAAGATGTTGCGGCCAACAAAACCTTTGAATACGCAGCCAGTAATTATGATCGCAAAACGCTTGAGCAATATGCGGGTCGATATTACAGTGCCGACACCGTTACCTATCAGAGTTTTACGAAAGACCTTAAGAATCTGACGGAACTCATTATCGTAAACGACTCCCTGAAATGGAAATGGGGGAATGATCTGATTTCATTGAAATACATTCGCCCCGGTGTGTTCAAAGATAGTGACTACGACATTTATCTTGAGTTTATCGGCGACGAAAAACAGCCCGAGCTCCGTGCCCATATCTATTATAATCACGAAATAGAAAATATGGTAAAGGATACACGACCCCCGCGGAAGCCAGCGGTAGAAGACCTTCGGAAATTTGCCGGCGACTACTACAGTGTCCACCTCGACTTCAACTGGCGTATTGAGTTGAATAAGGAAGGCAAACTGGTTGTGATCAGATCAACTATTCCTGATACGATTCTTGAGCCCGATACAGATGGAAACTTTCTGATGTGGATCGAGCAATATCGCGGACAACAATTTGATTCCTATGTGAAATTTCATCGTGGCAATGATGGAGAAGTTACTCACCTTACTGTAAGCCATCCGCGCCTGATGGGGCACCGCTTCGATAGGGTGAAATGACCAATTATAATTCTAACTAAAACTGATGTAAGTACATGCAACTATCCGCCGATTATTGTACAAGGAAAATGAGAATTATTCTGATTTTCGTGCTGGTTGGAATGACCCTTGTGCCCAGGGTTTATTCCCAGGACAGGCAAGAGGGCAGGTTTGTGTATGTAAAGTTTTCAGCGCCGTCACTTACCGGTAACTTAGGCACCGAAAATCCGGTTCGGCGACTGTCGATTTACCTTCCCCCTGGATACGATGAGGGTAAGAAACATTACCCGGTTATCTATTTTCTTCATGGTTACGGCGTCAACGATAGCCTGATGGCGCAGTGGTTTGACTTCAAAGAAATTCTTGATAGGGGAATCGCCGAAAAGCGTATCCCTCCGGTTTTGGTCGTGTTACCCGACAGTGAAAGCCGCTACTTCGGGGCGTTCTATACAAATTCCGTCGTCAGCGGGAATTGGGGTGATTTCATTGCTTACGATGTTGTGAAGTGGGTCGATAAAAATTATCGCACCATTTCCCGACCCGAAAGCCGTGGTCTCAGTGGCCACTCCATGGGGGGAAACGGTGTGATGCGTATCATCATGCAATATCCAAACGTCTTCACCGCCGCCTACGCACTCAGTCCCGGTGCCTTGCATTGGCACAGTGATTTCAATCTCGACAACCCGGCTTTCCGAAGGCTCAGCGACCTCACCGACGAAAAAGAGATACTCAAGCTTGACGATGATCCTACGATGGATCCGATCCGGTTCTGGACTCCGTTACTGGCTTCACT
>JAEZEH010000176.1 GCA_023417785.1 Bacteroidota bacterium
CAGCCCAGTTCGAAATAAATTATACGATTCAAAATCTGGTAAGCGCTAAGCCTCCCCACGATAACTATTATGTCCAGGTTCAGGGAATTAGTCCGGCCTTGATTGTGAACTACTCAGTTCCACTTGGTCGCGATCGCCTTTCGAATTATTATGGCCGGCCTGCGCTGGTCAGAAACAAGGCCAATTTTCACACGGCCATCCGTCCGATATTTATGGATAACCGCGAAGCCTCGGGATGTCTGTTCGAAGTTGGTGTCGGCTACCGGCTTCAGTTTATTTTCGTTCGCGAGTTTAAATTGCGTTCGGATTTTTTTCAATAGCAATCCGAAACCTGAAATTAATCCGAACCTGAAATCTAAAATCTGAAACCTCCGGCCAGGGATAGGACGGAAAGCCCGAAGCGCGCGGGATGGAGCGTGGCCGGACTTGGAGGGATAGCCCGGCCCGAGGCACGAGGGGGCCGCCAACATGATATCTTTATAACATTCGCAAACTCACAGGTCAGGATCGATTGATACGGCTGGTGACGCCTCTCATACAGCGTATCTTCCATTAAGATGAAAAGCCTGGGATTTGTTATTGGAAAAACATTCAGCCACTTCGGGAAGATTGGAAAAATTGTATGCGCGCGAGTGAAATTAGATTCTTCATTATCCGGCAAAAGGAATAATTTCGCGCTAACCAGGATTTTTTTATCGACCCAATGCGGGTTAAAAAACAAACTACGATTGATGATCATAGCGGTTCTTGCTCCATTTATTGCCGGCCTGCTCTTTTATTTCCTTGGCAGCCGGGTAAATCGATTCGCCCTCGGGTCGGTGGTGCTGCCGTTGACGCTCTTCATCTATTTCCTCACCCTTCTTCCCTTTACAGAAGCCAATCATAGTCACTTCATTCACAACGAATGGATTTCATCTGTTGGGATAAATCTCGACTTTAAGCTCGACGGCCTTTCGATGTTGCTGTCGTTGATGATCACCGGAATCGGAACGTTGATCTTCTTATACGCCTGTGAATATTTGAAGAAAGATCCGAACCTCAACCGCTTCCTGGCGTACCTCTGTGTTTTTATGGGCGCGATGCTCGGTTTGGTTCTCTCCGACAACGTCATTGTGCTGTTTGTTTTCTGGGAGCTGACCAGCATCAGTTCGTTCTTTCTAATCGGTTTTGATACGGAAAACCCTGAGGCGCGGAAAAGTTCACTTATTGCCCTGGCCGTAACTGGTGGTGGTGGTTTTCTACTCATGGCCGGACTGGTTCTGCTAAGTATCGTTTCGGGCAGCTTTTCGATGCGCGAGATGGAGGAGATGTCCACACAGCTTACTCATCACCCGTTTTACCCGCTGATACTTGCACTGATTTTTGCGGGGGCGTTTACGAAGTCAGCGCAATTCCCCTTTCATTTCTGGTTACCTGGGGCGATGAAGGCCCCGACGCCAGTGTCCGCTTTTCTTCATTCGGCGACAATGGTAAAGGCCGGAGTTTACCTGCTAGCACGTCTTACGCCCGTGTTAGGGGATCATGTCTATTGGACAACACCCCTTATGATCGTTGGTGGCATCACCATGGTGTATGCCGCGTTTCATTCATTCCTCAGAACTGACCTGAAATCAATTCTGGCCTACTCAACGATCTCAGCACTCGGCATGCTGGTTTTCCTTATTGGGATGGGAACAGAGGCTGCGCTGTTCGCATGCGTGGTATTTATCCTTGTTCATGCGCTCTACAAAGCCACGCTTTTCCTCGTTACGGGTGTCATTGATCACACTACTGGCACGCGGGACGTTACGCGCCTTGCGGGGCTTGGCGCCATTATGCTACCGGTGGCCGTTGCCGGAGCGATGGCTGCGTTATCAAGTGCCGGCGTGCCATTTACCTTTGGATTCGTGGGAAAAGAATTGGTATATGAAGCCGTTCTGGCGTTCGAAAACGGTACGCTGCTGATCGCATTCGTAGTAATTACAAACATTCTGTTGCTCTACGTCGGTTTCATTGCGGGCATCCGACCCTTCACCGGAAAACCCGTGCCCGGCCCGGAACTGAAATCCCCGGGTGTTTTATTGTGGCTGCCTCCCTTGGTGCTTGGCGTCGCTGGCGTCGTTACCGGTGTATTTCCATTTATCATTGATCAGCCCCTTATCTCACCGGCCGTTGCTGCCATTAGCGGGCGAACTGAATATGTGCCGCTCAAGATCTGGCATGGGTTCAACATTGTGCTGATCTTAAGTGCAGTGACCCTTGCAGTTGGGTTGTTACTCTACTTCATCAGGAAGCCATATGAACATTTACTGCTTACGCGAATGTCGTTCCTGAATCCGCAGCAGATCGCGTTGAATATTACGGCCCTTGTAAAAAGGTTTTCGCTGTATTACACGCGAACCTTCCAAAACGGCTATCTGCGTAACTACCTGATTACAATCATTCTGTTTCTGGTTGGCGTAGTGTCGTTCAAGTTGTTTACTGAAGTCGATATCTTGTTTGTGGACGAGCGATGGTCGGACATCGGGGTGTACGAAATACTGGTGTTTCTGCTCATGCTCAGCGCGATCATCAAAACCCTGACGACTCCGTCGCGATTGAGTGCGATTGTATCGATGAGCGTGGTCGGCTACAGCATCTGCCTACTGTTTTTCTTTTACGGTGCGCCGGATCTCGCGATGACGCAGTTCACCATTGATACATTGACGATCGTGCTGTTTGTGCTCGTCCTGCTCAAGCTTCCGCCCTTCATCACCGACAGGAATACAACGCTGAAGCTACGCGACGGGGCGCTGGCTTTGTCATTTGGATTGCTCATTGCCGTTATCGGATTGCAGGTGTTGAATGAGCCGACCAGTAAAGATGTCGCGGAATTCTACGCGGACAACGCCTATTTGTTAGCCAAAGGAAAAAACATCGTGAATGTGATTCTTGTAGATTTCAGGGGACTCGATACCCTGATTGAAAGCACCGTCCTCACAATCGCTGCTGTCGGAGTTTACAGCCTTCTGAAACTCAGAATACAACCAAAGGAAAAAGAATGAAAACGCTGATTCTCAAAACCGCATCAGAATATCTGCTCCCCTTGTTGTTGCTCTTCTCGCTGTTTGTCCTGCTGAGGGGGCACTATGAACCGGGTGGAGGCTTTGTCGGAGGCCTGGTGGCGGCTACCGCGTTTGTACTTCACGCGTTTGCCAATGGATTGGAAGACACATGGCGGCTACTCAAAGTACATCCGCGAAGCCTCATTCCTGTAGGGTTGTTAATTTCACTTGCCAGTGGCGCGGCGCCGCTTTTCCTGGGACTGCCGTTCTTTACGATATTATGGTATCCGGATCCCCTGCCGGTGATCGGAGCCGTGAGCACAGCGCTGTCTTTCGACATCGGCGTTTACCTGGTTGTGTTCGGCGTAACCCTTACCATTCTGTTCACCATTTCCGAAAGCGTTTAGCATGAAGATATTATTAGTTTTACTTATTGGAATTCTGTATGGGTCGGGAATTTACATGATGCTGCGTCGAAGCATGGTAAAACTCCTGATCGGACTGATCTTGCTCGGAAATGGTGTTAACCTGCTTATCTTCCTGCTTGGCGATATAACTCAGGGGAAGCCTCCCGTGATCCCTCATGATCTTGATATGATTGCGGATGCCTACGCCGATCCGGTTCCACAAGCGCTGATCCTCACAGCTATAGTTATCAGTTTTGGCCTCCAGTCGTTTTCAATTGTCCTGCTTAAGCGCGTGTACCTCGTTACGGGTTCCGACAACCTGGATGAGCTCAACACAAACGACCTCGACATATGACAGATAACTCAATCGTTTTACCGTTTGTTGCACACCTTTTCCTGGGGATTCTGTTACTTCTGTTTTGGACGAAACCTAACATCCAACGAATTGTCAGCGTTATCGGTAACCTTATCGTAGTTGCGATAAGTGTAAACCTGTTTCAGAAAATCTGGGACGGCGGGATACTTACCATGCAGGCAGGAAGCTGGCCGGCACCGTTCGGCATCACTATGGTCGCTGATATCTTCAGCGCGACCATGATATTCCTGTGCAGCCTTGCTGGCGTCGCGGTGTCGGTATATTCAACGGCCGGTATAAGCGAACTCCGGCAACGGTATGGCTACTTCCCCATCCTGCATTTCCTCCTGATGGGGTTAAATGGCGCCTTCCTTACCGGCGACATCTTCAACCTCTACGTCTGGTTTGAAATTGTGATCATTTCATCGTTTGTGCTGATGACCCTCGGCGGGAAAAAGCCTCAGATCGAGGGAGCCATCAACTATGTGACGATGAACCTGCTGGCGTCGGCTATCTTTCTTACCGCAATAGCCATTCTTTATGGCCTTACGGGAAGTCTCAATATGGCCGATCTTTCGACCAAGATTCCACACATCCGGAATCAGGGTCTTGCACACATTACAGCACTTCTCTTCTTTGTCGCCTTCGGTATCAAGTCTGCCGTGTTTCCGTTGTACTTCTGGTTGCCGTCATCATATCACACACCACCTTCAGCGATCGCCGCAATCTTCGGCGGGCTCCTTACCAAGGTGGGTATCTATGCGCTGTTGCGGAGTTTTACCCTGATCTTCAGCCCGTCGCCGTTTATCATTCAGGTGCTGACCAGCGTAGCGATCTTTACATTGATCACGGGGGCCGTTGGCGCGTTTATCCAACGCGATATACGTAAGATGTTTTCGTACCTGATCGTATGCCATATCGGATATATGGTTTCGGGGCTCGCGATGTACACGGAAGTTGCCCTTGCCGGAACACTTTTTTATATGATCCACGATATTGTGGTAAAGACGAATCTCTTTTTGGTGACCGGGTTGATCAACAAGATAAGGGGTTCGATGAATATGGGTGAAATCGGTGGACTATTAAGAGACTATCCACGGCTTTCGATGCTCATGCTGGTAGTCTTCTTTTCGCTTTGCGGCATTCCACCGCTTTCAGGGTTCTGGCCGAAGATATTGCTTTTGAAGTCGGCATTTACGACAGGCTCATTCATACTCCTGGGCACATTGATCGTGGCGAGCTTTTTTACACTTATGATTATCACCCGGATGTGGGCTGCGGTGTTTTGGAAAAATACGCCACGCGAAAATCTGCAGCGCGATCGTTTCCAGGAAATGCCTTTATTGAGGAAGTCGATGCTGGTGGCACCAGTGGTATTGCTGGCCATCACTTCATTATATATTGGAATCGGTGCCGACAACATTTTTGCGGTTTCAAATCGCATAGCGTCGGAATTGTTGAATACAAGCACGTATGTAAATACGGTACTGGGAACCCACCCGGAAGCACCATGATCGCATGAAACGTGAAGTGAAATGAACCTTAAACAAGTGATGACATGCTGAAACAATTTTTGCTCAACCTGCTCCTGATGTTCACCTGGGTGGCTCTGACTGGAAGCTTTGTTTTCACAAATTTCTTTTTCGGATTCGCCGCCGGATACCTCATCCTATGGCTGTTGTATCAGGGCACACAGATCGGAAGCTATTACAACCGCATTCCGAAAATAATCAACTTCTTTTTCTTCTTCATTTATGAGCTGCTGGTAGCGAACCTTGAGATTGCATGGGATCTCATAACACCCGGATATTTCATGAAACCCGGAATCATAAAATTCGAGCTGACAGCCAAGACGGATATTGAAATCAGTATGCTCGCCAACATGCTTTCTCTTACCCCCGGAACGCTGATCATTGATGTCAGCGACGACAAGAAGGTACTGTACATCCATGTGATGTATTTGAAAGATTATCACAAGACTACGCAGCGCATTCGCTTTGGTTACGAACGCAGACTTCTGAATATTTTACGATGAGTATTGAAGGATTTCTACTTTATTTCGTTATGCCTGGCTTAAGTCTGTCGGCTTTGGTCACGTTTATCAGGATATTTATCGGTCCGCGTGTGGAAGACCGGATAATAGCACTTGATTTGCTCATCACTACAGGTAGTGCAATCATTGCGACATATAGTATTCTCAACAATAATTCCACGTTTCTTGATGTAGCAATGATCTTTGCCCTCATTGCGTTTCTCGGCACCGTAGCATTCGCGTATTATATCAGAAAAGCCAAAGACAAATGAACCAGGTTATTATCATCATACTAAGCGGCACAGCGACGATATTTATCCTTCTGGCAGCAGTAGGCATAATGCGTATGCCGGATTTCTATCTTCGTTTGTCTGTTACGGTAAAAGCAACAACACTGGGAGTAGGAATGATGCTTGGGGCCGCAGCCTTATTCTTTGGTGAAGTGTCGACCACGTCAAAGAGCCTGGCAATTATTTTCTTTCTGATTCTCACGGCTCCCGTAGCAGCACACATGATCGGAAGGGCCGCGTATTTCACTGGCGTACCTATGTGGGACAAATCGGTGATCGATGAACTGAAGAACCAATACGATAAGACAACAAGCGAACTGCGTAGTGGCGAAAACGAGTCGCAGCAACAAGACCGGCCCGATGGAAAAAGTCCGACTCCAAATGCCGGGGATCAGGAAAGGAATTTATAACGTTCCTTAGCGCAGGATGCTAGCATTTGGCCGCGCGTCGTCTGCCTTCAGCGGCTTCTGCGAGAACCTTTGGTATCCGTCTTCCCTCACAGATCACAAGGAAGAATACATTGAAGGGTAAACCGCTCCGTTCTGCGGCTGCGTCTGCGTTCTCCGCGGCTTCTGGGAGAAAGTTGTGATACCCATCTTCTCACGCAGATCACAAGGAAGAATACGCAGGGGGATAAAAGTTAACCCTGCGTGTCCTTCAATCCTCACAATCTGTGCACGGGGAAGTAGCTATCTGATAGCAACATTTGGTTACGGCAGGAATCAACTGTAGTCAATATCTTTCCACAATGCGGACCAGCCCCCGCCAAAATGGTTCTCTCGCTTAAGTTTCACCAGCGACAACGCCATCACAAGCCACCCCGTGATATAGTCGCTGGCGAAGGCAGTGTTGTTGTCGTAATCCAGTACCCATGGTGCGAACAGAAGCCATGCGCCCAGGGGCAGGGTTACATACCTGAGATTCCGCGTACATTCGAAAATGGCGATCGTGGCAAATGTTATAATGAGAGGACCAATGACGTGGCCGTTATTCGCAATGGCCTTATCAAAATTGAAAATCCCCGGAGCTATCATTAGCCAGAGCCCAAGGATGATGCTTGCATATCGTGCCCACATATTCTAGTTGATTTTATCCACTACAGAATTTACTCCCCAGAATCCTTTCCAGACCGACTCGCCGGATTGCTTAACGCGTTTGAGATATTGGAGACTCGCCAACACTTCGTCCAGTGACGGGCCTATCATCACTACCGATATAGCTGCCGTTACCAGACAAAGCGTACACCACGCGTCGAAAAGCACCGGCTGAAATACCACGAGCATTACGCTTACCAACCCAAGAGGCCCGACTGCAAAACCAAAGGCAATCACGATCCACGGCATGGTTCGCCAGCGGCGTGGCCCTCCTATGACTCCCGCGATGACATCGAAAAGGTAACTAAGCGCGCCAAGTACCGCGTCGGGAATGGGCAGGAAATGTGAGACCGGGGAGTTAAGGATCGTTATACTTCCGTTGCCAAAAAAGGGCTCCCAAACCGATTTGATTATTCTCAATTGATAAAGGCCCATGTAACCCGCGATAAGAAAACCGACAAATGCCAGTACAATTATTGGAATACGTTGAGGCCAGGAAGCCGGGTTATAGGTCCAACCCGGTGGAATTACTTCTTCAGATTGCATTTTGTTTTAACGACTTATTTAAAAAGATTTCGAAGCGGAATCAGCCCAAGGAAATTTACCAATGCTCCTGTTATACAGTATGGACAGACCTTTCGCTGAACAGCGGCCATATTGAACAAGTAGTAGCCGGCCCCTGCTGCCTGACCAATTAAAATTCCGC
>JAEZEH010000177.1 GCA_023417785.1 Bacteroidota bacterium
CAGCCCAGTTCGAAATAAATTATACGATTCAAAATCTGGTAAGCGCTAAGCCTCCCCACGATAACTATTATGTCCAGGTTCAGGGAATTAGTCCGGCCTTGATTGTGAACTACTCAGTTCCACTTGGCCGCGATCGCCTTTCGAATTATTATGGCCGGCCTGCGCTGATTCGAAACAAGGCGAACTTTCACACAGCCATCCGTCCGATGTTTATGGACAACCGCGAAGCTTCGGGATGTTTGTTCGAAGTCGGTGTTGGTTACCGGCTCCAGCTAATTTTCGTTCGAGAGTTCAAATTACGTGGGAATTTCTTCCAGTAGGTTTGATAATTCCAATAGCTGAATCATTTATCCGGCTGTTATCTCAAGCGTGTCATGAGAATAATTAACGTCCGGTGATATTTTTTGGCAAGGCGTCGGTAAGCGCTCTTTATTTCAGTATCCGAAGCTGTTTCGCTTATTCCAAGAGTGATGTACGGGTCCACAACGGTCTGACAGACTTTTTTGAATGATAATCAGCAGGTTAATATACAAAACTGATCGCAGACATCTGGTATGCGATGAAGTCCTGACCGAACCCACATCCGAAATCCGAATTTGAGATCGCCCCCGGCCAGGGATAGGACGGAAAGCCCGAAGCGGGCGGGATGCAGCGTGGGGCCGCCAACAACTCACCTTTCAAAATTTAGCGACCTGCGATTTCCATTAGTGTGTTTAGTTAAACGTCCATACGTCAGTTACAAAAGAAATCGGGACAACCTGCCACACAGGGTATTTTCCTTTAACATCAAAATCCTCGGATTTGTGAAATGAAAGACACCCGTCGCAGATCTCCGGTAATGCGAAATTGTCGGAGTGCGATTGGAAATAGATTATTCATTATCCGGCAAAAGGAATAATTTCGCGCTAATCAGTAATTTATTATCGACCCTATGCGGGTCAGACAACTAACGACAATAGATGATCATTGCGGTTCTTGCACCCTTTATTGCCGGTCTGCTCTTTTATTTCGTGGGCAGTCGCGTAAATCGATTCGCACTCGTTTCCGTGGCGCTGCCGTTAATACTTTTTATATATTTTCTCAACCTGCTTCCTTATACGGAAGGCAATCATAGCCATTTTGTTCATAACGAATGGATTTCGACAATAGGCATCCACCTCGATTTTAAGCTCGACGGTCTTTCGATACTGTTCTCCCTGATGATCACGGGAATTGGAACATTGATTTTTTTATACGCCTGCGGCTACCTCAAAAACGACCCGAACCTCAATCGCTTCCTGTCGTATCTCTGTGTTTTTATGGGCGCGATGCTTGGAGTGGTGCTATCCGACAATGTGATCGTGCTTTTTGTGTTCTGGGAGCTGACCAGCATAAGCTCATTCTTTCTCATTGGTTTTGATAGTGGTAACCCCGAAGCACGAAAGAATTCGCTCATCGCCCTTGCGATAACCGGCGGTGGCGGATTTATGCTTATGGCCGGCTTGGTCTTGCTGTCCATTATTTCAGAAAGCTTCTCCATTCGGGAGATGGCGGAAATGTCCCAACTTACGCACCACGAGTTCTATCCGCTGATACTGGTGCTCATTTTTGCCGGAGCGTTTACGAAATCCGCGCAGTTCCCATTTCACTTCTGGTTGCCGGGAGCCATGAAAGCGCCGACGCCTGTGTCCGCGTTTCTTCACTCGGCTACAATGGTCAAGGCCGGTATCTACCTGCTGGCGCGACTCACACCGGTGCTCGGTGATCATGTCTATTGGACCATACCATTGATGATCGTTGGTGGTATTACGATGGTCTATGGCGCCCTCCATTCGTTTATCAGAACCGATCTCAAGTCGATTCTCGCCTACTCAACGATCTCAGCGCTCGGTATGCTGGTTTTTCTCATTGGCATGGGAACAGAAGCGGCGCTGTTCGCATGCGTAGTGTTTATTCTCGTCCACGCCCTTTACAAAGCGACACTTTTCCTCGTTACCGGCGTGATTGATCACACCACCGGCACACGCGACGTTACACGCCTCGCCGGACTTGGTGCAATCATGGTGCCTGTGGCGATAGCTGGTGCGTTGGCTGCGCTGTCAAGTGCCGGCGTGCCATTCACTTTCGGGTTTCTTGGTAAGGAACTGATCTATGAAGCCGTGCTTGCGGCTGAGAACGGGACTATCTTAATCGGGCTCGTTGTCTTCACGAATATCTTATTGCTTTACGTCGGCTTCATTGCAGGCATAAAGCCTTTCACAGGAAAGCCTCTGCCTGGCCAGGAGTTCAAATCCCCGGGCATTTTGTTGTGGCTTCCCCCCTTAGTGCTTGCCGCAGCTGGTATAACAGCAGGTGTATTTCCGTTTATTGTCGATCAGCCCCTCATTTCACCAGCGGTCGCCGCCTTTAGCGGAAGAACGGAATATGTGCCCCTCAAAATCTGGCATGGCTTCAACATTGTGTTGCTGCTAAGTGCAATAACCCTTGCGGCCGGAGTGCTGCTTTACCTGATAAAAAAACCATTCGAATTCACAATCCCCAGGTGGCTTTCGTTTCTGAATCCTCAGAATATCGCGATGAACATCTCAGCGTTGGTCAAGGGATTTTCCCTTTATTACACGAGGACGTTTCAAAATGGCTACCTGCGCAACTATCTGATTACAATCATTCTGTTCCTTGTTGGCGTGGTTTCCTTCAAATTATTTACAGACGTGGATATTCTGTTTGTGGACGAACGATGGTCGGATATTGGCATTTATGAGATACTGGTGTTTTTACTCATGTTGAGTGCGGTAATCAAAACCCTGACGACTACCTCACGATTGAGTGCGATCGTGTCGATGAGTGTTGTCGGGTACAGCATCTGTCTCCTGTTCTTCTTTTACGGCGCACCCGATCTCGCGATGACGCAGTTTACAATCGATACGCTGACCATAGTATTATTTGTGCTTGTATTACTCAAACTACCTCCCTTCATCACCGACAGGAATACAACCCTGAAGCTACGCGACGGAGCGTTGGCTATTTCATTCGGACTACTTATCGCCGTAATCGGATTACAGGTATTGAATGAACCGACCAGTAAAGACATCGCTAAGTTTTACGCCGACAATGCTTATATATTAGCCAAAGGAAAAAACATCGTGAATGTAATCCTCGTGGATTTCAGAGGGCTCGACACATTGATCGAGACCACCGTCCTCACAATCGCTGCCGTAGGGGTGTACAGCCTTCTCAAACTCAGAATACAACCAAAGGAAAAAGAATGAAAACACTGATTCTTAAAACCGCATCCGAGTATCTGCTACCCTTGTTGTTGCTCTTCTCGCTTTTCATTCTGATGCGGGGGCACTATGAACCGGGTGGTGGTTTTGTCGGTGGACTGGTAGCCGCCACGGCGTTCGTTCTTCATGCGTTTGCCAATGGATTGGAAGATACGTGGCGATTGCTCAAAGTGCATCCGCGCACGCTCATTCCGATAGGGCTGTTGATTGCATTGGCCAGCGGTGCCGCCCCCCTTTTCCTGGGGCTTCCGTTCTTTACAATACTGTGGTACCCTGATCCCCTGCCTGTTATCGGCGCCGTCAGCACAGCCCTGTCATTCGATGTTGGCGTCTACCTGGTTGTGTTCGGTATCGCTCTGACCATTCTTTTCACCATTTCAGAAAGCGTGTAGAAGATGAAGATATTATTAGTTGTACTTATCGGCGTTTTATATGGTTCAGGAATCTATATGATGCTTCGGCGAAGCATGGTAAAGCTCCTGATCGGATTGATCTTACTTGGAAACGGGGTCAACCTTTTGATTTTTCTGTTGGGCGACATAACGCGAGGCAAGCCCCCGGTGATTCCTCACGACCTCGACAGGCTTGCCGATGCCTATGCTGATCCCGTTCCACAGGCATTGATTCTAACAGCTATCGTTATCAGTTTTGGCCTTCAGTCGTTTTCAATCATCCTGCTTAAGCGTGTGTACCTCGTCACAGGGTCCGATAACCTGGATGAGCTCAACACAAACGACCTCGACATATGACAGATCACTCAATCGTTTTACCGTTTGTTTCACACCTCTTTCTGGGGATTCTGTTGTTGTTATTCTGGAAGAAGTCCAATATTCAACGAATTATCAGCGTTCTTGGAAACATCATCGTAGTCGCGATCAGTGTTAACCTGTTTCAAAAAATCTGGGACGGCGGGATACTTACCATGCAGGCTGGCAACTGGCCAGCACCTTTCGGCATCACGATGGTCGCCGATATCTTCAGTGCAACCATGATTTTTCTGTGCAGTCTCGCGGGGGTTGCCGTGTCCATCTATTCAACGGCCGGTATAAGCGAACTTCGGCAACGGTATGGCTATTTTCCGATACTTCATTTTCTCCTGATGGGCCTGAATGGCGCTTTCCTCACAGGTGACATCTTCAACCTGTATGTATGGTTCGAGATTGTGATCATCTCATCTTTTGTTCTGATGACCCTCGGCGGAAAAAAACCACAAATCGAAGGGGCCATCAACTATGTAACCATGAACCTGCTGGCGTCGGCAATCTTTCTTACGGCTATCGCCATCCTTTACGGTCTTACCGGAAGCCTTAACATGGCCGATCTTTCAACTAAGATTCCGCACATCAGAAATCAGGGGCTGGCACATATCACGGCACTCCTGTTCTTTGTCGCATTCGGCATCAAGTCCGCGGTCTTTCCCCTGTACTTCTGGCTACCGTCATCATATCATACACCACCCTCGGCGATAGCAGCGATTTTTGGCGGACTACTTACCAAGGTCGGAATCTATGCACTGCTTCGGAGCTTTACCCTGATATTTATACCCTCGCCGTTTATTATCCAGGTACTCACAAGCGTAGCAATCTTTACCCTGATCACGGGGGCCGTCGGCGCATTCATCCAGCGAGACATTCGAAAGATGTTCTCTTACCTGATCGTCTGTCACATCGGATACATGGTTTCAGGCCTCGCCTTGTATACTGAGGTCGCCCTCGCAGGAACACTTTTTTATATGATCCACGACATCGTAGTAAAAACAAATCTGTTTCTCGTGAGCGGATTAATAAACAAGATCCGAGGCTCAATGAATATGCGGGAAATAGGTGGACTGCTAAGAGACTACCCGCGTCTTTCAATCCTCATGCTCGTGGTGTTCTTTTCGCTTTGCGGTATTCCGCCGCTCTCGGGCTTCTGGCCGAAAATACTGCTTATCAAGTCCTCGTTTACAACGGGATCATTTTTACTGCTGGGTGCACTCATTGCGGCGAGTTTTTTTACACTCGTCATTATCACCCGAATGTGGGCCGCAGTTTTCTGGAAGAACACGCCGCCTGAAAATATGCAACGCGATCGGTTTCAGGAAATGTCTCTACTGAGAAAATCTATGCTCGTAGGACCCGTGGTATTGCTAGCGATCACTTCATTGTACATCGGAATCGGCGCCGACAACATCTTCGCGGTTTCAAATCGCATTGCCTCGGAATTGCTTAATACGAGCACATACGTAAATACTGTTCTGGGTACATTCCCGGAAGAGCCTTAACCGCACCACAGTGAATGACCAAATACAATTTAAAAAAGTAACAACATGCTGAAACAGTTTTTGCTCAACCTGCTTTTGATGTTCACATGGGTGGCGCTTACCGGCAGCTTTGTTTTCACCAACTTCTTTTTCGGATTCGCAGCAGGCTACCTCATCCTGTGGCTGCTGTTCCAGGGAACTCAGATTGGAAGTTATTACAATCGCATTCCCAAAATCATCAATTTCTTTTTCTTCTTCATTTATGAGCTGATAGTAGCGAACCTTGAAATAGCCTGGGATCTTATCACTCCGGGATACTTCATGAAGCCCGGAATCATAAAATTCGAACTGACAGCCAAAACTGACATCGAAATAAGTGTGCTTGCGAACCTGCTTTCGCTTACTCCCGGCACATTGATCATTGATGTGAGCGACGATAAAAAGGTGCTCTACATCCACGTTATGTATCTTAAGGACTACCACAAGACGACGCAACGCATCCGCTTTGGTTTTGAACGCAGACTATTGAATATTTTACGATGAGTACGGAAGCATTTTTAATATATTTCGTTATGCCTGGTCTAAGCCTGTCAGGCATAGTAACCTTTATCAGGATTTTTATCGGTCCACGTGTCGAGGACCGTATCATAGCCCTTGATCTCCTTATCACTACGGGGAGCGCGATCATAGCGACATATAGTATACTGAACAACAATTCCACCTTTCTTGATGTGGCGATGATCTTTGCGCTTATCGCATTTCTTGGCACGGTGGCATTTGCATATTACATCAGAAAAGCGAGAAACAAATGAATCAGATTATCGTTATCGCGTTAAGCGGCACTGCAACCATATTTATCCTTCTTGCCGCCGTGGGCATAATGCGAATGCCGGATTTTTATCTCCGCTTGTCGGTTACGGTAAAGGCCACAACGCTCGGTGTAGGTATGATGCTTGCCGCAGCAGCTTTGTACTTCGGTGAAGTATCAACCACGTCGAAGTGTCTGGCCATTATATTTTTCTTAATCCTTACCGCGCCGGTAGCAGCACACATGATTGGCCGCGCCGCGTATTACACCGGCGTTCCTATGTGGGACAAATCGGTGATCGACGAAATGAAAAACAAATACGACGAAACAACGAGTGAATTGCGCAGCAGTGGAAACGGTACGCCAAAGGAAGGTCAATCCGATGAGACGGATCTGACTCCGGGCGCTAAAGATCCAGGCTAAGAAGATTCTTAAGCATTACGCAAAAACAACTTATGGCAACGTCGGGATCCCACAGTAGATGCGTTGAAACAATTCTATCTCTTTTGCGGCCCCCTCGTGCCTCGGGCCGGGCTATCCCTCCAAGTCCGGCCTCGCTCCTTTCCCGCGCGCTTCGGGCTTTCCGTCCTATCCCTGGCCGGGGTTCCGTCACCGTTCGCAGGATAGCATGATATGAAGTGATTCGTATCTCGAACGCAAGCTGGCTGAGGCTCATTTACTGAAATGATATTCTTCCTTTCACCCACGGAAATATATCCTAATGGGATGAGTTTCTCCTTTGGCCGTACCGGGTTTGGTTGCGGCAGCTTCCCATGGCAAATCGAAATTATTTACTAATATGCCTTATCAACAGAAGAAACTTGTGTGAGCAGGATGACATCACTAAAAAACTGGGCAGGAAACCTGACCTACAGCACAACCCGTGTTCACCAGCCGAGAACGCGTGAGGAGGTTTTGGAGGTAGTGACGTCTTGCAGGAAAATCCGGGCACTTGGTACCCGACATTGTTTCAACAAGATCGCCGACTCTGATGAAAACCTCATCTCGACCGCGAATCTCAATGGCATCCACGCGCTGGACGTCGATGCGCATACCGTGACCGTAGGCGCAGGCATCCGATACGGTGAGTTGTGCAGTTACCTTCATAAGAACGGCTTAGCCCTCTCGAATCTCGCTTCGCTGCCGCACATCTCGATCGCAGGCGCATGCGCCACCGCTACCCACGGATCAGGAGTCACCAATGGAAATCTCGCGACCTCCGTATCAGGCATTGAACTGATAACGGGAACAGGTGAAATACTTACGCTGTCGCGGGAGAAAGACCCCGGTATTTTCTACGGGGCCGTCGTTAGTCTGGGAGCGCTGGGTATCATCACGCAGGTTACATTAGATCTTGTTCCGGCATTTCAAATGGAGCAACGTGTTTATCTGAACCTTCCTGTGACAAGGCTGGCAGAAAACTTCGGTGCAATCATGTCCGCCGGATATAGTGTCAGCCTCTTCACTGACTGGCAAACCGAAACGGTAAACCAGGTATGGATCAAGCGCGTAGTCGGTGAGTCGGCACACGCCGGCGAAGCTGAAGGCTTCTTCGGTACACGTGCCGCTACGATGAATGTACATCCCATCATCGAACTTTCGGCAGAAAACTGCACGGAACAAATGGGTGTGGTCGGACCCTGGCATGACCGACTGCCACATTTCCGGATGGGGTTCACGCCTTCGAGTGGGGAAGAGCTGCAGGCCGAGTACATTGTTTCACGTGCACACGCGGTGGACGCCATTTACGCAGTAGCCAGACTTCGCAATCAGATCAAACCCTGTTTAATGATCTCCGAAATCCGGACAATCGCCGCAGATGAATTGTGGTTAAGCCCGTGTTACCATCAGGACTCGATTGCAATTCATTTTACCCTAAAGCAGAACATCACGGGGGTCAACAACTTATTGCCTGTGATTGAAGCAGAACTTGAACCATTCAATGTACGGCCGCACTGGGGTAAGCTTTTCAGCATCCCTCCTGCTGCATTAGCGTCGCGTTACGAAAAGATGAGCGATTTCCGCAAACTTATGCAAGAACTGGATCCCGAAGAAAAATTCGTAAACCCGTTTATTGAAACTCACATTATTTAAAAAGACGGTTATGTTTATTATCAATCTCAACTACATCGTTCCCCTTGAAGAACTGGATCGCCACATGGCCGATCACGTCGCGTTTCTGCGAAAGTATTACAAGCAAAACGTATTCGTCGTGTCAGGACGGAAAGTCCCACGTACTGGTGGCATCATTCTGGCCATCGCTGATACCCGGGAAGTTATCGATCGGATTATCAGTGAAGACCCGTTTCACGTTCATGGTCTCGCCGAGTTCACCGTGACAGAGTTTCTTGCCTCGCAGCATCATCCTGATCTTAAGAATTTACTTGGAAAATGAGGTTCCGAAGCCATTTATATAATCCCGACTTAGCATCGTATGGAAATTCACGCATTCAGACTGCATCCCGGACAGGATTTGAAAAAAGAAATCCAGGCTTATATCCTTCGGAATCGGATTGAAGCCGGATGGATCATGACCTGTGTCGGCAGCCTTTCGGGGGCACACATACGGTTTGCGAACCGGGGTGAAGGGACACTACATGAAGGTCCATTCGAAATTGTTTCGCTCGTGGGTACTGTCAGCGTAAACGGCTCACATCTTCATATCGCTATAAGCGACGGCGACGGCCACACTATCGGTGGACATTTACTTGAAGGCAACCTGATCTATACAACTGCTGAGATCGTCCTGGGCCAGTCCCGGGCAATGGCATTTCACCGGGCAGAAGACAAGGACACGGGTTGGCGTGAATTGAATATCGTTTTACGTCCCTGAAATCTGTTCGCCAGCCGGGCCTGAAATCAATAAGGAAGTCCATTATAATTCGGGTCTTTCCACAGCGCAGACCAGCCTCCCCCAAAGTGGTTTTCTCTTTTTTGTTTCACCAGAGACAAAGCCATTACCAGCCACCCCGTGATGTAGTCACTTGCGAACGCGGTGTTATTGTCATAATCCAGTATCCAGGGTGCGAACAAAAGCCACGCGCCCAGGGGCAGCGTTACGTACCTGAGGTTCCGGGTACATTCAAAAATGGCAATGGTGGCAAATGTGATAATCAGCGGACCAATAATGTGTCCGTTATTCGCAATCGACTTTTCGAAGTTGAACACCGCTGGCGCTATCATCAACCACAGCCCGAGAATTACACTTGCATATCGTGCCCACATATTTTTATCTTATTTTATTCACCACAGACTTCACACCCCAGAATGCCTTCCACACCGACTCTCCGGATCGCTTCACGCGTTTGAGATACTGCAAGCTGGCCAGCACCTCGTCCAGAGATGGACCAATCATAACCACCGAGATCGCAGCCGTTACGAGGCAAAGTGTACACCACGCATCAAAAAGCACGGGCTGAAATACGACGAGCATCACACTAACCAGTCCCAAAGGACCCACCGCGAAACCAAAGGAAATCACTATCCACGGCATAGTCCGCCAGCGCCGAGGGCCTCCGATTGCTCCGGCGACCACATCAAATAAATAACTAAGTGCGCCAAGTATAGCATCTGGTATCGGCAAAAAATGTGAGACGGGCGAATTGAGAATCGTAATACTTCCGTTTCCGAAAAATGGTTCCCACACCGTTTTGATAATTCTTAATTGATAAAGGCCCATATAGCCAGCTATCACAAACCCAATGAACGCCAGTAAAATGATCGGAATACGCTGGGGCCAGGATGCCGGGTTATACGTCCAACCCGGTGGTATTGCTTCTGCAGATTGCATTTGTTTAAAAGACTTATTTAAAAAGATTTCGGAGCGGAATCAGCCCAAGGAAATTTACCAATGCTCCTGTTATACAGTATGGACAGACCTTTCGCTGAACAGCGGCCATATTGAACAAGTAGTAGCCGGCCCCTGCTGCCTGACCAATTAAAATTCCGC
>JAEZEH010000024.1 GCA_023417785.1 Bacteroidota bacterium
GTAGAGTTTCGGCAAAACTACTAAATTTCAGGTTTCAGATTTCAGCTTTCAGATTGAAATTCGACGAATGCTTTCCGGATTTCGCAAAATTTTAAATCTGAGATTCGAAATTAGAAATTATTTAAAATTCGAAACTTCCCAAACGCGTTTAAGCATAGTGAGAAACTCTTCCATTTTGTGAAGGTGGATCATGTTGGGGCCATCGCTGAGGGCTTTTTCGGGTGTAGGATGTGTTTCTATGAAGAATCCGTCGACCCCCACGGCAGCGGCTGCACGGGCCAGAAAAGGCGCAAACTCGCGCTGGCCACCCGACGACCCGCCTTGTCCGCCAGGTTGCTGCACTGAATGCGTTACATCAAAGATCACCGGCGCGAACTGACGCATTATCGGCAGGGAACGCATATCGACCACGAGTGTATGGTAGCCAAAGCTGGAACCCCGTTCGGTAAGGAACACTTGTTCATTGCCCTCTTCCCGCACCTTGTCGACCGCGTACTTCATATCCTCCGGTGCCATAAACTGGCCTTTTTTTATCTTGACCGCCTTTCCTGTCCGCGCTGCAGCTTTGAGAAGGTCGGTTTGCCGGCAGAGAAACGCGGGAATCTGAAGAACATCGACCACTTCAGCAACCTCCGCACATTGGTATGACTCATGAACGTCAGTAACTACCGGTACCCCAAGGTCTTTTTTTACACGAGCCAGAATTTCGAGTCCCCCTTCGTAGGAAGGCCCGCGGTACGAGCCGGCGGAAGTTCTGTTTGCCTTGTCGAATGACGCTTTGAATACGTACTGGATATCCAGTTTCTCACACAACGCCTTCACCGTGCTTCCGGTTTCCATACAAAGGTCATAGCTTTCGGCGGCACATGGTCCTGAAAAGAGAACCAGCTTGTCTTTTCCGAGAATAACGGAATCACTGATGCGAACCGGAGCGGTGAATTTTTTCATTCAGTAAAAGTTGTTTTGTGTTTTTGAAGACTGTTTGTGATGTTGCCCTATTTGGGTTCGAAGACCCTGGGAAACTCGCCGCGTGCCGCGAGCACCAGATCGGCAACTTCCCGCAGTACGCCTTTCCCGCCTTTGGCCAGCGTCACCAGATCCGCCATTTGCTTTACGTATTCAAATGTATCGGCCGGACAGACACTTAATCCAGCGAGGTGAAAGACGGGAATATCGTTGATATCATCGCCAATAAAAGCGACTTCTTTGTTCCTGAACTTATAATGCTCCACCAGTTTCTGAAACGTCGTCGCCTTGTCAAGGATCGCCTGATGGCAAAAGTCAAACTTCAGCTCCGTGGAGCGATACGCAGTTATCGCAGACTCCCGGCCGGAAATCGCGCCAACAATAATTCCGGCTTTTTTCAGATGGCTGATGATCTGGCCATCCTTTACGTTGAAGTTCTTTATTTCCTTACCTGACTCTTCATAAATGATTTTGCCATCGGTAAGAACGCCGTCAACATCAAAAAAAATGGCCTTTATACCTGCCGCTTTTTTGACAATTTCTTTACTATAAGCTGATAAAATGAGTTTCAATCGTTTGTTTTCGTTGTTTAACCTTAAAAACCACTCGAAAATTATAAAAAGGTTTTAATTTCCTCGCCTAAACCGCAAGTTTAAAACTGGTCGCAGTTTACTGACAAGACCCTGATAACTCAACCCCTATACCTGACGGATGCGCATTTTCAAATTTCTGTTCAGCCTGACTATTACGCTGGCGTTGATCTACTTCCTGGATAATCGCTGGGTGATCAACGATCAACCGGTGCCGCCACTGGGCAGGTTTCTCGATCCTTTTCATGGATTCTGGCAGAATGTCGAAGCCAAAAACGACAAGGTCCCCGACTTTAATATTCCTGGCCTGACAGCAGAAGTCAAGATTGTGTTCGACAGTCTGATGGTGCCGCACATATTTGCAGAAAATGAAGACGACCTCTTTCTCGCGCAGGGATATATCACGGCGTACCATCGCCTATGGCAAATGGAATTTCAAACGCATGCCGCGGCAGGGCGACTTTCGGAAATTATCCAAAGTGATGCGGCTCTTGATTTCGATCGCCGGCAGCGTCGACTCGGAATGGCGTATGGTGCCGAACAAGCCATTGAAACCCTAATGAAAGACCCCGGCGTTAATCGCGCGATTACCCGATACACCGAGGGAGTCAACGCCTACATCAATTCTCTCTCCTACCGCGACCTGCCCTTCGAGTACAAGTTACTCCATTACCAACCCGAACCCTGGACGCCGTTAAAGGCGGGCTTGTTGCTCAAAAATCTTTCGCAGTCACTCAACATCATGGAGAACGATTTTGAGATGACCAACGCACTAAAACTATTCGGTAAGGAAGCGGTTGATCTTTTGTATGCAGAGAATGACCAGCCTGCCGGCGATCCGATCGTTGATAATCCCGGCGGATGGAACTTCACCCCGGTGACCTTCGACAGCATTCCGTATGCCGTGCCCGATCAGCTGGTTACCCTTCAGACACCACGCGAAAAAAATCGAGGCGTGGGCAGCAACAACTGGGCCGTACACGGATCGCGTACCGCCACGGGGAAACCGATTCTAAGCAATGATCCGCACTTGTCGTTATCGCTACCGTCGATATGGTATGTGGTTCACCTGAGTGCGCCCGGCTTCAATACCATGGGCGCTTCTTTTCCCGGAGCGCCGTTAGTTATTTTAGGTTTCAACGATTCAATCGCCTGGGGATGTACCAACGCCCAAAGGGACCTTACTGACTGGTACAGTATCAAATTCAAAGATGACACAAGGAACGAATACCTGAGTGACGGACAATGGAAGAAAACGACGAAGCGCATTGAAGAATTCAAGGTCCGGGGCGGAGAAACTTTTTACGACACGGTGATCTACACGCATCATGGTCCGGTGGTGTACGACCGCAATTTTCATGGCGACCACGAGAAGAACCAGTATGCCTTCCGTTGGCTGGCCCACGACGGCTCGGAGGAACTGCGGACTTTCTACCTGCTGAACAAGGCGCGCAACTACGACGATTTCAAGGGCGCGCTTCAATACTGGTCGGGGCCGGCACAGAATTTCGCATTCGCCGCCGTGCAGGGCGACATCGCCATCCACATTCAGGGCAAGTTTCCAGTGCGCCGCAAGAATGAAGGGAAGTTCGTGCTCGATGGCACAACCACCCACACCGAATGGAAGGCGTTCATCCCGCAGGATCATCAGATCTCGGCCCGAAATCCTGACCGTGGTTTTATAAGTTCCGCGAATCAATATCCCGCAGATGCCACCTACCCGTATTACATGCAATCGTACTACTACGAGACGTTCCGCAACCGGCGAATAAACCATGTGCTGGGCAATTCTCAGCAGGTTACTCCCGCTGATATGATGAAGCTCCAGAACGACAACTACAACCAGCAGGCTGCGGAAAGTCTTCCACTGATGCTTTCCCTGCTGGACACAACGACGCTGAAAGGTGAGGAAATCCGTATAGCTGATGCGTTAGGTTATTGGGATTTCGTGAATAGCCTCGAGTCTCTGGCCGCCTCTTATTATGAAGCATGGTGGACAACCTTTCTCGACCTCACGTTCGATGAATTCGAAAAGGAAAACGTTGTTCTGGAGATGCCCAATGACTATGGCGTTATCCGATTGATGAAGACAAGACCCGACTTCAGCTTTTTTGACCGGCTGGATACTCCGGAGAAAGAAGGGCTCACTGAAATCGTGAACCAGTCTTTCAGGCAGAGTGTGAAACTCCTTGCTGATTGGGAAAACGCGAAGCAACAGCCAGCCCAGTGGGCCGATTTCAAAAACACGCATATCCAGCATCTGTTGCGAATGGAGCCGCTGAGTCATCATGTGCGGGTGGGTGGTAACTCAGGCATCGTCAACGCCAGCGCTAAACGCGCCGGGCCCAGCTGGCGTTACGTGGTGAGTATGGAGCGCCCTGTCCGCGCCTGGGGAATTTATCCTGCAGGACAGAGCGGCAATCCGGGTAGTGCATTCTACAGCAACTTTATTCAGGACTGGGCCGATGGCCGTTATTATGAGCTCATCTTTGATACCCGTTTTGAATC
>JAEZEH010000057.1 GCA_023417785.1 Bacteroidota bacterium
TTTTTCGCCGGAATGATCATAGTCGCCGCCAATGCTGGCGGAGCATGGTCGCCCATCGGAGATGTGACCACTACCATGTTGTGGATTGGCGGTCAGATTTCTGCCGCCGGTATCATTAAAGCCACTATCCTTCCAAGCATTGCATGTATGCTCATTCCTCTCTTATACCTGACCTTTACAATGAAAGGCACGCTAGGGCAGCGCCATCCCGAGAGGCATGAAAGCGCACATGATAAACATGAGATCACCACCGGCAACCTGATGCTATTTCTTGGTGTAACAGCTTTGATTTCAGTACCCGTTTTCAAAACTCTTACCCATCTGCCCCCCTACCTGGGCATGATGCTCGGACTTGGCGTTTTATGGGTAGTTTCCGAATTATTAAATCCGGACATGGATGAGAACCTGAAAAAAAATTATACCGCTGCGCACGCCTTGAGCCGCATCGATATGCCCAGTGTACTATTCTTTCTCGGAATCTTGCTGGCCGTTGGCGCACTTCAAACAATGGGAACGCTTGGCAACTTTGCACAATATCTGAACAACACCCTCGGCGACAACCGGGTTATCATCACACTCATCGGGATTCTCTCTTCGATCGTAGACAACGTTCCGCTCGTTGCCGCGAGCATGGGTATGTATAGTATGGACACCTATCCGCAAGACCACATGATCTGGGAATATCTGGCATACTGTGCAGGGACAGGCGGCAGTATTTTAGTTATTGGTTCTGCTGCCGGAGTGGCTGCTATGGGGATGGAGAAAATTGATTTTATCTGGTATCTGAAGCGGATAAGTCTGCTTGCCCTTATGGGCTATCTGGGCGGTGCGGTAGTGTACTTACTGTTAGATGCTTCAAGACACGCGTAAAAAAGCGAACGAGGTTAACGCCAGGAATCGCAAAATTAGTTTAGAAACCTTTACGCGATCCCGTTAATTTTGACTTTCTTCGAGTTGCATATATGGCCTTTGATATTTTTCTCACGCTGTTTCTGGTTTTCCTAAACGGCTTTTTTGTTGCAGCCGAGTTTGCCATAGTCAAAGTTCGTTCATCCCAAATCGCACTTCAGGCGGGGACCAATTCCAAAAAAGCAGCTGAAATTATTATTGAAAATCTCGATGGGTTTCTTGCGGCTACGCAGCTGGGAATTACACTCGCAAGTCTTGGATTGGGATGGGTAGGCGAAGGGGTAGTGTCAACCATTATTCTGCGTCTTATGGAAACCATCGGAGCCCCCATTTCCGACGCCATGGCCCACCGGGTTGCAATACCCGTTGCGTTTTTAACGCTTACGATTCTTCACATCGTGTTCGGTGAACTTGCTCCAAAATCACTTGCAATCCGCTATCCGACTTCCACTACTCTAGCCGTATCCGTTCCGCTGCGTGTTTTTTACTTTGTTTTCAGACCCTTCATTTCCCTGTTGAACGGCTTTGCAAATTTCATTCTCCGTTCGATGGGTATTCAACCCGTAAGTGAAGGCGAAATTCATTCTGAAGAAGAGCTGCGCCTTATTATCGCGGAAAGCGAAGAAGGTGGAGCGATTGAAAGCAGTGAACGCGAGCTGATTCAAAATGTGTTTGACTTCGATGACCGCATTGTAAAACAGGTGATGGTTCCGCGGATAAAAATTTCAGGTATAAACTACACTGCTACATTAGCCGAGGCGATACAGATTGTTTTGAAAGAAGGCTATTCACGATATCCGATATTCGACAAAAGCCTTGACGAAATAAAGGGTATAGTGCATTCAAAAGATATCGTCCAGCACTACATCAACCGAACTAACAAGACTCTATTCGAAATTGCCAAGCCACCATACACCGTAACGGAAAACAAACCAATAGATCATCTGCTCCGCGAGTTCCAGAAGAAGAAAGTCCAGATGGCCGTTGTTATCAGCGAATACGGTGGAACAATTGGAATCGTAACGCTGGAAGATATCCTTGAAGAACTGGTCGGGGAGATTCAGGATGAGCATGACCACGAAGCGCAGATAGTTATTCAAACCGGAGATACGTATCGTATCATAGCCACATCATCAATCCATGACATAAATAAATCATTGGATGTTCCGCTGCCTGAATCCGAGGATTACGAAACTCTCGCAGGACTCTTGCTGATGATAAAAGGTTCCGACCTGGAAGAAGACGAAGAATTCACCATGGCTCACTACGCCATCAGGATCATAAAGATGAACAGTACCCTCCCCGAAGTGGTCGAGTTACGGCTGACGGACGAACCAAAGTCAAAAAGCTGATTTTATTTTTCAACCAATTGCTCCAATGCGATCTGTAGCGAAGTTTGCGCGATCCGGGTTTTAGCCTGTTGCTTATCGAAAGTTTTCCTCAACGCATTATAGATCGTTTCCGAGATATCCAAAAACACGGCCTCGTCGTCCATTGAGACTTCATTTTCCATGAAGTAGGCAAAGACTCTCGCCATTCCGCAGTTGGCAATAAAGTCAGGGATTACCGAGAAATTTTCGTCAGCATATACTCCCGTTGGCCCGAGAAAAATCTCCGGGTCGGCGAACGGAACATTGGCGCCGCACGACATCACCTCCAGCTTACTATCAATCATTCGATCAACCTGGTCGCGGGTTATAAGTCTGGATGCTGCTGCAGGGACAAATATTTCAAAATCGAGATCCCAGATCTTTTCGTTTACTTCACTGAACGGAATCAGCCCCGGCGCAACCAGTTTGTTAGACTGTCTGTTCACAACCAGAGAAACAACTTCATCTTTTGAAAAACCTTCCTGTTTGAGAAGTCCGCCATCAGATGTAATTATTCCCACCACCCGCGCGCCGGCCTGAGCTAAATAAAAACCTGCCGCTGCACCAACATTTCCCCATCCCTGTACAACGACACGTTTTCCTTGTATTGAACCGCCCCATAGGGCATAGTAATGTCGCAACGCTTCGGCTACTCCAAATCCGGTACACATGTCCGCGATCCGGTATTTCCTGTGTAGTGACGGCGTAAACCGTTCGTCTTCGATGATTTTTACAACGCCTTGCCGAAGCTGACCAATGCGATTTACTTTCTGGGGCTCAGTGGGCTTGAAATGTCCTGTAAATACACCTTCCTGCGGATGCCAAATACCCGCGTCTTCGGTGATTGGTATCACCTCGTGAATTTCATCCACGTTCAGGTCACCACCGGTGCCGTAGTAGTACTTGAGCAACGGCATTACTGCAGCGTACCATCGCTGCAACACATCATGCTTTCGCGGATCTTCCGGATCAAAGTTTATCCCTGACTTGGCTCCCCCGATAGGCGGACCTGAAACGGTGAATTTCACCTCCATGGTTTTTGCTAGCGACTCGACCTCCCGCTTGTCAAGTCCCTTTCTCATTCTTGTGCCACCACCTGAGGCTCCTCCCCGCAATGAGTTGATCACTACCCAACCCTCAGCTTCCGTTTCCCTGTCCATCCATTCGAAAACTATTTCAGGACGTTTATTTTCGAATTTCCCAAGCAGCTCTTTCATACTCACATCTTGAATCCTATCATAACGCCCCCGCTGGAGTCGCGGCTGGCACCGGTAACTGATCGAAGCGTATTTGCCTTTCCCATGACGCGTAATACTCCCAGAAAACCGAATATCAAGGCTTCCTTGAATTGCACCACGTCATCTTCCGGGATTACCAGTTCTGCGCGATCCTGGCAATGTTCGAGAACACGACTCATCAGGAAAGCGTTATAAACGCCGCCCCCCGTAAAAAGTACTGACTTTACCCTGGGTCCAACAATGGCGTCGACGATTTCAATCGCTGTGGACTCAACGCAGGTTGCCAGTTTATCTTCAAGGGTTAGTTCCTTATCGTCGAGCAATGGCTGTATGCGCGTTTCAAAAATCTCGCGTCCGAGGGAAGTCCGTTTTCGTTTCAACGGTTGGTATACCTGTAGGAGTTTTCTCAGCAGAGCTTTATCCACAGAGCCTCTGGCTGCCGTTTCACCATTCGCGTCATAACGCTTTCCCCGCTCCTTTCCCATCAGATAATTCAGACTCATATTGCAGAAGGAAACATCGTAAGCGATCCGGATACGGCTTTCGTCTCGGGAGATGTTAGCAATTCCGCCTAGATTAACACATACGTCGTAATCCTCAAAAAGCAATTTATCACCAACAGGGACGAGCGGTGCACCCTGCCCGTCGAGCGAAACGTCGAGGCTTCTGAAATCCGAGATTACGGGAATACCGGCATGCGCATGAATGGCGCTTCCGTCACCAATTTGAAATGTGAATTTTTTATCCGGCTGATGAAATACCGTATGACCATGCGACGCGATGAAATCAATCTTGGAGAGTTCATGCCTGTAAATGAAACTTTTACACGCATCTCCGAGGTAGGCTCCGTACTCACCGTGAAGGGCCATTAACTCAGCCGCAGGCAGTTTGTGTGCGTGTGTCAGTAATTCACGCCACTTTTTGGGGTACGCGAGCGTCTCAGCACGAATAATTGAAAAGGTCCATCCGGATTTTGTGAATTTAAACTCCGTGCACGCGATATCCAGTCCATCGAGCGACGTACCCGACATAAGACCAATCACCTTAAATCTGTTCTTCATACTTTTGTAGCGATTTTACCCTGCTCATGAGTGAACAAAATGTAATGAATGTTGTAATAGACCATGGAAACAGCGCCGCCAAAATAGGCATTTTTGATAACCATGTGCTGCGAGAGCAGTTGTACGTCAAAAATTTGCAGGACTTACCCGCAGTTCTTGAGAACTATTCCGGCGACAATCTCATCATTAGTTCGGTAAGCAAGTCACACTACGGGAATTTTAGCGCAGGAGCATTCAGAAAAGTCATAATTCTTTCAAGTGATACGCCTTTGCCAATCAGAAACGGTTACCGAAGTCCGGAAACGCTGGGCATGGATCGGATTGCGGCGGCATGTGGAGCATGGCAACTTTTTCCGGGCAGGAACTGCCTGGTCGTTGATGCCGGCACGTGTATCACGTACGAAATCGTGGATTCTCAGGGGATTTACCTTGGCGGGGGCATATCACCGGGTCTGGCAATGCGATTCCGGGCGATGCATACTTTTACGGCAAAGCTTCCGTTAGTGACACCGGTCGACGCGCCGGAACTCCCGGGTTCGACCACAACAGCATGTATGCAAAGTGGAGTTATTTGGGGAATGATCGATGAAATCGATGGTGTAGTGACAAGGTACCGCGAAAAATATGCTGATTTACAGGTCATTTTGTGCGGTGGGGACGCCCCTTTTTTTGAAAACAAATTGAAAGCCTCCATATTTGCGAGCCCCGAAATAGTACTCATCGGGTTAAACAGTATTTTATCTCATAATGCCAATCTATAAAAAGTTAACGCTTCTCGTTGTTTTTACATTGACCGTGGTGACAAGTGGTTACAGTCAGGCAGTTAGGTCACCATTCAGCACATTCGGGATTGGCGATTTGTACGGCGACTACCTGATTCAGAACCATGGGATGGGCGGAATGGGCGTGAGCCACCCGCAATACTGGCATGTAAACAATCAGAATCCGGCTTTGCTCGTGCACAACATGGTCACCGTCTTTCAGGCGGGAGTTATTGGCGAATCCCGGACAATCCGCGGCGACACTTTGCGTGAGCAGAATCGCGGCGGCAATCTCAATTACCTGGTAACCGCTTTTCCGATCATTCCGCGAAATAGTTTCAAAACAACCTGGTCTACAGCCCTTGGCTTGATGCCGTATAGCACAATCAATTACGGTCTTCTTTATATGGACCGGTCGCGGGATGCTGACGGAAATCTGCGTGACACAATTAACGTACGCGAATCAGGGAGTGGCGGATTGAACCAGTTCTACTGGTCTAATGGCGTCAGCATTACGAAAAACCTTTCTTTGGGGGTCAAGGCGGCGTATATGTTTGGCCCAATGGAAACTAACTACGAAAACGCTTTTGCCAACCAGGCGAATTCCTACTATATTCAGATAAAGGAAAAGACCAGTGTAAAGGATTTTCTTTTCACCTTTGGTCTTGCCTACGGCGACACCATCAGGCGTAACTATGGATACCACATTGGTGGTACATATAGTCCGGCGTCGCGTCTGAAGGCCAATCGCAGGGCGGAGATTCTACGATATCATCCACAGAACACGCAACCTGTGGAAGGTGACACCATTTTCTCACGAGGCGGATCGTTGCAGATTCCGTCGTCATTCGCGGCAGGCTTTTCTTTCTTTCGGGTGAACCGATGGATGATCGGGACTGAATTCAGATATCAGGACTGGACGCAATTTGAAGGGATAGTGGCGGATGATGAAGGACTTGGTAAGAATTGGAGAGGTGCAATAGGCGGAGAATTCACACCGGATCCCTTTGACGATAACATTTTGGAACGCATTACTTATCGGCTCGGCGTTAATTATGAAAGGTACCCGTTTATTGTAAATGGTAATCAGGTGAACGATTTTGGCATCAATTTTGGCTTCTCTATTCCAGCAAACCGCTCAAGCCTTGATTTGGCCTTTAAAGTAGGAAAGCGAGGCGATCGGGCAGAAAATATTTTCGAGGAAACATACTTTAAAGTATACTTCGGAATAACCTTTAATGATAGATGGTTTATTAAACGAAAGTTCGATTAAAGAAATGAAACGAAAGACACAAAAAACAGTTTTCGCCGGAGCACTAATCATGTTATTAATGATGGGTTCCGGTACTGCTTTTTCACAATGTACCGAGGTGGTCTGGCCTGAAAGCCCCGAATTGAGGGCGAAAGCTGAGGAAAGCAAGGTGCTGTATGAAGACGCCATCAAGACCGGTCAACTTCCGGAATTAAAAAGGGCAGTGAAACCCTTCAACTGGATGATTGAAAACATCCCTAATCACCATATAAGTCTCTACATCCAGGGAATCGAGCTATTCGACAAGTTGTCGACACTTGAAAAAGCGCCTGAGAAGAGGAAGGCATATATCGATTCGCTAATGCTTATCTACGACATGCGTATCAAGAACTGCGGCGATGAAGCCAACGTATTCAATCGCAAGGCACTGTCTTTCGTGAAATATAACGCCAATGCGCAACCGGTTGAAACGCTTCAAATGCTCGATAAAGCTTTTGAACTGAGCGGAAATGATATCCTTGAGTCAACCATCGTACCTTACTTTCATGTTGTCCGACTGAACTTTCTTAACAAAAAGATAACCGAAGACGATGTTCTTACGCGCTACGACAAGCTGATCGAACTGGTTGATGCCAAGATCCAGAAAGCGCAAAGCGAAGGGAAACCGGTGGACAAACTTCAGAAAATGAAGGAAGACCTCGAGCAATTGCTTCTGGCAACGGTGACTATCAACTGCGATATCGTACGCAGCAAGTTTGTTCCCAAGTTCAAAGCCAATCCGAATGACATCGATATGGCGAAGAAGATATTCACCTTTATGTTGAAGGATAAATGTACGGATGATCCGGTTTGGCTGGAAGCTGCTGAAGCCGTTTACAACTCTGGTGAAAAGAACTGTGGTCTGGCAAAGAATCTCGGGATTATCCATCTGTCTAAAGAGAACTACGAAAAAGCTGAGCAATTCCTGAAAGAAGCCCAGGGTATCTGTACCGATGGTCCTGACAAAGCAGAAGTCCTGATATACCTTGGTAGCATGGAGGCTAAGAAAGGTAATCGTTCGGGGGCGAGAGAATTTTATCGCCAGGCTGCCAACGCTGATGCAGGAAGTGCCAAGCAGGCCTTCGAGAAGATAGGCGACCTTTACCTGAATAGTTTCGACATATGCAAAAAGCTTGTCAGCAAGGTGCAGGATCGCCTGGTCTACCTGATCGCGTACGATTACTACGCCAAGGCAGGCGATACAAAGAAGATGGCTATTGCCAAAGAAGGATTCCCGTCAAAGGAAGAGATCTTTACAGAGAACATTGAAAACGGATCGCGCGTGACGGTGAATTGCTGGATTAATGAATCCACGACTATTCGTACCCGCGACTAACCCAGTGTAACATAATCAGGAAGGCCATAGTCTACTATGGCCTTTTTCATTTGAGATGAAACATTTTTTAGGAAGTATACTTCTCACCGTTCTTCTGGCCGCATGCAACAACAGCGACTTGCAGGAACCCTTGGAATACACCGGACCTCTTAGCGAGACCGAGAATGTTGAATTGTACTACAGTGACAAGGATCAGGTCCTTGTCAAAATGAATGCGGCATTGCTGTATGAGCACCAATCGGGTGACCGTGAATTTCCGAAGGGCATCTTCATCGAGTTCTTCGACGAGTTTGGAAAACTTGAATCAACGCTGAAGGCAAATGAAGCCTATTTCTTCAAAGGAGAAAATAAATGGCGTGGCAGAGGCAACGTCGAAGTAAGAAATACGCAGAAAAATGAGCAGTTGAATACAGAAGAGCTCTTCTGGAAACCGGGCGAAAAGAGAATCTTCACCGATAAGTTTGTCACAATAAAACAGCAGGGCGACGTCATCTACGGCGAAGGGCTGGATGCTGCAGAAGATCTTTCTTCTTACACGATAACCAAACTTTCAGGCCGGTTTGAAGTTAATGAGTAAATGAAACTTGCCGATATCCTTCTTTTGGGCCTTACCCTCGCTTTTTTGATCATTGGAGTGGACCAGACATTGGTGCTTGGATTCTCGCAGGCTTATTGGGCATTTATGATGGCGTTCGTTACATTTTTTGCATTCACGCTTCGGAAGGCGCGAAAACCCGCCAAACCAGAGCCAAAAAGGGACCGTCGAAAGGGCGGTTCGAAATAGGCAATGTCCCATCCGGGACCACTTTACCTCCGAAGCAGAGATGTTTTGGATTTTTGAATCTTAAGTTTTTCTAATACATATTACCGCTTAAATTTGCGGTCTTTAAAAAATTAAATTATGGCATTAATAGGCACGCTGCGCAACAAGATGGGCACCTGGGTGGTGGTTTTTGTATTTGTTGCCATATCGGCGTTTGTACTGGGTGATCTGTTCAGCGGAAACTCGAACATCCTGAGCTGGGGTCAAAGAAACGTTGGCGAAATTGCGGGTAAGGAGATCACGATTGATGAATACCAAAGCGCAATTCAGGAACGGGTTGCCAGCTTTTACATGAGCAATGGCGTGGAGCCCAACGAAAGCCAGATGGTAGGTGTACGCCAGCAGGCGTGGGATCTCCTCGTTGCGCGGTACGCTGTAACGCCACAGTTCGAAAAGGTCGGGGTGGAAGTAACGATTGAAGAAGTTACCGACATGATCAGCGGCCGGAACATCTTCGACGGTATCAAACAATCCTTTGTGAATCAGGAAACCGGTGAGTTCGATCGTGCACAGCTGGGTAGTTACCTGAACCAACTGCAGTCAATGCCTCCGAATTCGGAACCCTACATCCGGTGGCAGCTTTTTCAGAAAGACCTGAAACCTTCCCGCGAGCGGATCAAATATGAAAACCTGCTGCTCAAAAGCAACTACGTAACGGCGGCCGAAGCAGAGCGTGAATATCACCTCCAGAACGACGTGGCAGAAGCAAAGTACCTTTACATTCCTTATCACGCCATTCCGGAATCTGAAGCAGGACTGACCGATAAGGATTATGAGGATTACTATAACCGCCACAAAGAACGTTTCAAGACCGATGGCAGCCGTGATATCAAATATGTGGCTTTTTCCGTTCAGCCCTCAGCGGAAGATTCGCTGGCCGTGAAGGAAAACCTTGAGCGAGCTGTGAATGAATTCAGAAACGCCTCTAATGACTCTATTTACGCGTATAATAACTCCGAAGGTGATAACCCTTTTGGTACCTACCACACTGGGAACCTTCCGGCATTCATTCCAAATGAACAACTTACCGAAGGAAACGTTATCGGCCCGGTGCTTGAAGGGGAAACCTACTACGTTGCCAAAATCACCAGAGTGTTCAATGATACGTCGTATGCGGCACGTGCCCGACATATCCTGATCCGGCCCGCCGACGATACCGATGCGGCAAAAAAGGCTGCATTGGAGGAGGCGCGAACCATTCTCAAAGATATCCGCGGTGGTGCTGACTTCGCTGCGAAGGCTCGGGAATTCGGAACAGATGGAACCGCATCACGCGGGGGCGATCTCGGCTGGTTCTCAACAGGCCAGATGGTAGCGCCTTTCGAAAAAGCTGTTTTCGACGCGACCAGAGCAGGTGTTCTACCCAACGTAGTTGAGACTGACTTTGGTTATCACATCGTTGAAGTTACCGAACCAAAGACCAATAAAGCTTACAAGATTGCGATCGTCGAACAGCAAATCCTGCCAAGCGACGTAAGTCTGAATGACGCATTCCGCCAGGCGGAAGTATTTGCCTCAGGGCTTTCGGGCGTCAAGGACTTTGAGCAGCGTGCAAAAGAAAGCAACCTTCCGGTTCTTGAAGCCAAAAACGTTCTTGCCGGAGATCGTCGGATCGGCGCCCTTGGCGACGCAAGACAGGTTGTTCAGTGGCTTTACAGGGATGCTTCTGTAGGTGAGGTTTCGGAAGTTTTCGACCTGACAGAGCAGTATGTTGTCGCCGTTATGACTAAAGAGATCAAGAAGGGCTACCGGCCGCTTGAAGAGGCCAAGACAGAGATCAAACCCGAAGTTTTGAAAATTGCACAGGGCCGGAAAATCGCTGAAAAATTAAAAGGCGGATCCGGCACGTTGGAAGAAACGGCGCAGGCTTTCGGCGACGATGCTAACGTCTATTCTAACAGTGATATCCGACTAAATAGTAATGCCCTGCCAACGGTGGGCTTCGACCCTAAAGTTGTGGGATCAGTTTTCGCGGTTGCCGACGGCAAACGCTCTGAACCAATTCAGGGTGAAAACGGTGTGGTCATCATTGAAACGCAGAACAAAACTGTAGCGCCTGCCCTGAATGACTACGCAACGTTCAAGGAGCAGCTCGCTGAAAGCAGCTTTAACCTCAGTAGTATGAACATATTGGAAGCGATACGCCAGGAGGCCGATATTGAAGACAAACGCTTCAAGTTCTTTTAGCGAGGTTCGCAACGCATCAAGAAACGCCTTCCTGAACGAGGGCGTTTTTTTTTGAACGGAAACCGGGCATTTTATTTTAATTTTAGTTCATCATCAACTTAACGCTGCGCTCGACATGGATCCACAATGGATGGAGTCTTTTCGTGAGAAACTCGACAAGCATTATGTATGGCCTTCGCTATACCTGTTCAAGTTCATTGTGCCAACTGGAAAAGAAAAGGAAGTTAAGAACCTGTTCCCACGCCATACGACTTCAGACAAGCTGTCGAAACAGGGTAATTATACCGCCCTGTCGGTGGAATTGATGATGCCGTCCAGCGAAGCCGTCATAGAGATCTATGAAAAAGCTTCGCAGATTGAAGGAATTGTAGCTTTATAATTTAACTAAAGACCGGATATGAACTGGAAAGAAAACAATCGCAGCCTGGAAAAGGAGTTTAAATTCCGGGATTTCACCGAAGCATTCGGATTCATGACAAAAGTCGCGCTTATTGCAGAAAAAATGGATCATCATCCCACCTGGACCAATACGTACAACACCGTCAGTATTTCACTGTCGACGCACGATGCCGGTGACACGGTTACTGAAAAGGATCGCGAATTGGCGCGTGCGATTGATGATCTGACCAAATAAGCGAGGATGGAAAAATCCGATATGATCTACGGAACCCGGTCCGTGATTGAGGCAATCAATGCCGGGAAGCCTATCGAAAAAATAATGATTCAGTCGGGGCTGAATAACGACCTTATTAAGGAACTGGTCGGCCTGGCCCGAACCCGCAGGGTACCCGTTACTTTTGTACCTCAGGAAAAGCTGAAGCGGCTTTCCGCTAAAAATCACCAGGGAGTAATATGCCTGATGTCGGCGGTTGCCTTCGGATCATTGGACAATATTATCCAGAAAGCTTTCGGTGAAGGCCGGGATCCGCTTGTTCTGATTTTAGACAGAATCACCGACGTTCGCAATTTCGGCGCTATCGCGCGGACCGCAGAATGTGCAGGAGTCGATGCTATAGTCATTCCCGAAAAAGGCAGTGCACCTGTTACCAGCGATGCTATGAAAACGTCAGCAGGAGCGCTGAACCACGTTCCTGTATGTCGTGAGCGAGATCTCAATAGTACCCTCAAATTTCTCCGCGAAAGCGGTATCCGTATTGTTGCGTGTACCGAAAAAACAAAAACTACTTTGTACGAGACATCCCTTCACGGCCCAATGGCGTTGATTCTCGGCTCCGAAGAAGACGGGATATCCCCCGAATTACTACGCAGTGCTGATGACCTGGCGCGTATCCCCCTCCTGGGAAAAATTGGTTCTCTTAATGTTTCGGTTGCGGCTGGTGTTGCGATTTATGAAACTATCCGACAGCAGCTTCATGAGAAGGGCTGATTATTTTCGGGCTGATCTTTCCTTGTAGGCGTGACGACCGCCGGGATGCCCGCAGTTGGCCAAATCAATCTCGATTTGCTTACGAGCTTTTTCATCCGCCTGGAACATATCAAAACCTTCGTCCTGATACTGATGAAAAAGTTCGAACCACTCAGTGAGTTTTATGTCTGTACAGTTTGGAGACATATTCCCGAAGGATGTAAAGACGGGGTCTATCTCCCTATCGACTGAGCGTACTTCCTGCATACAGGATAATATCACCATACTAAACCCAACTATAAGTAGTGATTTTTTCATATTGTTGATCGCCGACAAATATGAGAATCACGTGCATCCCTTTCGGTGAATAGTGTACACGGAAATTACAAATTCTTCGATTTCGTTATTGCGAATAAATCCCGGGAAAAGCATAGTAAGTTTTTACCATTTACCGGGCTATCCGCCTTACGCGATCTCTTTACTCAGTCACATTCAGACAGGATGTGCAGAAAACTTACATCATCAAAATTGATCGGGACTGGCGGCGGCGAATGAAACCGCGTAACGTTCCGGCATATGACCATTCAACATTGCTCCTTTTTCCACAGACGGATAGATTTCTTCAAATGTTTTTACCTCATTCATGAAGACTCTCCGACTGATTTGATGTCGATTCAATTTTCCGGGTTTATCGATACCTCCGGCGGCAAGAAGTTCAACAAAGCTTTCAACGGTATGCTTATGATAGTTTGCGACCCTGACTTTTTTCTCTGCAATAACAAGCCCGGCAGTTAAAGCCGGATCCTGAGTTGCCACTCCCGCAGGGCACGTATTCCGGTTACACTCCAGGGCCTGAATACAACCTAAAGCCATCATCATTGCCCTTGCGCTGTTGCAAATGTCCGCGCCCAGTGCAACGGCGCGAACCATGTGAAAACCCGTTAGGATCTTTCCGGCGCAGTTGATTTTGATATGGTGGCGGATATTAAATCCATTGAGCATATTCTCAACAAAGGCCAGCGCATCAAGAAGCGGCATCCCTACAGAGTTTGAGAATTCCGGAGGTGCTGCTCCGGTACCACCTTCCCCCCCGTCGACGGTAATGAAGTCGGGATACAGGTCAAGTTCCACCATCGCCTTGCAGATAGAAATGAACTCGCTTTTTCTCCCAATGCAGAGTTTAAAACCCACGGGTTTTCCGTCGGCCAATTCACGCATTTGTTGAATGAACAGGATCAAACTTCGTGGCGAGTTAAATGCACTGTGGAAAGGTGGTGAGTACACGGTCGTATAGGACTTAACCCCGCGAATAGCCGCAATTTCGGGCGTGTTTTTTTTACCTGGCAGGATGCCACCATGACCGGGCTTGGCGCCCTGTGAGAGCTTGAGTTCAATCATTTTTACCTCTGGCCGTAATGCATTTGCCCGGAAAGCGTCGGCCGAGAAATGACCATTTTCATCACGTGCCCCGAAATAACCGGTTCCAATCTGCCAGATCAGGTCACCACTGTGTTTGAGGTGGTAGGAGGAAATCCCACCCTCGCCGGTATTGTGGGCAAACTGACCGATTTTGGCGCCCGCGTTAAGGGCTTCAATCGCGTTTGCACTTAACGATCCGAAACTCATTGCCGAAACATTCATAATACTCGCCTCATAGGGCATCCGGCAATCCTTATTTCCAATCGTCACGCGGGGATGATGATTCAGCTTAAGAAAGTCTAGTGGAGTAATCGCGTGACTCATCCATTCGTAACCTTCCGCGTAAACATTCAACTGAGTTCCAAAGGGGGTAGTATCGATTTGCTTTTTCGCCCGCTGGTAGATTACTGATCGGTCGATCCGATTGATGGGTGCGCCGTCAGTGTCGTTTTCAACAAAGTACTGTTGAATTTTCGGACGCATTTCCTCGAACACATAACGAAGTCTGCCCAGTACAGGGAAATTCCGGCGAATAGATTGTTTGCTTTGAAACATATCTATGAAACCCATGGTGATAAGAGGCGCCACGAGCAGAAACAGGAAAAGTACGTCGGTCCAGAAGTACGCCCAGATACTCAGCACGACGACCACAGCTATACTTATCGCCACAAAGATTTTGCGCATACGGGTAAGGGTTATCAATCGAAATATACCAAAAAATGCTATTCGATTTTTCGAAACCCCGGCTACGAACATCGTAATGGAAGCGGGAAATTGCATCTGACACAAATCTTCCCGTTGTTATTTCGCGGAGTGGAACGAATCAGGTTGTTTTGTGTTTCTAATTCGTTCATACTATGGAAGAAGTTCCCTACCTGATAAAGAACCTTGACTATGCGACCACCTTCACGGTGTTCGACCTTTTCGCGGTATTTATGTTTGCAAGTGCGGGGGCATTGTCGGCCATCCGTAAGCAATATGACATCATCGGCGCGTTGCTTTTGGCATTCGTGTCCGGTCTGGGTGGTGGACTCATCCGCGATGCGATTTTCATTCAGGCTGGTCCTCCTAAGGCTGTTCAGGATTGGCGATACCTGTTTGTGGTATTACTGGCTTTTATCCTTTCCCTTTTGTTCCACGGGAAGTTCAACAAACTCAGGCGCACCACTATGATTGTCGATGCGTTGGGGCTGGGAGCGTATGGCATTGTAGGTTCACAGGCCGCGCTGCAGGCTAATCTGGTTCCACTTGCGGCTGTTCTTGTGGGTGTGTTCAACGCAACCGGTGCCGGTTTGATCCGTGATGTGCTTATACGTGAAGAGCCGATTATTTTCAAACCAGGCCAATACTACGCGCTGGCTGCGATTCTCGCATGCAGTATTTTCGTTGTACTTATGACATACACTTCGGTGGACCACACCTTTGCGGCACTATTTGCCACCAGCATTGCTTTCATAGTGAGGTTGCTTTCGGTGAAGTACAACTGGCAGACGAAACCTGTGGGGGGAGTTTGACGTGGGCCGGGTTTGGTTTCTCTTCTGAATTGAGTAATTTTCGCTTCCTCCAACAGACATGGTAAGAAAAATATTTCTGGGTTTTGCCGTCGTATTGGTTCTTATTCAATTCATCAGGCCTCCCAAGAATGAGAACACCGAACTCATAACTGTGGATGATATTTCAAGAACCTATACCATACCGGACACGGTACATAACATACTTGTACGAAAGTGTTACGACTGCCACAGTAATCACACGAATTATCCGTGGTACTTCAACCTCCAACCGGTAGCCTGGTGGTTGAGCGACCACATTCGCGAAGGAAAGAACAAGTTGAATTTTTCCGAATTTGGAAATTATCCCGAGACGCGGGCGGACAATAAGCTTGAGGAAATCGGTGAAGTTATTGAGAATGCGTCCATGCCGTTAAGATCTTATACAACGATGCACCCTGAGACCGTCATTTCTTCCGATGAGAAAGAAGCAATCTTCGCATGGCTTGCCACGTTCAACATCAACACACGGGAAGTGACTGACTAATTAGTTGTAAACGACGAACTCCGGAGGTCTTACAAATACGCCGGAATACTTGATTCTCACGTTCGTCGTTACCCTGAAACTGAATCGTTCAACACCTGCCACGGTAGTAGGGAAATAAAATGCACGGAGCTCGATGGTACCGAAAATAAGATTCTCGTTGCGCACCCGGAATCCGCCCGTAGCGCCCCAGTAAAGGTTTCTTTTTATTATTTCATCTTCCTTCCTTTCAAAATAGGCTGTCTCCAGCGATAGAAACGGTGCCAGCCGGAATCCGAGCAGATTGTGACGGGTAAACAAGGTGGTTTCATTTCTGAGGAAAATCCGATGGAATCCGAAAAGACTATCAGCGCGGAAACCATTAATTTCATTGTCCAGTGTCAGCGGCTCGCGAACGCGTGGGTTGAAGGTGCGGGCGTAACCGCCCTGCAGCAGGTGCCGAATTCTTGACTTCTTGATATCGTACAATTTGGAATAATACGACCCCTTCGCGTAGAGGGCACCATCTTCCATTATGTCGCGATTTATAAAGCCGCCGGCGCCAACTTCGATATCATAGAATCGCCCTGCAGGCCTGACTATTCGTTTGGCAGCAGTAAATCCTCCGTACAGTCGACGCAGACCCAGTTCCTCAGCCCACCCGGCGGTCACGTTTATGGTTTGTCCATATGGTACGTCTTCCGTACGGCCAAAACCATATATGTAGTTGGTCTTATAAAAGTTCTGGTTATAGAAAGTAAACTCGGCGAGGAGAAACTTGTTGTCATTATAGATCCTTCTTGATTTTTGATTCTCCTGCGCCGGTTGTCTTCCGAAATGTTGTCGCGCATATCTTATGGCAACGAAATGGCGATTCCTGTCATCCATATTGTTCTTTACGCCGATGTTGTATCCAACCCAATAGTCCTGCACGTTATACCGGTAACGCCGGAATAGCGAATCGTTGTTTTGAAAAACATTCACCGACCAGTTTTCACTGAATTCGATCGCGCCTGCCATTCGGGAATAGGGTGAAACCAATGGCCGGTCCAGCCGTAAATAGAATGCGTATTCATTTTCTTCTCCTGCACTGCGTGCGGTATTCAATTCAGTATACCCGGCGGAAAGATTGATAAGTGTCCCTCCGAGACTTGACTTGGTGTAAAGGAAACCCTTTCCGATCATCGGTGATCTGTCCGCTTCGAACAGGAAATCGCCCTGAACACGCTGACCCCATCCGGCGAGGTTGGCATCATATATACCGATGGAAAACTTATCAACGCTGCTCATGCGTCCGCGGCCGCCAAGACTGAATACGTCGCGGGTCATCACCTCGATATCTACAGAATCTGCTTCTCCAGGAATTGACGTAACCACAATTTTACTATCCATGATGAAGTCGAGATCACGAAGGTATCTTTCGTTGTCGGCAAGTCTGTAGGGGTTAAGTGGTCTGTTCTCACGAAAGAAAAGATTATCCCGAATTACCTGTTCGCGGGTATCGCTGTGAAGTGCATTTGCAATCCTGGTAACGGTATTCCGGACTGTTTTGGTGCTGTCATAGATCGACTTCTCAAATCCTATCTGGCGGAACGTGATGCGCCGGATAATTTTCCCTGCATGCTGTCTGAAAGGAACTTCACTTTTTACATTATCTTCCCCAAGGTCGTTCGCGCCGTTTTTGGTAACGGCGTCGAGAATCTCGCGAGTGATTTTGTTGTCAAAAATTCCGAGCGAGGTGGTGTCAGTCTTCTGAGCAAAGGTGTGAAAGGCACCCAATACACATATGAGGGTCCATAAGATTGAAACTCTTCCAGTCATTCCTTTTACTCCTTACAGGCAACGTCAAAAAACTGCTGCCAGCAAATATTTCAATAAAAAAAAAGCCTGCGGGGGAAAAGCAGGCTTCAGGTATTTTATCCGAACTGTATCAGGCAATCGCCTCCACGGCTTTTACTTCGTCGGGCATCATTCTCACAAACAGATTTTCTATCCCAGCCTTCAACGTAATCATCGAAGATGGGCAACCACTACAGGATCCCTGCAGCTTAACCTTTACAACTCCGTCCTGGAAGGAATGGTACGTAATGGCACCACCGTCCTGCTCCACGGCCGGGCGAATATATTCGTCAAGAATGGCCTTTATCTTTTTAATACTTTCCGTCTCTTCCTCCTGGATCGCCGGTTCGGGCCCGTCGAGTTCAATTACGAATCTCGCCTCCTGCAAATAGGTCCTGATGTAGTCTTTCAACGCATTCTGGATTTCGAGCCACTCGACCCCCCCCTTCTTGGTGACCGTAATGAAGTTACTGGCGAAAAATACGCGATCAACGTATTCGAAACCGAATAATTCCTTCGCTAAAGGAGAAATCCCGGTGCTTTCAACGTCGGGAAAATCAAAGCTGAGCCCTTCGGGAACCAGCATCTCGTTCACCACAAACTTCAGTGAGTTCGGGTTCGGGTTTGACTCGAGATAGATATGGATATGTTT
>JAEZEH010000068.1 GCA_023417785.1 Bacteroidota bacterium
CGCAGGTCCACCACCAGGTCCGTTATTCCTGCATTCTTGAATTCCTGAAAAATCTGGTCAGTTTCGAAGTCATAAACATCGTTTTCCCCGGGGGAGAAGAAGGTGTACACAAAGTATCCGATCTTTCTTCCTTCAACGTCGATGATTTTCGAAAGGTGGTTTGGATTTTCTGAATATTCCACGACAGTCAGGTCGGCGGTTTTTTCGTTATCAAACCGTTCTTCCTCCACGATCAGTGGTTTGTAGGTGAGCGTATGATTTTGTTTCAGCCTGGCAATCAGGTCGCGATAGTTGGCTGTAGTCATCGTCACGCCGTCGATTTTGGTAACCAGATCGCCGCGCTTCAATCCAGCCGCGGTCGCCGGCGAGTTAGGTTTAACGTACATAATTTGGGCAACAACATTATCCGATTGACTGCTCTCGCGGTATAGGACATATTCAAAACCGCCTTCCATGTTGATGCCATCCAAAGACTTAATCAATTCCTCGTAATTCGGCTGAATCCACGAAAAGCGATCATCTTTATTAAGAAGACGTGTGAAATATGTGTCAGGTGGCAGGTTTTGATCTGTATTCTGAGGCAAGGTTTCATTCCAAAGGTACCAGAAATCCATTTCTTCCTGAATCCATGAATTGACATAGTTGTTTTCAGCATTTACCGGATCCGGAGTTAAGTCGTTATCATCCTCATCTTTACAAGCGAGGATGAATAGCGGCGCAAGCACGATGAATAAAAGAAACCAATTCTTGTGTAAAGGGCTGTCTGGTGAGTTTGTTTTCATTCAAATTTCGGATAAAACATTATACGTAAAGCACAAAACGGGCCTAAAAGTTCAAAATAATCCGTGACGCCTTTTCCGGGCCAAGTTGTTCAACACGTGATAAATGAACCGGATTAGAATTTAAATCTAACAAAAAAACAAACAAGAATCCTGAAGCGCGAATTTTCGGGACGACCCGAATTTCACGGTACGGAAAATGATTGATATATTAACCAATAAATTGATCGAAAAATAATATTAACGCAATGTTGAATGAAGTCTTATAATCTGGCGATAAAAATCTTGTTCGTTCCTTTGGTTTTCACCGTTCTCCAGTTTCAATCCTGTCGATCAGAAGAGGATGACGATCCTGTAATTACTGCAAACGAAGATATTTACATCAATGAAATATATGCATCGGGTGAGGATTGGATTGAGCTGTTCAACGAGGGCCCTACTGCGATCAATCTCAGTGGGTATAAGATATACGACGATCCATCCAATAAATACACTCTCCCCATTGGAACTACTATCCCGGCCAATGACTTTCTTGTGATTCTGGCAAACGATCTGAATACTGGTCTGAATACAAATTTCAAGCTTACCTCGGCCGGTGAAACAGTGTACCTCGAAAATGTCGACGGGAATGTTATCGATAAAGTGACCTTTCCAGTGCTGTTAAATAACCAATCTTATGCGCGGATCCCCGACGGAACGACAAGCCTTCTTATCACAGGCTATCCCACTCAGGGAGAACCAAATCAGCAAGCTCCGTCTATCGTGGAAGTAGTTCGATCGCCTTTGGTGCCGGGTTTGAATGATGCTGTTACGATTTCCACTGAGTTTTCGTCTACTTCGAATATATCTTCTGTAACGCTACACTATCGTTTCAACGGAGCCGATTTCACAGCAGTACCCATGGCACTATCTGCCGGAATGCATAGTGGCACTATTCCAGCAATGGGAGAAACAGGGGCGGTCGATTATTATATCGAGGCTAAAGGAAGCTCAGGAACTTCATCTTTCCGACCCGCGTCAGCCCCCGAGAATACATATACATATCTGCTCAATACCGATCCGCTGCCCAACCTGAGAATTAACGAGTTCCTCGCCTTGAACAACTCATGCTGCACAGACGACATGGGTGAATACGAAGATTGGATCGAGATTCATAATTTAAGCGATGATCCTGTTAATCTGGCCGGGTACTACTTGTCCGACGACCCATCCAGTCCGTTCAACAGCCGGATTCGCGACACCAATGCGCAAGAAACTACTATTCCTGCCGGCGGATTTATTGTAATCTGGGCAGATGGCGATCGGGATCAGGGTGAACGACACGTAGACTTCAGGTTGAATCAGGCCGGGGAATCGGTGGTGCTGTTTTATATCGATGGCCGCAAAATCGATGAATTTTCATTTGGAGCACAAGCTGCGGATAAGTCAATGGGCAGACTGCCCGACGGAACCGGGCCATTCCAGGTCTTATCATCCCCAACTCCGGGCGCACCAAATCAGTAAGTTGATCACCTACAAAGAACATCATGTTTGAGTTATTTCCCGACGGACCTGTTTACGAATATCCCGAGCTGGTCAACATTACATATTCTTTTATTTGGGCTTTTCTTCTCGCAGGTATTATTGCCATCACGCACAAACTCACATTCACCGGTGAACATTATCCACGCAACTTTTTTCAGGCACTGGTACTGGGAGCCGTAGTCACTACTATGGTCATGATGGCGATTGGTGATAGTCTCGCCAGGGGGTTAGGAGTTTTTGGTGCAATGGCAATTATCCGCTTTCGCACCCGTATCGATGACCCGCGAGACGTATTGTTTCTCTTTGCAGCTCTCAGTACCGGATTGGCTATTGGCGTGTACGGATTCACCATTTCCTTCGTGGGAACGACGCTGTTTTGTGTGGCTGCGGCTATCCTGCACACATCCGGCTTCCGGAGCATCACGTTGCACCATCACCTGTTCTTTACCCTCGACAAAATGGAAGCTTTACCCCAGGCGGTCGAGCTCTTGAACCGGAACTGCAGCGACTTCAGGCAAATAGGAATTGCCATGACAAAAGAAGGAACATTCCGATATCAATACGATATCGCAATGAAAAAAGGGATTAGCAGGGATGTTCTTCTCAATGAATTACGTCTTATACCTGAGATTAAACAACTTCGTGTTACCACGAATGAAATCACGACATCGCAACTATGAAAGTCAACTGGTTTTATATTCTGATAGGATGCCTTTTTTGTGTGATGATGTTCATTACTATGCGATTTTTCAAAGGTACTGGACATGCTTCTGTTGGGATAGCTTACGCCGAACAATATAAAATCAAGGCCGATAAGGCTGCGGTGGTAACGGCTGTCAAAGTGGTACCCGGGCAACAGATTCAAAGGGGCCAACTACTTGTCGAATTGTCGAGTAGCGAACTCGAGATGGAGTTGGAAAAACTTAAACAAAAAATCGGATTATTACAATCCGAACAAATTGAGAAACGGAAGTCTTTGGATTCCAGGATAGCTCTTATCAATGCGGAAACCGGCGTAAAGATTGAAGAACTCAATACCGACATTGCGGAAGCGGAAAGTGACCTGAGATTGAATAAAGCGCTTACACTAAACTTTGAAATCAGCCGTGACTCATCTGCGGACCTGCCGGTGGCGCAAAAGATAAAACTCATGAAGCAACAGCGATCCCGGCATGAAGAAGCGATCGGTGTGAAGGTACAGGAAATCATTCAGGCGAATACAACTGAACAACTGATCCTCGAAAATCAGATAAAGCTACTTACACGCGAACTTGATTTACTGGAAGAACAGAAGCGAATGCTAAACAAGCATGCCACCGCCGATGGCGTTGTGGAGAGCGTTTTTGTCAGAACTGGCGAGCACATAAATTCCTACGGCGATTTGCTGGCGGTCAATCCACTTCATCCTTCTTCGATCGTCGGATATCTGGTTGGGAAAAAGCAACCACTTCCGGTGGGAAGCACAGTGGAAATCGCTCCGTTCGAACGATCGAATTATACCACGGCCGGAAGGGTTATCGGATACGGTTCGGTGGTTCAGCTGCCGGAGATTTTGCAAAAATCAACGGCGGTGAAAGCGTTTGGCCGGGAGGTCTTCATTGAAACCTTGGCGGACAACGAATTGGCTGCTGGTGAAAAAGTCCTTATCAAATGAGCCTTAGTTCTGATCGTATTCTTAAATGCTTTTTGGTTTGTCTGCCGTGCCTTGTGTCCGGGGTGGCCGCCGCACAAGTCAGTATTGAGGAGTTTATTCATTCAGCACAAGCCGATTATGAGGTAAGAACGTTCGAGAATCAGCGCACGTTTCTCAATAGAAAAACGTACCGTCTTCCGCCTTTGCGCGAACTGGAATTCCGTTACCAGAATCAGGAATTCCTCGACACCCGGAATGAATACGCCCTGCGTATCAGTCCGGCGAACCCTTTCGAGATGCGTGCCACCAGCAAGTATTACAAAGAAGTACAAACGTCACTTCTTTTTGAACGGGAAGTGGCCTTGAAAGAAGCCCTGCTCGACCGTTATTATACGATTATTGACTATGTGTATTACACTGAGCTCCGGGATCTCAGTATCCGCGGACAGCAATCGCTGAATAAACAGGTTTCACTTCTCGAACAGCGAAGCGCCAGCAGCTACTTCGATGCCGATGACTACGCGAAGCTGAAAGTTGAGCAGCTGGACTACGAAGCCAAGTTCCTCGAATATGAATACGAGCTTATTAATCAGGTGAACCGTATCGAAAGATTGTATCCCATCGCGCATCGCAGAGACATTTCCTGGAATCCCTCGCTGGTGCTTTCTGTGAATCGCGTTAAGGCCGTCGTGGACAGCATTTCAGCAGCGGCAGTGCGTCCGACTTTTGTCGAATACCAACGCCAGCTAATCAAGGTCGCCCAAAGCCAGTATAACCTGGAAAAGTCAAACATCAACCTTGGCTTTGGCCAGCTTGAATATGACTCGCGAAGAGCCGGTGAAAATCGATCGCCTTTCAATGTTTCTTTTGGCATAACGATCCCTGTGATGAATCCAAACAAGCCGGATATGGCTCGACGGAGAATGCAGCTCATCGAAGCTGAACTCGATCATGAAGAAGCAGAACAGGAAACGAACAAAGACATTCTTATCTATGAAGATAAACTAACCCGCCTTGTAAATTCTTATAGTCGGATTGAGCAACGGATTGATGAACTAGGCAAGAGCAGCCTTGCTCAAAACCTCAGCGCGATCAAGGGTGGCGATCCGATTCTGATTGTCCAGTTTGAGGAACGGCTTCGTAAACTGGAGATGCTGCTGATTAAGATTCGAAACGATATCTTAATCACGTATATCGAATATCTCGCCTTTTCCGACCTTCTCCAGAAGGAACCACTTGTAAATTATCTTTCGCCACGCCTTGTCGAAATCCACGACTGATTAGTAGGTCGTGGTTGGTTGACTGTTTCTAAATGCTGTCTATCAATATTTTTATTTAAGTGAAGAAAGCGGGGTTCGGCGACCAATTCGGCGATGATCGCATTATCATTTTTAATTTATATCTTTCTTCATTAACCAAACCTTTATGAACCCTTACGTAGGAGAATTCTTTGGCACGATGCTATTAATTGTTTTGGGCGACGGTGTGGTCGCAGGCGTTACACTCCGCGGCTCAAAGGCCGAGAATGGGGGATACCTGATGGTTTCGATCGCCTGGGGTCTGGCGGTGATGCTCGCCGTATACGCAGTGGGGAATATCAGCGGCGCGCACATTAATCCGGCAGTGACACTGGCTCTGGTCGTATCCGGAAATTTTCCTGTGGATAGTATGCCGGGATATATTCTGGCGCAGTTTGCCGGAGCTTTTACCGGTGCTGTTCTCGTATGGTTGTTCTACCGCGCGCATTGGGCGGGTACCAATAACCCCCAAGGTAAGTTGGGGATTTTTTGCACGACCCCCGCGATACGATCCGCCCCCGACAATCTTTTCAGTGAGTTCTTCGCCACCCTCGTCCTCGCCCTTGGTCTGCTTTTTATTGGAGCAAACAAGTTCACCGATGGACTGAATCCCATTGCGGTAGGTGCCCTCATATCAGCCATAGGTTTCAGCATGGGAGGGACCACCGGGTTCGCGATCAATCCGGCCCGCGATCTTGGTCCGCGTGTAGCCCATGCGGTACTTCCTATTCCCGGCAAAGGCACATCCGACTGGAGTTACAGCTGGATTCCCGTTATAGGCCCAATGCTCGGTGCGGCCGCGGGCGCGTGGTTATATAAAACAATCTTCTAATCATCAGCATGACCGAAAGATACATTCTTGCCCTTGATCAGGGCACTACAAGTTCACGGGCTATTCTCTTCGACGCAGCAGGTGAAATCAAAGGAATCGCGCAGGAAGAGTTCCGGCAAATTTTTCCTCAGTCGGGATGGGTTGAACACGACCCGCACGATATCCTTCGCAGTCAGTTAAACACGTTGACCAGAGTATTGGCTGAATGCAAAGTTAACGCCCGCGAGGTGGTTGCTATCGGAATTACAAATCAGCGTGAAACGGCGCTGGTTTGGGACCGGAAGACAGGGCAGCCCGTGTACAACGCCATTGTCTGGCAGGATAAACGCACCGCTTCGATTTGTGAGCAGCTTAAACGGAAGGGACTTGAAGAACACGTGCGGAACAAAACCGGCCTTGTTATCGATTCGTATTTTTCGGCCACAAAAATCCGTTGGATACTCGACCATGTAGCCGGCGCGAAGGAGCGCGCTGCGAAAGGCGAGCTTGCATTTGGTACCGTCGACACCTGGCTCATATGGAATATGACCGGTGGAAAAGAACACGTTACGGATTATACAAACGCCTCGCGAACAATGCTATATGATATTGACCGGCTAGCCTGGGACGAGACTATGCTCACCGAGCTTGATATTCCCCGAGTCATCCTGCCTGAAGTAAAGCCCTGCGCGGCAGCCTTCGGAACTTATACCCTCGAGGGGGTAGAGATCCCGATTCGCGGCGTTGCCGGGGATCAACAGGCTGCCCTCTTTGGCCAGGCTTGCTTCGAACCCGGGATGGCAAAAAATACTTATGGTACCGGATGCTTTATGTTGATGAACACCGGAACAAAACGTCAGCAATCGCGAAACGGTCTTGTCACGACCATCGCGTGGGGCCTCGATGACAAAGTGGAGTATGCACTCGAGGGAAGCATCTTTATCGCAGGAGCTGCTGTGCAGTGGCTGCGCGATGGTCTTCATATCATCGACCATTCAAAAGATTCGGAATACTTTGCCATGAAAGCCCTGGGTTCAAATGAAGTTTATGTTGTTCCTGCATTCGCGGGTCTTGGCGCTCCTTACTGGGACATGTACGCACGCGGCGCGATTTTCGGGCTGACCCGTGATACTGGTAAGGACCACATTATCAAGGCTACGCTGGAATCGTTGGCTTACCAGACCAAGGATATCCTTCACGCCATGGAGGAGGACGCCGGAATCCGCCTTAACAGCCTGAAAGTTGATGGCGGCGCGTCGGCGAATAATATTGTTATGCAATTCCAGGCAGATATTCTGGGCACAGCGGTAGAAAGGCCCCAGGTAGTTGAATCAACGGCGTTAGGGGCGGCTTACTTCGCAGGCATTCAATCCGGTTTGTGGCAAAAGGAAGACATATTGAAAAACAGAAAAATGGAACGCTGTTTCAATCCGGAAATGGAAGAATCCACAAGACAAAAACTTTACGCAGGATGGAAGAAGGCCGTCCAGAGAACCATGAACTGGACCACACCGGAAACGTAAACTGAATCGTGGCACACCTTCAGGAAATACATCGGAAATATTGAAAAACTAATCTTGAAATCCCGCGCCGAATTATTGGACAGGTTGAGGAGCGAAAGCTTCGACATACTGATCATCGGTGGAGGCATCACCGGATGTGGCGTCGCGCTTGATGCTGTCACGCGGGGGCTACGTGTCGCACTTCTCGAAAAGAATGACTTTGCCTCCGGCACGAGCGGAAAAAGCACAAAACTTATTCACGGAGGACTTCGCTATCTTAAGCAACTTGAATTTGGTTTGGTTCGGGAAGTTGGAAGTGAACGTGCCGTAGTGCATACACTTGCACCGCATCTTGTCGTGCCCGAGAAAATGCTGTTACCGTTATATGATAAACGGGGTCTGGGATACTGGCTCACCAGTATCGGACTGAAAATTTACGACTGGCTTGCCGGTGTGAGGACCCAAGATCAGCGGCGAATGCTTACCCGAAAACAGACAATTCGTAGGGAACCACTCCTCAGGAATACGGATGTCAAAGGGGGAGCACTTTATGCCGAATATCGCACCGATGACGCGCGGCTGACCATCGAGATCGCTAAAACTGCCGTCAGACACGGGGCGGTGTTGGTTAACTACCTTCAGGTAACAGATTTTGTCAAGGAACAAAATACAATCTGTGGTGTCATCGCCCGCGATAGGCGATCAGGCGAGGAATTTATGATCCGCGCCAAAGTTGCTGTAAATGCTGCAGGTCCGTGGGTTGATGAACTGCGGAAATCTGATCGGTCTCTCCACGGAAAACGACTTCATCTTTCAAAAGGAGTTCACATAGTAGTAGCCAGGGAAAAGCTCCCGGTCAGTCAGGCGATCTATTTCGACGTTGAGGAGGACAGCCGAATGATCTTTGCGATCCCCCGGGGACGCGTTACTTACGTAGGAACAACAGATACCTCGTACCATGGTTCGCAGGATGAAGTCCGGGCGACCACCGCCGACGCCGAATACCTCATAAGCGCAGTCAACCGAACCTTTCCTGCAGTTAACCTGTCTGTAAACGATGTCGAGTCCAGCTGGGCTGGTCTTCGCCCGTTGATCCACGAAGATGGCAAGGCGGCATCCGACTTATCGCGAAAGGACGAAATTTTTGTGTCGGACTCAGGCCTGATTTCAATCGCAGGGGGAAAACTTACCGGCTACCGGAAGATGGCTGAGCGCGTGGTAAACCTGGTAGCAAAAAAACACTTTACGGGTATTCGCCTTAATCCATCGATGACTTCGCGCTTGCGGCTTTCCGAACACACATCGCCCATATCACTGTCTGAGGCCAATATGCTTTTCTCAGATCTGCAGGACAACCTCAAATCTTACAATTTTCAAACGTATATCATACGTCAGCTTCTGGAAAATTTTGGTTACTCATCAACAGAAATTGTACGGATCTTTGAGAGGGTGCGCAATGGCCGTGATGATATTCTTTGTCTGATTCTGGCACAGCTTCAGTTTTGTGTCGAACATGAAATGGTTCAAACCAGCGCTGATTTTTTCGTTCGTCGAACCGGGTTATTGTTCTTTGATATCTCGTTGGTAGTCACGTATTACCGGCCCGTGCTGGAAGCGCTGAGTATCACCATGAATTGGTCTGCCGAACAAATGACAAAGGAAATCTCTGAGATCGAAAAGCTGCTTGCAGATGCGCAATTGAAAACAATTGGGTGATGTTGGTGTTAGCCTTACTTTAAAGGATTTTCTTATATATTGAGCCACTCATTTAGAACTATGACCAAGAAATCGATGAAGCAGCAATCACTCTGGGGGATTGACATGGGGGGAACTAAAATTGAAGGAGTTATTCTGAAATCTGCTGACATGCCTGAGATCCTTTTTCGCGAGCGTATTCCCACCGAAGCCGATCACGGATACGATCATATACTGGATCAGACAAAAAAGCTGGTGGACATGCTTGTGGAAAAATCAGGTCAGCGCCCTGATCGGATTGGTTTCGGAACGCCCGGAATACTCGATCCCAAACTTGGCGTGATGAAGAACTGTAACACTACAGCGATGAACGGCAGGTCTATGAAGGCCGATCTGGAGCAGCTGTTGGGCGTCTCTGTGGTAATGGCCAATGATGCCGACTGTTTCGCCCTGGCGGAAACCCGGCATGGCGTAGTGAAGGAACACTTTCCCGAGGCCCGCGTAGTGTTTGGTGTGATCATGGGTACCGGAGTAGGCGGGGGGCTGGTGATTGACGGTCGCCCTATTTTTGGCCTGCAGGGCATTGCAGGTGAATGGGGGCACAACTTTTTGGACGAATCAGGAGGGCCCTGCTACTGCGGCAAATCAGGATGCGTGGAGAAGGTAATTGCCGGGCCAGCCCTTGAACAATATTATTTCAACGACACTGGAAATCGAAAGCCGCTGAAAGATATTGTGGCATTGGCTGAATCGAAGGTAGATCCCACGGCGCAGAAGACGATGATTCGCCTGATTGAGTATTTCGGCAAGGCAGTTAGTGTATTAATCAACATTTTGGATCCGGACGTCATCGTGATCGGCGGCGGCGTTGGAAACATAAGCATGCTTTACGACAGAGGAATCGATTCAGTGAAGAAGTATGTCTTTAACAATCGCCTGGACACACCTATTGTTCAACCGCTCCTCGGCGACAGTGCCGGTGTTATTGGCGCAGCTTATCTGGTCGTCGACGATTCGGCGAGTATTAAATAAAACGATATGAAGCGAATTGCCATTGTAGGGCCGATACCGCGTGACCACATAGTTACTCACCAGGGCGATCTGATTCAGAAGTGGGGATGCGTAACGCATCCGGTGATGGCGCTATCCGCGCTGGGTGTTGACAACCTGGAGATCATTCCGGTAAGCCATGTGAGAACGGTGGATAAAGATAACGTGCGTGAAGTGTTCAAAGGTGCCCGCGGTGTTAACCTTAACCACATTACTTCGCGTAATGACCAGGGCGATATAATCAGTCTGAAATTCCTTGACATGAACAACCGCCTCGAACGTCAGACCGGTTTTATGGACCCGATTCTGGCTGCCGATTTCGAAAAACTGACTGATTGTGATGTGTTTGTTTTCATACCGATCAGTGACTACGAAATCAGTCTGGAAGCTCTCCAATACCTGAAAGCAAATAGCTCCGGAGTTGTGATTTTCGATGCACACGGACCCACAACGGCATGCCTGATCAACGGTGAACGCCAACGAAAATTCTGGATAGACCGCGATCTGTGGCTGCCCTATATTGATGTGTTGAAGATGAATCTGGAAGAAGCCCATGCCTCTTGGTTTAAAAAGGAATATGAGAGCGAGGATTTTGCTGAAAGCGAAGAAGTGGATCGCGACTACCTTAGAGAATTCGCACTACACTGTCTGGCAAAGGGCGTGAAATGCGTTTATATCACTATAGATAGTCGGGGTTGCCTGGTGTATTACAAGGAAAAAGGCAAACTAACTGAACAGATGGTGGATGCTGTAAGAGTTCAGAACGTAGTTGATACAACAGGTTGCGGCGATTCCTTTGCCGGTGGAATCGGATTCGGCTTGCTTCAAAATCCAAAAGATTACATCGGCGCAGCCCGATACGGAAATGCGCTTGGCGCCTTCAGAACGCAGGGAAAAACGTTTGCGGTATTTAAGTCGCTCGAAGAAACAAATAAAGTCATTAAGGCCACCTATTTTTGAGCCCGGATTTGAATCTCATGCCAATTGAATAAGCAGTATATCCATAAAATCGAAACCCTTCCTTCCGATTTGATAAAAGCAGCAATATTTGACCTGGATGGCGTAATCGTTGACACCGCGCGATATCATTATCTCGCATGGAAAAGGTTGGCCGCGAGGCTGGGATTTAACCTTTCCGAAGCAGATAATGAATTACTCAAAGGCGTAAGCAGGATCCGCTCCATGGAGATCGTCGCCAACCTCGGCGGAATGTCATTGTCGGCCGGGGAAATGGTCAGCCTGGCAAATCAGAAAAACGAATGGTTTGTCGAATATATCTCGAATATGCAACCGGACGAAGTATTTCCGGGTGTTGTTGATCTGATAGCAGAGCTTCGCGCCTTAGGCTTGCGGATTGGTCTGGCTTCCAGTAGCAAGAACGCCGATATGGTGCTGGACATACTCAGGATCAGGGACCTCTTCGATGTGGTCATAGATGGCACGATGATTATCCATTCCAAACCGGATCCGGAAATTTTTCTTCTCGCAGCGGAACGGATCGGAGTGGCGCCCGAAAACTGCTTGGTATTCGAAGATGCAGAGGCCGGCGTAGAAGCTGCTTTGCGCGCGGGTATGAGGTGCGTTGGTGTAGGAAGTGAAGAACAACTCGGGCAGGCTGATTTGATAATACCCGGAACGGGGGATTTTACATCCGAAATGCTGCAGAATATCCGTACGAATCGGTGAGTAAGTAACAAACGAAGCGAAATAAAACATCAACGCAAGAGCCGCGCTGAGTCTCTAAAGTTTAGACAGCCTATGAAACAGTATATCAAACACGACGAATGGCAGATTATTGAAGAAGGATTCGATCCTCATTACAACCGGATTTCGGAAAGTATATTTTCGATCGGAAATGGAAGGATGGGGCAGCGCGCCAACTTCGAAGAAGATTACTCAGGAGATACCCTTCGGGGAAGCTATGTGGCGGGTGTCTACTATCCGGATAAAACACGCGTGGGCTGGTGGAAAAATGGCTATCCGGAATACTTTGCCAAGGTGCTGAATGCGCCTAATTGGATCGGGATTATGGTTAGTATCGAGAGCCAGAAACTTGACCTCGCCAGGTGCAAGGTCAAGGACTTCCGTCGCGTACTCGATATGAAAGTGGGTTTGCTGGAGCGTTCGTTCATGGCGACTTTTCCCGACGGCAAACAAGTAAAAGTTGTATCAAAGCGTTTTTGTTCGATGGCACATGGCGAGATTGGTGCCATCCGCTATGCGATAACGCCACTCAACTTCTCGGGAAAAATTACTTTTTCGATTTACATAGACGCCGATGTTATCAATACAGATTCCAACTACGATGAAAAGTTCTGGGAAGAAGTTTCGCGTAGTGCCACGGACGGTGAGGCCATTGTAACGGCGCAGACGAAAAAGACCTTCTTCCATGTTACCACAGGAATGCGTTACATTCTTGAGACCGACGGTAAGAAAGTAACTCCGGAACGAATCAATATTGAACAGCGTGAAAAATTTGCGGGCAACGTCATTCAGGTGGACTGTCGGCAGGGAAAAGAACTTGTCATTTACAAGTATGCGGCGATACTCTCTTCTGAGAATCATCCGAAAGAAAAGATGACTGATCATTGTCGCGTGGTTTTGGATGAGGCTGTGTCCGACGGATTCGACAAGTTGTTTGAAAAACATGTAAGAGTCTGGGATCACAAATGGGAGGAATCCGACATCACTATTGAAGGCGACGTGGCGGCGCAACAGGGCATCCGGTTCAATATATTTCAACTCATGCAAACTTATACCGGCGACGATGAAAGACTCAACATCGGACCGAAAGGATTTACCGGTGAAAAATACGGCGGGGTAACGTATTGGGATACGGAAGCATATTGTTTGCCTTTCTACCTGGGAACGTCTGAACAGCACGTAGCCAGAAACCTGCTGGTGTACCGATACAGACATCTTCAAAAGGCGATTGAAAATGCCGGAAAGCTTGGCTTCACCGATGGGGCGGCGTTATATCCAATGGTTACAATCAATGGTGAGGAATGTCACAATGAATGGGAAATTACCTTCGAAGAGATTCACCGCAACGGAGCGATTGCCTATGCCATTTTTGATTATATCAATTACACAGGCGACGAAGGATACCTTGGTGAACATGGTCTCGAGGTATTGATTGCCATTTCCCGGTTCTGGGCGCAACGCATTACATGGTCTTCCGAAAAAACCAAGTACGTAATGCTTGGGGTTACAGGCCCGAATGAGTACGAGAATAACGTCAACAACAACTGGTACACCAACACCATCGCCACATGGACGTTGCAGTACACACTTGGCTCGCTGGAGTGGGTGAAGAAAAATGCTCCAGAGAAATGGAAGGAGTTGTCGCCGCGCATAGACTTCCGCGAAAAGGAGGAAACTGAAAAATGGGCAGAGATCATCGAGAAGATGTACTATCCGATTGACGAACGCCGCGGGATATTTCTGCAGCAGGATGGCTTCCTGGATAAGGAAATCCTTACGGTCAACGATCTCCGTAAGGAAGACCGGCCGCTGAATCAGAAATGGTCGTGGGACCGCATACTTCGCTCATGCTTTATCAAACAGGCTGATGTGCTTCAGGGTATTTACTTCTTCGAAAGCCGTTTTGACAATGAAACGATCCGTAAGAATTTCGACTTCTATGAACCCATGACAGTTCATGAGTCGTCACTGTCGCCATGCGTTCACGTGATTCTCGGTTCGAAGCTGGGATACAAACAGCGCGCATACGAATTATATCTGCGCACAGCGCGGCTTGATCTCGACGACTACAACAACGACACCGAAGATGGCTGTCATATCACGTCAATGGCGGGGACCTGGATGAGCGTGGTGAAAGGATTTGGCGGCATGCGTGTAAAGAACGGAGTCATGCATTTCAACCCCTTTATCCCCGATCAGTGGAAGTCGTACTCGTTCCGCCTTGAGTTCCGCGGCCGTGTCATCAAAGTCCGGATATCCCGGGACGGGGTGGAAACAATATTAGAGTCCGGTGAACCGATGTCCATCGTGCTAAATGGTGAAACCAGAGACCTGACAAGTATTAAGTAAAACGAAGGATACTTTCTTTCAGTTTGGCTACTCAGTGAAGTGTCCGTCTTTCACAACGGTGTCTGCATAGTTCGACGAATCAACGACTACCGGGTCAAGGAGGAACGCGTTTATTGAGTAATCGCCATCTTTCAGGGGAAGACTTCCTTCAATCTCTTTTTTACGTGCAACGGCCACCGCCACTTCGGCTGCTTTTTCCGCCAGGGGGCGTATAGGCTTATAGATGGTCATGCTTTGAAGCCCGGCAACGATGTTGCGGATTGCCGGGGGGTCTGCATCCTGACCAGTAATAACAATGTTTTGCCATCCTTTTAGGTAAGACTGAACCGTACCAAGTGCAACGGCATCGTTAGGCGCAATGATCGCATGAGGAGCCTCTTTCATGGATGCGAATAGCTCTGCCATTTTCATCATGGCTTCGAGTTCACTCCAGCTGTCGAGGGTGACGTTTCCGACCACCTTGATTTTTCCTGACTTGATCTCCGGCTGAAGTACCTCCATCTGTCCATTGCTGAATTGAGAGCTGTTATTGTCTGATGTCGGGCCGTTGATTAACACATAGTTGCCCTTCGGCATCCTGTCCAAGGCATACTGTGCCTGAAGCCTTCCCACCTTCATACTGTTGTAACCGATGTAATAGGCCACGTCACGGCTATGAATAAGCCGATCATAGGCGATAACCGGAATACCCGCCTTACTGGCCTCCTTGATTATTTCAAGTGCCTTTACAGCATCGGTGGCTACCAGTACAATTACATCCACGCCCTGCGCGATCAGTTTCCTGCCGAGCTTGACTTGCTCATCCGCGTCGCCGTGTGGCATTTCTATGATACATTCCCCGCCGAGGCTGCGAACTTTTTCCGTGAAATATTTTTCATCGGCGTACCAACGATCGATCACGTAGCTGTCTAGCAGTAGACCAATCTTCTGAGCCTGAATAGTTGACGTGCCCAGTAAAATGAAACAAAAAGCAATGAGTAACTTCATATGGTGTTATTTGCATTTGTCTGCCCGTATCGTACCTCAGGGGCAGTCGGCCTGAAAACCGAAATAATGCCCAAACCTGAAGCAGAACATAAGCCTAACACAAGTTAGTAACAAACGTTTGCGGAAAATCGGCGGTTTTCTCCCTTTACTGACATGAGAAAGAATACCCGAAAAATCAGGTGTTTACCACGACATCCGAATAGCAGTTATTATTCTGATTATCAGGGATTCCACATTAAAGATACGTATGGATAGGAGGATCTTGAGAGGCCATGATTATGCGAACCCATTCAGAATACATTTGTCCGGACGGATGGAGGTTATCGGATGCGATGAGTTGCGGCGTTTTCAGACCATTTCGTGAAATGCCGGTAATGTTGAAATAAGTGATACCATACTTAAGCGCAATGTGGCGGTTCACCTCATTAAATAAATCCGTGTCGCGGGAAATATCGGATTGCTTTTCTTTTCCAAACGGCGTGAAACCATAATCCGGGACAGACAAAACAAATACGTTTTCTTTATTGGCGTTCCCAAGTTCGATGGCGGTTTTCAGGAGCTCTTCAAATTCAGCCGCATACTGTTCAATTGGCCTTCCCTGGTAGAGGTTGTTTACCCCGATCAGTAAAGATACCATGTCGTAATCATGTGGGGGCCGTTGCTCAGATATGGCTCTTATCAGCTCATCGGTTCTCCAGCCAGTGGTAGCGATGATATCAGGATTGGCAAAATGTATGTTGCGTTTTCGTAGCTCGCTCACAAGTTGTACAGGCCAGCGTTCGTCGTGAGTTACCGCTTCACCAATGGTGTAAGAATCACCAAGTGCAAGGAACTTCATTGGATTGATTGGCGTATTGGTATGTCCCATTCAGTCTTGCGTTTGTTTCGTCGACACCATAAAAAAGGGGGTGCTCACCAGCGGTGGACACCCCCGTAATTTTTTCAAAGATCTAAGCTCCGACTGCAGTTTGGCCGACTTTTCCTTTTCGGCTGCGCGTCCAAAACAACAGAATTAAAAATAGAACGATAAGAATCAAAGGAAATGTAAGCATCTTGGAGAGCGTTGCCTGACCTGCTGCAAGCTCCATGGCATCACCCGATAAACCGGCCGATGCAGCTTTTTCTTTTGAACCGTCAATCCAGCCTCCGATAATCGGTTGCCAGATGGCGGTAGAAAACATACCAAAAGCTCCAACGACTGACATCCCGATCGCTCCGGTTAGTGGTAATTTTTCGGCAGTAAACCCGATCATATTCGGCCAGAAATAACACACGCCTGTGGCAAAACAAATTGCCGCAACGTACGCCATAGCACCGGTCTGGGTACTCAACAGAAAAATCCCCACTGCGGTAACGACAGCTGATCCAAGCAGTACGCCGGTCTGATCAAAACGATGAACGAAGTCGCCGCCGAAGTATCGCCCAAAAGCCATTAGTCCGGAAATAGTGGCGAGAATTACCATCGGTTCTGCACCGCTCTTGGCGAGGACGAGTTCTGCCCACTGTGTCGGACCGAATTCCGAGATGGCGGTCAGCGTCATGCATACGCAAATGAATATGAAAAGCGGAGACAACATTCCTTTAAGGTTTGAAGAAAGCGATGCGATGTCACCTGTCGGCTCTGGAAATTTCTGTCCATAGAACAAATAAGCGTAAATAAGGGTGGGGATCATGATAAACCAGATCTGAGCCTCCCAGCCCCATCCGAGTTCCGTCATGCCGAATGACAGCAGACTTCCAAGGAAAATCCCTCCAGGAAACCACATATGGAACCGGTTGAGCAAGGTGTTCATCATTCTGCCGCTGTATGCCGTTGCGATCATCGGATTACACGCTGCCTCAGTACAGCCGTTGCCTATTCCAATAAAGAGCGTCGAGATTAGCAGGGTGGAGTACCCATTTGCAAAAATCGTCATGAGAATGCCGATGGTATGCGCAAAGAAGGCAATGATCATGATTCGTTTTGGGCCGAGCGCACCATAAAAGATTCCACCCAATACCATGGAAATCGGGAATCCGATGAACCACATCGTGTTTATAAATCCTAGTTGAGTTGCCGAGAGACTGAATGTTTCTCCAAGCTGTGGCAGAATGCCCGCCCTGATACTGAATGAAAAAGCAGTAGTGATCAGGGCAAAACAACTACCGTAAAAGAGTCTTTTGCTGTTTTGGTTCTCCATATTACGTGTTAATGTATCGGTTTAAGGTAGATTTTAACAGCCTTGAATATGTGCCGATTTTTCGTGATCTCCAACTTGAGGACATCCCGATCAATAAATTTCTATCGTTTGAAAAGGCATTCCTCCCGACCTGCACACCCCAGGTGTTCATCAGGTGGGGCCGGACTACCACAAATGCCACCTTGGTTTTCGGCGCTGGTTTCGGGTTTAAGTTTTTCTTCATCCAGAATAAAAAATATGCAATTCTCATTTTACGGAGCCGCCCAGACGGTAACCGGTAGCAAACATATAATTACCCTGGATAATGGTCGCCGCATACTGCTGGACTGTGGGATGTTTCAGGGTAAAGGCCAGAAAAATGAAGATCTTAACAGCGAGTTGCCTTTCAAGCCGGAGTCCATTGACTACCTTATCCTGTCCCATGCGCATATCGACCATTGTGGATTGATTCCTTTTCTGGTCAAGTCAGGTTTCAGCGGTCCGATTTTCGCAACGCCACCAACGCTGGCATTGGCCAGGCTGCTTCTCGAAGACAGTGCCGGAATTCAGCTGTCCCAGTCAAGGAGCAACGGGAACAGTGAAGTGACCGAGCCCTTGTTTACAATTGAGGATGTCGAGGCAAGTCTGGCGCTGTTCAAGACCGTTCCATACAATAAACGCTTTGCCATCGACGAAAATATTGAACTACTGTTTACTGATGCAGGACACATTCTCGGGAGTGCGGTAGTTAACCTTACGGTTACGGAAGGGAGTCGCACCACGCAGGTGGCGTTCACTGGGGATATCGGCAGATTCAATAATCGTATACTTAATCCTCCTCAGGAATTTCCACAGGCGGACGTGATCATTTGTGAATCTACCTATGGCAACAAGCTGCACGAATCTATTGAGAATACGGAACAGCGGTTGCTGCATATTGTTGAACAAACCTGCGTGGAGAAAGGGGGAAAACTTCTTATTCCCGCGTTCAGCGTGGGGCGGACACAGGAGCTTATATTTTCGCTTAACAAGTTGGCGGAAGACGGTTTGCTTCCCGAGATCGAAGTGTTCGTCGATAGCCCGTTGTCAGTGTACGCCACCGATATCATGCGCGAGAACCAAAAATTTTTCAATGAGTCGATGCAGGAATACATTGAGTCCGATCCGGATCCGTTCGGCTTCCCGCGACTACACTTCATAACGGAAACCGACGACTCGAAACAGCTTAATTATTTTGATAAACCCTGTGTAATTATTTCGGCCTCCGGAATGATGGAAGGCGGACGTATCCGTCACCATCTCAGAAACAACATCAGTGACGAGCGCAACACAATTCTCATCACCGGATATTGCGAGCCGTCCACGCTCGGGGGCCGCATAAGTAATGGCGCGCAAGAGGTGTTGATTATGGGGGAGAAGTACTCGGTAAAAGCGGAAGTCATGTTCATGAACGAGTACAGTGCTCACGCTGACTATGGTGATTTACTGAAGCTTTTGATTCGCCAGAATCAGGAAAAGGTTAAGCAGATCTTTCTCGTGCATGGCGAAAAAACCGTTATGGCCGAATTCAAAAACACCTTGATGGAAAACGGCTTCAAAAACGTGGAGATAGCGGAGTTCAGGATGTCGTACGAAGTCTGACCTGTACTTTGGTTCTGAAACCTGAAATTTGGAAATTTGAGCTTTAAACTTTGAACTTAAACCTTCCGACGGCCCGATGAGAAAGCGCAGCTTCCGAAAGTCGGGGATTGAGCCTTATTTTCCTCCGCTCACCCTTTGCAGTAGGATTAGATCCATATGTACTTTTAATCCCCCTTTCCGTCTGCCATCAGCTTTACTCATCCCTGCCCTTTAAAAATCTTGAAATAACTTGATGGTTGTTTGGAATTTGAACCTCGAACTATAACTCAAACGTAAACCCCCGTTCCCTCAACCGGTCATAACTGCGTTTATCGAACCGATAAAGATTCGCGGCGCGATGCGACACATCGGTTTGTTTCTCCTTGCATACTTCAAGCAGATGCATATTCAGAAGTTTTCTGCGAAAGTTTGGCTTGTCTAGTTTTTTCTGCAGAATCGCCTCATAGAGTTCCTGCAGCTGAAGAAGGGTAAATTTCTTTGGGAGCAAGTTAAATCCCACAGGTTCATGCCTCACCCGATGCCTCAGCTGGGCGAGCCCGGCGTCGAGAATCCTTGCGTGGTCATAGGGGAGGGCAGGAATTTCACTCACCTTAAACCACTTCGCATCCGCAGCGGTGAAACCGGCATGAAGGGTGTAATCTTCCGGCTTTACGAGGGCATAGTATGCAATGGTAATGACCCGTTTATCCGGATATCGCTCGGTTTCCCCGAATGCGCGGAGCTGTTCGAGGTAAATATTGGAAACGTTGGTCAGCTCTTTCAAAACCCGGTTCGCCGCCTCGTCAATACCCTCATTGTATCTGATCCATCCGCCCGGAAGCGCCCACTTACCTTTGCTGATCCCTTCGCCATGCTGAACCAACAGTATATCCAGTTCACTTTTCTTAAAACCGAATATCATGCAGTCGATCGACAGAGCGTCGATTATATTGTCCCGAAAGTTATTTTTCTTCATCAAAGTGGGGTTGACAAATTCCGAAAAAGCATTACCTTGTAGTCAAATTTACTATAAGGTAAATCAATTTCAAGGAAAACGGCAAATTTACGGATGATGGAGAAATATCTTCTCGGATTCGACCTGGGCAGCTCTTCTGTCAAAGTATCGCTAGTTGACAGCACGACCGGACAGACTGTGGCTACCGCTCAATCACCCAAAGAGGAAATGCCGATGCTTGCGGTGCGCGCCGGCTGGGCAGAACAGGATCCCGAAATGTGGTGGGAGCACGCAGTGAAAAGTACCCATGAATGTTTGAAAAAGTCGGGTGTGAAGGGTGACGAGGTCGCGGCCATTGGAATATCCTATCAGATGCATGGACTTGTTTGCGTTGACAAAGAACAAAGGGTTTTACGTCCGTCGATTATCTGGTGTGATAGCCGTGCCGTTGGAATAGGAGAGAAGGCAGCTGCGGCCCTCGGACAAACGTATTGCCTGGAGCATTATCTTAATTCGCCCGGCAACTTCACAGCATCCAAGCTCGCCTGGGTCAAGCAAAATGAACCGGAGATATTTGAACGGATCCATAAAGTGATGCTGCCCGGGGATTATATTGCTATGCGGCTTTCCGGACAAATCAACACTACTGATACCGGCTTATCAGAAGGAATTTTCTGGGATTACGAAAAGGAAGGCGTTGCCATCAAGCTACTTGATCACTATGGCATTGATAAATCATTAGTCGCAGACCAGGTGCCCGTCTTCTCTGTACAGGCTGAGGTGAGTGCAGAAGCTGCGGCGGTCCTCGGACTGAAGAAAGGCACCCGTATCAGTTACCGCGCCGGAGACCAGCCTAACAACGCTTTTTCCCTGAATGTGCTCAACCCCGGCGAAACTGCAGCCACCGCGGGAACATCCGGCGTAATCTATAGCGTGACCGATCAAAATGCTTTCGATGCAAAGTCGAGGGTGAATACATTTATCCATGTAAATAACCAAAAGGAAGCGCGCCGCAATGGTGTTTTGCTTTGTATCAACGGTACGGGTATTCTCAATAGCTGGCTTCGGCGCAACATCAAAAATTCCGGCGACGGTTATGAATATGAAAAGATGAACAGCATCGCCGCCGATTCACCCATAGGGTCAGACGGCCTGGTGCTTCTGCCTTTCGGTAACGGCGCAGAGCGCGTGCTGGAAAACAGGGATATAAAGGGCTCATTTCATGGATTGAATTTCAACCGCCATGGTCAGTCACACATTTTCCGCGCAGCGCAGGAAGGAATTGTATTTGCATTGAAGTACGGATTCGACGTACTTCAGGGGATGGGACTATCAACCAACGTCATTCGAGCCGGTCACGCAAATATGTTTTTGAGTCCGCTGTTCCGCGAAGCGTTTGTTAACACAATTGGCGCACGACTGGAATTATACGATACGGATGGCTCAAAAGGCGCTGCGCTGGGGGCTGGCGTTGGAGCCGGCGTATTCTCCGACTTCAAGGATGCATTCCGGGGTTTCCACCTGATCAAAGCTGAAGATCCCAATACGGCGAAGGTCGCACAGTACAGCGAGGCGTTCCAGACATGGAAAAGTGAACTCGACAAGCACCTCTCCGAGACTCCCTGATTGCAGGTACTCCGGACGAAATTTGAAACTTAAAACTTGAAACTAATCATATGAAACTCACACTTGGCGAAAAAGAATACTTCAAAGGTATTGGCCAGATCCAATACGAAGGTAAGGAGAGTGATAATCCATTCGCATTCCGTTTCTACAACCCTAAGCAAAAAGTCGGCAAGAAGACAATGGAAGATCACTTCCGTTTTGCCATAGCGTACTGGCATACCTTCTGTGGTACCGGCGGTGATCCTTTCGGACCTGGAACCAAAAACTTCCCCTGGCTTCAGGATGCCGATCCGATAAAACGCGCCCAGGATAAAATGGATGCGGCATTTGAATTCATCACAAAAATTGGCGCGCCCTTTTATTGTTTCCACGACTTCGACCTGGTTGATGAAGGTGATACCCTGAAAGAATCAGAAACCCGCCTTCAGACAATTGTTGAGTATGCGAAGAAGAAGCAAAAAGCGTCGGGTGTGAAGTTGCTTTGGGGCACAGCGAATCTTTTCTCCCATCCACGATACATGAACGGCGCGGCTACAAACCCCGACTTTAATGTAGTATGCTGGGCGGCCAATCAGGTGAAGAATGCCCTCGACGCAACCATCGAACTCGGTGGATTGAACTATGTATTCTGGGGCGGACGCGAAGGCTACATGACACTGCTGAATACGAACATGAAGAAAGAACAGGAACACCTGGCGAAGTTCCTTCACGTGGCCCGCGACTATGCCAGAGCCAATGGTTTCAAAGGTAACTTCTTCATTGAACCCAAGCCGATGGAGCCTACTAAGCATCAATACGATTTCGATTCAGCTACCGTGATTTCATTCCTTCGCGAGTATGACCTCATGGACGATTTCAAACTGAACCTCGAAGTAAACCATGCCACGCTTGCCCATCATACATTCCAGCATGAACTTCAGGTTGCGGCCGATGCAGGTATGCTTGGAAGCATTGACGCGAACCGCGGCGACTATCAGAATGGCTGGGATACCGACCAGTTCCCCAACAACCTTTATGAATTAACAGAAGCAATGTTGATTATTCTGGAAGCGGGTGGATTTAAGAATGGTGGCGTCAATTTCGACGCGAAAACACGTCGTAATTCAACGGATCTCGCCGACATCTTCCACGCGCACATCGGTGGTATGGATACCTTTGCGAGAGCGCTTCTCACTGCTCAGGCGATTCTTGAAGACGGTGAATACACACGTATCCGCAAAGAGCGTTATGCTTCATTCGATTCAGGAAAAGGTAAAGCCTTCGAACAAGGCAAGGTTGGCCTTGAGGAACTTGCGAAACTTGCACACAAGAATGGCGAACCCGCTCAACTCAGCGGAAGGCAGGAATACATCGAAAACCTTATCAACAAATTCGTTTAAGGTAAATCCGATTTCAATTAAAAGCCGCTCTCTTATCGGGGGCGGCTTTTTT
>JAEZEH010000131.1 GCA_023417785.1 Bacteroidota bacterium
TACATTGTCAATGATGTGAAACGAAGCGTTGAGTTCTACACCCATTATCTGGGTTTCAAGGTCGAAATGCAACCACCTTCCAACGGTTTCGCCATGCTTTCGATTGGTAACTTATATCTGTTAATGAATCCAAAAGGCCAGGGTGGGGCTGGTCAAGCACTTTCCGACGGTTCAATCCCCGAACCAGGTGGATGGAACCGGATGCAACTTCGCGTGGAGAATCTTGAACAAAAGTTCCGAGAGCTGGAATCATCGGATGTTTCCCTGAGAAGCGGGATGATAAGAGGAAACGGCGGTGTGCAGATCCTGCTTGAGGACCCTTCCGGGAACCTGATAGAACTCTTTGAAGCCTATAAGGAAACCGGCGATTGACCAAAGGAAGAAAGGGCCGGGTCTGGCGCCGGCTTTGTGGTTGGTCTTCAACTTCTCGGATTTGAATCTGTCCAACCGCTAAGTTCATCTACTGATTTCTTGTCGAACCGTACACCCAACTGTCCCCTTATGAACAATCCGCGATGCCAATACCTTTGTTATGGGACGGTAAACGTGTTGGCATAAAAAGTGGGAGTGAGAAGGAAACTCTCATGAAGAAAATATCTTTACTTCTCACAATCTCCTGCTGCGCTCTGTTGATGTCCACCGGCTTCGTGCCTGAATTCAACCATGAACGAAGTATTGCATCCCCTTCCTTATACGATACGATTGTAGCGTTGGACACACAATGGGAAGACGCTTATAACAATTGTAAACTTGACGTGATGGAAGAACTCATCAGCGAGGATCTCGAATTCTATCATGACCAGGGAGGTTTGATGACGTCAAAGCAAAAACTGAACGAGGCACTAAAGAATAATATTTGCGGAAAGGTGCGGCGGCAACTTAAAGAGGGAAGTATTGAGGTATATGCGATCAACGGGTATGGAGCTGTTGAAATGGGGTTGCATGGATTTATAAATCATGATCAACAAGGTCCCCCGGACCATTATTCCAAATTCATTCACATCTGGAAGCGGGGAAACAATAATAAATGGCAGATAACAAGAGTGATCAGCTTGCATTGATCCCTGGATTCCTCCCCGGGAATTAACGCAGTACCCGGAATGCAGTTCCGGCCGTAAAAATAATATATTGATCGGGTTCAGTGCTCGATAAAATCTTATCTTACGGTACAACATCACAATATGAAACTGCCTCTCACTTTTATTCTTATCTGTTTAATTTCGGTTGCGTCAAGTGCCCAGTCGGGTAAGGCGTTGTTTAATGGAAAGACCCTTGAAGGCTGGACCGTCCACGGTACAGAGAAATGGTATGTCCAGGACGGCGACCTGATATGCGAGAGCGGGCCGGATAAGGGGTATGGCTATCTCTCTACAGAAAAGCAATACAAAAATTTTATTTTAACCCTGAACTTCAAACAGGAGGCGAACGGAAACAGTGGCGTTTTCATTCGATCGACTATCGACGGCACCAAAATCAGCGGGTGGCAGGTAGAAGTAGCTCCGTTAGGCCATCACACCGGAGGGATCTATGAATCCTATGGCCGGGGCTGGTTGATTCAACCCGACCCGAAAGACGAACAACATTTGAAGCAAGGTGAGTGGAACGAATTAAAGATCAAGGTCGATGGCGATGAAGTTACCTCCTGGCTGAATGGTCATCAGATGGTTCAGTTGAAGGACGAAAAAATCGGGGCCGGTAAAGGCTTTATTGCCTTGCAGATTCACGATGGTGGCGGTATCAAGGTCCGGTGGAAAGATATTGTATTACAAAACCTGGACTGATAGTTCGCTCGGATCTCGGTTGAAATCCCAAAAGTCTCACCATTACTTTCTTATCCGATAAGTACCCATCAGGCAGAAGTAGTTGGTAGTAAGTTTCCAATTGCTTTGCTTTACGATATTTGAAAGTCCCCGGACAAAATGCATTTGTCTTCCAAATCCGCTTTCCGGACTAAATCCACCACCAAATCTGATGTCGAACCCTGACGTATTCAGGGCATTGCCGGCGTTTTGCGATTCATAATTTGCATTCAGAAGCAGGACATATTGTGGGCCAGCGAAGAATATGAAATTTTGAGGCCGGAGCACAAAGACAACAGGTACCTCCAGGTAAGTCATTTTTAATTCATCGTACAAAGTTCCATAAAAAAAGGTTTCCCCGAAAGCCCCGCCTCTTCGCGAAAAGTGTATCCCGCCTTTGATCGAAGTATATTCGGAAAGGTTGAATTCTCCATCCATGCCAAATTGATAGTGGGCTATTCGGGAAAAATCACCTGAGTCCTTTGCCCTTATTCTTGATCCACCAAATCCTGCTGAAAACTCGAAGTGAGGTTGGGAAAGACCTGTTACGGACAGAAAAACAAAAGCCCAAAGAAGAACAGTCTTGCTCATTCGTAAAAAATGCAAATTACAAGATGCGGTACTTCAGAATGGTTTTCATGTGGAACTGTTCATTACATCAATAAGAATTTGTAGACAACTGCGGAATGTTGATGCCTGAATTGCGGATGCAGCGGATTGCTGGCGGGGTCTTGAATGATTAATTGATTTGCATGTGGAAAACTACTTTGAATCATCCCATGTCAATGGAACAGCCGAAACATTTTCATCGACTTTTGAACTCAGCAATGCTGCCAAGCTACCGTCATCGAGAGTTTCCCGTTGTTCTTTCAACGTGCGCCATAAGTTTTTGATCGCAACCAATTTGCTGTTGTCATATATTTTCCCAGCTGCAACATGCCAGCGACATTGATACCAACCATAATTCTGCGGATAACTCTTGCCGATATAATCGTAATTTGATTCCAGTTCTTCAAGCGTGGTGTACGTCAATTCGGATCTTTCGGTGGTAGCCACAACCATTTCAGGAAACATCGTTAAAGCATCAAGTAGTGCGGGCTCGTTTTCAGCTATATAACTATGGAGAAGGATATTGCAGAATAGCTCACCCATCCATTTGCGTTGCATCAATAGTCCCCCCTGCTGATGGAAAGCATGTCCTAACTCATGAATTACCAGCAGGTCGAAAAACGGTTCCATCGTCAATTCCCCTTTTTGATTCGTATACACCTGCATAAACTTCTGTCTGATTTCCGCTGGCACTTCCTCCGGTGGAGGTACCATGCTCTTCCAATATTCATTATCTTCTGAGGCCACGATAAGTACGTCTTTGGCATTATAGTGTGGCATACCGTAAACGGGAAACGTGGTGTAGTTACTCCAGTCATTTTTAGAAAGTATCAGCACCGTCACGGAAGGAGTAAACCCCAGGTGCTGATTGTAAAACGCTATCACGCGATCGAGTTGCGCGGCCATGCGCTCTGCCTTGGGCGCTGCACCTACGCTAAAGTAGGTTTTAATTTTGCTTCCCGATAGCGACGTCAGACCTTCGTACGACTGGCCAAAGCCAACGTGAGAAGGAAAGCAAGCAATCAGAAGTATCATCAGCTGCGCAAATTGGATCATGCGTCTACAAGCATTGATTCCGGTGATCCAAAGGGGGGAAAAGTTATGGGTGTTTGCCATCTTTTTTGATCAAAGATATTTTGCACGCGGAAAGCCGGCATAGTAAAAAATCGACAATCTAAAAGTGAAGATCCTTCTGCATTCGCAGCGGCGTGGTGAGCAACTCTTGCTGAATAACGGACGGATTCACTCCCGCGAAGGCTCTGAAATCGCGGATCATGTGCATCTGATCAAAGTACCCGGCATGATGCGCAATGGAAGTCCAGCTCATGTCAGGGAACGCTTCATGCATGCGGTATGCTTTTGAAAACCTGAGTATACGCGCGTACATTTTTGGGTTCATTCCAATCCTCTCTTTACACGTCCGCTCAAACTGCCTGGTGCTGAGACAAGATAACGACGCAACTTGTTCTACCGGCAGCGTTCCATGATGCTCCATCATTATGCGCATGGCAGAATCAAAAGGTAACAGGACTTTGCACTTCCGTACATGATCAAGAAGAAATGTCTCGACCACTTTCTTGCCGCCCTCCAAATCGGAAACATTCCGCAATTGCTCTGTTATGCCTGACATTTCACGCCCGAATAAAAGCGTTGCATCAAGTCCGCTATCGACTAATTGATGCATGGGTACTCCCAACATGCGATACATACCACCCGGATGGAAGTCAACACGAATAGCTTTTAAAACTTTATGCACCTGTATATTCACCCGTGTACACTGCGGACCCACGAGGATGGCAAGGGGTTGTTTCTGAAACGAATCGTTTCCAATCCTGCCCATGGAAACCGGATCGTTGCAATAAAACATCAATGACTGGAATGGGGAAGGCGGGTAGGGGGTTACCACGTTTTCAATGCCCTCCGGCAGCATGGCTGAGACAGTAGATATATTCACAACGAATTCCTGCAAGGCTTGGTGCGGTATGTATATTCTTACCGTCAATTTCCGCTTGTTTGGGGTAGACTATGGTTTGGTGAAGTGGATCATCAAGTTAACAATTTCCCCGTAACTATTTATTCCATGCCCTTTGCAACGCTCCGGAACATCGAAGCCGTTACTTGCAAGGCTGGTATGTCAATGGATTTATTGATAACATGGAGCGCCGGCGATTTGAATTGGTTTTCCTCCCGGTTTTTATTACCAGAAGGACTCTTGAGCAACACGAACGAACAAACGACCGCGGTTAGAATGCCCAAGGCCATAACAACCAAGTGCGCTGGTGAGAACTTAGGGCTGGTTTTGTTGGTGGAAGCAGGCTGTTTTTTCATGGCTCAAGCGTTTATGATATAAATAACGGTGATAGACCGTCTTCCGGCCATGGCAGATAGGCTACTGCAGGTGCAGTGGCGGTGAACGGCGGAATGGGGGCGGTGGGAGTGGAAGAATTTCTCGAAAAAGGTACGGCAACGACATCGTTCGGTGTTAATCAACTATTTTGTAATGCCGGGGGACCAGCCACCACAACGGCGTATCAGAATTATGATATCAATCATTATTAGTCTCCACCTGATCTTTATGAATATGGCGAATCCGGATGTTGCATGTTTCAGCCTGAGCCCTTACAAGGAGTATTGTGGCACTCTGCTCGAATTCAAACATACGGGAACGGGCGTCGAGATGATGGTCGAACTAGACCAGGAAACATGGGAATCGGCTGACCTGCTGATGTTTTTCAACCTTAACTGGGATAAAAGAAATCCGGGGACGATCAGCGGCACCAAGCCTGTGCAGATATCCATGTTTCTGGACCGCGAGTTGTACAAAAAATTAAAGGAGTCCGGAGATCTCCTTACCGATAAGACCGCGTTCAAAGAAGCGAAACCCGATCATCCCATGCGCGGGACTCAATCCTGGTTTGCAACCGAAGTAACCGAGGAAGTCGATCTTCCGGCAGAACTCCAAAGTATGGGCAGTGTGAGAGAGGGATTCACGACCCATTGGCGGGATACGGAATAGAAGTTGCGTTCGCTCGTGGTTTCGCGAAACAGAAAGGCCATGCGTAAATCACATGGCCCTGATCTCTTTGACAATAACAACTACCGCCTCTTCATATCCGTTGCCCCTTCCATGGAATGGTCAAGGTTGAGCTCCCCATCGGGCTCCCGCGTAACGGAGCTCTTTGCTTTCTGCCCGATCGGACCTTTCGCAACAGTTATTCCTCCGTCGACGGCATACAGGGAACCGGTGACATACGAAGCTTCGTCAGAGGCGAGAAACAAATAGACATTTGCTACCTCCTCGGGTGTTCCTCTTCTTCCCAACGGAGTGGCTGAAACCATCAGCTTCTCGTCTTCGCGCTTCATGGGTCCTTCATGCCTCCGCGTCCACGCAGTGTCTATGGGGCCGGGACATACGCAGTTTGCTCTTACGCCATACTGAGCCTGCTCGACGGCAACCCCTTTCATAAATGCATGTACAAATCCTTTTGTACCGCCATAGGGCGTGTTGCGGGCAATCCCAAGTTCGCCAGACTCCGAACCGGCGAAAACAATGCAACCCTTTGTCTTCTGTAACTCAGGAATGGCATGTTTTGTCATGAGAAATGCTGACTTGATGTTGTTCTTGAGCATATATTCGAAAGCATCCGTCGAGAACGCGTCAACTTCACCCATTTCAGGAAATGTTCCGGCGTTATTTATAAGTATATTCAATTCCCCGTAGGTTTTTTTCGCGAAGGCGACACAGGCTTTCGCATTTTCCTCGATTGAAATATCGGCCGCATAAGGCACGGCCTTGCCACCTTCTTTCGTGATCTCGTCAACGACTTCGTCAACGGGATCTTCCGGATAACCATTCACAATTACCAGCGCACCTTCCTGCGCAAACTTCTTGCTAATCGCTTCGCCGATTCCGGTAGCTCCACCGGTGACAATGGCGACTTTGTCTTGTAATCTTTTCATTATAGATATTTTTTTAAATCGTAGTTGCATCCGGAACATATCATCAAATGCACCGGAGCTTTATTAATTTTTCAAAAGTGCTCCGGAAATCTCACCGCTTCATCTCCTCCATTTTTGCTTCCACGGCTTGCTGAAGAATGTGTCCCGCATGTTTCAAAGGAGCATCATCGCCTTTTGAAACCGCGGATGCAAGTCCTTCGACCTTCTTCATCATTACATGATCTGGGAATGGTGAAACTTCAGGGTCGGTGACCGCTTCAATCAACACGGGCCGGTCTGCCGCCAGCGCCTGCTCCCAGGCCGATGTAACCTGGTCTTGCGATTCAACCCTGATTCCCACAAAGCCAATTGAATTCGCGTACGCTGCATAATCAAAATCCGGCGTCACCTGGGTTGTATCAAGTTTCGGATCACCTTCCATCATGCGCTGCTCCCAGGTAACCATGTTGAGGTCGCGGTTATTCAACACGCAGATAATTATATGGGGTGTACTCCACGACCGCCAGTACTTGCTGATCGTCAGCAGTTCGACGTTTCCGTTCATTTGCATCGCGCCGTCTCCGGCAAAGGCTATTACAAATCGATCGGGATACGCAAATTTTGCCGCGATTGCATAGGGTACCGCACAACCCATCGTTGCCAGTGTGCCCGACAATGATGCCATCATGCCTTCGCGGATGTTCAACTCGCGGGCATACCAGCTTGCCGTCGACCCTGAATCGGCGGTAATGATACAATTATCAGGAAGGAGCGGAGATAAAGCCGTGAACACAAACTGCGGGTTTAATAGCGTTGTCTCCCGCAGCGCAAGTACCTGTTGTTCTTGTTTCCATTGACGGATCTTTTCTTCGATACGGTTACGCCATTCCTGAGCCGCCTTCCCATGAATTAAGGGGATCAGTCGTCGCAGCGTTTCTTTGCTATCGCCCAGCAGGTTTACTTCGACGGGATACCTCAGACTAAGCATTCTTCCATCGATGTCGATCTGTACCGCCCGCGCCTGGCCTTCTTTCGGTAGAAATTCCGAATAGGGAAAGCTTGTTCCAATCATCAGCAGGGTATCGCATTCGTTCATCATACGTTCTGTGGCGGTGGTCCCAAAAAATCCGATTGGTCCCGTTACAAACGGGAGGTCATCCGGCAGCGCACACTTTCCGAGTAACGCTTTGGCTACACCCGCGCCGAGGAGATTGGCGATGGTAGTGACATCATCGGTTGCTTTCATGGCTCCTGCGCCCACCAGAATGGCGACCTTATTGCCAACGTTTAAGATGTGCGCAGCCTGTTCCAATGCTTCATCGGTTGGAATAACAAGTGACGAAGGATGGCCTGTTCCCGTATGAACAGAATAGTGTTCGTGCGGTGGTACCCTGACTGCCTCCATGGTCTGCACGTCGTTCGGAATGATAACGCAGGTTACGGTTCTTTCTGCCTTAGCAATCCGGATGGCGCGGTCGATCAAATGACGCACTTGCGAAGCGTCACTGGCCATGTGCACATATTCATGGGCCACGTCCTTAAAAAGGCTGACAAGGTCTACTTCCTGCTGATAATTTCCCCCGATGGCCATACGTGCGGTTTGTCCGATGATCGCTACCACAGGCTGGTGATCAAGTTTTGCATCGTACAAGCCATT
>JAEZEH010000112.1 GCA_023417785.1 Bacteroidota bacterium
CGCAGGTACTTCGAAGAGGTGACCGAATCCATTTCAAAGTACTCGAAAATGGCGAACCGGCATTCGGCGTACGTGTGAAGATCTGGAACAGGTGGGATAACCGCACCACGATTCAGAATATTTACACGGAAAAGGATGGGATGATAAGCACCACGATAAGTAATCCCGGCGATTGGATGGTGACTGTGGTGAAACTAACTGAAGGTGCCACACCAGACGCATACAGAGGTGAGAGCTTTTCACTCTTATTTGGATACCGATAAATACACCGATTATGGATCCTATAGTATCAAATGAGGCACCCGAACCGATAGGACTTTACCCTCATGCGCGCCGGGTCGGGAATCTGTTTTTTTTGTCAGGAGTCGGGCCTCGCAAGAAAGGCTCAAAAGAAATCCCCGGGGTTACGCTTGACGATGACGGAAACATCATATCATATGATATTGAAACGCAGTGTCATTCAGTATTCCGGAATGTTCGCCTCATCCTTGAAGCTTCGGGATCGCGCTGGGAAGACCTGGTTGATGTCACGGTTTTCCTCACAAATATGAAAAGTGACTTCTCTACGTTCAACCGAATCTATGCTGAATACTTTAAGGATAATCAACCCTGCCGCACAACGGTGGAGGTAAATGCGTTGCCGACGCCTATTGCCATTGAGTTGAAATGTGTGGCGGTGGTGAATGCTTGAAATGAAGGGTACTTCAAGATTGTATCCTACCTGTTGAGTCCGGTTTGGGTGTATCGTCGTTACAAAAGTTCATTGGGTTTAGGTTGACCTGGTGGTGGTTTAGGTTGACCTGGTGGTACAATCACGAAGGCTTTCGACGCCCCTGACGAACCGGCGATCTGCTCAAAAAAAAAGGCCATCTTCCCGACAGCCTTCTTTACGTTTTACTTATATCCTTTTAAATCGAAAAACTCTCCCCGCACCCACACGTCCGCGAGGCGTTGGGATTGATGAACTGAAATCCCTTTCCGTTAAGTCCATCGGAAAAATCGAGGGTCGTGCCCAGAAGATAGAGTAGGCTTTTCTTATCGACGAGAATTTTTATGCCCTTGTCTTCGAACACCTGATCCGCAGGTTTGATTTCTGCGTCGAAGCCAAGGTCGTACATCAACCCGGAACAACCTCCACCCTTCACCGATACACGGATGTTGTGGTTTTCGGTTTTGCCTTCTTCCTGACGGAGAGCGGCGATTCGTTCCATGGCTTTTTCAGTAACTGTGATCATTGATGTTTTTGTTTGGCTTTTTTTAAGACACCGGATTTAATACAACGCTGAAAACCGTAATGGTGTTCATGTCCCTTCCATAGTACAACTTCTGCAAAGCATCGAGAATATTGCCAGCCCGGAAGTAGGAGGTGTGCAATTCGGTATCACCCTTTGCAACCCACTGAATTGTATAGGAGTTTTCTTTCTCCTTATACTTCTGCACATAGGCCAGCATTTTCTTCAAGGCATCCACCTTCTCGCCGCCGGTTTCACTGTGAAACAGGAAGGCCTGATTGTGTCGGGGGTTTACGGTGATGAGGTCGAGCTTTACTTTGCCATCGATAGCCGAATATTCGAAAACCAGGTCCGAAGTCCGTAAACCAAGGTAATCCTTTATCTCTTGCTGAATTCGGGCTGCTTCGACGTGAATATCGCTCATAGCTTCTGCTATCATGGCTTAAATATCAGATTCTAAACTTTCTATTCTACCAAAAAGTTTCTTTTTTGGACTGTAAAGATAACAATTATGGAAAAACTCGAGCACATCGGCATCGCCGTCAAGGATATTAAAGCCGCCAATGCACTGTTTGCCGGACTGCTTGGCCGGGAGCCCTATAAGACTGAGGAGGTTGAATCTGAGGGGGTACGCACCTCATTCTTCGAAATTGGCGGTGTGAAAATTGAGCTGCTGGAAGCCACCCGACCCGATTCGCCTATTGCCAAATTCATTGAAAAAAAAGGCGAAGGCCTGCATCATCTCGCTTTTGAGGTTTCGGATATCGGGCAATCCCTGCGCCAATATCAGGAAAAAGGCTATGACCTGATCAATAAAGAACCTAAGGCGGGTGCCGACAACAAGATGATTGCGTTCTTACATCCTAAATCAACCGGTGGGGTCCTCGTGGAACTGTGCAAGGACCGCGGTTAGTAATTACCTCTTCTTGGGTTTTACCGGCTTCATTTCGGCCGCACTCTTGCCTCCAAACTGGATCTCATTGTAGTATTTCTGCTTCTTCTTGCCCGTGCGGGTCTGGTAATACGGCTTTGGCCCGCCACAAGATGACAGATTTCCAGCGAGGATTAGGAGCCCGATAGCAAAAAATACCTTTCGGATCATGGCTTGCGGATTAAAATGTATAGTTCGGTCTATATTCTCAAATAAATCATGCATATGACCCGATAATCTTACTTTTGCAGGATGGAAGGGCATTTGAATCGGCCAACAGTATATTGTTAAGATCATGGATCAGAAAAGAACGGAAATCAGTCAGTTAGGGGAGTTTGGATTAATTGAACGAATCAGCCATTCCTTTAAACCGGTGAATCAATCCTCACTCAAAGGCATTGGTGACGATGCTGCGGTGATCGATGCCGGCGAGTCGGCTATCGTGGTATCTACCGACATGCTCGTCGAAGGTGTCCACTTTGATTTGAGCTATACTCCTTTGAAGCATCTTGGTTATAAATCGGTAGCCGTAAACGTCTCTGATATCGCGGCGATGAACGCCAGGCCTGAACAGATAACGGTAAGCATCGCCATCAGCAACCGGTTTTCCCTGGAAGCAATCGATGAACTTTACGCCGGTATTCGCGCGGCGTGTGAGAGCTACCGGGTAGACCTGGTGGGTGGCGACACTACGTCCTCCTTATCTGGTCTTGTCATCTCAATAACCGCCATTGGCAGGGCTCCAAAGGATCGGGTCGTTTACCGCAACGGCGCCAAAGCCAATGACATTGTCTGCGTCACCGGCGACCTCGGGGCTGCATTTCTCGGATTACAGGTACTTGAGCGGGAGAAGGCTGTGTATGCTACCAATCCGGATATGCAGCCCGGATTGGAAAAGTATGAATACATGGTGGGGCGTTTTCTGAAACCCGAAGCGCGAATGGATATCGTGTACGAACTCGAGGAACTGAAGATAATTCCCAATGCCATGATCGATATTTCCGATGGGCTGGCTTCGGAAATCATCCACCTTTCGAAACAGTCGGGTGTCGGATTCCGGATTTTTGAAGACAAGATCCCCCTGGAAACGTTTACCTACGAAACCGCTGCAGTTGAATTCAAGCTTGATCCGGCAACGTGTGCCTTGAACGGTGGGGAGGATTACGAATTGCTATTTACCATCCCGCAGGCGGATTTCGAAAAAGTGAAGAATCATCAGGATATACATTTGATCGGCTACGTTCACGATAAACCTGAAAACATTATGATTACCAAACAAGGAAACACGGTTCCTGTCACTGCACAGGGATGGAACCATTTCAAGTCATAATGATGAAATACACGATAGCTAATCTTCCGGATAGGGAATAAAAACAAAGTTGGTAAACGATTCGTCGACTACAAACAAACAGCAGAATTCGTCAGGATCCTTGTACGCGCTTTGGAAATCCTCGAGTTTATCTTTTGTCACAAGTTCGCGCTGGACAAACTCGTCCAGGTACGAAGCAAAGTAGTTCCAGTCCGTGTGACTGTTTAACCGGTCAATGAGTAATTGCCCAACCGGTTGTGGCTCCTTGCAAATGACAAATACCGGATGATCGAACCCCGCCTTTCGGATCTGGTACGAAGCTTCCTTCAGCAGTTCAGAAACCTTCACAAAGTCCTGGGAGATGGTGCCCAGGTATTTTCCGCTTAACTCGGGATCGTTCTGCATAGTAACTGTGGTTTCGGTATCATAGTGGCTATTCTCCACATGATAAGGGGTAATATTAAAACTTTAAACGAAATAAGGGAAGCCCGACCCGGACATTCTATTCGTTACGCCTGTTGGGAAGCGGTGAACTCTTTAGCGTGATCTTTCAGTTCGGGAAAGAATACCTCGAATTCCCTTTCGAACATTGGATAATATTGAACCAGATCACCGACCGCTTCGTCCATCTTTGAGACATAAGGTGTTCTTGCAGCCATTCCGGATAACGCGCGGCCTATGCCTTCGACTTTTGCATAGTTTAACAACCAGTTACCTTTTACCATGTATGGAAAGAATGCCTTCACACTTTCCGGAAGGATGGTCTTGTGTCGGTTAATCGTTTCGTATGTGCGTGACGTAAACTGATCCAGGGGTTCGGCGTGCCAGGCGTGCCAGTTCCGCGCCAGGAAGTGATCATAGAAAACGTCGACGATAACTCCGGCGTAATGCCGATACTTGGGTCGCAACCGTTTCTTGCTTTCGCTTACAACAGCATGGCTATCGGTAAACGCGTCAATTGCCCGGTGCAGGTATATTCCTTTTTTAACTTGCTCGTCGAACAGCTCCAATGCGGCGCGGCCTTTTACGAAGTCGGCGATAAAGTTACCCAGCAAGAGCTTATGGTTGTCGCCCGACAGGTACGCGTGTGCAAGAAAGTTCATAAGGCAAAATACAAAAAGGGATACTTGTACCAGATTACTCTACATTTATTTCGTATAGGCCTTTCTCCTTATCCTCTTTCCGAATGGGGCATGTGAGGCAATGCTGAAGTGAAGAATCGCCTGCACGAAGCCTTAGAACGTAATGGTAAAGGAGTCATATGGAAACGAAAACCGATGATGCTCCTGGCTCACCGGCGTGACGTGGTTTCCACTTCAGACCACTTTATGAAGTTCCTCCAAAAAGAAGCATATTCACCCCATGAAATCCATCGTCTTCATCTTCGCCCTCTGCCTTTCATTTTCCGGTATTGCCCAGCGGACCTTCATCCATTGCGGTAAACTTATCAACGGGAAAAGCGACGCAATACAAACCGAGGTAACTATCGTTGTCGAAGGAAATAAGATTCTTTCAATTGATAAAGGCTATATAAAGCCGGGGCAGAAGGACAAGCTGATAGACCTTAAAAGCAAAACGGTACTGCCCGGCCTGATTGACATGCACGTCCATCTTGAAAGTGAAGTAAGTAAGGATTATGCCATTCAGCGTTTCGTGATGAATGAAGCCGACATCGCGTTTCAATCGGCGGTGTATGCACGTCTTACGCTGCTCGCGGGTTTCACCACGGTTCGCGACCTTGGCGGTACCGGAGTTAATATCGCCCTGCGGAATGCGGTAAACAAAGGCCTCGTCGTGGGGCCGCGCATTTTCGCTGCGGGAAAGTCTATTGCCACTACCGGTGGCCACGCCGACCCGACCAATGGATACAGTGTTCGACTGATGGGCAACCCGGGGCCCAGGGAAGGGGTAATCAACTCGCCGGAGGAAGCCCGGCAGGCTGTCAGACAACGATATAAAGACGGCGCGGATCTGATCAAGATCACGGCAACCGGTGGCGTATTGAGCCTGGCAAAAGACGGGTCCGGGCCGCAGTTTACTGATGCGGAACTAGAGGCCGTGATCCAAACCGCCCGCGATTACGGCATGCACACCGCGGCCCATGCTCACGGTACCGAAGGCATGAAACGAGCCGTGCTTGCCGGGATAACAACGATCGAACACGGCACGCGAATGACCGAAGAGGTGATGGACCTGATGAAAGAAAAAGGGACGTACTATGTGCCGACCATCATCGCCGGAAAATCGGTAGGGGAGAACGCCCGCATTCCCGGTTACTTTCACCCCCTGGTGGTTCCCAAAGCCCTTGAGATCGGTCCCGCGATCCAGGAAACCTTTCGCAAAGCCTACAAGCGCGGGGTGAAAATTGCTTTCGGAACAGATTCCGGCGTTTCACCTCATGGTCAGAATGCCCGCGAATTCGGCTATATGGTCGAAGCCGGAATGCCGCCAATGGCAGCCATCCAGAGCGCTACTTCCGTAAATGCAGCTATTCTGGAAATGGACCAGATCGGTACTTTGGAATCAGGAAAGCTGGCCGATATTATCGCTACGGATGAGAATCCCGTTGAAAATATACGCACTCTTGAATCCGTGGTATTCGTCATGAAGGATGGCATCGTTTACAAGAATTCCAGTGTTATAATGTCTGGCTTCTGATTTGGGTTTCCGGGGTGGCTGCCGCGGGCGGATGGCGGCCCGGAAGAAGGTCGGTCCAGAACCAAATGATATTTCCGGCTCAATTGTAAATCACAAACCGAAATCTGGAATTTTTGATACTTTTGCAGTTCTTAAAATGAGGACTGAGGACGGGTATGGAAAACATCCGCAATTTTTGCATTATCGCGCATATTGATCACGGCAAAAGTACATTGGCCGACAGACTGCTGGAGGCGACCGGTACGCTGAACCAACGCCAAATGCAGGCGCAGGTGCTGGACAATATGGACCTGGAACGCGAAAAAGGCATCACGATCAAGGCTCACGCCATTCAGATGAACTATACGCTGAATGGAACGAAATACATCCTGAATCTTATTGATACGCCCGGCCACGTTGACTTCTCCTACGAAGTTTCCCGTTCAATTGCGGCGTGTGAGGGTGCGCTGCTCATCGTTGACGCCAGTCAGGGAATCGAGGCGCAAACTATTTCAAATTTGTATCTCGCGCTGGAACACGATCTTGAGATCATTCCGGTACTGAATAAGATCGACTTGCCCCATGCCATGCCCGAAGACGTAACCGATGAAATCGTCGAGCTGATCGGTTGCAAACGTGAGGACGTCATCCACGCCAGTGCAAAGGAAGGGGTCGGTATTGAAGAAATTCTGCACGCCGTTGTCAAACGCATACCTGCTCCAAAGGGCGATCCTAAAGCCCCGCTCCAGGCCATGATCTTTGATTCGGTTTTCAACTCATTTCGCGGAATTGAAGTGTATTTCCGGGTTTTCAACGGAACCATCCGCAAGGGCGATCGCGTAAAATTTGTGAGCACAGGCCAGGAATACTTCGCGGAAGAAATCGGTGTACTCAAGCTGGACAAACAGGCCGTCGGTGAAATCACGGCCGGTAATGTTGGTTATCTCATTTCCGGAATAAAGGTCGCCAAGGAAGTTCACGTGGGAGACACGATTACGAACCCACTGAACCCGGGTGAGTCCCTGCATGGCTTCCAGGAGGTTAAGCCGATGGTGTTTGCCGGTATCTATCCCGTTGAAACTTCCGAGTTTGAGGAATTGCGTGACGCCATGGAAAAACTCCAGCTCAATGACGCGTCACTGGTGTGGGAAATGGAGACCTCTGCGGCGCTTGGCTTCGGATTCAGATGCGGGTTTCTTGGTATGCTCCACATGGAGATCATCCAGGAACGCCTGGAACGTGAATTCAACATGACCGTTATCACTACGGTTCCTTCGGTGCAGTTCAAGGCATATCTTACCAACGGCGAACAAATCAATATCAACGCTCCATCCGAAATGCCTGACCCAACGAAGCTGGATTACATAGAAGAACCTTTTATCAAAGCTCAGATAATCACTAAATCGGAATACATAGGGGCGATCATCAGCCTTTGTATGGATAAGCGTGGTCTTATCAAAAATCAAAACTACTTGACGACTGATCGGGTCGAGATGACGTTCGAGATGCCGCTGTCAGAAATCGTTTTTGACTTCTTTGATAAATTGAAAACCATCTCAAGAGGATACGCGTCACTGGACTACCATCTGATCGGGTTCAGGGAATCGGATATGGTGAAACTCGATGTAATGCTCAATGGCGAACGCGTGGATGCGTTAAGCGCGATTGTTCACCGGGGAAAGGCGCATGAGTGGGGACGGAAGCTTTGTGAAAAACTTAAAGAGTTGATACCCCGCCACATGTTTGAGGTGGCTATTCAGGCTGCTATCGGACAGAAAATTGTGGCCCGGGAAACGATTAGTGCTATCCGCAAAAATGTGATTGCGAAATGTTACGGCGGGGATATCTCCCGCAAGCGGAAACTCCTCGAAAAGCAGAAAAAAGGGAAGAAGCGCATGCGGCAGATTGGAACCGTTGAAGTTCCTCAGGAAGCATTCATGGCCGTGCTGAAGATCGACTAAGAGATTGAAAAATACCGTTGTAAATATTAAATTAAACCGTTATGGAACGAAACTATGATGAAATCATCGCTGACATGCTGATTCAACTTACTAACATGGAAGCGCGACTGGAAAGGGAGAGCAAAAGGGCCGAGGCGCGCTTCGAAAAGGAAGGTAAGCGGATTGACCTCACAATTAAACGAATGGTAAAGGCTGAATCGAGATTGGAACTTTTTGACCGAAAGCTCGAGCAATCGATAAAATCGCAGCAGGAATTTTTCACTATGCAATCACAGATGAATAAATTCTTCCTGGATCAAATCAAAGGCTGAAAAAATGCATGGACGAAAAGGGCGACCGCGTTTCAAAGATATTGGTGAAATGCTGGCTTTTATCCGTGCGATGATCAAAAGAAGTGAGTTGGCAATTCAGGATCTTGATTGGAAGATCATCGAAGAAGAACGAGCTCTCGAAGCGTTAAAAAAACAATGGCCCGATTAATCGCCTTAAGAAACTGAAGAAATAAATGGAAATGCAGGTAGCAGAATCGTTCACCCTGATCGACGGAAAAAAAGTCTCAGCCGACATCAAAGCTGAGATATCACAAAAAGTAGCTGAACGCAAACAGCAGAATAAAAAGCTGCCCCATTTGGCGATCATTCTCGTTGGCGATGACGGAGCAAGCCAGACATACGTAGACAATAAGGTTAAGGCATGTAAGTCAGTTGGCTTTCACTACACGATGATGCGGTTCGCCGATACCATCAGCGAGGAAAAGCTGATGAAACACATCGACCACGTTAACAACGACGAAGACGTTGACGGCTTCATCGTCCAGCTTCCCCTTCCGCCGCATATTTCCGTTGAGAAGATAACGGAAAAGATCCGCGCCGATAAGGATGTTGACGGATTTACGAATCAGAATTTTGGTAGTATAATTTCGAAAACGCCACTTCTGATGCCGGCAACGCCCTTTGGTGTGATGGAGCTGCTACGCAGGTATAACATAGAATTGGAAGGCAAACACGCGGTCGTCGTCGGCGCGAGTCGAATTACCGGTGCACCGCTGAGTATGATGCTCACGCAGGCCCATGCAACGGTTACGATATGCCATAAGTATACAAAGGATCTGGCTACGTTTACGCGGGCCGCGGATATCCTGCTCGTTGCAGTAGGTAAACCCGGACTTATCACAGCTGACATGGTTAAGGAGGGTGCCGTCGTAGTTGACATAGGAACGACGCGTGTGGAAGGCCCACAATTTACGAAGGGCTGGGCGATCCGTGGCGATGTTGATTTCAAAAGCGTTTCCTTAAAAGCATCCCATATTACGCCGGTTCCGGGTGGTGTCGGTCCAATGACTATCGCCTCCCTGCTGCTGAACACGTTACGCGCCACGGAACTTCGGTATCCGTAAAGGTGTTCTCCAACCACTTTGAGTACCCGCATTTCCCATACTGATGTTGACGTCCTCCCCGTGATGGAGGATTTTTATACCATCCAGGGCGAAGGCTATTTTCAGGGCCACGCCGCGTACTTTATCCGGCTCGGTGGTTGCGATGTCGGATGCGTATGGTGTGATGTCAAAGAGTCCTGGGACGCATCCGCTCATCCCCTCGTTAGTGTGGAAGAGATCGTTTCCAGAGCAAAGTCCAGTGGAACTGAAATCGTGGTCGTAACGGGCGGAGAGCCGGCCATGTACAATCTCAACAATCTTACGACGGCACTTCATAATGCTGGCCTCAGAACCAACATCGAAACGTCCGGAGCTTACCCGTTAACCGGGAAATGGGATTGGGTGTGTCTGTCGCCGAAGAAGTTTAAATCTCCTGATCCCTCGGTCTATCGTTTCGCGAATGAGTTAAAGGTTATTGTATATAACCGGAGTGACTTCGCCTGGGCCGAGGAACATGCTTCACTCGTCGGGGCAGACTGCGAACTCTTTCTGCAACCCGAATGGTCCCGGGAAAAAGAAATGCTTCCCGAGATCATCAACTACGTGAAGACGTTCCCGCGGTGGAAAGTTTCGCTTCAGATCCATAAGTACATGAACATCCCTTAGCGGATCCGATTGGATGGAACGATCACAGTTTGCAGCAAAATTGAACGAATGGGGGAAACAGGGACAGCCTTTTCTTTTTATTACTGATTTCGAACTGGAAAATCCGCTCGTGTTTCCTCTTCATGATGTCGATCCGTCGCAAATCCTTTTTGACATTGAAGGGTTTCGGAATTTTCAAACGTTCCGGGATCCGGATTCAACGGCAACGCTATTAGCAAAGTCACCAATACCCTTTGATGTTTATGAGAAAAAGTTTCGGCACGTTTACCATCATCTTTCACGCGGCGACAGTTATCTGCTAAACCTTACGGTGAAGACCGGGGTCAGGCTGAACGGATCGCTGCTGGAAATCTTTCACAGAAGCGCCGCACCGTATAAGCTTTGGTTCAGAGACCAGTTTCTCGTCTTCTCTCCTGAGTGCTTCATTAAAATCCGCGGCGGAAGAATTTTTGCATATCCCATGAAAGGTACTATTGATGCTTCATTGCCCGATGCGACAGAACGTATTCTGAACGATAAAAAAGAACACGCCGAACATGTGACGATTGTTGATTTGATTCGCAATGATCTTAGCGTTGTAGCTGATAAGGTGGAAGTGACGCGGTTTCGTTATCTGGATCTGGTGAAAACCTCCGGAGCGAATCTCCTTCAGGTGAGTTCCGAGATTTCGGGAACCCTGCGTGAAAACTACCGGGACCAGATGGGAAGTTTATTGGTCAGCTTATTGCCTGCAGGTTCGGTAAGCGGCGCACCGAAAGCTCGAACAGTTGAAATTCTGCGGGAGGCGGAAAGCGAAAAACGGGGTTATTATACCGGAGTTTTTGGCTATTTTGATGGCCAGGATCTTAATAGTGGTGTGATGATCCGATTTATAGAACGCGAAGACGAAAACTACATCTATCGCAGCGGTGGAGGAATTACCACGCAGAGCCTCGCCAGGAGCGAATACGAGGAAATTTTGAACAAGGTGTATGTCCCTGTTGATTGAGTCGATTAAAGTAGTTGATGGTCAATATCAGAATATTTTCTATCACGAACAGCGGTTGAATAGATCGCTGCGTACGCTGTGCGGAGTTACGGAGTACATTGACCTCGAGAAATTCCTGGCAGGTTTCCAGCAACCCGTTAACGATGTTTTAAAATGCCGGATCATTTACGACGAGAATGAAATGGCGGTGGAATTCATCCCCTATCAAATAAAAACCATCGAAACGTTGAGGGTGGTTGAGCACGACAGGATTAATTATGAGTTTAAGTATGTCAACCGGAAAACGATTGACAGGCTTTTTGGATTGCGCAGAGACTGCGACGACATTCTTATCGTGAAGCGAGGAATGGTGACTGATTCATCGTACTGCAATATTGTTTTTCGAAAAGGCAGCCAATGGGTCACGCCTTGGTCGCCGCTGTTAAAAGGAACGCAACGGCAAAAGCTCATCGATCTGGGGATAATTACGGAGGAAGAGATAAGGTTGAAGGACATCGGAACGTTTGATACATGGAAGCTCGTCAATGCGATGATGGAGTTCAACGCGCCGGAATACGAAATGTCGAACATATTTTTAAAGTGAAATGATCAGAGTCCTGATTCTTGTTTTCCTGTTAACTGCGATAATTCCCCTCACAGGAAACGCGCAGACAAAACTTAGTACCAGCAACAAGAAGGCAATAGCGCTTTATCAGGAAGCCGATAACTACAGGGTTAGACGCCAGTATAGGCAGGCTATCGATTTGCTTACGCAGGCAATAAACCGTGATAAGAACTTCGTTGAAGCCCGTTATCGCCTGGGGTTGGTTTATTTTAATATGCGGGTCTATCCCAAAGCCATCGAACACTTCGAAAATGCACTTACCGTCACAGACGATCTCCGCGTCAAAAAAGTTATCTGGTTCGACCTGGGCGAAGCATATCTGCTGCAGGGAGAATACGAGAAATCTGCTGAGATTTTGAAGTCGTTTATTGAAAACGAAAAAGTGAACCGAAATAAGCTGGATCAGGCGCGCCGGAATCTTGAGAACGCTGAGTATGCTATCCGGAACCGCGACGTGCCGGGAGCTGTGAAACAAGGACCGCTTAGCGATACCGTTAACCGGTTTGTGATGCAATACTTTCCGGTGCTCACGGCCGATGAATCACAGCTTTTTTTCACCCGCAGGACGGGTCACTCAGATCGACATGACGAAGACCTGGTCGTGAGTTCCAAAAATGCCAACGGTCAATGGACAGAGCCGGTGTCAATTTCGCCGAACATAAACTCGGAAATGAACGAAGGCACATGCACAATTTCAGCCGATGGCCGGAAGCTGATCTTCACTTCGTGTTCCGGTCGCGACAATTATGGCAGCTGCGACCTTTTCGAATCAAACAAGAAAGGAAACGAATGGTCTGTGCCCAAGAATCTTGGCCCGGGGGTAAACACGTCGGGATGGGAGTCGCAGCCCTCATTATCCGCCGATGGCCGAACATTGTACTTTGTGTCGGACCGCCGCACTGGTTTAGGGATGCGCGATATATGGGTCTCAACCCTTGACGAAAACGAAAAGTGGTCGAAAGCTGTAAACCTTGGTCCGCCCGTCAATACGGAGTTCGACGAAATGTCACCGTTCATTCATGTAAACGGACGAACCCTTTTTTATGCCACCAACGCACTTAAAGGATTCGGTGGATACGATATTTTTTACAGCGAAGGAGATTCCAGCGAGTGGTCCGCTCCGCAAAATATCGGTGCGTACATAAATAATCACGACGACCAGTTCTCTCTTTTCATCACCGCCGACGGAGAGAAGGGATATTACTCGCATGAGGAAACGCGGGATGACGGATACTCCTACAGCAGAATTTATGAAGTTCGGATTCCTGAAGAAAAGCAGGTCAGGTTCAAAAGTAATTATGTAAAGGGCGTCGTACATGATAAAGAAACATTGGTACCGCTGACCGCGAGAGTTGAACTTGTTGAGTTGGAAACCAATCGTGCTGTTTCGCGTGTCAGCTCCGACTCCGTTACAGGTCAATACCTGATGGTACTGACCCAGGGTGCTGAATATGCGCTCTACGTAACACGGCCTGGCTACCTGTTCAAGAGCCTGAATTTCAATTACTCAGACGTGAAGGACTTCCAGCCCATTGTTGTAGATATCGCCCTGGAAAAGGTTCGCGAAGGTTCCATGGTAGTGCTCAACAACATTTTCTTCGACGTTGATAGATACGAGCTTAAAGGAAAGTCCACAGTAGAGCTGGAAAAGATTGTTCGTTTTCTAAATGAGAACCCGGGTGTCCGGATCCAGATCAGCGGCCACACGGATAATACCGGATCGGCAGATCACAATAAGCAACTTTCACTTCGGCGGGCCACGTCGGTTTACAACTATCTGGTTAAGCGCGGTATAAATGCAGCGCGGGTAAAATATCAGGGTTACGGTGCCGACAAGCCGATTGCAGACAACGCTACGGATGAAGGCCGCCAGCTGAACCGGCGGATTGATTTTTC
>JAEZEH010000113.1 GCA_023417785.1 Bacteroidota bacterium
GCCTCCGCTGTCTTTCCTTTGTCGTCATACGCGATTGCCTTAATGACGGAGGTGCCAGGGGTCACTTTCCATTCGACCGAGTACGGCTTTTTCGTCATCTTTTTTATGAGCCGGTCATTGTGGAAGAACGATACATGCGCGATCGATCCATCGTCATCGTATGCTTCGGTCTGGAGTTTCAGATTCGATCCCGATGCTGCGTCGAGCGTATCCGATTCGTCGGTACGTTCGAAGTAAATAAACGGATACTTGTTGCCATCGTTTATTTTGGAGTAGGCCCATGACCGGATATCCAGCGTGTTCGCAGCTTCCCACATAACTACGTGGCCCAGTTCTTCGAAGCTGGTGAACCGTGGATTAACACCGGTGCCTGATGTGCTGGAATCTGCTATAGCCTTATTTCGGCGCCGGAAGTCCGCGACCTGACGACCCAGATGGCGGGCCCACCAGTCTTTGCCACCGCGAATCGTCCATATCGGAATGTGCCGGATCTTATCGGGATTCTCGCCGGTGTAATTCATCCCCATCGGGATAGCCGCGGCGAACAGTTCGGGGTATTTTTCAAGCATTTTCCACGTGCCGTCAGCGCCCATTGAAAACCCTGTAATGTATATGCGTTTCGGATCAGCCTGCCGATTGTCAACAAGGTCGTCTATCACGGCCTTGAGATTTTCGGCATGTTGCATCCAGCCTCGCTTTGTTTTAGGCGCAATGATGTATGTGGGCTCGTCCTGTTTGTTTTCGCCAAAGTGATGCCACATTCTTACGATTGGATCGACGGTGTTGCGCAACGTCGCTTTATTGTTCTCGCCGCAACAACCGTGTAATGCGAGGACAACCGGGTAAAGCTTCCCATTCCCGAGCTCTGATGGCGTATACAAGTAGTATTCAGTTGAATCCTGTTTCTGCCACGACCATTGAGGAAATCCTTTGTAGTCGATTTCCTGCCCATGCAAAACAAGCGGTGGACATAAGATTGTTGTCGCCAAAACAATTCTGATTCTGATATTCATGGGAGAAAGTTAAGTCAGCAAGTTACGATCGCCGCAGGTATAACTGTACTGTACTTTACTGGCGGCTCGTTATTCGTGCGTACGATCTGCACCCCACAATATGCTCCTTAGAATTTGTTTTGTATCTTTAAATAAGCGGCCATATGCGGGCGACAGAACATAATTTGCAACGGTATAGCTATGGAGCAATTTGAATTGGAAAGAAAGTTCTTTTTATTGGCTGACGACGACGGCGACGATGCAGAAATATTTGCTGAGGCCCTCGAGAAAGCCAGTCCTGATACCTCGTTCCTGCGTGTGGAGGATGGACATAAAGTACTTAATTACCTGAGCGACACCCGAAACGCCCGACCCGATATCATCTTTCTCGATCTTAACATGCCCGAGATGAACGGCTGGCAATGTCTGGCCAGGTTGAAAAACGACATGTACTTCAAAGATATTCCAGTAATAATTTATTCAACATCATCGCACCCCCGCGACCGCGAGATCGCGCATCATCTTGGCGCCGCCACGTTTCTTACAAAACCTGCCGATTTCCGGACGTTGATCGAGAAGTTACGCCAGATCGCCACCAATCCCGAAGGGCAATATAGTCCGGAGCAGTAACGGCACAGTGTACCACGGTACTGTGCCGCTGTTATCGGTAAACCGTAATCAAGAGTCGAATGCTTTCTGGAGTTACTTATGCTTCTACAAGATCGCTGAGGCTTGAATCAAAATTGATATGCAAATCGTTCTATAAAACGCTATTTTCCGTCCGGAACGGTATCGCTGAGCCGGCTATACCGCTATTGCACTCGCGAACGGCTTGCATGTCGATGATGCGACACGCTATAACCTGGAAGACGAAGACTTTGAATTTAACTCGTCCTGGTTTCGCGTCGCTGAATACCAAAGAGCTCGACAAGGCTGTTTCGATACTTCAGACATCAATCGAAACGTTGCGGAAATAATTGCTGGTCCAGTATGTTGATTTCTTAATAGGCTGAACTGGCGCCGTGAATAATGCAAACCATGGGAGCAATCCTCTCATACCGCTCAACCTGTTCAGATTACGTCCGTGGAGGCAATGGGTCTCACATGATACTCGTGGAGGAAAGCGGAGGAGCAACGCAAACCCTACCCACCCTGGCCTGCGTTGGGAGGCTTCTAGGTGTTCCGCCACCCGGATTTTATTTAAAGACCCCTTCTTTCTTGCGCAGTTCTTTCAATACGGCAGACCAACGCGCAAGTTCCTTTACCATTCCGTCAACAGATTTCTCAAGAAGTTCGTAACCTTTGAAGACACCTTCTTCGCTGATATTTTTCGCAAAATTGGGAACGCTCACAGATTCCGCCAGGGGCATCATGCTAAGCGCGGTGATAGTTGGTTTCAGCATTTGCATCGAACGCATTCCTCCCGATACTCCGCCGTAGCTAACAAAGCCCACAGGCTTATGCCGCCATTCGTGATAGAGAAAATCAATAGCGTTCTTTATCGCTGCGGGATAGCCGTGATTGTATTCGCCAAGGATGATAATGAACGCATCTGCCTCTTCTATCAATGCACTCCATCTCCTGGTGTGCTCGTGCGCATATTCCTTCAAACGCGGATGTTTAGGCTCGTCCAACAACGGTAGTCCTATTTCGGCCAGATCAAGAAGCGCTGAATTAAACATCTCTTTGTTCGAAACCCAATCGGCAACCCAGTTGGCCAGGGCAATGCCCTTCCTTTCAGGACGTGTTGTGGAGGTAATGATCTTAAGTTTATCCATTTTTCTCAAGGTCTTGTGAAGTGGGATCAGCTGGTTTTTTTGGACGGCTCAAAAGCCACATTCCCGCGCCAAGCCCGGCGAGAACTATCGAAGAGAATAGGGTTCGGGGTGACCCGGGAAACGCACGTTTCTTTTTCAAGGATGCCACCTCCGACTGCGACTCCGGCAGTCGTGGTGTTAGTTCATTCGGCATGGCTTCGCCATCAGCGCTGGTCCGCTCAGGGACGGATGTGAAGGTGTCATTGCGTCTCGAGGAAAAGCCTTGTAAAACAGCCGTGAGCCGCGTGTTTGCTCCGACATAGACGGCAGGCCTGGGTGAAACTGCACACTGGAGAATCGCGGCAGCCACCTCAGGAGGTTCAGGCATCGCAATGTCCCTATAGTTCCACTTTCTTCCGGGACGTCTTTCACGGAAAGTGCTGTCGGCGCCGGGGTATATGAGACTGATTGTAACCGGAATCTTTTCTTGTTCGACCTCAAACCGCAACGCGTCAAGCCAGGTACTCACAGCCTGGCTGGCGATGGCATACAGCGGGCGGAGTGCTTCCGGCTTTTCCGAAGGAACCGCGCCAAGATGGATTATAACTCCGGGCTGGCCCGTTTGCCTGAAATGATGTATAGCGGTCCGGGAACCACTTACCATACTCCAGAAGTTGGTGTCCATTAACCGGCGCATATCCTCCATCGGGGCATCAAGGCATTTACCGAAGACGGAGATTCCCGAAGTGTTTATCCAGGTGTCAAATGCCCCATACGTCCGGATAGCGGATCTCGAGATCCTGACGACGTCTTGCTCGCGGCCAACGTCGGCGACTACATACATCGCGTCCCCGTCATTGCGCGCCACCTCGTCCGCCAGCTCCTGTAAAGCCGCTTCATTGCGCGACACCATAACTACGCGCGCGCCTGCAGCTGCAGCCATCCGTACAGTTGCTTTTCCATACCGGTTGGATGCACCGGTCACCACGATCACCTGATCTTTTAAGTCCTTTAATTTTAGCTTGTCCAATTCTTGTATAGGGAAAAACCGTATTGGTACAATATTGATACCTACGACAAAATGCACCCTTCTATTTTTGCGCCGGGTGTAAAGCTAAACAGTGAATCGTGGAAAACGAATGTTAGGTTCAACCTGCCTTGCTAGCTGACAAAAAGCGGGGTACATAAGAAAATGAAATTTTACGCCTGGTAAACGATTGCGTTGATGCTCATACCCGCACCTACGGATGCGAATATCAATCGGTCGCCGGGATTGATCTGATGTCCGGGCATTTGATCCTTTCGGATAAGGTCGAGCATCGTGGGAATGGTGGCGACCGAACTGTTACCAAGCCACCCGATCGTCATAGGCATGATATCTGATGGAACCTCATTGAGGTTGTAGAGTTTGAACAAACGCTCCAGAATGGCAGCGTCCATTTTTTCGTTCGCCTGGTGAATAAGCACTTTTGAAATGGAAGACAGCGGGATGCTGTGCTGATTGAGAAGGTCATGAATCAGGGCAGGAACATGGTTTAATGCAAATTCGTAGACTTTTCTCCCGTTCATTTTTATGGTGAGCTCATCCGGCTTGTAGTTGGGGTTAAGACTCGCGCCCATTTCGATGAGCATGTTGCTCTCGTCGGCAAACGTCCTGGTTTTATGCGCAATAATACCTTCAGGACCATCAGATGCTTCCACCACAGCGGCACCACTGCCGTCGCTGAAAAGCATCGAATCGCGGTCGTGCGGATCGAGTATGCGTGACATAAGATCAGCTCCGATCACGAGACAACGTTTCGCGTCACCGGAACGAATATAATAGTTCGCCTGAATCATGGCTTCTACCCAACCAGGACAACCAAAGGGAAGGTCATACGCAACGCAGTCAGGGTTTTTAATTCCCAGCGAGCGCTTTACTTTCGACGCAACGGAGGGTACAATGTTCACCGTTTTTGTCGAGTCGGATACGTCTCCGAAGTTATGCGCAACAATGATGTAATCAAGCGATTCGCGGTCTGTATCATTCTCTTTCAACGCAGCTTCTGCTGCCAGTGATGCCAGATCTGACGTGAGTTGCCCTTTCTGCGCATAGCGCCGACGTTCGATGCCGCTTATTTCTGTGAGCTTTCGGATAAGCACATCACCGGATTTTTTTACCGGCGATCCGTCTTTCTCAAGAAAAGAGTACCCGACAAAGTGATCGTTCTCAATATTGACTTCGGGAATGTAAGAACCGGTAGCAGTGATGACGGAATGAATCATAAGATGAAAACACAAAGGTAGCGTTATCAATTCATATGTGCCTATAATTCATCATGATAATCATCAACTTACTACGATTCGTTAGGGAGGAATGCGACCCGATTTCGAAGATTTATTCAGAGGGAGCAAAGATTTTTGTCACAGTAGAACGCGTATCGCGGATTTGCCCTACATTACGTTAGATCAGATATCACTACCGGAGCATGGGCGTTGGCCATAATCGATCATGAAATACGCAATACTGTTCGGACTGATTTTTCTTTTTGGGTGCATGCAGAGAGACAGCGAGACGGCCGAGCCGTGTTACGCTGAAGCCAGGCTGGGTTTTTATCAGCCGGACAATCCGGAATTCATATCCAACACATGGATTCGCAAACCGGAAAATATCAAAGTTGCACACGAAACGCTGAAAGATTTTGGATACGAAAACCTCTACACTAAGTTTGAGTTGTACGATTCGCCATGTGAGATTTTTGGTCTGGGTAAATATGTATTGAAACCATGTAACGTTATTGTCGATAGTCTGGTGTTGTCATATAGTAGTCACATACACGCGACTAAGTATTACAAAGAATTCTGGGAACGAAGGATTAACGAAGGCAATGACTCAGTGGTTTATGAGGTTTTAAAGGAAATCAAAGCGGAACTTTTGGATGAAGAGCTGATGGAGGTGAGTGACCTTTATGTCAATGACACTATAAAAACTCTTCTACGGATTTACCTGAAGGAACCGACTTCGGATGCGCAGGCGTTAAATGATTTCAAATTCTTAAAGTCAATTGGATTAAATTTATCTGCTCATAACCTCCTTTACGAATGGCTGCCATATCAGCATATCAAATGGAACAGGGAATTGCTGAATGACGAACTGCTTAGGGATACGTTATCAAATTGTTCTGATCCAGTCATACCCGATAATTCAAAATAAGCTGCGCTGCTCGAACGGATTAATCGTATATTATGTCGTCGTATTTTCGATAGGAAACGGTCGTGCCGTGAACAAATTTTAGTGAAATTGATTGCAATGAACTGAATGTTTATGATGAGATATCGTACTGTGGTCGCGGTCGGGGTTTTGTACGGACTCTTCTCCTGCGACCAGAGTAAAAAATTGGATAATGACTTAGAATTAACAGAAAAGATTAAAGAAGTCATTTCTTCTGGACAAAAGTCCCTGGTCATGGATCAGCTTACTACCTTTGAATGGGATAGCTTTTTAATCCTCACGCCTTACACAAACTATGAAGCGATTGAGGAAGAACTCAGAATTGATTTGACGGGGGCTAAACATTCCAATCTGAGGTCAAGAGATGACATTTGTCAGTTGATATTCTTCCGGGATGGCATGCCCGTTGGCATGGTAGAGTATCCACGATATCCGGGAGATTTCTCAACGAACCAAATGGAATTCATTGCAAAAGATAGTGCAGTTTTTGATATAATTGTAACGACACGAAAGACAATCGGCGGAGAAAATTGGATAGAATTAAGACGTCAGTAGAGTCACCCGCGTAACACGAAGGCGATTTGCAAAGCTATGCATAGCCAATCGTCGAGGAGCGATTCTCCTAAAGTCCCAACGACACCATTGTCCCATGACCCAAAATTCTCGACGACCTAATATTATCCCATGATCAATAAAAAAACAGTTCTCATAACCGGTGCTGGCGGTAACGTTGGTCAGGCAGCGGTGAACCAATTCCTTCAAAGTGGATATCGCGTTGTGGCTATAGACTCACCAGGTAAACAACTCACCGTTACTTCAGAAGGTCTGCATGCCGTTGAAGTGGATCTTACAAACGAAGAAGCGACTGAGAAGGCGGTGCAGACTTGCCTTTCAAAATTCGGCACCATCGATGCCGCTCTGATTACCGCGGGAGGTTGGACCGGAGGTTCGCTGAGCTCCATTCGGTGGGCTAACGTGGATAATATGATCCGGTTGAATTTTCAAACTGCGTTCAATGTCGCGCGGCCGGTATTTCTGCAAATGAAGGAACAAGCCTCAGGTGGTCGGATCGTGTTGTTCGGCGCACGTACCGCGCTCCTGCCAAAGGAAGGCAGGAACTCTTTCGCTTATGCGCTAAGCAAGAAAATGTTGTTCCACTTTGCTGAAATGCTTAATGCGGAAGGCGAAGCGCACAATGTCACCACGTCGGTTTTGGTTCCGGCAACCATCGACACGCCGCAGAACCGTGAGGCTATGCCCGATGCTACGTTCTCGGATTGGGTAACGCCGGAGGAGTTTGCGAGGGTGATGTCGTTCCTGTGTTCGGAGGACGCAAGCGCAATCCGCCAGCCGGTCATCAAACTTTACGGTCGGGGTTGAACCCCACGTGCGCCGTCGCGGTAGATTATTTCTTTTGATGTAAATATGGGTTTTGGAAGAATGTTTATCGGGTCAGACACATCAGGCTGTCACGCCCTCTTAAGAAGATGCATTGCGCTGGGTGCAATACTTCTATTTATGCTTTCGGCATGTTCACAAAAGGAGCGTAGCCAGGATTTGGATGAAGGGACTCTGGAGGACGGGCTTTACACGAGCGCGGAATTAGGGTGGTCGATCCGGATCCCACCAGGCTGGGAAGTGATGTCCAAAGATGTGCTGGCGCAAAAAACAAGGGATGGACTGGAATATGTGGCCGACGCTATTGGAACCGAGGTCGATTACAGTGGAATAAAGTTTCACGTCAGTTTTCAAAAGGACGACTCAAACAGTTTTCAGTCAACGTCAGAGCTCTTCGACATCGACAGTGTTCCATGGGAAGAGAATAATAAAATGGTGAAGGAAGCTTTGTTTGACACCTACTATCATCGGGGTATTCCCGCGGATACGTCAAGTACAACTGCAGTCATCGACGGGCTGAATTTTGACCTTTTCAGAGTGAGGATATTCAACCGTCGCGGAAACGTAATTTTGAATCAGGATATTTACAGTAGGCTCATCAGGGGCTATGCGTTCTCGGTCATAGTAAACTATAACAACGAATCTGATAGGGAAGTTATGGAAAAAGCCTTTCGGGAATCAGCGTTCAGTAATCGGTAACGCGATGAATAAACGGATCACCTGGACCATTACATACAACGTTGACCGTCATGAAACGGGGACATATATATCGGAGGAGATCACCTATGACGTACGTGGTAACGTGCTCGACCAAACACGTTTCGACCAATCGGGTCGGGCGTTGCACCGAGTGGTATTCCGGTATTCCGACGTTTCCGGTAACCTTGTTGAACAGGTAGAATATGATTCGCTCAACGGACTGATTGAGCGGAAGGAGTTTTTGGAGAACGCAAATGGTGAAGTGTACAAAGCAGTAATCACCTATAACGACGGCTCATCCGAAACAAGAGAATACGCTTTTAGTGATCTCGGCAAGGCTGACAGGGCAATCGTTCATGACGAGACCGGGACACGAACGGGCGAAGAAATATTCGCTTATGACGACGAAGACAACCTGATCCTCGAAATTGAAAAAGATGCCGATGGCACGGAAGTACTGCGTATTGAAAGGGATTACTCACCGGGTGCATTACTTAAAGCGAAAAGGATATTTGTTAATGGCGAAATTCAGGAATCCACGACTTTCGGATATAACGCGTATGGAAGTCGTGTAATTCGTATTAAAAAGAATCGTTCAGGGACCATAGTAGAAAGTGAAGTGACGAGCTATACGGATCAGAATGTTCCTGTTGAAAGACGACTTGAATCAAATTCCGGATCTGTCGGCATTGTCGAGGAATCCATCTTTGACGAGACAGGCAATATAGTTCTGGTGGAAAGCCGCAAAGGAGGACAACTCATTTTTAGGAATGCGTGCGCATATGATGAAGATCACCTACTGATCAGTGAGGAATTGCTCGAACTAACGTCGGGCGGAAAGGTCTTGCGCCACGAAAAGCTTGAACACCACTGGGAAGGAAACCCTCTCCCAAGGGAGGAAAATCAAAAAGGGCTTGAAGATAGTTATGGCGAATGGTGACCTTTCAGGTTTTCCCGAAAACTTTGAAGCTGCGTTTCATCATTTCCCGTAAACTCCGGGTCGGTGGTTTCCGCGCTCGTCTGAGACGCGGGAAGCTGTATTGAATTTTGAACCTGGACTACGCCGCCTACCTGTTGCGCGTGATACTCAGCCTGCCGCCTCGACCACTGATCAGGAACCGTTCCTGACAGCGTAACTTCACCGTCTTTGACGGATACTATAATTTCCGTTGCATCGAGATATGGGTCATTGAGCAAGCGCTCATTGATGTCCTCTTCAACCCGGATATCGCGGCGCTTGTAGTTCCTTGGACCTTTACCGCGGTTGTTAATCCGTATTTCGCCATAATAAGCTGTATTCGGGGATTGATGCTCGCCGGAATGCGCGGGGGTCTGATCATTCCGATAATCCTGGTGCGGCCGATTGAATGTGTTCATATGGAGAATTTTCGCTGCAGCAAAGACACTGCTTGAATTCAAAATGTAATACTGGTGCCAGGAAACCGTCGGAGAGAATGTAGATAATAAGTACCTTCCCGTTGACGAAGGGATGATTGTGGGATGAAGGGGAACGCCTCTTGACGGTTTGTTATTTGTACCAGTGTTCTACATAACCAAATTGATATGAGAAAGTCAATGGAAGAAAACGAGCGCCGGAATAATGCCCGCGATGAGATGAAAGAACTACGGACGCCGCAGACACGGATGTCTTTCCTGACCTACGAGCGGTATCGCGACCAGCTTGGCGATTCGCATGGTTCCTCGCGCGAAGGGGCATTTCCGGAGAGCCGGATGTCGGCTGCAACCCCAGGAGTTCACGCAGGTAAAGGACCCCGGTCTTACAGACGGTCAGATGAAAGCATCCAGGATGAAGTATGTCGCAAACTTACGGATGATCCTTCGATCGATGCTTCGGACATTGAGGTCACTGTTTCCGAATGCGAAGTAATCCTTCAGGGGAAAGTTGATTCCCGAACAAGCAAACGCAGGCTGGAAGATCTTGTGGAATCGGTGCGGGGTGTGAGCCACGTCGAAAACAGGGTTCGTATTCAGAAACCGGATGATTTGCGTTCCCACACGAAGGAAACGTTCCGGTAGGTCATGTGGCGGGTAGCCATGCCGTAAAATCTAAGTTCGTGCCGGGTTGGGGAGCGGGGGGAGAAATAGGGATAAAATGAAACGCTCTGAGCCCAAAATGAGAAATACCGTACTGTTTTTATGGAATTTAAACTATCCAACGGTACCGGTATCGGTTTTTCAGTAGACAGGTTAACCATGAGGTGAGAAGGAGATTTATCCGACTATCAGCCGGGGACTAAGCAGTGAGAGGGGTGTGAAAGTAAGGCAGGATAATCGATAAATTGATATGAGTTGAGTTGGTGTGTTTAGTTTGGTTAGACAGGTCCTGTCGCTTCTTAAAAGCGGACAGGACCTTTTCTTTTTTCGGATGAATCGTATTGATGCCATCCCTAAATTACGAAAGTACTTACGGCGTTCCCGTTTCCCGGGATTTATCGCCCCCGTCCCTCTTATCTTTCATGGTAGCCGATCCGGGAGTACCGGTATTACCGGCCGCATCCCCATTACCTGATCCGGCACCGGTAGCACCAGTTCCAGGTGCTGTGCCAAAGGTACGAGTGCTCGTAGTATCTGCTTCAATTTCATCGTTCGCAGTGAGCGTATCTGATTGAAGGTCTGCGTCGTCAGTGTCTATTTCCTGATTCCGGGATTCAATGGCCGGTACCTCATGATTGGTAGAGTCGTTTCCGATCTGCTGAGCTTGAACCTCAAAGGTTGCCAACGCAACCATGGCTATCACTACAATCTGTATGGTTTTCATAATAAGCATGATAATTGATTCTTCTTTCCGAAGAGTTAATTCCTGTGCCATCGGCCGTGTGTTCTTTTGTTCATCCGTCATGTTGAAGAGCTCCCAGCTTCATTATTGTGGGCCGGCATTAATTTTTCCGGAAAGCAGTAAATACACCAACCATGCCTTATCAAAATATCAAGAAGACGGCGTTAATTCTCCTTATTTTCGTTCTCCTTGTAATTATCCTGTATTTCGGCAAGGCGTTTCTCGTGCCGGTTACATTTGCTGCACTACTCGCGACATTACTTCATCCGGTAAGCAAATGGCTTCAGGGCAAAGGAGTAAATCGCGCAATTTCAATTCTGATGTCCATGGTTCTGCTGGTGGGCTTTTTTGGCGGATTGATTGCCTTACTTAGCTGGCAGGTTTCCGACCTTGCAAAGGATGCCCCTCAAATTGAGAAACAACTGACGGAACGATATGAGCAGGTCAGGCAATATATCAACGACACTTTTAATATTTCGCCACAGAAGCAGGATGAGATAATTGAAGAACAGAAGACTTCAGGATCCGGCAAGGCTGGGGGCATCCTTGCCGGTTTCGTCAGTGGTCTCGGCGGATTTCTCACTGATCTGATAATCACGCTGGTGTATATTTTCCTGTTCATGTACTACAAGGATCGTCTGAAGAAGTTCGTAATACGAATTGCGCCGGATGACAAGAAGGACGTCGCGCTCCGAATTATTCAGGACTCTGCGAAAGTAGCCCAGAAATATCTTACAGGACTTGCTTTGATGATTCTTGCCCTATGGGTGATGTACGGAATCGGGTTTTCTATTGTAGGTGTCAAGAGTCCGATCTTTTTCGCAGTTCTGTGTGGTATGCTGGAAATTATTCCGTTTGTCGGAAACGTCGTCGGCACAACGGTGACTCTGCTGGTTTCGGTCATGCAGGGCGGAGGCACCAATATCATTATCGGAATACTTGTTACCTATGGGATTGTTCAGTTCGTTCAGACCTATCTCCTCGAACCTCTCGTGGTGGGAGCGGAGGTGAACCTGAACCCTTTATTTACAGTGTTATGCCTCGTGGCCGGCGAAATGATCTGGGGACTGCCTGGTATGATTCTGGCCATTCCGGTAACGGGTGTGATCAAGATTATTTGCGACCACGTGGAACCTCTGAAACCGTTCGGCGAGCTGATTGGCGGATCGGAAAAGAAGGGTGAAAGCAAGTTCAAAAAAAAGATGAAAACGACCGGGAGAAAAATCAAAGAGGCCTTCAATGGAAAGTAGAAATCCGAAAGCCGTTGGGATGACCTCCGGATTTCTATAATAAAAAATAAAGGTTAGTTTGTGTTACGGTAACTGAACTCCAGTTCCTTCGATTTCGGAAACAGGATATTGTTCTCGAGGTGAATATGAATATGAAGGTCCTCTTCAAATTCCTGAAGCATGTTAAATAGCAAGGTATAGCTCGCACATGCTTCGGCGGGAAGTGTATAGTCGCCGCTCAGACGCCGGATTTCCTCCAGTATTTCTCCCGCTGATTCATGTTCATCTTCCATCATATGAATAGGGTTGGCGATGTCGCCGAAGTGAGGCGTGGGCAGGGGCTTTCCGCTTTTCCGCGCGGCAACCAGTTCCTTGATGTATGGAAACAGGATTTCTTCTTCTTTCATCATATGGTCCTTTAGTTCGGAGGATAGTTCCTGGATCAGGTCCGAAATACGAATCAGTTCGGGATGATAGGGGCCATGTACTGCAGCAACTTTGCCTCCGAATGCACGGAGCTCAGGCAGGGTTTTCCGAACGTAGCTATGGTGTGTGTTCACAATATAATCCGCAAGAAAGTCCGACGACCAGTCCGCATAGGCCACGGCGCGCGAACCGCGAACGTTATCCTGAGCCTGCAGTTCGCGGGCTACGGCGACTTCATCCAGCCCCTTTTCGGAACACACCTGCTTAAGCGTTTTCTTTCCGCCACAGCAAAAGTCAATACCATACTTACGGAATACCTGGGCTTTCCGCAGATCCTTAGCGGCGATTTCTCCGACTGTAGCCTGACCGGCCTGATCCTTCCTCATCGTGATGTTAACCTGCCACCATACCGGCCCGGATTCTGTGTACTGCCATTCAAAAATATTTCCACGTTCATTGAGGAGTTGATAGTATAATGGTTTCGGGTCGTGATCATTCTTTATGGTAAGCGTATGGCCATCCGGTAACTGGTCAAACAACCTGAAAATCGTCGGGTGTTTTTCCCGTGGGTCAAGCACTGTTACGTCCAAAAAAGTCGTTTCAATCGTTTCCATGTTCCTTTGGTTATGTTTAGTATTGGTATTTGCACACTGGGATCGTCTCACAAAGAAAGACTCTTCGCGGGGGCCGGTGTTATGATTGAACGCATACTGGGACGTCGGCCAACAAAAAAACTATGATTGAAAAGGTAAATGTAAATGAAAAATTCGCACGCTTTTCCGATTGCTGGAACCCCAGAATTGCAGCCGAATTAAACGGTCAACATGTAAAACTGGTACGACTTAAGGGTGAATTCGTCTGGCATAAGCACGACAACGAAGACGAAATGTTCTATTTGATCAACGGAAAGCTTCAAATGCATTTTCGCGACCGGATGGTTACCCTGACTGAAAATGAATTTATCGTGGTTCCGCGGGGTGTGGAACACAAACCTGTGGCAGACCAGGAAGTCCTGGTAATGCTGTTCGAGCCGGCAACAACGCTAAACACCGGAAACGTCAATAGCGAATTTACGCGGAACACCCTGGAAAAAATCTGATTTTTTGATTGATGTCTGCTTTTGGGTTGTAAGTTTGGAGACAACAATCGTCCGCTATGCGAAACACATTTCTCGCGGGTGTACTCCCGCTATTCATACTTCTTTCCATTGTTTCATGTCAAACCAGCCAACCCGCTGACCTGGTTTTATATGGAGGAAACATTTACACCGTCGACGGCAAAAACACGAAAGCCGAAGCGCTGGCTGTTCGCGATGAGAAGATAACCTTTGTCGGGAGCCGCAAAGAAGCCGAGGCGTTTGTCGGTAAAGACACGCGTGTGATCGACCTGAAAGGAAAGACGCTGACCCCTGGGTTTATAGAGGGGCATGCGCATATTATGGGCATCGGGTTCAACAAGATGCGCCTTAACTTAAATGGTGCAAAAAGTTTCGATGATATCGTCGCGCAGGTGAAAGCTGCAGTGGAGCAAGCCAAACCGGGAGAATGGATTATCGGTGAGGGCTGGCACCAGGACAAGTGGACCCAGATGCCGGGCACCCTGGTCAAGGGGTTTCCCGTTCACGACGCGCTTAGTGCGGTGTCGCCTGATAATCCGGTCTACCTCGAGCACGCCAGCGGACATGCGGCATTCGTTAATGGTCGGGCTATGCAAATCGCAGGTATCAATCAGCTTTCAAAGGAGTCGCCTACATCGACCGACCTGGAAGGCGGCGAAATTCTGCGCGATGCTAATGGTAATCCTACCGGGCTATTCAATGAGGATCCCGCCATGAGTCTCATCTCGAAATATATTCCCCGTGACGAAAATCCTGAGCGAGCGCTTACGCTGGCTCTTGAGGAATGCGCTGCCAATGGGATAACCAGTTTCCATGATGCCGGCGCCAGCCGTGAAAGCATTGAGTTATTCCGGAAATTCAGGGATGAAGGCAGACTTACGACCCGACTTTACGTAATGATCACCGGTTATGACCGCGACCTGGTTTACGAGTTCATCCGCTCAGGCCCTGAAGTGGATGAAAACGGTACCCTTACCATACGATCAATCAAGCTGAATTGTGATGGTGCACTCGGTTCGCGTGGGGCGTGGTTGCTTGAACCTTACTCAGACAGGCCGGATACATACGGCATGGCTACACTACCAATGGATACTGTTCTTAAAACTGCACAGGTGGCTCTTCAGGGAGGCTTTCAGGTATGCAGCCATGCGATTGGTGATCGTGCAAACCAGGAGATTCTTGACCGATATGAAACGGCCCTTAAGGAAGCCCCGGAAAAAGCAAAAGATCATCGTTTCAGAATCGAACATGCTCAGCACCTTCATCCAAATGATATCGGCAGGTTTTCGGAATTGGGAGTAATTCCATCTATGCAGGCAATCCATATGTCATCTGACCGGCCATGGGCCTTCGGAAGACTAGGACAAAAACGCATTGAACAAGGAGCGTATATGTGGAAAGCACTTTTGAATTCGGGAACACGAATTGTCAACGGTACCGATGCACCGGTGGAACCGCTCAATCCGGTTCCGTGCTTCTACGCCTCGGTCACACGCAAGACGCTTCGTGGTGAGCCGGAAACCGGATTCGAACCTGAACAGAAAATGACACGTGAAGAAGCCCTTCGTTCGTATACCATCGACGCTGCTTATGGCGCATTTGAGGAAGGGATCAAAGGTTCCCTTGAAAAAGGTAAGCTTGCCGATTTTACCATCTTCACTGATGATCTGATGTCGGTTCCCGATAAGGATTTACTCTCTATCGAGGTTGCTATGACAATAGTCGGGGGCAAGGTCATCTATGAAAAACCCTGATACGCAAAAAGAAAAGGCTATCACGCGAGCGATAGCCCTTTTCCTGCAATAATATATAATCATCAGCGCGTAGGCGTTCCAAGCGTACCTGTTCCCTGTGTGCCAACGCCGGTAGTTCCGGTTGTACCCGTTTCTTCCCGCTGCGTTGAACCAAAATCGGTCGTGGTTCTCGTATCGTTCCCGCTTGTACCCGGCGCAGGCGCACCTGTGGCCGGAGTCACTGTACCAGGGTTTGTCGTTGTTCCCGGAGGTTGCGGGTTGGTCGCCGTTCCTGAATTATTCAGATCCGTTGGCGTGTTGTCAGGTTCCGTTCCCGTTTCCAAATCATTAGCGCGATTTTCTGTCACGTCGCTTCCGATGATCTCGTCATTTGATTCCTGCTTGTCATAAGGATCGTTCGTTACGGTACCGCTGTTGTTGATAGAAGGACTCGACAACGACGCTGTATCGGTCGTCACGCCCTGACTGAATCCGACAACCATGCACAGAGACAGAAAACTTGTTAATAGAATGTATTTGACTTTTTTCATAGCCGCTCTTTTTAGTTACTACATTTTCATATTTACTCTCGTCAGCGGAAAAAGACGATGCCAATCCGATTGTCGTACGTAAAAGTGATTGTAGACCCAACGACCAGGCTGGACGCCGTATGTCTCGATGGATTCAATGATGGAGCGGGAGGCGAAAGGCGGGTATTACCCGCCTTCATTATGAAATTGCGATTTGTTTCGCGGGCTTCACCTTCGCTTCCTCCTTCTTGGGAACGGTGATGTGAAGAATTCCATCGGAATAACGTGCGGTGATTTTTTCGCCTTCAACTTTGTTTTCCGGCAAGCTGAAGCTGCGCTGGAATGACTGATAATTGAATTCCCGGCGGGTGAAATTCGTCTTGCTGTCAGTTTCTTCACTCCGCGATTCCATTTCAGATGAAATCGTGAGGATGCTGTTATCAAGTTCTACCTTGAAATTTTCCCGTTTCATTCCAGGGGCAGCAACCTCAATGAGGTACTCATCGTTTGTCTCCGAAATGTTCACCGATGGCATCGTTCCGCCGCCGGATCTCCAGTTGGATGTCGATGAGTCAAGCAGATCCCGGGTAAAGAAGTCTTCAATCAATGAAGGCAGAGCCGGGAAAAGATTTCCGTTTGTTCTTACTAAAGGTTTCATAGCTCATTCCTCCTTTCAATTTTGTTTTAGAATTACTAAGATTAGTTCGTTGCGATCGCACCCTTAATTAGTCAAAATGCGTGCCTTTCCTGAAAAAGGGATGGCTGACATTAAAATTGTCAGCGTAGACTGTCATTCTTGCAATAACACTGACGTCAAGTCAAACGAGTTCGACTTTTTACACGAGACCTTTTCTTTGGTGGCCGACTTTCACTGAAGGGAAGTTTGATCAATTCGAAAAAGCTATAGTGTCTGCCAGTTTCAAGGTAATCCAGGCCATAGTCGATGGAGTGGTATTCCTGCCTGGCCTTGAACGTACGAAACAGACGATCCCAGATTGAAAAGATATTGCTGTAGTTCGAATCGGTTTCGTGTTGGTAACGCGAATGATGAACCTTGTGCATATTCGGTGTCACGAAAACCAATTGAAGCATACGATCAACTTTATCAGGCAGCTTTATATTGGCGTGTTCCAGTTGGGCGTGTATGGTTGACAGCGTAAGGTAGATCAACAGGATCCAAACGGGAATTCCTAATATGAACATACCGGAAAGATGAAACGCGATCCTGATAATACTTTCTCCGGGGTGCTGCCTGAATGTTGTTGTTACGTCGACCAGATCATCCGAATGATGTACTATATGAAGTTGCCAAAGCAATGGAAAACGATGATGCAGGAAGTGGACGAGATAGCCAGCCCAGAAATCGAGAAACACAATGCTGACGAGAATCTGAACACCCGTAGACGCGGACAGGTTTTGGAAAATTCCGAATTGATATTTTTCCACAAGACCAGCAATAAGAAACGTAATAGAGGTGAACGACAAATTGATCAGCGTAAGCACGCCAGCGCTCAGAATGTTTGAAATCAGGTGCTTCGATTTACGCCTGACCAAAGGAAAGAAGAATTCCAGTCCATAAAGGACGAAGAATGCTGCGAACAGAATAATCGCACTACTATCACCGAAGCCTTCAGCCATTGTTGCTAACATCCTCCTTCAATGTCAGATCTAAATTTTGACGCCATGCGGAAGGTGTTGGTTGCTTTGATTCTTTGTTTTAGATTGAGTTGGGCTCAGAAACGCCGTATTTAATGTAGTACCCATTTTGATTCCGGATAAATCCTGGATAAATCCGGAGGTTACCAAAAATTTCATCCCCGCCCTGGATAGTGTATCGTTGGGTAGAGACTGGAGTCCCGGTTATGTTTATTTTTTTGGCTTGCGACTCATTAACAAAAAAAGCTCGATACAGGTGTTAAAATCTCCCTTCTAAAATCGATAAGATCCTCCCGTCTTGTGCTAATAATCCACCGACAGCATGATATCCATCAGTTTAGCGAAAGTTTAATGGTCTTACTTTCGTCCTCATCCCCATCGTTGGGATTTTTTCGGTAAACTTGTAACTTAACTCAGTATGCGGTTTACGGCAACCATATTATTTATTGGGATATATCTGTTCTCGTTCACCGAATTTCACGAAATAATCCGGCTACCGTATCTATTTCAACATTATCAGGAACACGTTCACACAAATGGTTCTGTCGATTTTGTTAGTTTCCTGCTTTCACACTACGGAGGGGCGTCGCATGACGGTCAGCATGATCATCACGACCTTCCGTTCAACCCCGAACACTGTACACACGCCGGCCCGGCACCTGTAAGCATACCGGATACTTTCGAAACACAGTTCGAACTGTATTCCGAAGTGCTTTCACACCGGTCGGAAGAACCACCTTCGTTTGTTTATACCGAATTCCACCTTTCCATCTGGCAGCCGCCCAGGTTCTTTACTCCTTCCTTGTCGTAAGGCATCCCCGCCCGTATGTTCATTATTACTTTATCAGGTAAAGTATGCTTAATTCATTAATTCAATTTTCAATTCGAAACAAACTTATTGTCGGACTTCTCACGCTGATTCTTATCGGCTGGGGTGTGTATTCGTTTTCCCATCTGGCCATCGACGCTGTGCCGGATATAACCAACAACCAGGTTCAGATTCTTACCGTAGCTCCATCGCAGTCGGCGCTTGACATCGAGCGCCAGGTTACATTTCCCGTGGAGCAAACCATGGCGACCATTCCCGGCATAGAGGAGATTCGTTCGTTCTCGCGCTTCGGTCTTTCGGTAGTAACCATCGTATTTTCCGAATCCACTGACGTGTACTGGGCTCGTCAGCAGGTGGGGGAACGACTTGTCGAGGCGAGGAAGCAGATCCCGCCTGGAGTAGGTGAACCAGAACTTGCACCTGTTACGACTGGGCTAGGCGAAATTTATCAATATGTCGTTCGCGCCAAACCCGGGTACGAGCAAAAGTACTCCGTTCTTGAACTGCGTTCCATTCAGGACTGGATCGTCCGGCGACATCTGCTCGGAACAATGGGGGTTGCCGACGTCAGTAGTTTTGGCGGATTCCTAAAGCAATATGAGATCGCAATTTCTCCCGAGAAACTAAGAAGTTTAAATCTCTCCCTAGGCGAGGTTTTCACTGCGGTAGAGGCCAACAATCAGAATACGGGCGGTGCCTACATTGAACGTCTATCGAACGCCTATTTCATTCGGAGCGAAGGACTCATCGAGTCTGAAGAAGATATAAAAAATATCGTGGTCCGGTCGTCGCCATCAGGAGCTCCTCTGTTGGTGCGGCATATCGGCGAAGTTAAAATCAGTCACGCAATTCGTTACGGGGCGATGACCTATAATGGTGAATCCGAGGCTGCAGGCGGTGTGGTAATGATGCTAAAAGGCGCTAACTCTTCCGAGGTCATTGAGAATGTGAAAAACAGAATTGTCGAGATCGAGGAAATATTGCCTGAGGGAGTGATCATCGAACCTTTCCTCGACCGGACAAAACTCGTTAACGATGCGATCGACACGGTGTTCACGAACCTGACGGAAGGTGCCCTGATTGTAATCCTGGTATTGGTGTTACTTCTCGGGAATCTGAGGGCGGGTCTGGTTGTCGCTTCTGTTATTCCACTGGCGATGTTATTTGCGTTTGGGATGATGAATCTCTTCGGCGTGTCGGGCAACCTGATGAGCCTGGGCGCGCTGGATTTTGGACTGATCGTAGATGGCGCCGTCATCGTTGTTGAGGCCACGCTTCACCATATTAATGCCGCGGGTTTCAAGAAGCGACTTTCTCAATCAGAGATGGATGAAGAGGTTACTATTTCTGCGGGAAAAATGATGAATGCGGCTGCCTTCGGACAGTTGATTATTCTAATCGTGTATATCCCGATCTTATCATTGGTTGGAATTGAAGGCAAAATGTTTCGCCCTATGGCGCAAACAGTAATGTTCGCCATCATGGGTGCGTTCATCCTTTCGGTAACGTATGTCCCAATGGCCTCTGCACTATTCCTGGACAAGAATCCCGTCCATAAAAAGAATCTTTCCGACAGATTTATGGAACGTCTTCACCAGTCATATGAACCGATACTAAAATGGGCTCTCAGAAAAAAGGCAGTGGTACTTTCGGCGACAACTCTTGTTGCGGCGGTTGCGGTGTTTTTGTTCACTACCATGGGCGGCGAATTTCTTCCGGAACTGGATGAAGGGGATTTTGCCGTTGACACCAGATTACTTACCGGCAGCAGCCTGAACGCCACAGTCGAGGCAACGCTCAAAGGTGAGGAGGCACTTCTCAAAAATTTTCCGGAGGTGATAAAGGTAGTTGCTAAAATCGGTTCCGCGGAAATACCGACTGATCCGATGCCTATTGAGGCTGCCGACATGATGGTGGTAATGAAACACAAATCAGAATGGGTGTCGGCCGCGTCCAAAAACGAAATGATCGAAAAAATGGAGGCGGTGTTGCGCGAAAACGTTCCGGGTGCCTGGTTTGGTTTCCAGCATCCGATCCAGATGCGATTCAATGAACTTATGACAGGCGCGCGTCAGGATGTTGTCGTCAAGGTGTACGGCGAGGATCTCGATAAGCTTACCGGGTACGCCGAGGCCATCGGCAAAATTGTAGACACGATTGACGGTACAGAAAGCTTGTACGTTGAAAATGTCACAGGTCTTCCCCAGATTATTATCCGCGCAAATCGCGCGGCGCTGGCCAGGTATGGAATCAGTGTGCAGGAAATTAACCAGGCGATAAACACCAGCATGGCCGGGCAATCTGCCGGGCTGTTGTACGAGGGAGAAAGAAGGTTTGATATCGTGGTGAGATTCGGGGAAGAGAACCGGAAATCAATTGAGGATGTGCGCAATATTTTCGTGAAGGATGCGCAGGGTGGTCTGATACCACTCACTACCGTTGCCGAAGTTACACTCGAAGTCGGGCCGAATCAGATTCAGCGTGACGATGCAAAACGGAGGATCCTTGTCGGATTCAATACACGTGGCCGCGATGTGGAGAGCATAGTGGATGAGTTGCAGACCCTCGTGTCACAAAAAGTCAGCTTTGATGCTGGATATTTGGTTACCTATGGCGGTTCTTTCGAAAATCTGCAGAAGGCCAAGGCGCGTTTGTCAATCGCGGTTCCCATGGCACTTCTCTTGATCTTTGTCCTGTTGTACTTTGCGTTTCACTCCGTGCGGCAGAGTCTGCTTATTTATACAGCTATTCCGTTGTCGGCCATTGGAGGTGTGTTCGCCTTATGGATACGCGACATGCCGTTTAGTATTTCGGCCGGTGTAGGATTTATTGCGCTTTTTGGCGTAGCTGTTCTCAATGGTATTGTGCTCATCGCGGAGTTCAATCGTCTGAGAAAGGGCGGGTTCACCGATCTCCATCAGATTATTATTTCAGGCGCAATCACGCGACTACGGCCCGTACTGATGACGGCACTCGTGGCTTCGCTTGGATTTCTTCCGATGGCACTCTCTAATGGCAGTGGGGCCGAAGTGCAAAAACCGTTGGCAACGGTGGTGATAGGCGGGCTCATAACTGCCACGGCACTTACCCTGTTGGTATTACCCGTGTTGTACTACCTCTTTGAAAAAGGAACTCTAAAACGAAGCAACGAATCATGAAAATATCCATTGCACAAATTGTAGGTGGAATACTGTTGACACCGATATGCCTCTTCGGTCAGAAGGTGATTTCACTTGACGAAGCCATTGGTCTCGCACGGGATAAAAACCCGACAGTACAGGCCGGAAGACTTGGTGTAAAAGTACAGGAAGTATTGAAGGGGACCATCATTGACTTACCGCAGACTGAGGTCTCTCTCCTTTATGGTCAATACAACAGTGTTCACCGGAACGACAATAATATTTCGGTTTCTCAGACGATCCCCTTTCCTTCGGTTTTTACATCGGGAAATCAACTGGTAAGATCACGAATTGCCCAAGCGGAACAAGAAGCAGAATTGACGAATGCGCAACTAGTGGCAAAGGTGCGTCGGAAATTCAACGAGGTCTTGTTCTTAAAGGAAAGGCACAAACTATTGCTTTCGCAGGATTCGATTTTTCGGGAGCTGGGTCGGGTCGCGAAGATCCGTTATGAGACGGGTGAAGGGACGCGCATCGAATTGACTGCAGCAGAATCACAGTTCATGCAGGTGTCAAACTCCCTTGAAAGAAACCGGATGGATATGACAATGTCACTTCGGCAACTCGCCATGCTGTGTGTTTCCGATGATGTTACCGACGTGTCAGGAACGTTACGGAATCTTTTTCCAACGGTATTGCCGGACACGAATCGGATTGAGAACAGCCCGCAGATCCGGGTGCAGACCCAAAGGGTTTCTGTAGCACGAAACGAAAAGCAATTTGAACTAGCCAGGGCCTTACCTTCTTTTACCATAGGGTTTTTTTCACAAACACTGATTGGCACTCACACAGTTGATGGTGTGGACCAATATTTCGGTGAAGGAGAACGCTTTCACGGAATCCAGCTCGGGCTCACAGTTCCGCTTTTTTTCAATTCGGCTAATGCCCGCGTGAGGTCCAGCCGATATGCTGCAAAGGTTGAAGAAAAGAGGTATGACGAACTGGCAATTGTGCTTGAACAGGAATTCCTGACTATTAAGGAAAGCGTTCGCAAGAATCTCATGAGTGTTTCTTATTTTGAGGGTACTGCGCTTGAACATGCTGATCTTCTTGTTCTACAATCCCGCCGATCTTTTCAGGAGGGTGAATCGGATTACAGTTCTCTTCTTATCAATCTCAGACAAGCTTTAAGTATCCGCGAAGAATACTTAAACACCCTGTATTCCCTCAATGACAACCTGATTTCTTTACTGCAATTAACTGAAACCAAATGATGACCCGTATTATAATTTTCGTTCTCCTGATAGGTACTCTTTTCGCGTGTGAAAAGAAAGGAGTAGAGTCTGCGGTGGATAATGGACCTGTACCGGAAGACCGGATTACGTTGTCCGATCAGCAGCTTGAGGCGGCTCAGATTCGCACCGGTAAAATCAGCCGTTCTACTGTTAATCGGGAGCTCGCCCTCAACGGCGTGATCGACGTTCCGCCTCAGAACCACATAACGGTCTCGCCTCCGGCCGATGGTTTCGTACGGAATATTCGCGTGAAGGAAGGAATGAAGGTGCGTAAGGGTGATCTGCTCCTGACACTTGAAAATATGGCTTTCATTCAGATGCAACAGGATTATCTCGAGAATAGCAGTAAACTGGAGTTTCTTACCGCTGAATATGAACGCCAGAAAGCGCTTGCCCGTGAGAGCATTAATTCCGGAAAGTCAGTGCAACAGGCGAAGTCCAATTATGAAGGGACGCTAAGCATAGTCCGTGGCCTTGAAGCGAGATTGAAGATGCTGGGTATTCCGGTTGACAAGATTTCAAATGGTGAAATTACATCGCGAATAAATGTCTATTCGCCGACTAACGGTTATGTGGCCGGTGTCGTGGAGGGAACAGGACACTTTGTGCAAACAACGGAGACATTGCTGCGCATAATTAATGTCGACCATCTGCACTTACTTCTTCACGTATTCGAAAAGGATATTACAACCATCACGCCTGGGCAATCCGTCGAGTTCAGGCTGGCCAATGACACGACGCGTTATCAGGCCAGTGTATATCTGGTGGGCAGGGAAATAACCCCGGAACGTACCATTCGTGTTCATTGCCATCTTAAAGCGGAAAATGATCGTTTTATACCGGGGATGTATGTTACCGCTACCCTCGTTTCCGATGCCCATGAAGCTGATGTGCTTCCCGTCGAATCCGTAGTAAGTTGGGGAGCTCAGCATGGGATTTTCCTCGCCGACGGTGATCACGGATTTCGTTTGTTGGAAATTAACACGGGGCAGATCAATGGTAGGTTTATCGAAGTACTGATTCCTGGCTCGGTGGATAGGAATTCTGACGTGGTTACATCTGGAGCGCAGCACTTGTTGGGGATGCTTAAAAACAATCCGGAAGACTAGCATGGACAACAACTTTTCGTCAGTGACCGCTCTTTAAAAATTTGTGCTTACTTTAGGACAGTATTTCCTGACTTCATGACATCACCATCAAAAAGGTTTGCGCTTGAGGAAGACTGGGTTATTGTCTTTCTGGGTTTCATAATTATTCTTTTGGCAGTGTCCGGATTTATAGTGCCTGTTCCGGGATTCTCGTGGAAGGGTTCTGCGGATCTCGCCAACTCGGTTTTCAGCGCATCCAACCTGGGTAAGATCGGCATGCAGTTCCTGTTTTTATACGCTTTCGCTGTAGCGGCGACGTGGCTAACCGGCAAGCCCATCCGCAATGTTCTCATCGTTTTTCCTTTCGTCGCCGTGCTGACGGTATTTGCACTGATTCTTGCCGGTAATGCACAGATTAAAGGATTGAACCTGGAGGCCGTTATCTTTAGTCTAACGTTAGGTCTATTGGTTAGTAATATTTTCACATTGCCGGCATGGATCAGGGAATCGCTTACCGCTGAGTTGTTTGTCAAAATTGGTCTTGTGCTTCTGGGTGCCTCGGTGATTTTCGGAGACATTTTGAAAGCAGGGTCGCTGGGGTTGATTCAGGCACTCATCGTGGTGGTCGCCGTATGGTATTTCGCTTTCTGGCTCTGCAGGAAGCTCAAAATCGATGAAGAATTGACAATCATGATATCCAGCGCGGTTTCAATCTGCGGTGTTTCGGCTGCAATTGCCACGGCCGGTGCAATCAAGGGGGATCCGAAAAAGCTTTCTTACGTTATTTCGCTCGTTCTCATTACGGCCATACCCATGATGATTGTGATGCCGTACATCGCCAAAACCTTTGGCTTTCCGGAAGAGGTAACTGGTGCGTGGCTGGGTGGAAGTATTGACACTACAGGGGCTGTCGTGGCATCAGGTACGTTGGTGGGCGAGACAGCATTAAAGATAAGTACTATTGTAAAGTTCTCGCAGAACGTACTGCTTGGACTGGCAGCGTTCGCCATCAGCGTTTATTGGACTTATACGAACAAACCGGCATCAGAGAGCACGGTAGGCAAGCCGACGCTTCAGATAATATGGGACCGCTTTCCAAAATTTGTTCTTGGATTCATTGTCGCGTCTCTCGTTTTTTCATTTTTACTTTCACCGGAAACGGTCGCCGGGGTCAAAGAGAGTATCAAGAGCATCCAGAACTTATGGTTTGTGCTGGCATTTACAAGTATCGGTCTGGAGACGCGGTTCTCCGAAATATTCAACGCCGAAAGTAAAAAACCCTTGATCGGGTTCCTTGCGGCGCAGCTATTTAATATCATCATTACCCTGCTGGTAGCCTTTGCTCTTTTTGGTTGATTGCCTTACCCCTCGGGAGAAGGGGCACATGTTCTCTGTTATTTCAATGTTAAATCCGTTAACGAAAACATAATCGTCTTTTCGGAAAAAGTAGGCTCATAGACAATATCTTTGGTTTTGACCGGATATAACGGTATCGCCATGGGTGTTCTTTTCAAAAGATACAAAGCAAGATTCAGGTTCGCATTAAAGCCGTTCTTCGTAATGATAAACGATAAACGGAAAGACATGCCGTACGATCAGTGGATGGACTTCATAGAGCAAACCCGAAGCAGCATTTTAGGCAACCCAATCGATTTTCTTGGTTATGATCTTCCGGAAAAGTCGCTAATGCGCGATGTTCTTGATGATATTTTTGACGAATTTCTCAAAGAACACGCTTTCCTTCAGCGCAGCCTGCGCAGAATGCGGAATTAATACGGAACGCAGGGGGGATTCACTTCGCATATGAACGGCGTATATGTTCCATAATAATGGGCATTTCAAGAAGATATTCCCCCGGAAGGCAATCAGGTGCTGCTTTTCACTGAGCCCGATTAATCAGGGAAACAACTATTGACTGAGTTTTGCAAAAAGGAAAATGAGCAAAGTGAGGAACGAGTTACACGCCACGCAGCACATTGAAATCCCGGATGTCCAGAATGTTCTTCATCGCCACTGGATTGTTTTGAATCGAATTGCCGTGGATGTCGGTGTCGGAAAATGATACATACTTGTTTTCGGGATCGGACGGGTCATCGCTTATGCGCTTAATCCGGGTAATGATAAACGACGGTTTGCTGTCGTTCTTGATGAACAGACCCAACATGGTTCCTTCCATCATGCTTTTGTAGAGTCCTTTCAATATTTCCGGCGAGTTTGTCATAGAGATGATACAAAAGTATATTCTGAACATTCTTTCAAGGATGACAATTATCACGGCGACATCTGACATATTTTATCTATAACAGAAACTTTATCTCGGAGAAGCCACGCCCCGGGGGGGAAGTGTTCGTCTGGTATACTTTTTTAGTCCTTACCAGTGAAAACAAACGATTTTATGAGCGACAACAAAGACATAAGGGATCGTCGTGACCGCAGTAGAATAGACCTGAACGACCGCAGGGTGGTTTCGTATGTCAGGCAGCAGTACCCATGGTTTTCGGCGGAAGAAGTGAAAGCCGCAATTCGCGACAAAGGGCCAGACAGGAAATCGGTAATCAGGTATCTTGATCAGAAAAGTGGAACCCGGCGTCAGCTGGAGGACCTTGACTGACGATTGACTTCTGCTCTAATATATTCCGGGAAATCAGCCTCCCCCAAGGCAGGCGCTATGATGTCAACGGTCGCCACGGCCGCGAAGAAAACTAATTTGTCGTAAGTGTTCTTATTGAGTAACCGGACAAAGGGTAAGATGAACTTTAGAACCGGTGCTGGCAACGTTCTGACTTTCCGGTGTGGGGCAGCGTATTGCTGAATTATGGAAGCAATTTCAGCCCTCGAATATACTTTTCCACCACCCACTTCGATTTCCTCATTGTGCTGGTTGATCGAAGAAACAACGATCCTGGCAACGTCGCCATCATAAATAGGGTTTGTTCTTTTGTCTCCTTTACCCAAATTAAAGAGAAATCCCTTCATCGCCATTGAAATCATTTCGTCGAAAGCACTAAAAAGTGCAGGCGGTTTTATAATGGCATAATCCAATCCAGACTGTTTTAATTCTCTTGCGAATTGCTCGTGGACCCTGAAGTACTCTATTGTGGGGTATCTTTCAGCGTGAAAGGCTGAAATGTAGACGAATTTTTTGACCGCATTTTCCTGCGCGTTGTTAAGGATCAGCCGATTGATCTGGAGATCGACTTCTTCAAAAGTCGCCGTACTTTTATCGGATGGCGAGAGACTTTTACCAACAGCGGAGATGACGACATCGTGTCCCTTCAAAATATCCGGCATCGACGCAGAGGTGAAAGAGCATGCAACTACTTTATCACAGGGCACAGAAAGTCGGCGTGCTTTTAGCGGATCACGAACTGCAACGGTCAGACTATGTCCTTGTCGTTTAACTTCGTGGGCAATATGGCCGCCAAGATGACCGGTTCCACCAAACAGGATAATATTCACTATTAGTATTTTGTTTTCTGATTGTCCTCGTTGAATACAAGTACGAACGACGAACCTTTTCCGGGTTCGCTCGAAACAAGAATCTGACCTCCATGCCGGTGCATAATTTGTTTCGATAAAGTCAAACCAATTCCGGAACCATCCTTCCGGGTGGTGAAGAACGGAATGAATATTTTATCCAGTACATCGGGCGATATTCCGCTGCCCGTGTCGGTTATCGAAATTCGCGTCGCTCCGCTTCCCTGATCTACCGATATGGTCAGCTTCTTCGAACTGCTTTCTTTCATGGAAAGAATGGCGTTGCGGACCAGGTTGATCAGTACTTGTTCAATCTGGGAAGTATCCATCAGGATGGCGTCTGAGCGGTCATTTACGGAAGCGTCAATGTCCTGGAGATCTTCCTGGAATAGAAGCATAACCGCCGAAATAAGTTCGCCAGCCTTGGCAGACTGCAACCGTGGTGCTGGCACGTTGCTTACTTCTCTATACCGATTAACAAAATCCATTAGTGCTTTGGACCGGCGACCGATTACATCCAGGCTGGCCTGGGCTTTCGCCACAGGTTCTTCATTGCCTTCAATGCGACCAAGGTATTTCATCATACTTCCGGAAAGGGAATTGATCGGTGTCACGCTGTTCATGATCTCGTGCGTTAACACGTTGATCAGGTCCTGCCATGACTGAAGTTCGTTCTCTTCCAATTCCGGACTGATATTCAGGAGCGACAAAAGGAATACGGGTTTTTGATCAATCATTATCTGCGACAGCCGTGCCGAGATTTTTTGCACCTGACCTCGTCTCAGGGTGAGAAGCCGGGGCAGCCCGGGCCGGAGATGAACAAGTTGTTCATAGAGTTCACGGTTCAATTCCTTCAATTGATGAATCTGTTTCAGTTCCGCGACCCCCGCGTAATCAAGGGCTGTCTTATTGCTTAGCACAACATTTCCTTTTTGATCATAAGCGAAAATTCCGACCTGCGCGTTTTCGACGACGTGCCTGAAATATTGGTGTTGCTGAACATATTCAGACTTGATGCGACGCACATATTCCGTTACACCATTAAGGAGATCGTAAATCTCGGGAAATGCATCACCTTCCTTGCCTTTGCGAAACACGATTGAGTAGTCGTCATATCTCACAGACGTGGCAAAAAGACCGAGGTCGCGTTGCCAGCGGGTGAGGAATCTGAAATGAATATAGATCTGAACTAACAGGACGAGCAGGAGATTCCCTTTCAGTGCCCAATACCCCTCCAGAGGCAGGCTGGCTGCAAAGAGCACACTGTTTGCCACGAGTAAGGTAAGCCTGATGACAAGATGTAACCGGTACCCCTTAAATCCCATATTTTTTCATTTTGTTATAAAGGGTTTGACGGGTAATCCCGAGTGATTTTGCCGCCTGGAGAATGTTTCCCTGATTGGTTTGCAGGGCCTCAATCAACGCATCCCGCTCGATCTCATCGAGGGTACGCGCACGAGCCGAAGGACCGGGCCTGGATGAAGTTGATAAATTGAGGTCTGAGACGAGGAGCGATGAACCGGATGCAAGTATTACAGCTTTCTCCATGGTGTGCTGCAGCTCCCGCACGTTGCCAGGCCAGTGGTAACGCAAGAGCGCATCTTTCGTTTCTGCGGGTAGTCCGGGAGTTGGTCTGTCGTATTTACCCGCATAAGTATTCAGGAAGTGTTCGGCAAGGGCAATTATATCATGGCCGCGCTCCCTCAGCGGTGGTACTTGCAGCGTAATCGTGTTGATGCGATACAACAGGTCTTGCCTGAATTTGCCCTGCTCCGCCATGGTGGGAAGCGGCGCATTTGTGGCCGTTATCAGGCGAACATCAAAGGGAATTTCGGTGTTAGATCCCACGGGAACCACGCTTCGTTTCTGAAGGGCGGTTAGCAGTTTTGCCTGCAAATGTAATGGGAGGTTTCCAATTTCATCGAGGAACAACGTTCCACCGTCAGCGCTTTCAAACCGCCCCTTACGGTCAGCTTTCGCGTCCGTAAAGGCGCCTTTTCGGTGACCGAATAACTCGCTTTCGAAAAGCGAATCGGAAAGCGTCGTCATGTCTACCGACTGGAAAATTTTCCCCGCCCGCCGCGAAGCTCGGTGGATTTCCCTGGCGACAACCTCTTTTCCAGTTCCATTCTCCCCGAGAATCAGAATGCTCGCGTCTGTGGTTGCCATCTTTCGGATGTTTGTTTGCAGTTCCTGCATCGCCGCCGAGTTTCCTTCAACAAAATTTGATGACGATTGAGCTGGTTCGAGATCTTCGTGTTCGGGTGACGTTCTCTTTTGCAGACTCGTCTTCAACGTGGCCAGAAGTTTGGTATTGTCCCATGGTTTCAGTACAAAATCACGTGCGCCACGCTTGATGGCTTCGACGGCGAGGTCAATTTTTCCGTACGCCGTCATCAATATTACCGACGCATCTGGCCTTTTCCGACGGATTTCGCCAAGCCAGAACAGGCCTTCGTTTCCTGTGTTGATTCCCGCCGAAAAATTCATATCAAGAAGGATCAGATTCCATTCTTCATTCAGCAAAGCAGGAATGCGGTTCGGGCTGCATTCGGTTACAATCCGGTCGAATTCATCCTCCAGCAGTACGGTTAAGGCGTCGAGGATATCCCTGTCGTCGTCGATAATCAGAATGGATTTCGGAGGCATTGTGTAAAGAATATGGACATGACAATGTAAAATTTTTTTACAGTGCTTCCCATTCCCACCATGGAAAAGTTGATTTTCATCATTTCTAAGGGGTTTTCTGTTCTGGCATCCCGGTTGAATAAGGAGAGCAAACAAAAACACTATGTTTTCCAACTATCTCAAGGTGATCTTACGAAACCTTGCACGTCAGAAGGCTTTTGCATTCATTAATGTTTTCGGTCTCGCCATAGGGTTAATCGGATTTATCGTAATCTTCCTGTACGTTCGGTATGAGGTTGATTTCGATCGATACCATAAAAAGGTGGATCGGATTTTTATGGTATTCCGCGACGTTCATCTCGATAATAATGTGTACAATTTCACACCCGTACCGTATCCATTCCGCGACGAGATTGTTAACGAGTTTCCGGAAATTGAGAAGGTGACAAGGCTCGATGCGTGGAACCGGTTCCTTTTTCAGTTTAAGGAAAAGACCTTTGATGAGCCGGTAACTATGGCTGACAAAGAGATCTTTGATATGTTCAGGTTTGATCTGATTGAAGGCGATCCGGCGAATCCCCTTCCCGACGGAAATTCCGTTTCCATATCACGTAAAACCGCCGTCAAATATTTTGGTGATGAGAGCGCAGTAGGAAAGGTGTTTCACGTTAATGGAAAGGATGACTTCACTGTTACATCCGTATACGAAAATCTTCCGGCCAATGTGAGTATTCGTTATGATATCATTCTTCCTATCGAATATCATCGCAAGCTTGGTCAGGATCTTTCGAACTGGGGCATGAATGCCGTCAATGTCTTGTTGCTTCTTCATGAGGGAACCGATGTAGCGGCATTCCAAAAGAAACTGGAACCAAAACTTGCGCAGCATCAGCCTAGCGATAAGCCGGATAAACTGTTTCTTCATCCCTTTAAGGATATTCATCTGCACAACTTCCACTACAAAGGCGGAGCGATTCAGTTTGTGTATCTCTTTTCGATTATTGGCGTGGTCATTCTCGCACTAGCGGGTATCAATTACGTTAACCTCGTAACGGCAAGAAGTGTACGACGGGCCAAAGAAATCGGCATCCGGAAAACGGTTGGCGCTAGTAAGTTCCAGGTGATCTTCCAGTTTCTTGGAGAATCAGTGTTACTGGCGATCATTGCTCTCAATTTTGCTGTGCTGGCAGTGGAATTGCTTCTGCCTCTCATCAATCCGGTTATTGGAAAGGAGCTTTCACTGGACTACGGCAATCCGATGATGATTCTTACATTGATTGGCATCGCAGTCGCCACAGGTTTGCTGGCCGGATTGTATCCGTCATTCTATCTGTCGCGGTTTTCTCCGTCGACTGTACTCAAAGGATCATCGGTGTCCGGAAGGGGTACGTTCAAAAGCGCGCTGGTGATTGTTCAGTTTTCCGTGTCGATTGCCCTGATCATAACGTCAATCATCCTGTATAAACAACTTGTGTTTTTAAAAACGCTTCCGACAGGCCTCGTGATAGAAAACGTTTTCTTTTTTAAACTGGAGGATGAAGCGAAGCAAAGCATCGATGGTCTTCGTACATCACTCAAAGAACTGCCGGGGGTGAGCGATGTTGCCATTGCCGGACATTTGCCATCTGAAATATTTTCCAATGGTGGTGGGTATAGCTGGGAAGGGAAGGACCCCGAACAGGATGTACTCATCAGCTCAACCTGGGCCGATGATGGTTATCTCGACGCATTCGGGATCAGCATCCTGGAAGGAAGGTATTTTGCTAATAGCGAAATAACTCAGGATACGATCAACGGGATTTCCAAAGTCGTTATTAATAAACGGATGTCCGAAATCATTGGCTTTGACGAGCCTGTTGGTAAGATGATTCAGAATGGTGACTGGCGTTTCGAGATCGTCGGTGTGGTCAGCGACTTCAATTTTGTTCGCATGCGTTCGGACGTGGGGCCTCTGATGATTTTCTATAGTCCCCAGGGAGGCAACTTTGGTTTTGTTCGCGTGAATGGTGAAACTGAAAAAGTGAAACAGGATCTCGAAAGGACGTATGCGAAACTGTTTCCCCAGCTACCTCCTGATTTCAGATTATACCGGGATCATTACGATAATTACTTTGGTACAGAGAGCCAGAATGCTCGAATCTTCGGATACTTTACCTTATTGGCTATTGTGATATCGTGCCTCGGACTTTATGGCCTCGCCTCGTACATCGCCGAACAGCGCCGCAAAGAGATGGGTATACGAAAGGCACTTGGCGCAAACACAGCGGGACTCTCCGCCCTGATGTTGAAAGATTTCGCGGTATGGATTCTTATCGCCAATGCTATCGCCATTCCGCTTGCATGGTACTATGCCAGCGACTTGTTGTCGAAATATGCGTTCAGAACCGAAATATCGCTCTGGGTGTTTTTGCTCGCGGCCGTTGCCAGCATTACCATCGCAGGGGTTACAGTGATTTTCCAGGTGACGCGTACAGCGGGACAGAATCCGGCCGCCGTTCTGAAATACGAGTAATACCGGACGATTCGTTACCGGAAAGGTTGTCGTGTTGACAGCCTTTTTTTATGACTATACCAATTGATCCACTAGAAAAAATGGCGCTTTACAATGGTGGTTTTCCAAAACCATTTTGGCAACGAGCACGTAAATATCCGCTATATGAAAAAGATTGATATCCTGAATTACATCACCAGTTTTCGGAAAGCACCCAATGACACGAAAACCTATAATGAGCTCCTTGCTCATCTTGGTGCTGAGAAATCCTCAATGATAGATCAGATGCTGGTAGAGCTACAGGAATCTCGTGTAATTCGCGAAACAACGCGTGATGGAGAAAAAGCATATCAGGTTATCAGCCGATAGCGTAATCCGGTTTAGCGTTGTTCTCTTTCTGCAAGAAGTGCTTCCAGGAGGGCCTCGTCAGACGTATTTGTATCCCAATCATCTGTGAGCTCAAGACGCACTGTTTGTTCCCCACCGGAAGGTGTACAGACCACCGTTACCTTACCCGCATCCGTAGCTTTTTCCGCAGCTTCTTTTGCAGCCTTACCATTCGTTCCCGAAAAGGCCTGGGTACACGTCCATATCGTCTTTTCCTTATCCTGAATTTCGCGTTGCTTCATGTTTTTTTAATTCCTACAGGAAAAAAGCAATGCCTGCAGGTACGCTACTCGAATTCAACAGGATTATAGGGGGATTCAGGGATCAGGCAATTGAAATCTTCCGCGTCAATTTCGCGGCCGGGTTTCTTGAAGGGCCCTTTATGGAAGGCTTCGTGTGACCGATATACCTTTTGCATGAACAGGTCCCACATGGGCATGGCCGACCTTCCGCCAGCACCCATCGCCCAATTTGGAAAATGAATACTTCGCTCGTCGCCACCGACCCACACGCCGGTAACGAGATCACGTGTAATGCCGATAAACCATCCGTCTGAAGCGTTGTTTGTGGTTCCGGTTTTGCCACCTACTTCATTATCTTCAAGCACAGTTTCGCTTAGGGATTTGGCCGAACCCCCTTCTTCTTCCACCACTCCGCGTAACATGTAAACCATTTTGTATGCCGTGAGTTCGTCCATCACCTGTCGCCGCGTCGGGGTGAACGTTTCGATAGTGTTGCCATGTTTGTCTTCGATCCGCGAGATGTAGTACGGGTGTGTATAAATTCCCAGGTTTGCGAAAGCCGAATACGATGCTACCATCTCAAAGAGTGAAACGTCGTTTGTACCAAGTCCCAATGAATACACCGGATCGATTTTGCTGGTTATACCTACTCTGTTGGCAAAATCGGCAATATTTCCGGGAGTGAGTTTCTCCGTCAGTTGAACGGTAATAGAGTTTAATGATTTGGCGAGCGCCGAGCGCAGGGTGTACTTTTTCCCATCGCCATACGTGCCATTGGAATTAACGGGCTGGTAAATCTTTCCGTGAATATTTATCGATGGTGAGATATCGTTCATCACATAACAGGGAGAAAACCCGTCTTCCATCGCTTTGCCGTAAACGAAAACCTTAAACGTTGAACCTGGCTGGCGCCGCGCCTGAAAGACGTGGTCGTACTTGAAATACTTGTGATCAATTCCACCTACCCACGCCTTGATTTCTCCTGTGTTCGGGTTCATGGACATAAGCCCTGTATTCAGAAAGCGATTATAGTATCGTACGGAATCCACGACACTCATCAGTGTGTCGTTTTCACCCTGCCAGGAAAAAACCTTCATTGGCCGTTTTTTATTCAAAGCAATTTCAACGGAGTCCGAACCGGCCCCATGTTTTTTTACGAGGCTCCGGTATTGTTCTGTTTGGTGGATCTTTCGGTCAAGGAATCCGGCGAGGGTGTTACCAGTGTTATCAACCCACGGATCACGTGTACCCCACGCGTTATCGAAATCCCTCTGGAGCCCGGCCATATGGATTTGCATAGCATCCTCAGCCATGCGCTGAAGGCGGCTGTCGATAGTGACGTGAATTTTCAATCCCGATTCAAAAAGGTCGTAACCCTTTTCGTTACACCATTTGAGCAAATCCTTCTTGATCAACGACCTGAAATGCGTAGCGAGCCCGAGGTCGTGGCTTTGTACATTAAAGTCAAGCCTGAGGGGAAGATTTCGCAACGAATCGTATTTGTCTTCTGAAAGATAGCCATGCCGGTATAACTTTCGGATTACTTCATTACGTTTTCGCAACGCCCGTTCCGGATGGCGAACCGGATTGAATACGTAAGGGCTTTGCAGCATCCCGACAAGGAGAGCAGATTCTTCAAGGGTCAGATCGCGCACCATTTTGTTGAAGTACGTCTCGGTCGCGATCTTTATTCCGAAAGCGTTGTGATTAAACGGAACTGTGTTCAGATACAAGGCTATGATTTCTTCTTTGGTGAGGTTTTTCTCTAACCTCACGGCTAGGATCCATTCTTTTGTTTTGCTGATCAGCAGGTCCAGCGGAGGGGCCAGCTTTCCCAGCGTTCCCTGGAGTTCTTCACCGCGTGTATCAAAAAGGTTTTTGGCGGTTTGTTGTGAAAGTGTACTTCCTCCACCCTGAAGATTGAAGGTAACGATTCCGTAGAGTACCCGGATGTACGAGATAAAGTCCATTCCCGAATGGTCATAAAAGCGGTGGTCTTCAGAGATCAGCAGAGTCCTGACCAGGTGAGGTGGAAGCTGTTCGTACGAAAGTTGGCTGCGATTGAAGCGGAAGTATCGGCCGAGGGGTACGCCGTCCGAAGATATCACTTCCGAGGAAAGATCATTTTCGGGATTTTCAACCTGCGTCAGTGATGGCATCCCGCCAAACCAGTTGAAAGGATTCCAGATCACCAGCGAGATGTACAGCCACACCCCAATGATTCCAGCGAAACAGCCAATCCAGACAAGCCGGACAATTCGCGGAAACCATTTGCTTTCGTATTGGAGAAAAGCGGAAATACGGCTCCTTAGGATATTTGTGATCGAAGACAACATACATACTGGTCTGAATAGTAAGATACGAAATTACCCCGTTACAGATGCTGGCTTCATTTGGCAGTGTTGATATTTTCGCTGTGTTGATTATAGGTGCGATAAGCCTGAATAATCTGGTTTCGATAATAGAATATGCTCAGGCCCGCGAGCAAGACCAGAATAGCATTGAACGATAGTGCTACGGCAACGGAGAAGTTTTCACTAAGAAATCCTATTTCAAAATTACCCAATGGTGCGAGCCCGAGAAACATCAATACATAGATGCTCATTACGCGGCCCCGGAATTCATTTCGCACCACTGTTTGTATGACGGTATTCATGGTTGCGGCCTGGGAGAGCAGGCCCATTCCCATAAAAAACAGCAGGACCAGCGCTAGTGGAAGCGGTGGAGCGAAGCTGAAAAGCAGTAGTGAGATAGCGAACAAAACATTGCCGCCAATCAGAAACCATATCCTCGAGATCTTTGTACCATATGCACCTACGAGCAGTGTTGCGAGAACGGAACCCAGCCCGGTGGCAGTGTACATGTATCCAAGACCCTGAGCCTCCAGTTGATAAATGCTTTTCGCGATAAACGGCATCAGCGTCGAGTAGGACCAACCAAAGACGGAAAGAATCCCTGTGAATAGAAGGAGGACACGGATCAGCGGATGAGTCAGCGCATAACGTACCCCTGCTTTGATGGCGTGAAACGGTTTGCCGGACGGAGCTTTGATCTTTTCACGGTACCGAATAAAGTAAAGGGCGAACATGAGTGCGATGTAACTAACGCCGTTGATAATGAACGCCATGCCCGATCCTACAGAGGCGATCAGAACGCCGGATACTGCCGGCCCGACCGCACGGGCAGCGTTGAATATTCCACTGTTCATGGCAATCGCTGAGGGGAGTTCATTTCTGGTAACAATGGTCGATACAAAAGCCTGCCGCGCTGGCGCATCTACCGCGTTTACGGTCCCCATGAGAAATGCAATCACGCCGATTATGGGAATCGTTACGACATCGTAGAGCGTAAGGAACCCCAGTGTGAGCGCAAGGACCATGTTGCTCAGTTGGGTACAGTAGAGGACGTTTTTCTTGCTGAACCGGTCTACGACCACGCCGCCAAAAAGAGAAAACAACAGCGACGGGGTGGTGGCAAGGGCGGCTATCACTCCGAGGTAAAAGGCTGAATCGGACAACTCAAGTACCAGCCAACCCTGTGCAACGATCTGCATCCACGTTCCCACAACTGAGACGAACTGACCGAAAAAGAAAAACCGGTAATTGGGATTGCGAAACGCAGGAAAAGCCGAAATCTTATCGACTGCTCCGGCATTTGTTCCCCCGCTTACCTCCGGAGTTTCGGGGACCGCAAATCGTTTTCGTAACCTCTTGAACTTGTTTTTTATCAAAGCCGGCAAGATATCGTCCGAAGGTTAAAAAAGAATACCCGTGCCGGCAAATGTTATTAATGAGCAAGCCACTCACGGATTGCTTCCGGAGCAGCATACTTAGCGTCAGTCAGGAGTTCGTGATCGGTCAGCGTCAGCAGGAATGCTTTCAGATCGGCTTTCTGTTCGTCCGAAAGATTAACGCCACCATCATGGACAAACTTCATCAGTGGGTGAACATATTGTGAATAGACTAATCCTTCGGAGTAGAAATCGATTACCTCGTCAAGGGTTTTGAACCGGCCATCATGCATATAGGGACCGGTAAGTTCAATGTTGATCAAAGACGGCGCGCGATAGGCTCCGATATCCCAGGGTTGTTTTGTAATGGAGTGGCGGTCGCGGGAATCTGAAAATTCGGCATCCTTTGCGTTGTTGAAATATTCAAAGCTGGTAAGCAGCGCCGTTCCGCCGTGGCAGTGAAAGCAATCCGCTTCTTCGGAGAAAAACAGGTCGTGGCCGCGAAGTTCTGCTTCGGTCAGCTCAGCTTCGTTGCGCAGCCATTTATGATAACGCGACCGATAGCTTATGATTGATCGGATGAATTGCGATATAGCCATACTGATCTTATCGGCTGTAATCTCCTGGCTTCCATAGGCCTTCCTGAACATTTCGCGATATAATGGGTCGTTTTCTATTGCGGCAACGGTCATGGCGATAGTACCATTCATTTCATGATGGGCCACGATTGCCATGTACGTGAAGGCCTCAAGATTCTTGAAGTTCAGATTGTTCACACCCGTAAAATCGTATCCGGGCATGCCGGTAGCATTATTTGAATTTTCCAGGAAACCGTTCCACATGTACCCGGCATTGTTGTACACCAGATTGACCACCGGTAACATCACATGGGGTGTCGGTTTACCTTCAGGGTATTCCAGGGTTGGAATTCCCCGCGGATGGCCGTCTTTGAACCGGGGATGATCTGCACCGATCTCAAAGGCTGTCGACTGCAGGTGGCAACTGGCGCACGACATAAGGGAATCCGGGTCCGTCCGGCCCGACAGCCTTCCGTCGTAGAAGAGGTGCCGGCCCAATTCGACGCCTTCAACGGTCATCGGATTCTCCGCCGGGATATTCATTTTCGAAGGGAAATCCGGCAAGGAAGGAAACTGGAACGGCGTGGGCTTATACGCAGTCTCGTCGTCACTCCGTTCGCACGAAACCAGGACGCACGAGGCGCCGAAGACCAGAATGCTCAGCAGCAAAAGACCTAAACGAATTCCAGATAACATCGCCTTAAAAATTGTCTATCACCTTAACGTCGAAAACGTCCTTTCCATTTTGTGCGATGATGCCCATCGCCTCCTGATTTGTCATGATCATGCTGCCAAATTGGTTATGATCGTAAATCACAGGTGAATCGAACCAGCTTTCAACGTTCATTGCCAATTCGAGTTTGCTGACTTTGTCCGGGTGTACTTCGAGTTGCAACGGAAGCGTCACCTCGAACCAGTTTTGAACAAATTCGACAACTTCTCCCTTCGAATTGTAGATCTGCCCGACACCAAGATGAAAATTAAACGGCATACGCTGATCGGAATTGTTAATCCAGAATCCGTTCAGTTTCATATAATGATAGCCGCCTTTGTCGCCGCCCATGGTATGGGGCCAGACCATATTGCTTTCAGGCAGGTCTGGGAAAAGGCCGGGGGTGTTTTTCTCGCCCTTTATGCCAAAGGTGAACTTAATTTGGGTGTATGTCCCTGCGGGTAATCGATCGGTCGGTTTCCAGCTCGCCGTTTCCGGGATGTTGGTGTCGATATAATGGGAAAATCCATCCGCACGTAAAGGAATTTCGGCACCCGACCTGGTGATGAACGCGACATCAGAAATGAACCATTGGATCTCGGTGATTTCGTAGTGATTTCCGGCGGCGTTGGTATACCGAAGGTCGTTGTAGGCAACTGGCTCATCTTCAACCTGGTGAAGGAAATCAAATTCGACGCTGCCATTTTGAGGCTCGTTATCTTCGCATCCTAAAATCAGAAATGCAGTCACCAGCGCAAAAGCGAAAAGCAGGACCTTGTTCATACCGGAAATATAGTTCTTCCCCGCATTTGCGGCAATGATCCACGATTACGACCTGCGTGATGGTTGTCAAATTATCGGCTACGGCGGTCCGTGAAGCGCGAGCTACTTACATTTCGTCGCACAAGACTCCGTTTTTCCGGGAAGAGCGGCTTGGATGTGCACAGGCTTTTCGAATCGCTCCAAAGCCTTTTCCTTCCATTCCAGTTTAACACGGGCAAAATCCGATTGAAAGGCCTCGTTTTTAAGAAGCTCGTCTACGAACTGCCGCGCAAAAAGCCTCGCCGATTCACCGTCCGATGGATAATGAACACCAAGGATTTCGCGGGACCGGGTCATTTCGAAGGCGTCCCGCAGAAATATATCTGAAGAAGCCGGGTCGAGCTCCTGCAGGATAAAAGCGTGGATGTAGGCATTGGAGCCATGACCGCTGGGATAGGCTGCCCAATCTGTTTCTTCGAGGTTCTCAATTTCGGGCTCCAGTACATACGGTCGTACACGCGCGTATTTATACTTCAACTGCCAGATAAAATAATGCGCATCTTTACCAACGTTGACAAGAAAGTCAGCGGTAACGGGAAGATTCTCCGGCGTGAACCAGGTGCCGATGGATCTTCCAATATGGAATAGATTGCGCCGGTAGACGCGGTAGTTTGTATCCTCCGGCGTGGTGTTCACGGGGTAATATATGCCCGCCATCACTTTGCTGCTCTCCACGTCCAGCGCTGAGCGTTGTGATTGAAGATTAAGCAAAAAATTCAACTCTGCTCTGGTCTGTGCTGAGCTGTTAGCCGGGGGCGGGGGAAGTTTAAAAGTATATTCACTGGTTCCCTGAAGGTACCATGGTTTCAATGAGAGAATTCTATCGACCGTTGGCTGTGGAAAAACAAACCGAAGGGTGTCGAGTTCATGGGCTTCATCGACCGGGGCGGGACTAAACGCCTGAAGCAACTTGTAATAGCTAATCGGCCCGTTTGGGAGTTGCTTCTTGTGGGAATCCTGTGAAAACGCAGTCATGGAGACCATCAAAAAAAGAAAGACAATACTTTTCATAAAGAGTTTTCAGAGATGACGGAGGATCGGCGAGATTGATGCATTTCCCGGCAATCACAGGGGCTGTTTTTTCGATTTTCACAAACCGTGACGTTACCGTATGAGTCGGTTTGTACAAAGAACATGGCTTCAAATCTTGCCCGGAGCATTTTTCTGGCGCGTTGCACACGCGAACGCGTTCCCGCATACGAAATCTGAAGTCGCTCCGAGATCTGTAGCTGACTAAGGTTTTCGCGTTCGGACCATTCCAGCACCTGGCGGTACTTTGTAGGAAGGGTTTGAACCAGAGAAGCGAGGTAGTCAGAGACACACTCATTATAGTTGGAAGAATCCGGGGAATCGTCCGACTCGATGAGGGGGGACCTTTCCCGGTTCCGATAGTAATCCGCGATTGTCGTTTGAGCAATCCGGTAGATCCAGCCGTTGATTTTGTCAGCGTCTCTTAACTGTTTCGATCTCACATACGCCTTGAGGTAGACGTCGTGGAGGAGGTCTTCTGCAATGACGCGGTCTTTCACTTTTTTAAGAATGAAAATGACCAGCTCTTTGTGAATTCGAATCCAGGTGGGGGTGATGTCCATATCGGCTGCTCCTTAATGACGGAAACGAGCTTGAAATGATGCAGCCTTTGGAAAAAAAATCAGGGCATTTTTGTAACCGGCGTCAATTCAAGTTTACGGAATTCCACCTCTGAACCCTCTGCCTGAACGGCGATCTGGCCCCGTCGGGCTGTGCAATTGAATCCATGATTAACCAGGTCGCCGTTCACCCATACCTTGACCTGGTCGTTCAGACAAACAATGACCATCGTATTCCAGTCACCAACCTTGTTTTCCGAGCCGTCGGTAAGGTTCACGATGCGGCGCTGTTTTCCTTCAACAATACCCCATTCGGATTTTGGTCCGCGACGCTTTTCCATATCCGGCACCTCGATATCTTCGACGATGCACCAGAAATCCCCGGCATTTTCATGCATCATCTGTACTTCGAGGGATTTCGGAAACATACTATAAAGCGCCCGTGGTGTGGAGGCGTGGACCAGCACACCGCAATTGCCGGGCACGCCCGCGAAACGGTATTCCACTTCGAGACGATAATTTTCGTAAACGGAGTCTGTGATCAGATGGCCATTCGGGGTACCCAGACTTACCAGCAAATTATTTCTAACGAGAAAAGGACTTTTAACCGATGGGTCGTTATCCATTGCCGGAACATCCGCATGCCATCCTGAGAGGTCGCGGCCATTGAACAATGCTTTCGCCGATGTAGACGGGTCGGAAGTCTGCGCTGACAGGAGACTGAAAACCGTGAAGGCAACAGCGACGTAGCCAAAGGGTAACTTTTTGATTTTCATTTACTTGATATTCAACTTCAATCATTCGGGCCGTTGCCGGGGCGGTAGCTACTTCAGGACCGGCTCTTGAAAGCTTACGCCTTTGGGAAAGTTCGAGAAGAACGAATTATCAATCCGCACCTCTTTGGCAATCGAATCTACCGAACGAAATTTATACGACGCGAGGCGATACGACACATTAACAGCGGATCCACGACGTTCGATCATTTGCGTCTCCATGTTCACACTACTCGAAATAAACTCCAGGCCGAATTTCGCCATGCGTTCTGTGATCAGGTCCGCAAACTCCGGCTCATCTGTGGCCAGGACGAGGGTATTCGGATTGGCGGGATCCCGTTTAACGGAAGTGGGAATCCGCTGCTCGACGATCACGTAAATGTACCCGCCGGATTTAACGACGCTGGCCCAAAGTCCTTTGGCTTCATTTCCCGGAAGCGACGGTCGTATTTGCAAAGTAATGGCCGGCGCTTCGTAGGTGTTATTATTCACTGTGAAAGAGAACGGCCCAATATTTACAGCACCCGTATCCCGGAGTGTCTGTGATAGCCTGAGTGAACCCGATGCGATCCTTTTCTCCTGATCCACCGGCCCTCCGTTCGCCGAATCAATATTTAAAAGCAGGATGCTTAGAATAACATTATCACCTACTCGCGGCGAGGGGTTGTCCGGTTCGATGAGGGCTTGTTGTGCAAACACAAGCGTGCAAAAACACGTCAGGAGGAGAGACAATCCTGTCTTCATAAAAGTGTACAGCCGTTTTTCGAATATAGGCAAACAATCCAAATTTATCCGGTGGCATTAAAATAATACCCTGATTGGTGGCCAGGCTCGTCAGCGTACGACGAATCACGGCCTTTTGTCAGGTATCTCAAATAGTTCGCCATGGTTATATCCGCTAAAATTGCATTCGCTTTCCTCGTATCACTGACATGGTATCCGTTTGCTTTGCTGGTTCAGATTCCGCAAGACATCCCTCACCAAACTGAACCTGTTGACTTTACCGAATCGGGTAATGTGTGGTTTTACCTGGGAGTGCCGCTCCTCATGCTAGTACTTTATATCATAATTCGTAAGGTTAGAAGAAACCGGCAAGAGCCATAAACAAGAAAAGGGGCTAACCCCCTTTCTTTGACTTTCGATTACGCGTATTTGAATATTACCACGACAGATTTTTGGTCTTAGCCTGTCGCTTTATGGCGTCCATCAATGCCTGGTCTAGCATACCCTGTGTCTTGTCTTTTGGCGTGTTTTCAAGAATGTATTCCTGACGCTTAGTGCTAAGTGTAGATATCTCCTTTTGTATCCGGGCCCTTTCTGCACTTTTTTCCTTCACGTAGGATTTCCGTTGCTCCACCGACATGGTTCGCATTTCTGCCGGTAGCTGCTCGGGTTTGGTTTGAATAATTACTTCTTCATTTTCTTTTGCGGCATCCACCAGATCCCAGGTTGAATTCCTGTAGGCATGGGAACTCTTGGATATGGCACGTTCAACTTTATTCGCCTGCCCATAGGCTTCGGCATTGCGATCCTGGGCCGACTGCAATTCCTTTTTGGATTGACCTTCGGAACCGTAATATATGTACGTGCGGTTCAGTTGATCATTCAGGCCATCAATTCGTGCATCATAAGGTGTGGCAACGTAAACCGTTCTGCGGTCCTGCTCAATGCTCATATAACTTCCACCGGTTAACTCAGCGCCGGCTTTCCACGCAGTACGGATTCCTTCAGTGTAATTCCCACAAAAGATCGTGTTGACAATAACGCCTTTTTCCCGGGCCAGCGCACATGCCGCGCTATACGGAACCTCTCCCTGCGTGAATGGCTCATTTCCCGCAATAAAAACCATCTTGAGGTCGGCTTGCGATGTAGACCAATCCAGTTGGTTCAGTGAAGTTTGTATTACCTGGCCACAGAATTCGTTGCCTCCGTTCGTAGTCAGGCTAAACAAGCGCTCGGAAATCAGGTCCAGATCATCAGTTAACGGGCTTACCTGGCGAATATATCCTTCCGACGAGGGTAGACGATCGTTCCCGTATTCATATAAAGCGATGCGGATGTTTGGTTTCGTGCCGTCGCCGCACTGCGCACGCGATAGTTCGTTTACAATCCGCCATAACTGCGACTTTGCCTGGTCAATCAAGCCATCCATGCTGTTACTGGTATCCAGAAGCAGTGCCAGCATCACGCTTTGGTTTTTGCCATTTGGTTCACCGGATTCCGGGGAATTGCTAAATGCGGTCCCGGAGATTAAGACCAGACTCAGGAACAGGCTGAACAAGGCTTTGCCACATTCAGGGAAGTTTTTCGTGATGTTCATAGACAATTATTTTTCCCTAAACTTTCGCTAAAAAAAGAGAACAAAATAGCCAGACTGAGTGAAGCCCGGATATGACTTAGGGAACACTGATCCAGACTTTGTGAAGCGGCGAAAATCCGTCAAAAGCAGAAAAATAGACAAATGAATAATGTATTAACTTGTCGGTTATATGACCAGGCTAATGCTGATTTGTGTACTCCTTTGCGCTGCCACTGCCGCAGTGGCTCAGAAGGAGACAAAAAAGGAGTCGCGGCCCAGCTATAGTAAACTGAAAAGGGAATCATCACAACGCGAGTTGAATGACCTGCTCACTGAAGCGGAGGCAATAAAGAACACGGCACCGGCTAACGCGTTGAACCTTATCAAAGACGCTTTAGCGATCAGTATAGTCCGTCAGGACGTACTTGCCGAGAGCCGTTGCTACAATCTCATGGGCGAAATCAACCTCGAAATTGAGGAGTGGAAGCTTGCACAGGATAATTTTTCGACGGCAAATTCAAAGCTGGACGAGGCCAGATTGAAAAAGGTGCCTGAAAAGTATAAGGCGCTGTCAGGCCTCGGACGGGCATCAATCGCCCTGCTGGATTACTCCGCCGCGCTCAGATACCTGAATGAATTGCGCGCGGCTCCGGCAGATCCCGTTTCTGTAGCCACAGCTGAAATCGACCTTGCCGAGCTTCACTACATCCTCGAAGACTATACGTCCGCCCTCGACGCGCTTGCAAGAGCCGAAAAACTACTTCCGGATAACTCTCCGTTGCGTGCGCGAATTGAAAATCACAAGGCGCGTATACTGGCAAAGACTAACCAGATTGAAGAATCGTATCAACGGTTTCAAGCGGGCCAAAATATGCTCCGGTCGGGAACGGCGCGTCAGGCTCCGGCGCAGGAAGCCGAAGTAAGAAAAGCAAAGGAGGAGATTTCCGAAGTGTATGACCAACAGAAACGTTATGACGAAAAGATTGATTTATTAAACTCATCAATCGACTACAATAAAGATGTAAAGAATTTTGGTGAGGTTGCTAATGACAAAGTGGAACTCAGTAACACGCTAATTGCGAAGGGAAACAAAACCGCGGCGTTGAAAGAGATCAAAGAAGCCGCTGCCATTGCGGATACAATTGACGATCCGCGTCAGCAAGCCCGGGCATATCTTTCCCTGGCTAATCTTCATGAAACGTCGGGCAATACGCAGACAGCTCTTCAGACATATCGAAAGTATAGTGATGCCGTCGCGCGAGCTGAAAAAGAATCCGAAAAGCGCCTTATGGAAAAGTCTGATCTGATCAAAACCCAGCGTGATATTGAAGAAGTTTCCAAATACATTGCCATCAGTAAACAGGAAGAGCAGCTCGCCCAATCAATGGTATTCCGCCAACAGCTGATAATATATGGTCTGTTGCTAATCATTGCTATTATAGGTGTGACGTCATATTTCATTTACAAGAATGCACGCGCAAGCAAAACTGCAAATCAGCTGCTTGCACTGAAGTCGCTGCGGAGTCAAATGAATCCACACTTTATATTCAATGCCCTTAATTCGGTGAATCAGTTTGTATCCCGCAATGATGAACGCGCTGCCAATAAATTTCTGTCGGAGTTTTCCCGGTTAATGCGACTGGTATTGGAACACTCGCAGGAAGATTTTATTTCGCTGCAAAAGGAAGAAGAAATCGTTTCACTTTATCTCAAGCTTGAACATTATCGGTTCCGCGACAAGTTTGATTATGAAATTCTGATTGATGAAAATATCAATAAAGATAGTGTTCACGTTCCGCCTATGTTAATTCAACCGTACATCGAAAACGCGGTATGGCATGGGTTGCGTTACCGCGAAGGCAAGGGTTTCTTGTCGGTTCAAATAAAAGGAACCGAACATGAGATAGTGGTTGAAATTTCTGACAACGGCATCGGGCGCCGGCGTTCGGCAGAGCTTAAGACGGAGAACCAGAAAAAGCAACAGTCGACGGGACTTAAGAACATTCGAGAACGCCTCGGAATATTGAATGATGTTTATAAATGTGACTATCGCATTCACATTGAAGATCTTCCGGCCGATTCGGGCACGCGCGTGACGTTGCATATTCCCGTAGATCAAAAGGTTACTGAAAATGCTTAAAGCGGTTATTATTGATGATGAAAAAGACAGTCGCGAAATACTCGCGGCATATCTGAAACGCTATTGTGGGGATGTTACTGTGTGCGGGTTTGGCGAATCAGTAGTAACCGGACTCGATGTAATACGGAAATGCGATCCGGATATCGTATTCCTGGATATTGAAATGCCGTATGGAAATGGATTCGATCTGCTTCATAGGGCTGAGCCTGTTACCTTTGAAACCGTTTTTGTAACGGCCTTCGATAACTATGCGATTCAGGCACTCAACCAAAGTGCGGCGTACTATCTGTTGAAGCCCATTGATATTGATGAGCTTACAAAAGCGGTTGAAAAAATCCGGAAAGAACACACATCCGGGTTGCCCCGCCACGCAAGTGTTTTACTTGAGAATCTGAAGAACCCAACGGCCCGGCATCAGCGAGTTATGTTGCCAACAATGGAAGGCTTTGAAGTCGTTCCCGTGCAGAACATTCTTTATTGCGAAGCCGTGGATAATTTCACCCGATTCTATTTTGATGACCAAAAGGATTTGTTGATTTGCCGGACACTAAAACATTATGAAGAAGTTCTGTTACCTCATCGCTTCATTCGAATCCACCGCTCGTATCTGGTGAATCCTGAGTTTGTCATTCGATATAACAAAGGCAAGGGTGGAACAGTGACGATGAAAAACAAGCGCGAGCTGGATGTGTCACCCAATCGCAAAAGCGACCTGCTCCGCTTTTTTTCTCAATGACGTGGCCGGCTGGCGCGTGTGGCACCGGCTTTTTGTCAGCGAGCCTATATATCGTTTGACGGCAAATGGAAGAGTTTCTCAAAAAAATAATTCTTTCGATACGAAGGTTCTTCCGGGAGAAGCTTCATTACAAGGCGGAGGACCTGCCGTATTATATTACGTTGTTCGTGGCGTTTATCGTGTTTGTTGTAGGACTAAACGCATTTGTTGATCTGACCGAAGAACTTGTCGAGGATAATCTCGGTGAATTTGATGCAGCGGTGACCAATAAAATGATCGAGTGGCGTGGAGAACGGCTGACTCTTTTTTTGATCTTTATAACCAATGTCGGTAACACAACAGGCTATCTTGTTGTCACGGCGCTGCTTGTAGCTTATTTTCTTATCCGGCATCGCAGCTGGAGGTTCATTCTCCAGACAGTAGTTGTGCTGCTGCTGGCGACTCTTTCGAATATGGCGCTTAAGGAAGTGTTTAACCGTGCCCGGCCGGAGATCGACCACCTCGTTGTTGTGCATTCCCTGAGCTACCCGAGTGGTCATGCTATGAGCGCTATGGGATTCTACGGATTTCTTATCTTCCTTACCGCGCGATACAAAATGAATATTGTGTTAAAATTTGTTCTGATACTCGTTTTGGCATCTTTGATTTTTCTCATCGGCCTGAGCCGGGTTTATCTCGGCGTGCACTTCCCCTCCGATGTAGTTGCCGGGTTTATCGGCGGACTGATCTGGGTAGCGTTGTGTGCAATAATTTTTGATGTTATTGACCTGTACCGGAAACGGCAGCAGCGAATCAATGAATTGAGTATGATACGGCAGGAACAACTAAAATCTGAGGAAAAATGACTGAAGTAAAATCATATGCTGCGCAAAGCGCGACTTCCAAACTCGATCTGTTTACCATCCAACGACGCAGGCCGCGGGAACACGACGTCCGATTCGATATTTTATTTTGTGGGGTCTGCCATTCCGATATCCACCAGGTGAGAGACGAATGGGGCGGATCAATTTTTCCCATGGTTCCCGGACATGAAATTGTGGGGCGGGTCACCGAAGTGGGATCAGCCGTTACGAAGTTCAAGCCCGGAGACCTCGCCGCCGTAGGATGTCTGGTTGATTCGTGCCGTCATTGTGATAACTGTCGCGAGGGCCTCGAGCAATATTGCTCTAACGGATCTGTTGGTACCTACAATAGCTACGAAAAGGATGGAACGACGCCTACATATGGCGGGTACTCGAAGGAGATCGTCGTTCATCAGAATTTTGTTCTTCGCGTGCCGGAAAATCTGCCTCTTGATGGTGTGGCGCCCTTGTTGTGCGCGGGAATTACTACCTGGTCACCACTCCGGCACTGGGGTGTGGGCAAAGGACACAAAGTAGGCGTATCCGGATTAGGTGGCCTCGGACATATGGCTGTGAAATTTGCCGCGGCTTTCGGAGCGGAAGTCACAATGTTGAGCACCTCACCTTCGAAAGAGGAGGATGCCCGCAGATTGGGTGCACACCACTTCAAACTCACGACATCCAGGGAAGATCTGAAAAGTCTCAGGGGTCATTTTGATTTTATAATTGATACCGTATCGGCGCCCCACGATTACAACAATTCACTCAGGATGCTGAAAACAAATGGCACCCTGATTTGTGTCGGAGCTCCACCGAAACCTGTGGAGGTTAATGTATTCAGTCTACTTGTCAACCGCCGCAGTATCGCCGGCTCCATGATCGGCGGGCTTCCTGAAACACAGGAGATGCTCGACTACTGCGGTGAACATAACATTATTTCCGAAGTCGAAGTCATTCCGATCTCCTATGTGAACGAAGCCTATGAACGAATGATGAAAGGCGATGTCAGATATCGGTTCGTTATCGATATGGCTTCGCTGTAATCACTTCACGGCGCGGTGAAAATCTCAGTCAGGTGAATCTTCACAGGTCCGATAAGCCCGCTCTTCAAAAGAGGAGCTTCCGCAAGTGGATTCATCCAGGCATTGGGCAGCTTTTTTACGTTGCTGCTCGTACGTCGGTGCTCCGGAGGAAGTTGTGCATCACCAACGAGCCGGTTGTTGATTGTGTTCACCACATCAATGCGGATGAAGTTGGTGCCCGTTCGCACGGCCGCGGTGATATCCAGCTTAAAGGGCCTGTGCCAGGCTGTTCCCATAGGCACACCGTTAATGTAAACGTCAGCTATCTCGCGAACTTCACCGAGGTCGAGTATAGCGCGTTGATTCGGCTTAAGGCCCTCAATTGAAACCGTGGTTGTATAGACAACCGATCCGGAGTAGTGCCGGATACGTGGATCGTCGGATTCGTTAAGCGGTTTAAGGCTTTCGAGCGTGGCATAGGGGGGTGCACCCTTGGCTTTTTCAAATGCAAGTTTCCAGGGTCCGGTGACCTCCCGCAATGAGGCTTCCCGGGTTGTTTTTGAAACGGCGGAATTCCCGCTGGTCCACTTCCATTCGCCGGCAGCCGAAGTTTGAATACCTTCGCGTGTGAACCGGAGCGAAGCGACGTTTGCCGGATCGAACATGCTTTGACCATTGAACGTCATGTTTCGCCATTGTTGCGTGATTCCTTTTCGAAAGACTACAAAAGTTGATTCGAACGGTTCAAGCGTTAATGAAATCTTCGTGTTAGTTTGGTCAGATTCAAATACCGGAATAAGAATAGTCTCGCCGGAATCCGGATTCCAAAGTTCCGGCTGCCGGTTTGTTACGCGAAAGCTCACCAACTGCGTTACCACTGAATCAGTTTTGTTCCTGATAAAATAAATATCTTCTTCGTCAGTTTTCCGATGAATATAATCAAGCACATCCTTATCCACCGCACTGCCAAAATCAGGTCCCACACCGAGGTCGTGTAACACGTCGCGAATCGACCTTCCCCAAACTACCGATCCTTTGCCGTATCTGATTGATTGCACATTTACACTGTCGCAGTTACCCCAGAGCTGATCCGCAAGCTGTTTTACAAGCACGTCATTCTCCTGCCAGTTTCCGAGGCTCAGTGATCGCATTGGTTTTGGACCGATTATCGTTGCTCCGTCGCGAACCATCTTTTCAAGTTTTTGCAGGACAGCTCGATTGATGGCCCGTTCATTCGGCAGTACCAGAATTGCATAGGATTGCCCGTGAGGAAGGAAGATCCGGCCGTTACGGACTTCCATTTTTTCCAGCAGGATTTCTGTGTTTACCACATCATAATCAAAACCGGGGCCCGGATCAGCATGCACCTTTTTAGGACCTGTAAAATTTGGCGCTTTGTCGCCGTAGTAGTATGCTATATCGCCAACGAAATTGCCCTGTTGCAGCAGATAGCTGCAACGGGCCAGGTACTCGTGAAACGATTCTGACTTCTCCCACCATCCATTGGTGGTGTTAATAAGCGTTCCGAAGTTATATACCCATCCCGGATCTCCCGATGCCCGCGGCGTATGCGGAAAGGTGTGATACACAAAACGGTTTAATCCTTCGCACATGGCGCGGTCCGCAAGCGGTTTCAATTCATCGGGCCCTTCCTGCCAAAGCCAGACACTGGTAAATGATTCGGCTTCCACGTATTTCTGATTGTAGATATGCGCGGCACTGGCGATACCTTTAATTACCTGCAGCAACTCAAGCTGCGGATGTTTATTCCAGAATTCTCCCCGTGGAATGGAGACAGAACCGAGGGCTTTGAGATCTTCAAACGGTACGTTGTGAATAGGCTCTCCCGGCCCTCCGGCTTCGGCGACGAAACCGATCCCATGACTCTCGCATATGCGGCGACCCAGCCGGTAATGATTTTCAATAATCAGATCGGATAATGTTTTCTTAAAATCAAAAAGGAATCTTTCGGAGTACGACTCGTCCTGAACCTTGAAACCGTCGAGAATAGGTAAGAGCTTTTCAATAGCGTATCCGTGGTCTTTCGCAAATGCTTCGGGAAGGAGTGGTGTCCATACCGCTGAATTAACCTCATAGCTATCCGCATACAGGTATTTCAGCGAGCGGTTTTGTAGCGGTCCCGTGAAGGGAATGAGCCGGCTGAAAATATAATCCATATTGTTGCGTTGCGCCTGCGCAGAGAAATGGTCCAGCATCCTCCCCCGCGAGTTCGGACTGGGGATGGCCAGTGGCTGCCCCGTTGGTGCGCAAACATAACGAACGATGCGCCATTGGCCTGCTGGAATCTGCCAGGAAACTTTAGAACCTTTTCTGGTCAGCGGTAACCGTATTACCTTGTCAGGATCGATGACGGAGTCGGCTGACACGGGATGCGCGAGCACAGCAACTTCCTTGTAGTAAAGTGGCAATCCGGTTTGCGGGTTGTGAGATGGAATCACTCGCGACCTTCCATAGGTGCGGGGAGCTGCCGGGAAGGGCAATGCGTGATTGAAACGCCCCGGGCCGTTGACCACCGTATCGCTTCGAAATAGACCCATGGCGCCATCTTCGGCTTTCACCCAACTCCCGCCGGCATTCCAGCTGCTCGAGAAGGTAAGTCCTATTTCAAGTCCCAGTCGGTCAGCTTCCCGTAACGTAAAGGCTATTGCCTGGACGGACTCGTCGCTAAGAAAGGCTGGCCCGGCAGGGATGACCGAATCCGGATCAACCAAAACACCCAGGTCCCAGATATCAAATCCCCCCATCCCTTTCCTGACAGCTTCCTCCATTTCAAACGTCAACTGATTGTAGTCTACGTTTCCGTTCGGCCAGGGCCAGAGCGCTTTCGGCCGGGCCGATACGGGCGGATTTCTGAATCCGTCTTCCAGTGTTGAGGACGGAACACTTTGACAGACCGCTTCGGTTGTCAGGCAGAGGAACAGGAAGAAGGCTATTTTGAAATTATTCATTTCCCCAGAGTTTCGTGCCGTTGCCCTTTGATTTTCTCCATGCATCACGCCACTTATGTATGTCCACGGAATTGATCTTGTGCATTACTTCACGTTCCGCCTTCGGTGGAATTGCTGGTACCCCGGTGGCCTGTGCGAGATACCAATAGGCGACGCTTCGCAGATCCAGTACCAGCACATTGTTATGACCGTGTTCAATAGTAAAGCGGAACGATTTATCGAAGTATATCGGATCTGAAATATGGAACCGGTACACGTGTGTACGTCCGATCCATCCCGTTTCCCATGCCAGGTCCGTTGTGTTTACCCTCGGATAACCAAAGTTCGGATGGTGGAAGGGCTCCTTCGGGCACCACGAAGTATTGAAGTAGTCTTCGGTTCCAGTACCACTCAGCGTAGGTGACGCGTCGCCGTCGATGAAAATCATGTCGTCGCCTTCGCCGTACCACATGGGCGTTGGGCATTGGATATAATAATTGACACCGACAAAGTGACCTTTACCTTTGATGTCAGCGAATAAGTAATTGGCGTCCCCGGACTTATTCTTCCCTTCCTTACCTAATGTTCCCCATTCGTTCTCACCTTCAGACGCGGTGGTTTCCGTGAGTTCATGATTGAACCATGCGTGAAATCGTCCTGCATCCGCAGGAAGTTTGTCTACTTCGTAATAATCGACATAATAATAAAACGCATCAATGGCCCTGTCAGACTGATTCTCGATCTCGATCCGGCCACCGTTTTGAAAGGGCATCGCAAAGTAGCTGACCAGCGCTTTGGCATCCGCAGGAGCAGCGGCCAGAGGTTGTGCCATGTAGGTGTACGATTCGTTCCAACCCTGGCCAAAAAAAGAACCTAGCGGAGATTCTACGGATGCTGATGTGTTCCCATCCCAGAACATGCGGATAACAATGTCGTCTCGCCGGAGGTCTTTTGGTTCCGGCGCTATAGTTATCCAGATATGATTGATGACTCCGGCACCTTTTACGTCAAACAAAACGCGGCGTTCTCCTGGATTAATCTTTTCAAACCGGTCATTGTTTCCGCCGGTCGTGTCGTAACTACTGATTCGTTTCGAACGTACGTCCTTCTTCATCCGGGCAAGGCCAGCCATTTCGTTGTCGGGAAGCTGGGCGTTCAAATCGGTAACAAAGAGAACAGCGACAAGGATAATTATGGTACGAATCATAGATTTGGGTTTGGGTTTAAACTATGCGAATGTTCGGTGGGTTGAATCCTGCTCCTACCTGTGTAAGGAAAGGACGCGACTTAGCGAATGATAAGTTCAGCCGTCCGTTAGTTCCGACTGCGCGGTCCCTTGTCAGGATCGCGATTTAAAGTTATTTGACGGTTTCATTTTTCCCTGGGATTTTAGATGTATTTATCGTTAAGTGTGTCGCTTTCCATGAGGTCTCAATGTGTGGTCAATGGCAATCGGTCGAAGTACCTTTCTGGTGTGTTTTTGAATATTGTTCCCGCACAGGAGATTTTTTGCCGGTCTGTCCCCTGTCAAAATTTCACTGCGCTGATTTTCGTCACACGCTGGAATCGGTGAATTGCTTTTATTTGGTATTTATCAGGCGTTTTTCAAGCTTTTAAAATGTTATTATCGACTCTGCGTTATTCTGTCCAGGCGGTCATTTGGGTTTGTGGACTAATCCTCTTTTTTCAGTCCTGTGACTTCAGCGGGAATGTACATGAAACACCGGATTCTCTCATTCTTACTGATCAGAACTTTGACGTCCTGAAAGATCCTCAGACATTCACCATTAAGGAAGAGCTTGGTGAAAAAATGGTGACGGTTCTGGGAAAGAACCGAAGCGTCAGAACGATGTTAACGTCCTTCTATTCTCCCGACTCATTTACCCAGGCCAACGTTAGCGCAGATAGTTCGCCGGACTACATCATCACAGGTGTACAGTTGATTCAGGGTACATTCCTTTCGGATAGTGGTGCCTGCGAACAACGGACTATGCTGCTGTGTACCCGTGGGGATTTTGTGGAAGAAGAGTATTATGATCTCTTTTTTATTGCCCGCGATCAAAAAGGGGAAGCTATTGTCTCGGGTAAGGAAATATTCGAGGGCTCGCATGGCGCTAGCTCCATCCAACTTGAAGTAAATGAATTATCGCTTCCGGTAAGAAAAGACTGCTCCCTTCTGATGGTAACGTCAAAGGATGAAAATGCAGACGCGGATTTTCATAAGGAATCCTGGATGGAAATTTTTATAGCTACCGGAAAAGGTTTTCGTTCATTGTTCCGGCTTCAACTTGAAGAAACCGCTATTGCGGATTACGTCGCGTCGGAAGAAGAAACCCAGCATTCTGTATCAAAAATTCAGCGTTATGAGATGCTTGATACGTCCTCCAACGGGCTTCACGACATTCGTGTCAAATACACCGTGACGGAAGATGGACGCGTGGTAAAGCAAGGCGAGAACGTGTATCGCTTTGACGGGCGGTATTATGTACTCTCCTGAATCAAAAAAAAGGCCGCCCTTTAAGGCAGCCTCTTCCGCGTGAGAATATAATATTTATTATTGTTTGCTTTCGTACTGCTTCCGAGCTACACCTTTCGAGATAACAAAAGCAGGAGTTCCTTTCATAGCCACCTTGCTGGTGCTTCTTACCTGACGATTAGCCTGCATGGCTGCAATACCCTTTGATGTAACGATCGCACCCGCAGTAGTAACGGTCGCCGGTCTGTAAAGTACATTCCGGAATTGGTACTTTTGAACCTCCTTCGACAAAGCCCACTGAGGATAATTGCTGGTAGGGCGCTGAGCGCTTGCTGTAAGTGAGATTACTCCGAACAGAAACGCCATTGCTAGTATCTTTTTCATAATTATTCCTTTTGTTTACTATGCAAGTTTACGCTGGAAACGCCATCTGCGTTATTAAGAGGTACTTATAAAGAGATTAGAAAAACATTAGAAAATTAGAGGCGCATTAAAATCTGTTTTATATCATTGTCAAAGCATTACATCGCGACTTCTAAATGAAAGTACTGATTGTTGAAGATGAGGTAAAAGTGTCTGAGGTTCTCAAGCGGGGGCTCGAGGAGGCGGGATATGACGTGGAAACTGCGTTCGATGGGGAAATCGGTCTGCGGCTAATGCTCAACGGGACGTATGATCTGGTGATCCTCGACATCAACCTGCCCCGGATCAACGGCCTGGAGGTATGCAAACGTCTTCGGGAAGTTGACGAGGTAACGTCCGTTTTAATGCTTACGGCTTTGGGAATGAGTGACGATATCGTTACAGGGCTGGAAGCCGGCGCCGATGATTACATGTCAAAGCCTTTTCGATTTAACGAACTCTATGCACGGGTAAGGGCTCTGACACGCCGCAAAAAAATTGTCGGTACCCTTTCAAATGGCAACGGTCAGAAACTCAAATTAGATTACTTCAAGTTAGCTGATCTCGTGATTGACTTCGAAGGCAAAGAAGTGAAACGAGACGGTAAGCCGATTCAGCTTACCGCCAGGGAATATGCGCTACTCGAATACCTGGCCAGAAATCAGGGAAGGGTCCGATCGCGAGGGGAGATTGCAGAAGCCGTGTGGGGCCTGGATTTTGAAACGGGTACAAATTTTATTGACGTTTACATCAATTATCTTCGGAACAAAATAGATAAGCCTTTTGGTAACAAACTGATTCATACAGTGACGGGCTTCGGATATATCCTGAAAACGCCAAATGCGTGAGAATTGGTCAGCGTCTTGCTTTGCGGTTTACTCTGGTAAGTGCGTTGCTCACTGGCGCTATTCTGATTTTTATTTATACGGTCACCCGCGGATTCGTTCACGCCGATTTTAATGAGCGGCTGACACAACAATCCAGTCTTGAGGTACTCCACTATGCTACACCGCACGTTCGGGAAGTAATCCCACCTGGCTCATACCTTCTCGTAAATCCGTCTACGTCGATTTTTTCTCAGGATGGAACCCTTTTGTATAAAGAGGGGAACTATTCAATTGAGAAAACGTGGGTACAGTATCTGAAGACACACGAATCTTTCAATGCTGAGCGAGGAAGTTATTCGACCGTGGGCCGCAAATATACCATTGAAGGAAAGACGTACCTTGTTTTTGTGTCCGACAAAGACTTGCCCGGTCAGCATGAGCTGGATATACTTCAAAAAGCTATCGGGATCGGCTGGATATTAAGTCTGGTACTCTCGTATCTGGCAGGGCTCTATTTCGCCAGCGATGCACTTCAACCGGTGAAACGCGTGGTGCGTGAAGTAAATCAGGTAACGAAGGACAACCTCGGACACCGTCTGCATGAAAATAATTCTGCGAGTCCCGATGAAATGGACGAACTCGTTCAGACTTTTAATGCATTGCTGGAACGTATCGAGAGTGCGTTTGTCGCGCAGAAACGATTTCTCCAACATGCATCGCACGAATTGAAAACGCCTATTACGGCAATCATGGGCGAAGCCGAGCTGGCACTTGTGAAGGAAAGAAGCGTTGATGAGTATAAGCGGACGCTTAGCGTGGTGGTTGGCGAAGCTGAACGACTGATCGCGGTAACACAAGGTCTGCTTATGCTGGCCAGACTGGAAGAAGGTTATCTTTCCGCCAATATGGAAGCGGTTGGTGTAACTGCACTCGTATATGATTCAGCAAACGCTTTGAAGTCAACGTATCCGAACCGACAGATTCGGATTTCTTCGGGCGATTTTGAGCCAACGATCACGGGTAATAAGCAGCTGTTGCAGATTGCATTCACTAACCTGTTGGATAACGCACTAAAATATTCGCAGTACGAAGTCACGGTACTGATCTCCGGGTTCGATTCACGTTTGCGAATTCAGATTGTCGACACTGGAATTGGAATTCCTCCTGATGAATTGTCGAAAGTTAAGTCAGCGCTGTTTCGTGCATCGAACACTGCGAACGTGCCTGGCGCGGGTCTGGGCTTATCCCTCGTTCAACGGATTCTCGATATCCATGCAGCGACCTTCGATATACAAAGCCACCCCGGTGAGGGTACTACATGCACGCTGGTATTCAGTATCCGGACTTTCGGTGAAGACCGAACTTTTTGATTTGTTTCCGGTTATGTATTTGAATGATTGGAAAGATTGGCTATGCCTGTATCAATAATACACTTGCTACGGATAAGATCCAGGTAAACCGCGGAATGGTGAAGCGAACATTTCAGGCGAAAGGCCTGAGTTACGCGTCAGAGCTGGCTTTGCGGAACATCCTTGATTTGGAGCACATCATCAATTGGAACATCAAAAAGGAAATTCTGCTGTTTCGCATGAGTAGCGATATGTTTCCATGGATGAGTGAATATGAGTTTCGCGATCTGCCTGCGTATTACGAAATCCGAGACGTTCTTTCAACCGTCGGAAAGAAGGTGGCGAGTGCCGGAATGCGACTCACGTTCCATCCTGGACCGTTTAATGTTCTCGCAAGCCCTAACCCTGCCGTTGTGACGAACACGTCTAAGGAATTAAGGCAGCACGCCGAAATTATGGAAATGCTGGGATTGCCCGAATCTCCAATGGCCAAGATCAATATTCACGTAGGCGGCGCTTATGGGGACCGTGCTCGGGCAATGGAGCGATTCACGACGAACTTCCAGAAGTTGCCCCAAATTGTCAGGTCGCGTCTTACTATTGAGAATGACGATAAGCTGAACATGTTCTCAGTATCCGATCTACTGACCATTCATGAGCGTACCGGTATTCCCATTGTATTCGATTATCTGCATCATATTTTCTGTACGGGTGCGCTTACTGAGGAAGAGGCGTTTCGCTTTGCGGTTAGCACTTGGCCGAAGGGAACTACACCTGTGGTACATTATTCGAGTTCACGAAAACAATTTGAGGATCCTGACGCGATCGCTCCCGCCCACGCTGACTTTGTATATGAACAGATAGAAACCTATGGTATTGAAGTCGATGTGATGCTGGAGGCCAAAGCCAAAGAAAATGCTGTAGTGAGATATTTGCAGGAGTTTGGGGCGGCTTAATGCTTCCAGTTCTCCTTTGTGAACCTATTAAGCAACATCAATTCTATACGAACACTATATTCCCACTCGGTTTGTTTTTTTCTTGATGCACCGTGTACCGTTTCGTGGTCATATTGGGCATCGAAGAGATTGCTCTCCTCGAAAATCTCCGAGATTGCAGCGTTATACACCTTGCCATCGCGGACTCCCTTCCGCTTTAGTGAACTGATGGCCATGCGGGCTTTCCGGGCGTAAAGCTCGGCGATGTCAAAGTGTATTTGTTCATGCCGGAGAAGGTCAACCGAAGGCGTTTTGCACCATGATTGATTCCGATGAAAAATGGTATTCACATCGTAATACAATTTCGTTTGTTTTTTGTAAGGGGTTGCCCGAATAGAAACTTTGCTGGCCGCGTCCCCTTTTGCTGTAACGTCGGGCTTTCCCTGGAAATCATCCCAGGTTAACATAGTCGTTGCATCCCAAACCAGATCATTCCCCGATCGATCGGACGTCGAAGCACTGAAGAAAAGTGTCGAGATTAAAATAAGAATTAAACGCGTGTGCATAGAGCAGAGGATTGGTCGTCGTACTTTTCAAAGAAGATGCCAAAATGTAGTATAGCTGTCGGGTTGTGAATTCAATTGCCGCTGGTATATCTTTTTAGATAATCCTCGAAACAACAAATTGTTATGGAAACGATCAAAATAACCGAGGCAGAGCAAATCCTTTTTAATGATTTTAAAGACGGTAATACCGTTCAATTCAGGGTGTCCGTGTCACCCGGGGAAGAAACGCAGTATGGCAAAGGTCAGAAAGTGAAGATTATTTGTGGTGATGACGAATCAACGGGTAAAATCGTTTCTGATCCGTTAGTGGTAACCCCCTCAAAGGAAGGTG
>JAEZEH010000154.1 GCA_023417785.1 Bacteroidota bacterium
CGCGGGGTTCGCGTTATTGGTAACATTTCACGAATTTCCCGCTAGCTCTTTTCACGAAACACACAGATCACATAAGAAAACATAGAAGACAACGCCACACCTTCTGCGGTTTCTTCCGCGCATTCAGCGGCTTCTGCGAGAGATTTTTCGGTTATCATTTTCAGATTGCATCCGCTTTGGGATCATGCGAGGGCATCCCCAGCCTTACGATCAACTTACTAAAACATAGAAGGCAACGCCCCACCTTCTGCGGTTTCTTCCGCGCATTCAGCGGCTTCTGCGAGAGATTTTTCGGTTATTATTTTCAGATTGCATCCGCTTTGGGATCATGCGAGGGCATCCCCAGCCTTACGATCAACGTACTAAAACATAGAAGGCAACGCCACACCTTCTGCGGTTTCTTCCGCGCATTCAGCGGCATCTGCGAGAAATTTTTCGGTTATCATGTTCAGATTGCATCCGCTTGGGGATCATGCGAGGGCATCCCCGGCCTTACGATCAACTACTAAAACATTGAAGGCAACGCCACACCTTCTGCGGTTTCTTCCGCGCATTCAGCGGCTTCTGCGAGAAATTTTTCGGTTATCATTTTCAGATTGCATCCGCTAAGGGATCATCCGAGGGCATCCCCGGCCTTACGATCAACTACTAAAACATAGAAAGCAACGCCCCACCTTCTGCGGTTTCTTCCGCGCATTCAGCGGCTTCTGCGAGAGATTTTTCGGTTATCATTTTCAGGTTGCATCCGCTTCGAATCATCCGAGAGCATCGCGGGCCTTACGGATCAACTACTAAAACATAGAAGGCAACGCCATACCTTCTGCGGTTTCTTCCGCGCATTCAGCGGCTTCTGCCTTCTGCAGAGATTTTTCGGTTATCATTTTCAGATCGCATCCGATTCGAGAGCATCCTTTCGTCCCGCGTTCTTACTTTGTTTAGATTTGAACGTATGCTTATCCTTTAATTCGTACATCCTGATATAAACCTCCCACCGTTTTTGTTCCTGTTCTGTTAACATCCGGTATCCTTTCACTGCCTTAAGTAAATTGAAAGCGTATTCAGTGCTTGCTTTCCGGGTTGCCATAGGATAAAAAGTATGCAGCTGATCGAGGATGTGCAGCGTTAGTTTCGGGAAGAGATAATAAGCGCGCTTTGCATAATATTCGGATATGAACGCCATAGCCTCGTCGGCTATCCGCATCTGAACTTTATCGCCCGGGATAAAATGCTGTTCGAGGTAAATCAAAGCCTTGAGGTGGTAGTCCAGATACAACTGGCTGCATTGTTCTGTGCAAATGTTTCCATCCATCCCTTTGAGCTTTTTGGTCAGCATATCCATCTCGGGGAGTCTAATCTCTTTGTCGTAAAAATGATTTGTAACGGGATCCCAGACGGACACATTTCTCTGGAGCAGATGCAGGAGATCGAATTCGATAAGCATATCAGACGTACTCACGAATTCGCGAATGTCTTTTTCTTTCCCGAGAAATAGTTTCTTGATAAAATAATAATAGTCGCTTTTTTGCTCAAGGCTGAACGTAGCTTTACGATATTTTGAGGAATGGTATTCATCCGAAAGAAATCTACCGCCGTGACGACGTCTTTCAAAATCTGCATAAGTGCTTTCACTAAACGTTTTATTCTGCACCACTGTGTGTGGCGACGACCCTTGAAAGCTATAACACGGAAAATATGCCTCCCTTGAAAGCTCATGAGCAATGGCATAATGGTGGAGTTTTAAACCATAGAACATCTTCTCATCCGGATAATCAATCAAACACAAGATCTCGGGATCGAGTAATCCGGCTTTTACATATTTTATGGTGTGGAACTGGATGTCAACGGCCTGGCTTATCCGCTTGTTTCGTTCGGCGGGGCTGATTGCATTCTGGATCAACTCAATGATATTCGAATGAGCAACCTCAAAAAAATTATTCCATTTCCGTTCCGCGAAAAGTGAATCCCATTGCACGGTTCCACCCGCGCGGGAGGCTTCATGGGTTTTGATCAGATGATGGAAGAGAAGTATCCGGGCATGAGATGGCGCGGAGCAATTATCCACCATGTAGGCGAGGTCATCGAAGGACGCTTCGCCTGACTGAGCCATCTTGTCCAGGTATGCCATGATTCCCAGCAGCTTCCCCTCAACGAGCCTCGTCATTTGCTCGGGATTCATCCGTCCGCGAATCTCAAGCAGCGCCAGCCCGTCCAACATATTGCGTAAAAGGTCATTCGGAGTCATCGCAATCAGTCTGCTTAACGCATTGAAGTCATCTACAACCTTTTGCAACCTTTCATCCCTTGAGAGTTTCCGGCTCATGGTAAGTCTCAGTGAAGCCCGGCGGTGCGCCTTGAGGTAGGGTTCAAGTTTTTCAAGCAACAATGGGTCTGTATTCACTGTTTCACGCAGCCGTTCATTGGTAAGTGTGTCGAGCCATTTATAGGGACTTACTTTTATGTTATTCCTGAATTCGCTCCAGGGTTCGGTTACAAGCACTGTATCAGAAAGAACAGGTTCATTATTGTAGCGTTGAAGCACGTTTATCATCTTCCGGGCACGCTGATGCTGAAGCCTCGTGTTCGCTTCATCAGTACCCTCGATGGATGAAAATCCTTCTATCGTAGCGCGAAGAATAGCCATGTCGTTGTTTCGAAGAAAATCAATGGCTTCGGTGAGGTCCCTTTCGGAGACGTCGGCCTTGTTTTTCTCAAAGTAGACCAGAAAGTTCTTCCGGATTATTTTCCGCTGGGAGAATCGATAGGATTGATAGACCAGCTGATCGAAACCTCCTCCCCGGAGTTTCTTCAGTTGATAGGATCGCTCAAAAGGTTCACACTGCCCAAATTCGATAGCAGGAAAGCCGAAGGCATAGCGCGCGGGTAATGTATCCGTGGCGAATTCATTCTTCCGGAACAATCCTGTTCTGAGTTTGATCTTAATCCCGGACGAATCCATGCCGGAAAGCGGAAGGCTTGCCAGTGTATGCCACTGATTATACATCACGTCTCCGCCTTTACGGCCTTTGATAAAGGCGTGCAGGTTACGCCGGTAACCCAATTCATATCTTGAAAGTTCGATTTCACCAAGCGTTTCCTTAAGGCGTGCGCGATTTTCGGCTAAGATCGGTCCCTGTTCTGCAACTATCGCGCGCGGCATCCTGGCCCTTCGCGCAACGGCTTTTTTTCGTCGACCGAGGCTGTCGGAATACTGGATCAAGACCTTCCGTGGCGCTTTGGATATTCTGTTGAAGCGTGTCATCTGAAGTTTTACGTGAGAGGAATCCGTATTCAGCTGGATCCGGTGCTTCGGTTTGCCCTTCTTTTTCTTTCGGGTAGCCTTCGGGTTATCCGATACGGTTACGACGATGGTTTTTTCATCCTTAGACTTCAGCCTGGAGGATTGTGCAGTGAGGTTCTGGGGTAGCCAATAGCCCAGTACAACGAGAAGTAAAACAACGCGTTTAGAAAACATTTTTGATAGATTAAGCCCTAAGACAAGGTAAGAACGAAGCAAACGGCCGAATAGTTTATCAGCGCGTATCTTTCTGTCAATTCGATGCGGAGGCTGTGCCATTCTTGAGCAAGGCCTTCAAAATCAAGATACTAAGCGGAGCTACTTTCTATCAAGACCCGCGTAGATACAGGGCTTTGGGTCCCGTTTCCATGGCCCGCCAAATTGTCCGGATCTTTGAGGTCAGCCACAAATAAGATTTGTTGATGTGTGTGTGCATTTTCAGCTGATAACTCCAGTCCCGCCTGATCAAGCTGGCGTTTCAGTTTTACTGCCGAAAAATTTCACCAAGACTCCCCGGTTCATATATTCACCCTGACCTCAGCACCAAGGCATCTTTTACGGGTATCTCTTTTTTGAGGGATCAAACAAATGAGCCCCCGGGGCTATCGGTCAACAAATTCCGTATCTATCGATTTATGAAGAAACTTCTATTTATTGCGTTGGGGATATTTCTCGTTGCCCCCGGTCTCGCGCAACGCGACCAGGAAAGTCAAACAGGAGAAGTAAAACAAGAGAAGAGTCCGCGGTTCTCATCCGAGAACGGTGTTGGATTAATCATGCCCGACAGCAGCTTTTCGGTGAGCTTCAGGTTCCGCATGCAAAGCAGGGCATTGTATTACACTAACTCCGAAACTGATTTGAGTATGTCGGAAATTGAGGCCCGGATCAGACGACTGCGTCTGCGGTTCGAGGGTTTTTTGCTTGACCCCCGACTTCAGTATTACATTCAGTTGTCGTTTTCGAGGGGAGATATGGACTGGCGGGGAAGGGATGTTTCAACGATAAATGAAAGCCCGAATATCATCCGGGATGCCGTTATCTACTATCAGCCGGACGAAAGGATTACTTTCATTTTCGGCCAGACCAAGTTGCCAGGTAACCGCCAAAGGGTGGTGTCGTCTGGAGAATTGCAATTCTATGATCGGTCAATCGTAAACGCCACGTTTAACATTGACCGGGATTTCGGCATTCAGGCGTATTATCATAATAACACAGGCAACTTGCATTACGCAATCAAGGGAGCTCTCACGACGGGGGATGGAAGGAATGTAACCGCTACCCCCCCTGGACTGGCGTATACCGGAAGAGTTGAACTGATGCCCTTCGGACAGTTTACTGATCCGGATCCCATTCTGGGCGGTGGATATAACGAAGGCGACCTCGCGCGAGAGGAAACCCCAAAGCTGGCCATCGCGGGTGGAATGTCATTCAATGATCGGGCAAGAAGAAGTGGTGCACAGATTGGGAGCGATCTTTACGAACCCCGGGATATCAAAACCTACTTTGCAGATTTGCTGCTGAAATATAATGGATTCGCCTTCTACTCGGAGTACATGGAACGCGTCTCTTCAAATCCGATCACTATAAGTGACGACGCTGATGTCAGCCACATTATTACAGGCGAAGGGTGGTTATTTCAAACCAGTTATCTCTTCAAAAATAACATTGAGATCGCAGGACGCTATGCCACGGTGATCCCCGATGGTGAGATTAGTGATTTACAGTCAACGGAACGGATATATACACTGGGGATGACGCGTTACCTGAAAAAGCACCGCATCAAAGTGCAGGGTAATATTTCCTATGAATCGAATATTGACGCAATTCAGAAGTCACAAGAAAACAACTGGATGGCCGGGCTTCAGATTGAATTTGGAATTTAATCAACGGATTAACAACCTTCTGACCTGTCGTAAAATCGACATTGCGTAATCAATCGCAGGACAACGTGCGGACGACTCGAATTCTCCTGGCTTTAAAATTCAGCCAACCGGACCCGACTCATGAATTCTATTTCGAAATAAAATCTATCAGCTGTTGAACTCGCCATCACGTTATCGCTATACGCAGAGCCATTCCCGGCCGGCTGATTTTTGTCATCTTTCATTCGTCTAAGGGATATTCCCAGATCAATAGCTAAGGGTTTTTCCTGAGTTCAGGCGGTTTTCTGACTGGAATTCCACGAAAATGATAATGCGTTGAGAAAAATCTTTCTTATCCGTCATGCTGTTCCTGATTTTTCTGGTGTAAGTGTTCTCCCGCACTCGGCGGAGCTCGATTTGAGCCAGCTTTGTATTGTCCAACAGTGCGGATTGGAAAGGAAGAAAGGGATGTTGTCACCATTCTGATGGATCATACAATTAACAAAAGTCGTTATGTGCCTTCGTAAGATTCTAATCGGTCTGGTCCTCCTCGCCATCGCGCATTGCGGCCGCAGCCAGACCACCACCCGCTACGCATTCTCAGCTTCCGGCGGAAATTTCGTAACGCTTAACAATCCGAATTCTCCCCCATTGTCGGGAGGAAATACTGATGATGGGTACTTCAACAACATCCCGATAGGCTTTGATTTCTGGTACATGGGCACGCGGTATACCACTATATCAGCAAGTACCAACGGATGGCTCACACCCGGAAATACAATATCAGATTCGCGGCAAGGCAATAGTCTCTCCAACAGAGGTGCCTGCGATCCTCTATGCACTCAACGTAAAATCCGGAAGGTTCATCTGCTTTCCACCTTGCATCGCCGATTCGTGGGCGAGGATACCTACACATGTTATGTTTGCAGATTGCCGCGCATTCGGGAACGGCTCACGCTTATTCACCAACGCCGAGACAAATTCATGTACGAGGTGCGGATGGGAACCGCCATGTCCTGCACCCTGGATGAATGATAAGTGTTGCTTACTGTCCGCATCATAAACGCCGCCAGTAGTGAACGACTGAATTTCTTTGGGTAGCAGGTGCGCGTAATCCGGTACTTTTACCCGTTCGGGCTTTTCACCGGTGTGGATGATGGGATCTTCGTGTTCAATCAACGTCCACTCGAATGACTTTTCAGAGCCGTATACGTCAAAGCTTTCGCGATACTGTCGCGCTGTATTGAATAGCGATCGCGTTACCTCGGCGGCAAGATCGGAATCCTTAAATTTAATGTGGCAGCTTTCGATCGCGAACGGAGAACCATATTTGCTGATCAACGGCTCGTCTATACGACCAGAGCCGAAACACGAAACGTATTCGGCATCTTTTTTCGCGAGCGCGACTACAGGCCCTACGCAATGAGTGGCATAGTGCATAGGGGGAAGTCCTTCCCAATACCCCGGCCATCCCGCCATCTCCTGTTGGTGCGACGCGCGCAGAAACTGCAACCTACCCATCGCGCCCTGCTCATACATCTCCTTCACAAATAAGAATTCACGGCTGTATACCACCGTTTCCATCATCATATATGTGAGGCCAGTTTCATTCACCGCTTCAACGATCTGGCGACATTCGTCAACCGTGGTCGCCATGGGTACTGTACACGCTACATGTTTTCCGGCCCGGAGTGCTTTTATCGACTGAATGGCATGGCTCTGAATTGGGGTATTGATGTGTACTGCATCAATATTCGGATCTTTTAATAATTCATCGTAATCGGTATAGCGCTTTTCAACACCGAAAGCATCGCCAACTTCTTTCAATTTCTCCGCATTGCGCTGACAGATCGCATACATATTGGCATCGGGGTGCCTCTGATAAATCGGAATAAACTCCGCGCCAAACCCGAGGCCGATAATGGCTACATTAATTTTTTTTCCCATGCGTTAAGATTTATGAGTTGTTATTTTATTACTACTATCCACCGGACGCCCAGTGCTTCAGAAAGCGGAGACCATCACTGGCAAAACTGTCCTGACTTTCGGCCATCGGATGCCAGAAGCAAACCGCGCCGGCAAGCTCTTTATTTTCGGGCGTAAAGCTTTCGATCGTAACGGTACCGTTATACGCGATGGATTCCAGTCCGCGGCGATACGCATCCCACCGCGTTTGACCCGTGCCGGGTGTACCGCGATAATTTTCAGAAACCTGCACGTGAATCAAATCCTTCCCCGCTGTAATGATCGACTGTTCCACATCTCTCTCTTCAATATTCATGTGAAATCCATCAAGCATGATTTTAGCAGACGGATGGTTTATGTCACGGATAAGCTTGCGGACATCCTCTGCGGTGTTCACGAGGTCAGATTCAAACCGATTCAACGGCTCGAGGGCGATCTGCAATCCACGGCTGGAAGCCATCTCGCAAACCACGTGCAGATTCCTCACCGCCAGATCCCATTCCACCTTGCGCAAATCAGGCGGAAGCATACGCGCCTTTCCCACAGCTGAGTACATCGGCCCTCCAAAAAACGGAGTATTAAGTTCAACGCAAAAATCCAGGCACGCCTCGATATAGGAAAAACAGTTCCGATGTATCGACGGGTCTTGGTGAGTCAGGTCGCGGGTTGGGCCAAACGCGCCGCAGACAATAGCCTCCAGGTTGTATTTCTTCAGCCCTTCCTTCACAGCCTTTATATCAATCAGCGTCGGATCCTCTACGGCAAGTTCCACTACATCAAAGCCCATAGTTGCAATCTTCGGGAACAGCACGTCAACGGATTCCGTCGTAAAAGGCGATATCCACAACCAGGTGCTCGCGCCAAACCTAACATTCAAGTTCATCCTTACTAGTTATTTATCAAAAACTATTTTGTAACCCTGAGCACTCCGTTCATCATCTGCCAGTGACCCGGGTAGGTGCAGACAAAGATATAGTCCCCGGGCATAGTCGGTAAAGTCATGGTTAGTGTAAAGCTTTCACCCGGGTTGACCAGCGGAGTAGCTCCCAGCACCTCCGGCATTCGGGGCACGTAGGCCATCTTCGCGCCGTTCGGGTCTTGTGCGAGCTGATTGGATGCGGCCCCAACTTTCTCAAGCGTATTGGGTTTGATCACGACGAGGTTGTGTTGCATGAAGTCGGTGTTATTCAATACAATCTGTATGGTCGTTCCCGCTTTGGCCGTAATCAGCTCCTTGTCGTATTTCATAACATCTTTCACCGCATTGAGTGTGATCACCTGGTCGACCTTTCCATGTCTATCAGCGACCGCCACCTTTCCGTCGCCAAGTGTTTCCAGCTTAGCATTGTTGAGACCGGCACGAAGGAAGAATACAGAATCAGGATATTCGGCGATCCTGTCGTTGCCTTTATAAAAATCCTGTCCTACACGGAGTGGTATCTCCAATTCTTTCTTGAAAAGACCTGGAGCTTTGGTGGTGCCCGCTTCTTTATCATCTATAACTAATCGCATAGTTCCATCCTGAAGCAATCCGGCTTTAAAGGAAAACTTCGCAGGGACCGGATCCGTCGTTTGGAGCTGATAAGATTTGCCGTTCTGATTGATGCGATAATAAATTCTATCGTCTACCATATAAACACCGTATCCATTCTTCCTGTCGCCCTGAGTGATCACCATTCCGGATAGTGGTGGGAGCGCAGCTGCGTCAGGGCGGTTGGCCCTTTCAATTTCACCGGAGATAAGAATTTCTTTACCCGCAATTTCCGGCGACTCCGTTGAAGTCTGTCGCCCCCAGGTTCTTCTCACGTTTAATGAGGTAAGCCTTGAGCCGTAGGCTAACCGTTGAGGAAGGGACGCGTCTATAAGGGGTGGGTTATTGTCCAATCCCCGTGCACGGAATGCAGCCTGGAAAGATTCTTCATTGAGATTGCTGGCGATCATCAGGCCGTGACGCAGCCACATGTCGGTAACATTTTCTTCGCGTCCGGCCATGTCCGCGAGTAACTCGCCCATGGAAGGCACAGGCTGCATATCAGTCAACGCCATCACTGCAGCCAGACGTACACGAAGGTCTGGATCCTCAAACAGGTTCGCGCTAGCCATAGCATCATAAGTGGCCTCCGTTTTCGGCAATACCTGAACCGCTGCTCTGCGCACACCCGCCGAAGGATGGCGTAGTGCGTTCAAAGCTACTTCGATAGCGTCCTGATTTGATCCGTTGAACGCGTTAAGTCCGTGTAGGGTCCAGAGCGCGTGTATAGCCGGAGCGTTGATGCCGGCGCCATCCAGTTTGTGGTCGCGAACGAGTTTGTATAACGCGGGAAACACGGACCCATCCTTCTTTTCCACCAACAGCCGTTGCGCGGTAGTACGCCAGAACATGTTGTCGTTGGACAATGCGGCTACCAGGTCATTTGAATTGTCCTTGTTCAGGCGCAGCTTGTTCTTTTTATCATTCTTCTTATAGGCAAGGCGGTAGATGCGACCGCGTTCGTGATCTCTGAGCGGGTTGACATATGCGTTGCCCGGACCGTTCACAGCATCGACCCCCGAAGACGCTACACTGGGCGTTGGATTATGCTGGATGATGAAATTATACCAATCCGCAATCCATAATGCCCCATCCGGACCAACCTCGGCCTGAATAGGACCAGCCCACTCATCGGCGCTCACGAGCATGTTCCAGCCGTCACCGTCTTCAATGAATCCTGAGCCTTCCTGCTTCAGAATGTTTTTATGGATCAATCTGCCAGTAGGCTCCGTCACAAAAGCGATGCGGTTCCAATATTCTTTGGGAAACACGCGAGCCGTGTACAAGCTATGCCCCGCGGCTGACGTGAAGCCTCCGTGGACATCTACCTGGCGGAGATTTTTCGTAGCTACGTGCATGCCGTAATGTGCATCAATCTTTAGCACGCCGTCCTCCGTCATATTTGCTTTATCAAAATAGCGTTGTGGCATTCCGAGAAAGGCACTGTGGGTATTATTGGCGGTAGAAATAAAAACATCAAATTCCTCTGAGAACCCCAGACCCCAGGTATTGTTGCTGGTTCGCGACAGAAACTCTAGTTCGCTGCCATCGGGGGTGAACCGATAAACACCGTTTCCGAATTCCAGGGAATCCGAACCCACCTTACCTTTAAATCCAGAATATCCGACTACGCCCCATATTTTGTTATCGAGACCATAGCGCAGGTTCGATGCCTGGGCGTGGGTATCGCGCTTACCCCATCCGTTGAGGAGGGTCTCACGCACATCGGCCTTATCGTCCCCATCGGTGTCTTTCAGAAAAACGAAAGACGGCGCCATACTCACTATAATTCCACCGTCGTGAAAGACAAAGCTTGTCGGAATATTAAGCCCTTCCGCGAAGATTGTGAACTTATCGGCCTTGCCATCACCATCTGTGTCCTCCAGAATCTTAATGCGGTCATCGCCGATGTCGTCATCCTTAATTTCATTGGGATAATCCACCGTTTCAATAACCCAAAGCCTACCCGTCTCATCCCAGTTCATATAAATAGGTTTCACAACATCCGGTTCTGCAGCGAAAAGTTGCAATTCAAATCCGACGGGAACTTGTGTCAACGACATGGACTGCTCCGGTGTAAGCGGTTCCTGCACTTTTGGCGCAGGGTCGCGTCTCTCATAATTAGGAACCAGACCATCCGTATACTTTGGATCAGCTATTGGGAACGCTTTCATTCTCTCAAGTGCCTTTTCACCCACCGCCCATAAAATGCCGTTGCGAACAAGCAGAAGAAAGCCGGGATTGGTGAATGTGTTCTCATCATGGCCATATGCCGTGTAGAAGACGCGACCTTCACCATAAGATCGCACCCACGTGTAGGGTTCGTGATGATCACCCTCGACTCTTTCAGAGAGTACCTCGATGTTACTGCTGATCTTATCGTGTACGTATGTTTCATCCAGCGTCACGAAGGACGAAATGCCATTCATAACCGGATGATCTGGTTTTAAAATGACCGCGGGAAATGAATCGTATTTATGACTCTTAAATTGCCCGCCAATAAGTTCCACGACTTCCGGTGAATTGCGAAAACAGAATGAAGCACTGTGCAGCGGAATAAAACCCTTTCCGCCCTTCACGAAATTCAGTAACGCCTTCTCCTGTGGCGGCGTAATGCTGTCGTGATTCGCATACAGAATAAGGCCGTCATAATGAGCGAGGTTATCCTCATTGAGGTCGTCGGGATCGGTGGTAAACGAAATATTAATCCCCTCTTTGAAATATTCCTGCAGCATAACATCCGCGAGTCTTTGCGAATTATGGTTGCGGTTGTCTTGATGGCCGAGGAATAATATTTCAAGACGTCTGGGACTGTTGTCATCTGCTTTTCGGCAGGAGGCCCCACAAAAAAGGAAGATCAATCCTGTAATTAATGCAATCCCCGTTTTCCCCATAATAAACAGTTTAAATCGTTTGAACTCATCAAAATTGATGAATTTTTCCAATAAACGTTGGCGGCATTTTATCTAAAACTGACTATATTTTGCCATAGAATATGGTTTGACTATTGACCGTACGATATCATATACCCGGACTTGAAAACAGTATTACATAAGTCAGAAATTCCCCCTTCAAGAATCTTTGTTGTTAAGGAACTTCAGGAAAGGCACTTTGATCCAATATGGCATGCGCACTCTGAATATCAGCTTTTCGTTGTCCTGAATGGCACGGGCACACGATTCATCGGCGACAGCATCAAGGCGTTCCAGGCCGGAGAACTCATTTTTACAGGGCCACACGTACCTCACGTCTGGCGAAACGATGATGTGTATTTTCAGGCGGGAAGCGGCTTACGCGCCAGCGGCATCGTAATCTACCTGAATGAAAATTTTCTCGGTGAATACTTTCTGGAGAAAGAGGAAATTGTAATGCTGAAGAAACTCTTTACCAAGTCGCTGCGCGGACTTGATTTTTTTGGATCGCCCAGACAACATGTCATCGCGCTCATGAAAGAACTTACGAGTCTTCACGGATTGCCCAGCCTTATACATGTGCTGCGTATCCTGGAAATCCTGTCGCGCACCAAAGAATATCGCTACATATCATCGAGGCCCCACGTGGACACGTTAGACCAGCATGAGGCAGACCGATTGAACAAGGTTTACGAATACGTTTTTAAGAATTTCCGCAGGAAAATCCGGCTACAGGATCTCGCGGAACTGCTGCACATGACGCCGACCTCATTCAGTCGCTATTTCACAATGAAGAACAACAAATCGTTTTCCAGGTTCATTTCCGAGATCCGTATTAAACATGCATGCAAAATGCTTACAGAGTCTGACGAGTCCGTTTCACATATTTGTTACTCCTGCGGATTTGACACGTTATCAAATTTCAACAAGCAATTCCGGGAGATCACGATGCGAAAGCCGACGCAGTACCGGAAGGAATTTATGAGTATCTGATTCTGTACTTCAATGCCATACCTGCAGCGCTACACAATATTTTTGGTTACGAGAAAGGCATAATTGAATTCCTCGGCTATATTGCTGAGCACACCAACAAATCATTATTCGGTTGATCATTCTCCGAAATCATTTGGTGCGGCACAACGTCTCCAGTACTCCATTATGGTGCTTATCGTGGTCTCCAGTTCAGCCATAGAGTTTTGCTTTACAAAAAATCCTTGCACGGATTGACTATACGCATCAATTACGGTCTTCTGATTAGCCGCTGTGGAAAAGAACAGATAGGGAATACACTTGTTACTTAGCTTCGAATCAGTTTTTAGTTTTTCCCTCAGGGCAAATCCGTTCAGTTTCGGCATGTTAATGTCCGAAAGAATAAGAAATGGCAACTGATCTGTTTTTTCAATATGTTCCAAGGCTTCCTGGCCATCGGAAAAGAAAAGAACCTTGTTACGGTAGTTGAGTTTCTCAAAAATTTCTGCAAGCAGCCACTGGTCATCTGCATCATCTTCTATGATTATCACAGGCCCGTTCTTATTTACAACCAGCTCTTTTTGTGTATTCGGCAGTGACATTTTGCTTGGCGTTTGAGTGATTCAAAAAGTCGTTTGCTCCTTTCTGCTTCATAGATAAAATAATGATTTCCAGACTTGGAATATCGGAGGCGGGAAATGTTGAGAAAAAAAAAGCCACCAAGCGGTGGCCTTTCAATGCTATAAAAAACTTATTAGTTCAGTACAGTAACGTTTACGGCATTCATGCCTTTCTTTCCTTTTTCTTCATCGTATTCAACCTGATCGTTTTCACGAATCTGATCAACCAGTCCTGAAGTATGGACGAAGATGTCCGTGTTAGAATTGTCTGGTGTAATGAATCCAAAACCTTTGGCTTCATTGAAAAATTTAACTGTTCCTTGCATTATATTAAAATTAAAACTTAAAAACGTATTTGCCCCAAAAGGGGATAGCCAATGGGATCTTGCTATGGATCCTGGTGAGTATTAGATAAGAAGAAGGTGATTAAACAAAAACGCCCGGATGGGGTTTACTGAAAGGCACTATTTCTTAAATGCTAAACAAAGCTACAACAATTTACTCCGGCTTCCTAATTATATTTCTCAAAGGTGATTACGAAGCGTTGTGCTTCTTGCCGCATGTCTTAGTCTTCTGGTGGCTTTCTCCTTGATTTGTCTCACGCGTTCACGGGTGAGATTAAACTTTTCTCCTATCTCTTCGAGCGTATGCGCTTCCTTGTTGTTCAGACCAAAGTACAGACCAATCACATCGGCTTCCCTCGCTGACAATGTTGATAAAGCACGCTGAACATCCTGGGTTAATGAATCCGTCATCAATTGTTTCTCGGGATTTGCCTCATTGACATCGGAAAGAACATCTAACAGGCTACCGTCTTCACCCTGCGCAAACGGAGCATCTACCGAAACATGGCGGCCGGAAAATTTAAGATTAGCCAGGACATCTTCGGTTGGTACGCCGATAACTTCGGCTATTTCCTCCGCCGAAGGCTCACGCTGAAACTTCTGCTCGAGATCGGAAAAGGTCTTCGCGATTTTACTTAACGAACCGACCCTATTCAATGGCAATCGGACAATTCGCGATTGCTCGGCCAGCGCCTGCATAATTGATTGGCGTATCCACCATACGGCATAGGAAATGAATTTAAAGCCTCTTTTCTCATCAAAACGCTTAGCTGCTTTGATCAGTCCGAGGTTACCCTCATTAATCAAATCGCCGAGTGTAAGCCCATTGTTCTGATATTGTTTGGCAACAGATACCACAAAGCGAAGATTTGCTTTAGTCAGTTTCTCTAAAGCAATCGGATCTCCTTCCCGAATGCGTTTCGCCAACTCTACCTCAACTTCAGCAGTAATCAAATCAACTCTCCCTATTTCCTGTAAATACTTGTCAAGCGATTGACTTTCACGGTTGGTGATCTGTTTACTAATCTTAAGTTGTCTCATTTAATGTTATTTAGTTTCCGACGATAATAAACTGCATAAGCCTACACTTGTTAATCGAGCGGGGATAAAAACGCGATGTAGACTGGTAGTTGCAAGAGGAATGCGCGAAGATAAGCATTTTTAATGGTATCTCAAGCTTTGGAGCCGATATCCGGCCCGAAAGGAGATGTTTCTTTCTATTTGAGTTTATTTCAGCCTTTATTTTCAGTGTTCCTATCGGATCCGGCGCGCGACGTATTGAAAATGGATGCTGGTTTGATCTGTCGCAGCCACGAGCCCCGAACGACGACATCGCGGAGACAAACGGACCTTGCCTCAGTTCGAGCACCCCTCAAGCATTTAGGAATTTTTTTGCCTCCTGTTTGAACGTCGCAATAGTCAGAAATTCTCTGCCACCCGAAAATTGACAGTTGCCGACACAGTGATGGTAGTTTTTGATGCGGCACGCGAAATTGTGTTTTATCCAGATTGCTTCGCCCCAATGCTTCACAATAGGCTGGAGAAAACGGATGTGATTATGCCAACTGTTCCGATACTAAAACGATCTTTTATCTCAGGCTGTTGGCGTCAGGATCAGTGTCGGTGTCGCACCTGGCTGACAAAACCCGGTTTCTTTATCCTATAGGTCACCATGTGTCCGAGCTAGCCACGGGTTTGTTTGCCCAAAATCCTGTTTTTAAGGGATAGCTTTTAAGGACGATCGATTTAAACTTTGCAGAGCTTAAGAAACACTCACATCTAAACTCCAATATCAGAGTATGGACTATTATATTCATTGGGCACATTTCCGTGTCATGACCATTGTATGCGCATTATCGGGCGTGGTGTCCGAGGCAGTAAGCCAATCGCTAGACTTCCAAAGCACCATATATTATACGATTTCAGGTACCAATTTGACATCGTCGGGGGAAAGCCTCGGCAGCTTTGACTTCGCCAGCGCAAGCGAAAGTCATCCTCTTTTCAACGAAGGGTTGTACTACCCGGTGAACGACGCACTCAATCGAAACCTGTGGGTTCGTGTTCAACATGTGAGGGCAGATCCGAACGGAACAAGTACCGGTCACAGTGTTAGCCAATCCACCGGTTCTCCGTTCCGGTCGGGAGGTTTCGGTGGATGGGCCGGCTTTCTCTACCAGTTCGACATATTCCGCGATGCTAACCTTACCGGTACACGCACTTTGACGTTAGGTGAACCGATCAGAACAAGCATTACCGTTGAGAGCATAGAAACATTGAGTGACACCGAATGGGTTTTCTTTGAAATCATTGAAGACCCAACCGTTACATGGACTCTGAATTCAATCAACTTTACAGGTGCAAACCCCGCGAGCAACCCCGGTTTCAGCGGAACGAATATTCCCTATGACGGCACATTTACAGAAGCCTTTCCCGTTGCAAGTAACACTATCTGTGTCGTTGACGGTGCGGGAGGTGGGTACTCCGAATTCAGTATGACTGCTGTCGGTGTATCAAGGTTCTTATATGGCTACGAATATCTCAGTTCAGGTGGCTATCAAGGGATGACACTTTCTTTCGGGACACTTGTACTTTTGCCCACGATCACCGGCTTTAGCCCTCAAGCTGGTCCTGTCGGTACGGAGGTCGTCATTACGGGAACTAACTTCAGCGCACAGCCATCAAACAATATTGTTACCATCAACGGCATCCTCGTCCCGGTAGTTACCAGTACCGCAACAACCCTGACCATTCTTATTCCGGAAGGCGCTCTAACAGGATCGATTACGGTCACTGTCGATGAAAATTCGGTGACTAGTCAGGAGATGTTCACGGTGCCGCCACCGGCTGTTGATCCGCTCCCTGAAATGGTCGTATACAACGCAGTTTCTCCAAATGGCGACGGGCGGAATGATTTCTTTCGGATTGCAAACATTTCAGAACTTCCGGAAACGAGAAAAAACAATGTAGTGATTGTCAACCGCTGGGGCGATGTTGTGTTCTCTGTCAGCGACTATGATAATGTATCGCGTGTGTTTACAGGTATTTCATCGGCTGGTAACAAATTACCACCCGGCGTCTACTACTACCGCATCGACATCCCCGATGCGAACAAGCAACTCCTTGGATACATTCTCTTGAAATATTAATTCCACACCATGAAATATCTGATTTTTATAGCTTTATTTCTCCTGACGAGTAAAGCCCACGCGCAACAGGATCCGTTGTACGCGCAATACATCAATAATCCGTTTATCATAAATCCCGCGTATGCAGGGTTTAACAATAGCCTTAATGCCTCTGTCGGCTATCGACAACAATGGAGTGGATTGGACGGGCCAAAAACGTTTAACTTTTCTACAGACATCTCGGCCTTGAGCAACCGTGGCGGGGCCGGCCTGTTGGTAATCGCGGATCGCATCGGTGCAACATCGCGCAATGAGGTGATGATCGCATCTGCTTACAGGATACCGCTATCCCCCGATCTACGGCTATCATTTGGATTACAGGGCGGAGTTGTACAATATCAGATTGACCACTCGAAATTAAGCGTGTTTGATCCGGCCGATCCTTTGTTTGATGGCAATGAGAACGCATGGGCACCTAACATCGGCGCCGGTGTCATACTAAGCAGTAACCGCTTTTTTGCCGGCCTGTCTGCACCTCGGTTTCTGGAGACGTCTGGCGCGATGAACAATATGGACCACACGCTTACCTCACGACATTACTATCTCACAGCAGCATACCTTATTCCGCTTTCCCCTCAGGTAATCTTTAAACCATCGGCGATGTTTCGCCATGTATCCGGGGCGCCACTTTCGTTTGACGTCAACGCAACGTTTGTGCTTCACGAAAAATTACAGACCGGAATTTTTACGCGGAGCTTCGAGACTCTCGGTGGGCTCCTGCAACTCGCAATGAAGGACAACTTCAGGCTGGGCTATGTGTTTGAAATGCCGGCGCGCGACACGCCTCTCAACTTCGTCACCCATGAATTCACATTGATGTTGCGAATGAAGGCATTGCCCTTTCATGAAAGTTCATCGATGGCGGGTTATTAGATTCCAAAAAAATCTGAACGATAAACGCATCCGCGGCTTCGCATCATTTTGAAGACCACTCGGCCAACCTATCGACGCCAGGTTTATCAGATGCCGACTTGAGGAAACCAAAACGGTGCAAAGAGGACTGACCATGCTCCGCCACCCACTTCAGAAACGCCAAGGCCTCCGCGCTCACATTACTTTTAGCAACGGAAAGATGTAAATATTCAATAGGTACGTTTACTTTAGTCTTTCCACCGTTTTCAAGTCTTTCCAAAAGACCGCCGGCGCTGGAAAAAGCCAATACCTCCTCGTCTTTGACTTTTCCATTTCCATCGATGTCGACCGGAATTACGGTAAGTCCTTCGACATGTTTTCCTGTTTCCTCATCATACACAATTGGAAGGGGCAGGTAGGTCAATCCCGTTGAGTCTCGGAGCAATGCCCGCACCAAGTGCTCATCAGATCCCGCGATAGCTTTGCCGATGATGTCTTTCTGTTCAAACCCGTAATACCGGGCGAAGACTTTGGGGGCACCCGCTTTTTGATAACGTGTATACGTTGTAGAAGGGGCCCTGACTTTTTCATCTTCGTCCTTGTCGGCAAAAATGTTGTGGAAAAAGATTTGCTTCAACAGGTTGTCGTTAATTCCGCGGGTAGCGTATGTCCGGGCGAACTCTGACGTAGACGTTGCCACCGGAAGAATTGCATATCTCGCAACATACGAGTATAGCCGATCTTTCCTCAAAGCTTCATCCTGCTCGTAGACTTCAGCGAGTATATCAAAACGAGCCGGGTCCGACGAACCCCTTGATTCTATAATCACCTGAATGTCGGGGAACTGCTTATTAAATTCGTCAATCCAGTGTTGAATCAGCTTATAGGAAAATCGCGCGCCTGTTACAACTACGATCTTCTGTTTGTCTGTGTGCTGGTTTTCGGGTTGCGTAACTACCTGGGCATACGAAGATGGCATAGTCGATAACATCAGGATCAGTACTACGCCATAGATCAATTTTGAAATCATTATAGTTTTTCTTTTTGTTTTCACTCATTTTCCGAAAGCGTATCTCAACGTGGCGCCATACGTTCTTGGGTCGCCGAGAACTGCTGCGTAGTGTCCTGCATTACCCGCCGCAGGCAGGAGTTGTTCAAAATAATCTTTAGCAAGCAGGTTTCTTGACCAGACAATCAGCGACAACCCGTGCGCAGCCTTGAATCCAGCGCGGGCATTCAAAAGCATATACCCATCAACATTAAGATATTGCGAAGGCGAAGGGCTCGACGAAAAGGCTGACCGGAAATATGAATCAAATGCCACAAAGTATTTACCGCTTTGTCCGAACGCTTCGCGTTGATTCGAAAACAACTCTCCACCAAAAGAACCAGCCCAATCAGATACACCTGGCAATTTCTCTCCGGAAATATTTTTGAATGAACTAGGGCCGCCGGTTTCTTCCAGGGGAACCGGTGCATTCTTGAAAGAAACGTATTCTCCATCGGTATATGCGATGGCTCCGTAAAATGAAAAATTCCGGGTGACGCGCCAGGTTCCATCTAACTCCGCCCCGATCACGCGAACCTCTTCGGCATTCGCCAGATAACCGCGGTTTACGCCTACCTCGGCAGTCTGTACCTGCGTCTGGAAATCTTTTATGTTGGTGTCGAAAATCACGAAGTTTAATGTTGTGTGGTTTGTTGGTGCTGTTTTGATCCCGCCTTCATAGTGTACTACATACTCAGGTTTTATCCTGGCCAGGTCAGTCATAACCTCTCCGCTGGATGTCGGAAGTCCGCCAAGATTTACGCCTACAGGTTTGTAGCTTGTAGAAAACGTTGCGAATGCATTTATCTTCGTAGAAGGCTTATAAGCTACGGTGATCTGTCCCGAGAAATTCGATTCGTCGACATCAGCCTTAAAGGCCTGGTCAGTATATACCGTACGCTTTATCGCAATCAATTCCGGGTCTTCCGTCTGGAGTCCGCCGTATGTTTGCCTGTTAAAATCCACTTTCTTCGCATCATAGTTATAGCGTATTCCCGGAAGAACATGCAGCTTCTTATTAATGGACCAGTCTAACTGCCCGAACACGGCGGCACCCACAGATTGTAATCGGGAGTTGGTGCGGATGCCATAACCATCAAACAATCCTGGTGTCCGCCATAGGTCGCTGGTTGAGTTTTGCGAAAACCTCGCTTGCGCCGCACCCGATTCTTCGATGTGAACCGGATCTGTTTTCAGGTCCTGTGAAATGAAGAATGCGCCTATCACACCACTGATGTTAGTTCTTAAATTTCCGGAATACCGTACCTCCTGAGTCCATTGTTGATGTTTGGACGTAGCCTGTGACAGCGCGAGCACCGGAAGCCCTGTGAAATCACGATCATTTGAGGGATCCCAGTTCCAGAAACGCCAGGCCGATGTAGAGGTTAGTGTACCCTCGCCTAACCTCGCTTCAACATTGATGGATACCCCTCCAAGGTCATTGCCGGAGCGCCAGGTTGTGTTGTGATCAATCTTCCTGTCAAACGGATCGCGACTGGGCAGTTGATAATTCAGATCCGCGATGATCTGTTCAAATTGACGGTATGGCGCACGCAACGTTGGCGCTACACCTGCTACAACCTGGGCATAGCCATTCGGCCTCTGACGTGTGCCATCCCCCGTCAGAGTGATATTCACGTCGTCGGATGGCGTGTACAGGAACTGGGCCCGCGCGCCAAGGTTATTCAGATCGTTGACATGCTGCTGTGTCGTAATGTTATACAGTACACCATCACGCTGCGTTCCGGAAAATGAAAAACGCGCTGCAAGGCGGTTGCTGATCGGACCGGTAACGGAGCTTTTCGCCTGAATGAATCCGTAATTTCCATAGCTCACTTCAAATGTGCCACCGGGAGTGAAACTCGCCGGACGGGTCGTGATGTTGAACGCGCCCGCGGTGGTGTTCTTTCCGAAAAGGGTTCCTTGTGGACCGCGGAGAACTTCAATGCGGTCGATATCAATAAAGTCAAGCGTCGTGGCTGCCGGTCGCGCGAAATATACCCCATCAACATAGAACCCGACACCGGGATCTATTCCATCGTTCGTGAGGCCGAAGGTGGAGCCAAGGCCTCTTATGTTTAGGGTGGTGTTTCGCGGATTGGAGGAATATAGCTGAACTGCCGGAACAAGTTCCTTTACGCGGTTCACATTGAAGGCTCCGGCATCTTCAACAACGGCGCCACGCACTACTGATATGGCAATGGGAACTTCCTGAACGGTTTCGCTTCGTCTTCGCGCGGTCACGACAATCTCTGATAATACATTATCTTCAATCAGAACGATCTCAACCGGTTCATCGAATAATTCAAATACTTCGATTTCCTGTGGCTTATATCCAACGGAACTGATCACTAGTGTAAAGGGTAGTTTTCTGTCAGTCACCAGCTTGAATTGACCGTCTACGTCAGTTACAGCATGCGTAGACGTGCCTTTGATGACTATGGTTCCGGAGATCAAAGGCTGACCTTCGGTGTCCAGTACTTTGCCCTGGACCTGACTTTGAGAATGACTTGCTTCAGCAAATAGAAGAAACAGCAAAACGACTGGAATTGTTTTCATGTCTATGGAACTAGTAGAGTTTAAGAAGAAATTTTTTTAATCAGCTTGAAATTGTGACGCGTACAACTCCTCCAATTGACGTTTCAAATGCACTTCGCTTGTACGAATCTGGCGGAGCCTGTGCTTGAAATCAATTTCGCTCTGGAGCATTCGAAAAACATCTGAAAGAAAAATACCGGCGGCGTCGCCATCCTCCGATGAACTGATAACCATGAAGCCTTTTATGTGTTTCTTAGCTTCCACTGTCACACCAGGTCTTTTGCCACAGCTGAAAAGTCCGTTGAGTAATGGGAAATACAACGCATATTCTTTCTTAAGGCGGAATAAGAATCTCCCGGTAACGGAATGACCAGATGTAAACGACGTATAATGGATGTCGACGACCGAGACCAGCGGCGAAGTATTCAGGATAGTGTAAAGGGGGTCTTTTGGAGCCGGAAAGGGTGCCGGTATTGTGAGTTGGGATGGCGTGTCCCTATATATCTCCGATACGGCATCAGTATGAACTAATGACATTCTTTAGGTATTTTTTGTGGTGAAATGAGTTGAGATAATTGCGGCTAACTACAACAACATCGGCAACACGTACCTAAAGAAACCGGGCGCACCTGGGGAAACTTCATAAACCTATTTATATGTCCTAAAAGTATTAGGCAGGAATTAGCACCGTGTCCGTAGATCGGTTGCCATAGGGTCGATGAGCCTGCTCTCTGACCTATTCTGTATAAACAACACCCAAAATTAAGCATAAAGTCTACTAAGTCAATAGACTTTATATAAAAACTTAAAATATTTCTCACACGGGGAGGATGAATCTTTCTGGTGAGCAATACGGACACGACAGACGTGCTGATGGTTCCGTCTCCGCGTGGTCAAAAAACGACCTGTTGGATTAACGTTTGTAAAACGGGGTATATAAAATATTTACGATGTGACCAATGGGGAGGTGGTCCAAAATGAATCTTACCAACCTTTTATCCCCGCAAATTCCTTATGCATCCTTGTAGTGCGCGTAACTGAAAGGATTGATACAGGGACGGCCTTGGGGATCGTATATGGCAATGTATTTGACTGTGCGTGATTCATCCATCCCATTGTCGAAAAAATCTGTTGATAAGATATACATGGTCATCAGTCGATGGATCTTCCGGGACTGCCGTGACGTTAGCGGTGAGAGCGCGAAGCTCTTCAGCGCCAATTTAGTTTTCCAGGACATATTCTTAGTATACTCCGAAACGAATTCCCGAACACCATTCTCATCAAGTTTCATAAAGGAAAGTTCCTGCCGGATTTTCCTTTCTACAACCACCTCAACGGATTGCCTGGTAAACATAAACCCGCCCAGACCCGCAAGCGCCCCTGCAGCTCCGGTTAACGTCCAGATAAAAGTTCTTCTTTCCACTTTCTTAGAATGATTTATCAGCACAATATAAAGACAAGGCAGATAGCGTGAGCGTAGGATTATTCGGAGTAATCGTGGTAAATGATCCGCTGCCGAGAACAAACAGATTCCTGTAGTAGTGATGGATTAGATTTTTATCTATCACGCCTACAGTGGGATCTGAATGCATTCGGGTCGTCCCGATAATATGGGCCTCCGTTTTGTACGGATTCAAGAACCGAATTTCTTCAACCGGGAGGCAAGACAAGAGTTCTGGCAACTTTTCCCTCATTTTTTCTACCGCTTTTTTTGTGTAGTCAGAGATGCCTTCAAAATGGACAACAGGTACCAACGGGTCCTTTCCGGTCGTGACATAATTTTTTTCCTGCGGCAGGTCTTCGAAAACCATTCTGAACGTTACGAGGTCCCGCCATTTTCCCTTCTCCACGCGGACGTAAGGTGCGTTATTCGACTCAATCAGACATGCGGCGTACTCTTTTCGGTGGTCGCCATCATAAAGCATGTATCCATTTGCGTTGACCCACGTGCTACCGCCCACGTTCGCTAAGTTTTTCAAATAAACAATCACATCCAGACCATGCTGATCAGAAAGGCCTTTTCCGGTTAACGGATGCCGATCGTTGGAGTTAAGAAGAAGGTGTGCATTGAATAAAGCATTCGCACCAAGAGCAATGACCTCACCGGACACACTATGCTCTTTATCCTCGAAAATGTAATTCACACTCTTCGCAATGCCCTGCTGTAGATCCAGATTTACGACCTGTGCACCATACTTTATCTCAACGCGTAGATCGGCATATACATTAAAGCCGGAATTTTCAATAGTAAATTTCGCATCTACAGGGCAAATCGAGCACGCCGCATTGGCGCAGCACGAGTTCCGTGTTTCGATCGCCTGGCTGGCACGTGCGGTTGGCTGATTTACATATAGACCGCCATAGGTTGCCTTCATTATCTTGTCAACCGTCGTGAATTTGTGCGGTGGGAGTGGATACCGGGTACTCTTCGGAAACGGTGTCTCATCGGGCCCCGAGATGTTCATCAGATTTTCTACTTCGCCATAATACGGTTCAATATCATCATATTGCAGCGGCCAGTCCTCAGCCACGCCATAAAGCGTTTTCATTTTGAAATCCGACGGCAAGAACCGTGGAGTACAGCCATACCAGCAGTTGGAGCTGCCGCCGAAGCCTAACGTAAAGAGCCAATGTTTCTCGGGTGTCTCATTAACAAATACCTTTTGCGGGTTTTCATCAAGGTCTGTAATAAAGCCCTCATCGCCTTTTGTAATTTTCGCGCGCTGCGCTCGCGGAATGTAATAGCCCCGTTCAAGTACAAGCACCCGCGCATTCTGTTTCGCCTTGCTCAAATACTTCTTCAGAAAAAACGTTGAAGCGAACCCTGTTCCTACTAAAACTAAATCGTATCTATCAGACATATCGGATATTTCACATTAATGGGCACAAGGCTGCGGCTCAAATTTGCTGATGTTCCTGAACTTCATCAGCCGGTAAAGCAATGCTGGTTCAGGTGCCAGAACGCCAGCCATCTGCGTTTCAGCTTTTCGATATACGTCAAGCTTGCCGTTTAGCCGGTAAACCACTTCCTCGACATCGTATTTTCGCAAATATCTTTTGAATTCAAATAGAACCATCAGTTCGTTCGCTTCAACCAGCCGCTGGAGACTTTCGTCGGTGCTTGAAACGATCTCTACGAGGTTAGCCTGATAGTCGAAAATTTGTACGCTGGCGGGAACAAGGTAGTGGTTCGTCTCCCCGCCTTCGGTGCGAAGATTCGAGAACATTGAATATGAGTTTTCAGTCTTCAGTCCGAGATATGGTGACGCGCCATTGAGGAATACAATCACTGGCAAAACTATGAACCATTTGCTCCTGAATACGAATGCATTTGCTTCGTCCGTTCGTCTTTTTATAAAAAGAAATCTGACGATCAGATACGTCAGAACCACCGCATACAACGTCCAGAAGAAGTGCAGGTGGAATTCTTCGAACGTACGCAGTCGCTTATTCAGAAGGGCGATCAATCCCAAAAGCGCAACTACCGTAACGCAGACAACAACTAATTTGGCAACGGAATATGAATTAAATAAGGACTTGATTCGCTGTCGCGAATTTTTCCGCCATTGGTCAGCACATCGGTTGAATTCCTGGTGTGTAAACAGAAAGTAGGCCGCCATCACCATTGATGTGAAATCAAAGAAAGCGTTATAAGAGCTGTAAGAAAGAACAAGGTGGAAAAGTAAGCCTGTGAGTATGGCGATGTTTCGTGTACTTTTAAAATAAAGCATGACTAGTATCGCCAGCTCTATGATGATTGTAAAATACGGATTGAACGATATAATCTGGGGGAAGATCAGTATCAATGAATCCAGATGCTGGGCCTCCAGCAATGTGGTAGCACAGCTCACTTCGGGCGCGAAAAAACCTGAATTAAGTTTATGGAAAACAGCCCAGAAATAAAGGATCAACACCTCCACCCGAGCCACGGGGGCGAATGTTTCGTAGACCTCGGCTTCGTCGATGTTGAATGATTTCTTTTTGAAGACACAGTAAAAGACCGATACAAGAATCGTCACATTTACCAACCCGGTGAAAATCCAGTGATTGGTGGCATTAGGCATCTGGATACCGATATCAAGTAGCTGGAGCAGGATAAGGGCAATAAATCCGCTCAGGGATGGCTTGAACAGGACGTATAAAGCCGCAATGGTGAGCAGGGCAAAATTCAAACGGGTATCAAAAACACCCGAATGGGCCATGTGAAACAACGTTGCTATTGCCCATACGATCGCAAAATTCCTGAAAGGAGAACTCTCCCTTTGCACAGGCGGTGCGAGGTCACCTGGAAAACCAGACAAATTCTGTGTATGGGCGTTAGTCATCACATAGATGGTAGAGTCGATTAATTTTGCTGAAGGGGCGTGACGGGCACAAGATTCAGATAACTGCGCTTTTCTCCTTTTCCCGTTACAACAACTTCAATTTAGCCAATTTATGCTTAAAAACATGAAACCGGCCGGGTAAAGGTCGCATTTTTAGGTTTAGTATCAAATTTTCAGAAAGGGAACAAGCAATACCGCCTGGAATGGTGATCAAGCGGGCCTTTACAATAGCTGGGTCAATTGGCGCCTTCCCTTTGCAGTGGCGTAAGGCAAGAAAATACGGGCTACCATCCTCACATAATGTAGCATTTGGTCTTCAGCGGGTTCCTTTTTAAATGAAATCACTGCTTCTGAAATCCAGAACCGGGCTATAAGCGCAAGTGTTGACACCAGAAAATCTGCCTCTTCCGGGGTCGCGCGAATCCAGTTTCCGTCTACCAGCGCCTTTGTGTTAGTGGCCCATATCTCGTTGCGCCTCGTCTGTGTCTTGCTGTATCGATTTGCAATAAGTGGATTATTCTGCATGATATGCACAAAACTCAGGAGAAGGCACCGATATTTCGAATGGTTCCGGAACACCTGGTGGAGCATTTCAAAAAATTCCACCACTGTAATGGTGGTTTTTTCAACGATTGTCTGATTGTTTTCTTCGGCGAGCTCAATGGCGAGCCTTTCAACCAGGTGATCTTTGGTCGGGAAATAATATGTCAAATTTCCTATCCGCATATCGAGTGCTGCGGCCAGCTCACGCATTCCCACATACTCGATTCCCGTTTCATTGAACATTTCAAGAGCCTTCGCAACAATCCGTTTTTCGACCGGGATCTTCTCCTTCATAAAAAAAAATTTGGTCACTGCCCTAACTTTTTGGAAACCGTCCCGTTATTTAGGGCATTGACCAAATATCTGAAAAAAATCAATCGGCAACTATGTTTCCCGCACCTTTATCCGAAGTAATGATTGCAGTCCAGGGCTGGACCGACCTTCTGAATCTACAACCTTCTTCATTTGGGTTTGTATCGACGGGGATTGCACCCCATAGTGAAATAATTCTATCGCCTCTCGAAAGAGGCATGCGGTTTCTGTTTCATCAATGGATATCTTTCAACTGGATGTCGTTCTGCTTGTCTGCAACTGCCACGGTTTTTGTCGTTATCTTATCGAACCGGTCCTCAAAAGCGAACAAATATGACCTATAATTATCCCCACATTATCACCAATGGAGGAGGCGAAGAGTTGACCTTCCTAAGGTTAGTCGAAAATGAATCCGGCGGCATACTTGAAGTGGCAAACCGGGTTCGTCCGGGTGCTGGTCCCCCGATGCATGTTCACCATTTGCAGGACGAAAGCCTTACCGTTGTTCAGGGTCTGATGGCGGCTCAGCTGCCAGGGAAAGAGCCTACCTTTCACAGTCCTGGTGAAACCGTCACGTTTCGTCGCGGAGTTCCACACCGTTTCTGGAACGCGGGTTCTGATGACCTGATCTGTAAGGGATGGGTAGCTCCTGCTAATAATGTGGAGTACTTTTTAACCGAAATCTTTGCCTCCACCAAAGCGAATGGCGGAAAACGCCCCGCCTCGTTCGATGGTGCCTATCTTCAGATGAAATATCGTTCGGAATTCGACATGCCGGAAATCCCTGGTCTGATAAAGACATTGGTGTTTCCAGTCATCGTGGTGATCGGAAAACTACTTGGTAAACACCGGAAGTTCGCTGGCGCACCCGACGCAGTCCGACGCTGATGCCGCAGGCTCGGAGCACTACACTTTATCCTGCACGATCAGCTTCCGGTAGGTGGCCACCAATGTCTGTTGAGAGTATCCGAGCCGATACATAAAGAATATCAGAAAAAATATGCTCTGCATCCGGTACACACCATTGACAAGATATTTTCGGGCTGACGTGATGATCTCCTGCGGCATAATTTTGAAAAAGCCATGACGTTTCACACGGCGAATGATTTCCTGATCTTCCATCACAATATGATCTTCTCGAAATCCGCCTACCGTTGCAAACACGTCTTTGGTGACGAAAAGGCTTTGATCGCCGAAGCGAAATGCATCTACGTCAAAGCGCGTGAACCAGGCATTAGCCCGAAGAAACCAGTGGTCTGCATCAAAACGCAATCGGAAACACCCTGCAAGACTACCTGCTTCAACAGCGCTGCTGATGTATCCCGAGAAATTGACTGGCGGTATTGAGTCGGCATGGAGGAAGTAAAGGATGTTTGACGAAGCCCGCCTGGCGCCTTCGTTCATCTGGCAAGCCCGGCCCTTTTTGGGAGCGTGAATCACTATTGCACCTGCCACCTGAGCTTCGGTCGTCGTATCATCGGTGCTGCCCCCGTCGACAACGATAATTTCCCGCACCAAACATTCGCGGTCATACGCAGTTATCTGACGAACGGTCTGCCCGATTACGCCTTGTTCATTGTATGTTGGAATGATGACCGAGAGCATAAGAATCCAGGCAAAGATATAATAACAGGTATGATGCCAGGGGTGATTCTTGAGAAACGAATTCGTTGTCGCCGCCGCACGCCCCGAGCGCCCGGTTATGAACGATTGAATTCGCGTCCGAACACTTGTTGAACTACCGCATCCTCGTTATATGGCTGCAGATGCGCATTTCCAAAGGTGGCACAGTAATCGTGCTTACACGTCCGCAAACCACCGCTATGTTTCGAAACTTCCTTAAGACCGCTCTCCGTTCTCTCATCAGAAACAAAGGGTTCACCTTCATAAATATTTTTGGCCTTGTCCTCGGAATATCGTTTAGCACGATGCTATGGACGTATGTAAATAATGAACTCTCGTATGATGCTTTTCATTCCAAAGCTGATCGGACTTTCCGCGTGCTTACAACGGATAAAAGTAATCCTCATGACATCCGGACTTATGCTATCACCACCCCAGCCCTCGGCCCTGAACTTGTCCATTCATTTCCGGAGGTCGAAGCAATAACGCGTCTGCACCGTTTCTCCGGTCAGGTCATAGTACAAACCGGGGACGAGAATTTTAATGAACGTAACTGGTTCTCGACTTCAGATTCCAATTTTTTCAACGTGTTCGACTTCGAAATGACAGAAGGCGACAAGTCCACTGCATTGCGAGATCCGTTCTCTGTGATTTTGACGGAATCTATTGCCAGGAAATACTTTTCCGATGGCAAGGCACTTGGTCGGGAGATTGATGTTCTCGGGTACGGCCCGGCTAAAGTAACGGGTGTTATTAAAGACATTCCAAATAATTCGCATCTGAAATTCGATCTGCTTTTCTCGAATTTGCGTAGCGGACCCGAATGGCAGGCTTACCTCAACAACTGGGATCAATTCGGAGCTGCAACGTACGTTGTCCTCAAAGAAGGCGGGGATATTGGTGACATCACGGCAAGGCTGCCAGCTCTCATGCAAAAACACTGGAGCCCTGATGCCGGCATTCAGTCGACGTCCTTTCAGGCATTAACAGACATCTATCTACACTCGGAGGCAATACAATCAGGCGTGGAGCAGGAACATGGGGAAATGTCTTATGTGCTCATCTTTTCATCAATGGCGATCTTGCTCCTTCTACTTGCTGCAATTAATTATGTGAATCTAACCACTTCAAAAGCAGCATCCAGAGCCAAAGAAATCGGCGTTCGAAAAGTCGCCGGCGCTTTCAAATCACAGCTTGCTTTCCAGTTCATGACCGAAGCCCTTCTTGTAACGGTAGCGGCTATGGTAATTTCGGTAGCGGTGATCAACCTTTGTTTCCCCTTTTTCAACTCCATTACAGGTAAGGCATTTGACCTGACGCTCAACAATATTTCCTCGTATGTTCCTGCACTTGCTACAATTACTATTGTTATCGGATTGCTCGCCGGAATTTATCCGGCATTTTATCTTTCCCGGCTAAAGCCGGTTTCCACACTGAAGGGCCTTAGGACTCATTCGACACAAGCCATTGATTTCCGGAGCGGTCTCGTAGTATTTCAGTTTACTATAACCATCGCATTGATCGTATCCACTCTCACGATTGGCCGACAGATGAAGTTTATACAAACCAGGAATATCGGTTTTGATAAAGAAGGCCTTATGATTGTGGATATCAACAACGGCAACGTGCGCAAGCGATTCCAGGCCATGAAAAATGAGTTCCTGAATCTACCCGGTGTAGAACACGTTTCAGTGTCATCGCGCGTCCCCGGAGAATGGAAAAATATTCGGGAGGTGTACGTCACCATCGGTGAAAGTGGAATGCTGAACAATGATTCGCTTCATACCTTTTTCATGGGTTTCGACGAGGACATGCTGACGACCTATAACCTCAGCGTTGCTCAGGGACACTATTTTTCCGGGAATACACAAAGTGACTCTTCAAACGTGGTGATCAATGCTGCTGCTGCAAAAGCGCTTGCGCTGGAGAATCCCGTCGGAAGCACACTCAGGATTAGCACAGATGCCGGGCCCTGGCAGGTGAAAGTGATCGGCGTGCTTGACGATTTCAATTTTCAGTCTCTACATCAACGAGTAGCCCCCATCATCATTGGCTACAGGAACAATCCAATACAGGAGATTGACTATTTTACCCTTAAGGTATCCGGCAACATTGAGGAACTCGTTGCCGGCGCGACGGCTGTACATGACAAATTCGATTCGGCCACGCCGATTGAATATCACTTTCTTACAGATCAGCTAAACAACTTTTATACAGCGGAAAAAAAGGCAGGAATGATTTTTCAGATGGCGGGAATCCTGAGCATGGCTGTCGCGTGCCTTGGTTTGCTTGGACTGGTGACGTATCACCTGGAGCGAAAGACAAAAGAACTTGGCATCCGTAAAGTGCTTGGCGCCGGACGAGTCAGCCTTTTTCTCCTGGTTTATCGTGCGTTTGCAAAACAAATTGTTCTCGCATTCCTCCTGGCTTGTCCCATCGGATGGTACGTCATGAATGAATGGCTAAACGCTTTTGAGTACAGAATCCCTTTGAATGCCGGATTGTTTATTGTGGCCGGCGTCCTGGTCGTGGTGATCGTCACTGTCACAGTAAGCTATCACGCCCTCAAGGCGGCTATGTTCAATCCCGTGGATCAATTGCGCAACGAGTAGACGGCCCTACATGAACGTTCGCTCATCCGCCGATGGGCCGTAAATTGACGGAACGGGAATATCCCTCAAACGCATATAGACCGTAAGTTGTCCGCGGTGATGAACCCAGTGGTTGATCGATGATTGTATATTCTCTTTCTTGGATGTCGAATACAAGACAATCCCGTCATTTTTTAACGAAAATTCTCCCTGCATTCATCGTTGGTGACCCTGGTCAAAACACGATGTACCCCCTCTATATTATTATCAAAATGTTTGAGCAGGTTAGCCGTCGTCGACAGTTGGAAATGTTCATAGGTGGCAAAGTCAACCTCTGATTTTTCAATTGAATAAGTTATCCATCGCGGGATATCCGCCACGAGCAGGGTGAGATAACCCATGTTCATCGATTTCTCATGTGGCTTCCAGTCGTACAGCGATTCAGGAATCGCCTCAAGACACCGGCGCGTTGCCCGAACTTCCGATTCGAGTTCTGCCAAATACTCTTTCCCAAAATTGATTGCGTCCATAATCATCATAATATTTACAAACAATACTAGCAATCATCGCGATCAAATGTCTTAAAGTTTGCGACAAACCTCTCTACAGGTCGATGTTCGGCATTGCACGCCATGCTTTCCGACTGGGAGGATGGCCGCCTGTTGGTCCTTTCCCAGAAACAGGATAGCACAAGTAGGTTAAAACGTGGGCTCACGTTACTTTCGCTCTAGCGGGACTGCAATGCAGAACTGCAGACATAGTCACTGGATTTCAATTTATGCGAATTCACTTATTTTCGGTTTTCGTTCTACAGCTTTTACTTATCGGTAATGATCTGCTTGCACAGAACCCTTCGACCACCAGACATGAATTCTGGACACTGTCCGGACAAGGTAAAATCCGGTGGGACGTCATCAACGAACAAAGGCTTCCGCACGCAGACCACATTGAGATGAGCGGACAAAAAGTCTCGGCTATCATAACGTATCGCATTGACGAAAACAGAATGCTCAGACTGGAACGCGATGTAATATTCCCGCAACTAAGAACGTACATCAAGGTAAGCGACCCTGACTGGATGAACTACCGCGCATACCTGCGCCACGTGTATTCTGATGATATGTCAGTTCCACCGATCAGTCTCCTTTCCCGGTCTTTTGTTCCCGGTCCTGTTGATTCGGTCGTAATCGACGGTTCAGTGAAATTCTTTCATGCGGCATCCCATGGGCTCGTCCTGACCCGAAAGCTTTTCCCTTCTATGACAGGACGATTCTTCACTGAGAAGTGGACCCTCCGAAATACCTCCGATTCGTCGCGGGTAATCACTGTCGGTAAGTCTGAAACCTTGTTCCGTGAACAGGGCAAAGATGGAACATATACACGGCGGACACTGACGTCAATAGAAGGAGACTTAACTATTGATACGACCGATGAAGTTTCATTCTATATTCTGTACACCGCCCAACTGAATGATGAAACAGAACGACTTGATGGAAAGGTCGCCGAACAGGAGCGCGAGGACTATCTGACGCAGATCGGTGGAAACCTCATACTTGAAACACCCGACCCGACCCTCAACACCATGTTCCACTTTGCAAAAATCAGAGCATCTGAAAGCATCTTTGATTCGAAGATGGGACTTGTTCATTCTCCCGGAGGGGGGCGTTATTACACGGGAGTTTGGGCCAATGATCAGGCGGAGTATGCCAATCCTTTCTTTCCTTACCTGGGGTATGACGTTGGCAGGGATGCAGCGATGAATGCGTACACCATGTTCCTGAAAAACATTCCGCCGCCGGGACGAAAGATCTGGGCGTCGTTCGAGATGCATGGTGAACTCCCTTGTTGTTCACACGACCGCGGGGATGCCGCCATGATCGCGTTTGGCGCTTCCCATTTCGTGATGGCCTCCGGAAACAGGAAGTACGCTGACCAGCTTTGGCCACTCATTGACTGGTCTTTGAAATATAGCAAAAGCAAAACCAACGCGAGTGGCGTGATCGCTTCCGATTCCGACGAGTTGGAAAACCGCTTCCCTTCCGGCGATGCGAACCTTGCAACCTCGTCCCTGCACTACGGTGCGCTTGTTCAGGCGGCAAACCTTGCGAAAGCCATGAAGAAGCCGTATCGCCAATACCTTACGGAGGCGAAACGACTGCGAACCGCCATCGAAAATCACTTTGGCGCAACTATCGATGGCATCGAGACTTACCGCTACTACGAGGGCAACACAACCCTGCGAAGCTGGATATGTTTGCCTTTGGTGGTCGGCATTAACGAACGAAAAGAGGGAACCCTATCAGCCCTGCTTACAAAGTTATGGACAGACAATGGTGTGAAGATTGAAGACGATCCCGATGCGAAGGATCAGGTTTTCTGGGATCGCGGGACACTCTACGCATTCCGGGGGGCATTTAAGGCCGGAGCCGCCGATCGCGCGCTGGAGAAACTCCATACATATACAACCTCCCGGCTATTGGGACCCCATGTTCCCTACGCCGTGGAAGCCTGGCCCGAAGGCGGGATGGCCCATTTGTCAGCCGAAAGTGCCCTTTACGCACGCATCTTTACGGAAGGAATCCTCTCGCTCGAACCCAATGGCTTTTCGTCCTTTTCAATACAGCCTAACCTTCCGACGAAATGGTCTTATTTTAATATAAGGAATATCAAAGCTTTCGACTCGACGTTCGACATCCTCGTTAAGCGCCACAACAAGGGGTACCTTGTAGAGATTCACCAGGGGGGTCGGATACAGTCCAAAGAAATCAATGAGGGCGAACCGATGGAAGTAACGCTGGCCAGATAAGCTAGGGGGTGAACATCAAAAGTGTTCATTGATTTCGTCCAGCAGGTAAAGCTTTGGGTCACTTTCGTATTGCCAGAACATCACGCCGGCAAGGTTCTTATCCTCTACATACAGACATTTCAATTTCACCGACTCTTCGTCATCGTAAACCACAAGTTGTTTCGTTTCTTTATTGAAGAGATAAGGTGCCTGCGCCTGTTCGTCCCAGTACCTTATGAACCCCACACTGTTTACCAGACTGTCTTTAATAAAAGAATAGCCACCCGCGCGGGTAACCGAATCTGCAATTCGTTCGATACCATTGTTATCGGTGCTTTGCATGATCCAGCTTCGGCCATAAAATGGAATCCCCAACACAATCTTTTCAACCGGAACACCTGCGTTGACGAAGTCATTGACCCCGGTATCCGCTGATCTTCCTTTACCATCGCGGGTTGGATAAAGATTTGAATGGTGACCTACGGTATCTCCGGCCGGAACGTAAAAGTCATAAGCCATCAGGTTAACGAAATCAAGATGTTTCGCAACCTCACCCATATCCGTCTTTTCAAGGAAACCCCTGAACTCGGGCACCGCCGTTGTAAGCAGATATTTTTTCTCCGTTATCACCGAAAGGGAATCCAGCCCTTCGCGCAGGGATTTAAACATCAAAGTAAAATTTTGCCGGTCTTCGCTTCGGAATACATTATCTTCTCCGCGGAAGCCCGGATATTCCCAGTCGATATCAACTCCATCGAGATTGTACTGCTCTACTATATCAAGATTCGAATCGGCAAACTTCTTTCGGGAACTTTCAGTAAGAACGGCATCTGAAAAATTTTCACTCCAGCTCCAGCCGCCAAGTGAAATAAGAATTTTTAAATCAGGATTGTCCTCCTTAAGCCGGTTAAGGTTACGAAAGTTTATGGAATCCGTCGCGAGGTTGGTGAGCAATGCCATGCTGTCCTTCACATTGACGAACGCATAATTAATGTGTGTCAGTTTTTTCGCGTCGATTTTGTCGACATCGAGTTGACCCCGATATCCGGGAACATATCCGATAATCACTTTTTCAGCTTTCGTTTCCGGAACTTCTATGGTCGACTTGCAGGCTGTCGCGAACGCGGAAAGGAAAAGCAACAAAAACAGTTTGTTTCGCATTGACAAGGTTTTTTTGAATCTGAAGGACACCTGCCAACATTAGGCTCTGAGGATAACCAAAGCAAGCAGTTTTTTATGGCGACCGCTGGCAATGTTTGAACGGCAATCCGTTACTATGGCGCTTTCTCATGTTCAGGTACAATATTTTATCTAGAGGAAGTAAAACCTGCTATGGACGTTTCCCGGCATATCAACATCATCGGCCTGATCTATATCGTCATTGGTTCCCTGTACGCTCTGGCCGGACTGGTTTTTATAACTGGACTGGCAAGGCTCGCAGATTTGGTCGAAGACGATGTCTCCGAAGACGTTCTTAATTTCTCGGGAGTTACGCTTGGAATCGTCCTATTGGTGTTTGCAGCCTTGCAAATTGTGGCCGGAATCGGCCTGAAGAAGTATGAGAATTGGGCTCGGACCCTTACACTTATATTAAGCGTGATTGGCCTGTTCAGCTTTCCTGTCGGAACAATTCTTGGCGTTTATGCTTTGTGGGTATTGATCAGAAGCGATGCGAAGGCCCTTTTCGAAGGTGGGCATACGTCGACCCGGTATTAATCCCTGGATGATTCCCGGCGATTCAAAAAACTCTTGCGCCTTGAGTGTAAACACCCGTTTCACGAGGCCTGAAAGCCCGCTAACAACAGCAATACTTGATAAATTGTTGTTAATTCGAGGTTGAATGGATCATTACTTCGCCATCCTGGAGCTGCGACCCGGGGCATCGGAAAACGAAATCAAAAAAGCTTATCGTAAGCTCGCACGCAGATATCATCCGGACGTTAGCAAAGAACCGGATGCCGAAGAAAGGTTCCTTGAAATTACAGAAGCATATGACTATCTGCTCGAAAGAAGAACCCGGCCCGCCATCTCTTACAGCCGCCCTTTCGAGACAGTCACGCCGGAGCCAACCCGGGAAGAGCAGCGACGCCAGCGGGCCCGGGCCTTCGCCCAAATGCGTTATGAGGAATTTCGTCAAAGCACCCTCGCGTTCAAAAGAAGCTGGTACTTTACCCCGCTACGCATCATTACGTGGACTGCGATTGTACTATGCTATGCCCTTTCTTTGTTGATGATCCTTTCTCCCCTTCTCGCCTGGATCCATACCGGTGAAACCGCTATTATTATTGGGTTCTGCCTAATTGCTATGGTAAGCCCCCATATGTATCAGATCGCAAAAAGCTTGCAAACGGAAACCCGACACTACTTTGAAGATTGGGAAAACTAAAGGGCGATGCGACAGCAACCAATGTTAATTTCCTGTCACAACTTCTCTAAGTAGTCAGAATATCCCCATTACGTGTTCAAAAGGATGTTTTCCCTGGCTTATGACCTGTCTGCATTGCCTTAATCTAAATCCGCCAGGTTGGATTCTGAAAATTATTAATTACATTTGTTTTATCAATTGCGGATAATTATATCACTGCACCTCCGGTTTGACCGCGTAGTTATTTAAATCTCCTCAGTTAATCTGGCAAAACTCTCTTGTTTTTAGTTTCAAAACTATCTTCTCGAAGTCGGTTGCCGCAAACGGCTCGTGAAGTACATGAGTTTATCGTCAAATAATATTATTAGCATTAGTGTCATTCTTAAGGTTTAACCTGTCCAACGGGATTATGAAAGCGTTGGATGAAAAGGGCTATACAACGCCCACGCCTGTTCAGGAACAGGCCATCCCCCAAATCATTTCAGGCAGAGACATTCTGGGAACCGCGCAGACCGGTACCGGCAAAACCGCCGCATTCTGTATTCCGATTTTACAAAGACTTTCGGCAAGCCGTGGGAACAATGGTATCCGCGCGCTTATCCTTACGCCCACGCGTGAACTCGCCATTCAGGTTTCAGACAATCTGAAGCTATATGGCAAGTATCTTCATATAACGAGCACTGTCGTGTACGGTGGCGTATCACAGTTCAATCAGGTAAAAGACCTGCGGAAAGGAGTCGACGTTCTCGTTGCTACTCCAGGCAGATTACTGGACCTCATTCAACAACGCGTGATCTCGTTAAAGGGTATCGAAATGCTTGTCCTTGACGAAGCAGACCGGATGCTCGATATGGGTTTTATCCATGATGTCCGTCGGATCATCAAGATGATGCCCCCATCACGCCAGAACCTTTTGTTTTCGGCAACCATGCCTGGGGAAGTTCTGACCCTGGTGAAAGAAATCCTTACGAACCCGGTGCGGATCGCTGTGGAGTTGAAAACGCCGCGTCCTTCGATTGCTCAGTCGGTATACTTCGTGGCCAGGGAAAGCAAAAGGGCGTTATTGAAACACGTTATCGTTGAACGCGCAATGCAAAATGTCATTGTTTTTGCCAGAACAAAATATGGCGCGGACAAGATCGCGCGTGATCTGAACAAGGCAGGAATTTCCGCGGAAGCGTTTCATGGTGATAAATCACAGCAGGCGAGACAACGTGCACTTTCGAATTTCAAGGGAAATGCAACGCGGGTTCTGGTCGCAACAGACATCGCAGCCCGCGGAATTGATATCGCAGACCTTCCTTTTGTTATCAACTATGAGCTTCCGGCATCAGCCGAAACGTATACTCACCGGATCGGACGTACAGGCCGGGCAGGCGCATCTGGCAGTGCATTATCTTTCTGTGATAATGAAGAACGTGGTCAGCTGAAGAACATAAACCGGATCTCGACCGTAAACCTCAGTATAATTGAACATCCTTTCGCTTAATTAGGTTATACTAAGAATGGAAAGAAAAACTACACTTCGTTTCGCAAATAATCACCGGGATTTTGTTGTCACACTGAACAAACGTGTCAACGAGTATTTCAAGACAAAGAATATCGCCAAGCACGGTAACACGGAAATGGTAATCAAAACCATATTCATGTTCGCGCTTTATCTCACGCCGTACATATTGATTGTCACAGAAGCAGTGACAGCTCCCTGGATGCTTATTCTTTTGGTTGTTCTAATGGCTCTGGGTGTTGCCGGTATCGGACTATCCGTGATGCATGACGCTAACCATGGTGCTTACTCCAACAAAAACTGGGTGAACAGCCTGATTGGCTATTCGATGAATCTCATAGGAGCAAACGCATTCAATTGGAAGATGCAGCATAACGTTCTGCATCACTCCTATACGAACGTGCACGAAGAAGACGAAGATATCAGCCCACGGGGCGCACTTCGGCTTACGCCCCATTCTGACTGGAAAAGCATACACCGATATCAGTATATCTACGCCTGGTTTCTCTATGGCCTGATGACCATCGTCTGGTTGTTTTTCAAGGACTTCACACGAATTGTAAAGTATGGGAAGGCTGGTGTTGCTAAGAAACTGAATTCCGATATCCGAAAGGAATGGGTAGTTCTTATCTTGTCTAAGGTGGTTTATGCCGCGTATATATTCGTAATTCCTGTGGTCTTCACTTCATTAGTATGGTGGGAAGTTCTTGTAGGCGTACTGATAATGCATTACATCGCAGGCTTCATTCTGGCCATAATTTTTCAGCCGGCTCACGTAATTGAAGGAACCGAGTTCCCCTTGCCTGACAACAATAACACTCTTGAGAACAACTGGGCAGTGCATCAATTGATGACCACAACAAATTTTGGGAACCGAAGCAAGTGGTTTTCATGGTATGTGGGAGGCCTGAATTTTCAGATCGAACATCATCTCTTTCCGAATGTCTGCCATGTGCATTATCGCCGGATCGCTGATATCGTTCGAACAACTGCCAGCGAGTATGGCTTGCCTTACAAAACCTCGCGGACATTCTTATCTGCACTGGTCGGTCACGCCCGGCTACTAAAACAACTTGGAATGAAACCTGTGCCGGTTTCAGCCAATCAATCAACAACGTCTATTCTTAATTAATTATATGAACATCTATGTATCCAACATCTCTTTCAAGTCATCTGAAGATGAATTAAGAGAACTATTCGAACAGCATGGCGAAGTATCGTCTGTAAAAATCATTCTTGACAAAGAAACTCAGCGCAGCCGCGGATTTGGCTTTGTCGATATGCCCGACACAGCGGAAGCGAAACAAGCAATTGAAGAACTGAACGGTTATAGCCTTCAAGGTAAAGATCTTACCGTAAATGAAGCTCGCCCTAAAACGGATTCTCCCCGCCCGGGCTACGGAAACCGTGGTGGTGGCGGTGGCGGCGGCTACGGCAACCGCGACGGCGGATTCAACAAACGCTGGTAATATCACTTCAAACAAAAATAGAAAGGAGCTGGAAACGGCTCCTTTTTTTTCGAGCCATTTGAAAACTCGCTAACGTTTGCCGTTCCCCTTGGTATTATTGTCTTCGAAGCTCATTCGCCACCAATCGGCAAACGATGACTCTGGGTACTCTTTTGAAATCTGAGACGCAAGGTCGGTTACCGCCTCTTCGATAGACGTCCCGCGCAATGGTGTGTTCTTGTCAGCATGTCTGATATAGAAATACCCTCCTTCAGAAAATAACGTAATGCGCAGGTTCAGCCCGCTTGTATAAATTTGCTGAAGCACGTCTCCTACATATGTCCGATCAATAATCCGTTGAGCCATATTCGTTATTCAAGAGATGAAAGTACAAACAAACTGTGAGCTTAACGAATTCATAGTTCTGACCTACATAAATGGAGGCAGTTGTTTTCATAAAATGCACCTTATTCCTGCCGCTCCGTCGCGCTGTCGGTTTCTTTTGCGTATATTGAGGTATCGATACGCAATCGCCTTTCCGGATTAAATCTTCTGCCAAAGATCATCTAATTCTGTTTGACCTTCCTTTGTTACGGGTACGCTGAGAAAGCAAGATTCCTGGATATGGAGGCGTACCGGTGGACGTTGTCGCGCACGTTACCTGAACGCTATCTGACCTTGTCGAACGAATCGAGAGGTCGCATCATGAAAAACACGGTCTATGAGAAACATTCTGATTATCAACGAAGACAAAAATTACCGATCACTTGTAAAGGAGCAGCTTGCCGAAGGAGGATTTAGCTGCAGGGAGGCAAATACAAAAGAAAAAGCCTTCGATATCCTTGCAACAGAGGCCATTGATCTTGTCTTGTGTGATCTGAATCTTCGTAAAGGTGGTGGCCGGGAAGTTCTCGCGGGAATGAAGGAGCATTTTCCGACGATACCGTTGATCATCATTACCGCATCATCGAATATCCGTGCTGCTGTTGAAATGATGAAACTAGGTGCGGTGGATTATTTATTGAAGCCCGTGAAATCAGCAGAACTTGTGCTCACCATCAACGAACGTCTTGCCGAATTAAGTGAGCCCAGGGTGCATGAACCCTCCGTTACTGCCGAACCACCGGCTTCCGTGGAGAACCCTGGCTATATCTTCAGCGGCGGCGAATTCCTTTTGGAAACATTAAAGCAAATCAATCTCGTGGCACCAACAAACTATTCCGTGATCCTTTACGGTGAGAGCGGCAGTGGCAAAGAGGCGTTTGCACGGGAAATACACGCAAAAAGCAAGCGTAAAAACAAACCGTTCGTAGCGATAGATTGTGGAGCCCTGTCAAAAGAACTGTCAGCAAGTACGCTATTTGGCCATGAGAAGGGTGCCTTCACTGGCGCCATTGAACAGAAGATCGGCGCATTTGAATCAGCTGCAGGTGGTACAGTGTTCCTGGATGAGATTTCAAATTTGCCGTATGAAATTCAGGTATCACTGCTACGCGTGATGCAGGAACGGCAAACCCGACGCGTTGGTGGTACAAAGGACATTCCGATAGACGTGCGGGTGATCGTTGCCAGTAACCGAAAACTTTGGGAAGCCTGCAAAGTCGGCGAGTTCCGTGAAGATTTATATCACCGATTCAACGAGTTCACCATTTCAATTGAACCTCTGCGCAAACGCAAAACCGATATAGTTTTTTATAGTCAGCATTTCTTAAGGGAAACCAATAAGCAGCTGAATAAGAAAGTCGCTGGCTTTTCGGATGAGGTTATGGTTACATTTCTTGAATACCCATGGCCTGGCAACCTTAGGGAATTGCGTAACGTTGTGAGAAGAAGTGTCTTAATAACAGAATCGAATGAGATCGGAACCGATGCACTCCCGATGGAATTCGTTCAGCGTCCGAAAGACCCTGACGCGGTCACTGCGTCTCCTTCGGGCGATGCATTCGTCTCCCGGGCGGAAACAGATTATCTCACTATTGTGGAAGTGCTCAAACGAACAGGCTTCGATAAAAAGAAAGCCGGACGCGTTCTCGGTATGAATCTTCCAACCATGAATAAGAAGATTGACACATATGCCGGTCTGAGGGGTTTTAAAGTTACTTTTTAACAGTTGCATATTGTCGCTAAATAAGATTTTTTATGCAACCCAATCAAAAACAAGGTGCTATTGCGTCATGCCCAAAATCCCGGCACGAACGGTAGGCCTATCTAAAATTTTCTATGCGAAAACTTGAAATTGGAATTATCGACCTGGTTAGTAAGGGCCCAGTAAATACCTTATGGGCGCGAATCATGCACGCTAACCTCGCCAGTATTATGCCGCAGATCGTGGCAAGCTGGTGCGAATCCCAGGGTCATAAAGTTACCTTCACTTGCTACACAGGATTTGAAAAACTCGATAGGGAACTGTCGGGCAAATACGACATTGTGTTTATTTGTTCGTTCTCCCAGGCTGCGTTCCTGGCCTACTCAATAAGCAATTATTTCAGATCGAAAGGAGCTGTCACCGTGTTAGGCGGCCCTCATGCGCGGTGCTATCCGGATGATTCCACGAAGTATTTTGACTACGTGCTGGGCATGACGAACAAGGGAATGATCACTGACTTGTTGAGCAGTTTCAGTCCGCAGCATCCTGGCGTCCACATCTCTGCGAAACAACAGCCATCGGAATTCCCGTCAGTCGAAGAACGATGGAAATACATGGAGCCGACATTGAAGAAGGCCCCATTTGTAAAGTTCATCCCCATGATGGCCAGTGTGGGCTGTCCGTACACCTGTTCCTTCTGTATCGATGCAACGGTGCCTTATCAACAGCTTAGTGCCGAGGCATTGAAAGCGGACTTGAAGTTCCTGCTTACAAAATTCAAGAAACCGATGGTCGCGTGGCAAGATCCGAATTTCGGAATACGCTTCAACGACACGATGGAAGCTATCGCGTCAGTTGGTGGCGAAGGCCGGTTTCAGTTTCTTGCCGAGAGCAGCTTGTCTATCCTCACAAAAGAACATCTTACCATGATGAAAAAACATCACTTCCGGGCACTGCTTCCCGGGATTGAATCCTGGTATGATATGGGCAACAAGTCAAACGCAGCTCACGTTGGCGCTCAGGAAAAAGTGAATCGTGTTTCTGAACACGTTAATATGGTGCTGGATTACGTGCCCTATATACAAACCAACTTTGTTCTCGGACTCGACTGTGATTCCGGTGAGGAACCTTTCGAATTGACCAAGCAATTTATAGATAAGTCACCAGGGGCATTCCCGGGGTATTCGTTGCTGACTTCGTTTGGAGAAGCTGCTCCGCTTAATCTCGAATATCAGCGGGAAGGCCGCGTCCTGCCGCTTCCATTTCATTTTCTGAATAATCACCTCGGAATGAACCTCAAGCCGAAAAATTATGAATGGATTGATTTTTATGAAAAAGTAATCGACGTAACGGAATACACGTTTTCCTCCAAAGCCATTTATAACCGCTTTAAGGCAACCTCCAATGGAACATCACGCTGGATGAATGTAATGCGTGCCATCTCCAACGAGGGCTTCGGCCGAATCAGATTCTATAAAACGATTCTGAAAAATCTTCGCGAAGACAGTTCCTTCCGTGCCTATTTCGAAGGTGAAACGAAACAGCTACCTGCATTTTACAAAAACATTATAGAAAAGGATCTGGGAGTATGGCTTCGGTGGTTACCCGAAGGAGCTATCGATCACGATCCGAATGCTTATCTTAAAAAGACGAAGACCGGCCCTGAGAAAGTGAAAGCCGGGAAGGCAGTCATAAATACGATAAGCGGATCGTAAAACATAAGAAATCAAAAAGGACATGACTTCGCTCTGCCCGCGGTTATGTCCTTTCTTGCTTTTTGTTCGTGTCCTCTTAAGTCGATATGAGTGATGGAACTCCAATCAGCATCCCATCAGGGATTAACAGGAGGCCGTTCAACCTGTCAGGTTCTTACAGATACGTGTTCAATCCGCCTTTTCGACTGGAACCACGCAGCGCGCGAATGCTTTTCTCCTTTATTTGCCGCACGCGCTCGCGCGTGAGCCCAAGCAGGTCTCCTATCTCTTCCAGGTTCATGGCCTTCTTCCCGTGTAATCCGAAATGCAGCGTAACAACCTCCGCTTCTCTTACACTTAACTTGCCAATGAGCCTTGAAATTTCCTTTTGCAGCGAATCCTTCATCAATTCAGCATCGGGCATGACATTGTTCTCGTCATGAATTACATCAAGCAGACTGGATTCCTCACCTGATACAAAAGGAGCGTCAATCGATATACCACGGCCTGAAGCAGACAGGGCCTGACCAACGGTATCCCTGGTCACATCTGAAGCCTCGGCGATTTCCTCAACAGAAGGTTCGCGTTGAAATTTCTGCTCGAGTTTAGATAACATCGACGATATGCGATGGATCTCGCTTACGCGATTCAACGGCAGCCGCACAATACGCACTTGCTCAGCCAGAGCTTGCAGGATCGCTTGCCGGATCCACCAGACCGCATAAGAAATGAACTTAAAACCGCGGGTTTCGTCAAAACGCTGAGCCGCCTTTATCAATCCAAGATTTCCTTCGTTGATGAGATCACTCAAGCTTAAACCACGATTTTGATATTGCTTCGCTACTGATACAACGAAGCGCAGGTTCGCACGAGTTAGTTTCTCGAGAGCTATGAGATCGCCCTCTCGAATTCGCCTCGCAAGTTCTGCTTCGTCTTCAGCCGTGATCAGATCGATACGACCGATCTCCGTCAGATAACGATCAAGAGATTCATTTTCGCGATTAGTAATCTGCTTGGTAATGAGAAGTTGCTTCATGAATGATGGTTGAGTTATCTAAAGACTAATGCCCTTGGTGAAGGATAAGTAGCGTACTGCAGGATAGAGGAATTTGTTTGTTGAAGGTAGCGCATTATTGACAGTTTACCTAATACTCGCGCAGGCAGCCGGTAACTTGAAACAACGCACCTGGTGTGTATATTAAGCAAGTGACCAGGACTTGATCAATAACTTTATGAGCAACACCAGAACGAAAACCTTGCTGATTACAAGTATCGTAAAAGCGCGCTGCCCGCGGTGCCGCGACGGTGCCATGTTTCCAAATTCCCTTTACAACAGGCGTTTTATGGATATGGACAACCAATGCCCTTGTTGTGGACAACCATTTAATCTTGACCCGGGCGTCTTCCTCGGTTCGGCCTACTTTAGCTATTTCATTTATGCTGTCGTCCTTTCCGGGTTTGTCCTTGCATGGTACTATACAGGAGCCGGCATACCATCGGGGGCAATGATCAGCTTCATGTTTCTGTTAATTGCAGGTCTGCTGCCGGTGGTTTTGAGGTTAGCCAAATCAATTTGGATTCACCTCTTTGTGAAATATGAAGGGCCGTGTGAAGAAATACCACCTAAGGGTTAGCTGCTGGAAATTGATCCTTTCCAGAGCGAGACTTCCGTCGTGAAGAAACTACAAAACCGACGATAGAAAAAAAGTGGATGCAGTTCAGGGCAATGTAACCTGGAATACGTCATAATTGAGAAGCATATAGCTCGAATGGAACCACCAAAGCAAATTTGAACCTGGAAGTTCAATTGGCTCAAAACTTTTTAAATTTAGCGTCAGCGTCGCCTGACGATATGACTCACATAATGAACAAGCTGACCAAATCAATTTACTTTCTCTTCCACTTATGCGCTGCCGCCCGGGTGCCGCGACTCACGAACAGAACACTATTTTACTCCACCTTCGGAAGCAAGGCTTCCCTGCAACTAAGTGGATTGTTGCCGGGAAGCCTTTTGCCATTTTGGGCCGAAAAAGGGGAGACTCCAGCCCTTCACATGCAACCGATTTTGAAAAAATGCAACCGTTGCATTGTAATACTGTGCTCGCTCCCGTTTACTGGGAACTCATTGAGCCAGAGAAAGGCAGGTTTGATTTTTCGCTTGAATAGCGACCAGAGTCAGGGCCGACATCTAAGAATTCCGGTGGGTGATCATGGAATACAAAAGTTCACACTCTTCAGGCACAAATGAGAACAAAACCAACAGATATAGATAAACGATTTACTATGCAAAGAATAGCTACAGCCGCGTTACTCCTGATAATCATTCTCCTTCAAACCGATACGCTATACGCTCGAGTACGGCTGCCAAAACTGGTCGGCGATAGTATGGTGATACAACGTGACACAAGAGTCAAAATATGGGGCTGGGCCGACAAAGGTGAAGCAGTGAGGGTAACGTTCAAAGGTAAGCGTTTCAACGCGACCGCCGATGCAAATGGCAAATGGTCTATCCTGCTCCCCTCATATAAAGCTGGTGGCCCTTTTACGATGACTATTACCGGAAACGATGGCACCACTATAAAACTAAATGATATACTGATTGGTGACGTCTGGGTTTGCGCAGGGCAATCCAACATGGTCCACTATCTTGACCTCCATAAAGAGCGATACCAGTCCGAAATCGACGCGGCCAACTATCCGCAAATCCGTCAGTTTCTGGTACCCACCAACCCTGTGCTCACAGGACCCGCTGAGGATCTTCCGGATGGAAACTGGAAATCCGCGAGCCCCAGGAATGTGTTGCGATTCTCGGTCGTAGGCTACTTTTTTGCCAGGGCGTTGTATGACCAATATCAGATTCCAATCGGAATTATCAACACAAGTGTGGGCGGTACTCCTATCGAAGCCTGGACCAGTGAGCAAGGTTTGTCCCGCTTCCCCGACAGAATCTCCGTAATCAACACAAATAAAGATACCGCTCACATCAATTCAGTGAACCGGAAAGCGGCCGCGGCCCGTCAGCAATTTGAAAAACTCCGCACCGGCGACAACGGTATGGCTGGAGATCAGCGCTGGTATGACCCCACCTACAGGCCTGAAGGCTGGAATCGCATCAACATCCCGGGATATTGGGAGGACCAGGGCATTCGCAATCTTGACGGCGTCGTATGGTATCGAAGAGAGATAGAAATACCATCGTCAATGGCCGGAGCTCCGGCGCGACTTTCTCTGGGGAGAATTGTTGACGCCGACGACGCATACGTAAATGGTAAGCTTGTCGGAAACACCGGCTATCAATATCCACAACGGCGTTACACTGTTCCGGCAGGCGTTCTCAAGGCAGGAAAGAACACCCTGGTCATACGGGTTACGAACTTCGGGCAAAAGGGTGGATTCGTTCCGGATAAGCCGTACTATCTGGCTGCCGCGGGCGACACGATAGATCTGAAAGGATACTGGACTTACAAAGTCGGAGAAGTGTTCAGGCCCCGCGTCGGCGGCATCGCCGGGATCTCCGCCCAAAATCAGCCTGCCGCTCTTTTCAACGGGATGGTTGCACCGTTTACTGACTTTTCTATCAAAGGTGTTGTGTGGTATCAGGGCGAAAGCAATACCGGCAACGCGGCAGAGTATGAAGCTTTGTTAACCGCATTTATCAATGACTGGCGCAATCAATGGAAGCAAAAGGAATTACCTATCCTGTATGCTCAGCTGCCCAACTTCATGGACGTGGATTATCATCCCGTAGAAAGCCAGTGGGCCCGGTTCCGTGAATCACAACGCAAAGCACTAAACGTTCCGCAGACGGGAATGGCTGTTACCATCGATCTCGGCGAGTGGAACGACATCCATCCCGGTAATAAGAAACCAATAGGGGACAGGTTGGCCCTGGCAGCCCGTCGTGTAGCGTATAAAGAAACCAACATAGTACACTCCGGCCCTACTCTTGATTCTGTGACATCTGACAAAAACCAAATGATCCTCCATTTCAGCAACACGGGCTCGGGCCTCATTTCATACGACAACGGTGACCTGAAATGGATAGCACTCGCAGGCGCCGACAAAAAGTTTTTCTGGGCAACTTCGAGAATCGAAGGCGACAGCGTTGTCGTATGGAACGAAGCTGTACCTGATCCGCTTTATGTTCGTTATGCCTGGTCCGATAATCCCGACGGGGCTAACTTGTTTAATAAAGAAGGATTGCCAGCGTCGCCCTTCGAAGCGAATGTAGCCGACGTGGAGAAACTATGGCATGGCAAAAAGGCCGCTGTGGTTCTTACCTATGATGACGCATTGGAGGTTCACCTTGACAATGCCATACCTGTTCTTGATTCGTTAGGTCTTAAGGCTACCTTTTATATATCAGGAGGCTTCCCGGGTTTTCGAAACCGAATGAACGACTGGAAATCAGTTGCTGCGCGGGGCCACGAACTTGGCAATCATACTTTCTTCCACCCGTGTGATGGTTCCAAACCAGGAAGGTCATGGGTTTCGAAAGACAATGATTTAATTTCCTATTCAACAACAGACATCCTTCGTGAAATCGAAACTACCGATGTCCTGTTGCACTCCATCGATGGAAAAAAACAAAGAACGTTCGCATATACTTGCGGCGACACAGAGACGGCCGAAGGATCCTTCGTTGAAGCGATCCGAAACCGGTTCGTTGCCATGCGCGGCGTAAAAGGTGAACTAAATCAATTCGGTGGACTGAACCTTTCAAATGTAAATTGTTATGTCGTGGATTCGGCCAATGAGGACCAGATGATGCAATGGGCTGAGAAAGCCAGACAGGAAAACGCACTACTCGTCATCCTGTTTCACGGTGTGGGCGGTGGCCATGCGTTGAACGTTGATATAAAAAAACACAACGATTTTCTGTTATATCTCGCCCAAAACAAAAAAGATTTCTGGACCACCACCCTGATTGATGCATCACAACATTTTATTGAACAAACTGACAAACGATCCAAATGAGATTTACATTCCTGATATTGGCTACGCTGGCCTTTTTAAATTCTGCGAACGCTCAGTTCTCACAGGCAGCCCGTGACAGCATCGCGAAGCTTTCGGCTGCCGATCATGCGCTTATGAAAAAACAAATGGGAATCGACACACCAAACCGTCCGGGACCTTCGGGAAATCCAGGCGCTCCGGATGCTGCAAATCAGAATGAATCCAAAGTCAGAAAGTATATCCTCACCAATCCGCTGATGTTCAATGGAAGGAAAGTTACCACTGCAAAAGAATGGATTGAGAAAAAGAGACCTGAAATTGTCGAAAGCTTTGACCGGGAGATATACGGTCGCGTTCCGCAAAACGTCCCCGGTGTCACATGGAAAATTGTCTCCGTCAAAGATACAACGGTCGGAAACTACGCCGTCCGAGAGAAGACTCTTGCAGGGATTGTGGATAATGCGTCCTACCCCGATATCAGAGTGGAAATCGAAATGGTCGTCGGCACGCCGGCAAATGCAACCCAACCGGTACCTGTCGTACTGGAGTTTGGATTTATTCGCTGGCCATTTGGCAATCCTCCGGCGGAAAACAGGCTCCTGTCACCACACGAGCCCGGGTGGAAGGAGCAATTGATATCACGAGGGTGGGGTTACGCCATCCTGAACCCCGCGAGCGTTCAGGCCGATCATGGCGCCGGGCTTCGCCATGGCATCATCGGACTTGCAAACCGTGGAGAGCTTCGTAAGCCGGAACAATGGGGCGCGTTGCGGGCCTGGGCTTGGGGCGCCAGCAGGGCAGTCGATTACTTTGAAACAGATCGCGATGTGGATGCGAAACGCCTGGCCATCGAAGGACTGTCCCGCTATGGGAAGGCGGCGTTGGTAGCCATGGCCTATGAGCCCCGTTTTTCCCTTGGATTTATCGGGTCGTCAGGGGCTGGCGGTGCAAAGATACTTCGCAGAAATTTTGGTGAACAGATTGAGAACCTGGCATCGTCGGCGGAGTATCACTGGTTCTGCGGCAACTTCATCAAGTATGCAAGTAGCCTTACCGTTGACGATCTCCCGGTTGACGCACATGAACTGGTGGCCTTGTGCGCACCGCGTCCCGTGTTCATCAGCTCTGGATCACCGACGGTCGAAGGCCAATGGGTTGATGCAAAAGGAATGTTTCTGGGCGGCGTACACGCAGGTCCGGTATATCAGCTTCTCGGAAAAAAAGATCTTGGTACCCAGGTTTTCCCACCTCTCGGTACAGCCCTCGTTGACGGCGAGCTGGCCTTCCGCCAGCACGCCGGCGGCCACACCACCGGGCCAAACTGGAGCACGTGGATCGCATGGGCTTGCCG
>JAEZEH010000185.1 GCA_023417785.1 Bacteroidota bacterium
CGGCACCGGTACACGTTCAAGGCCGGGCGCCGTGTGGGCACGAACTACGACTATTACCCGGATGGCACGGTTCAGGTAAAAGAAGTGGTGGCGGCAAACGGAGTCGACGCGCTACGGCAGGAGTTTACACCCGACGCGACACTGGCCACGGAAAAACGATTCAGGAATGATAAGCCTCATGGGGCGTGGGTGTATTATTTTCCGGGAAGCAAGACCCCTAAACAGAAAGAGGTTTATGCCGACGGTAAACTTCACGGCCTGCGGATGACCTATTATCCATCGGGAAAACCGAAGAGTGAAGAGATCTTTAAATTCAATATGCTGGCAGGCCCCTCAAAAACGTGGTTTGAAAACGGGAACCCTGAAACGCTCACCGAATTCCGGAATAACCGCAGGCATGGCGCATTTTCTGCCTGGCACAACAACAACGTACTAAAGGAGGAAGGTCAGTTTGCCGCCGACAAAAAGCACGGCATCTGGAAACAATACGATGCGGGCGGAAAGCTCATCAATACCACCACCTACCGGGCCGGCACTGTGGTTGAAAAAGCATCGCCGTAAGGCAAGTCAATTACGGAAAAACTTCCGGCATACCCGCCTTATGCACTATTAATCCATTAAATTCGCCCCTTTGTTTATCACATGGAAGCGATAAAAGAGACGAATTTTCAGTTTCCTGGTCAGACCGGATTCTACAAAGGCAAAGTACGCGACGTTTATTATTTCGGTGATCTGATGGCGATGATTGCCACTGACCGGATTTCAGCTTTCGACGTAATTCTGCCTCGGGCTATCCCCGACAAAGGCCGCGTTCTCAACCAGATCGCAGCCCGGAACCTGGAGGCGACTAAAGCGCTGGTGCCGAACTGGGTTATTTCAACGCCCGACCCCAATGTGACTGTCGGATTCCGGTGCGAGCCGTTTCCGGTCGAAATGGTAATTCGTGGGTACCTGTCAGGACACGCTGCCCGCGAATACAAAGCCGGAAAGCGATCGCTTTGTGGCGTTGCTCTTCCCGAAGGATTACACGAAAACGACAAACTTCCCGAACCGATAATAACTCCTACGACGAAAGCCAAGGTAGGCCATGATGAGGACATCAGCCGGGACGAGATTCTGAAGAGCGGTCTCGTTACTGAATCGGATTACGAGGTGCTTGAACAATACACGCGGGCATTGTTTCTGAAAGGAACAGAACTCGCCGCCGAACGCGGTCTCATCCTGGTGGATACCAAATACGAGTTCGGGAAGCACGATGGCAGGATTTACCTTATCGACGAAGTCCACACCCCCGATTCATCGCGTTTCTTCTATCAGGATGGCTACGAATCGCGGCAACGCGAAGGCGCACAGCAAAAACAACTCTCCAAGGAATTTGTCAGGCAATGGCTTATCGAAAATGGTTTTCAGGGTAAGGACGGTCAGCGCATACCCGAAATGACGGACGAGATCGTTGCCTCGATATCCGGTCGTTACAGGGAATTGTACGAACAGGTTACCGGTGAAAGGCTGGCTTCCGTGGATTACCCCACAATTCTTCAAAGAATGGAACAAAGCATATTAGATTCAATAAATTCCACTAAATTGGCACGATAGACCTACCCGAATGCGCATGTTTCGGGTGTGTTTCCGGGTGAAAACAAAGGACGAACAGCAACCCGGTGATTGAAAAAACAGACTATTTATGAAATACACGATCGACAAGCAAGAGAAGTACACCATGCTGAAACTGCACGAAGAAAAACTGGATTCCAGCGTTGCTCCGGGCTTGAAGTCTGAATTGATTACACTCCACGCAGAAGGCAGCCGAAACATCGTGCTGGATTTGGGTGAGGTCAAATATACAGACTCGTCCGGCCTGAGTGCTTTGCTCGTAGGTAATCGCATCGTACAGGAAGACGGTGGAATATTTGTTCTCTCCAGCCTCTCCGATCACACTATGAAACTCATAAAGATATCCCAACTCGACAGCGTGCTAAATATACTTCCTACCGTTGAAGAGGCGATTGATACGGTCTTTATGCACGAGATCGAAAAAGATCTCAAAAGTGACGACTCCAACTAAAATTGAATAACGAATCGCGCAAAGACCAAGACTGATACAGGTTTTGGTCTTTTGCTTTTTCCCCGTTTGATGAATTTCAAGATAACAATCCTGGGTTCCAGCGGAGCACTCCCCGCCTACGGAAGGCATCCCTCGGCTCAGCTCGTTGAGGTCCAGAACAAATTCTTTATGATCGATTGCGGCGAAGGAGCTCAATTGCAGCTGATGCGCTTTCAGGTAAACTTCCACCGCATCAATCATATTTTTATCAGTCACCTGCACGGCGATCATTACCTGGGCCTGATGGGCCTGATCTTCACGATGCACCTGCAACGACGCGTGAACGATCTGCACCTTTACAGTCATACCGGACTCGACGAGATAATTACCACGCAACTTCGTTACTCCCTTTCCGCGCCGTCGTTCAGGTTGTTGTTTCACCGCCTGAATAAAGGCGTAAATGAAACGATCTACGAGGATGAACATCTGACGGTGGAAACGATTCCGCTTTCGCACAAGCTCACCTGTTCGGGTTTCCTGTTTCGCGAAAAGCCGAAACTTCGAAGGATTGATAAAACGCGGTTACCGCAGGGTCTTCTCATACGCCAGATAGCCAATCTCAAAAAAGGCGACGACGTAACCGACGACGAAGGCCGCGTTCTTTTCCGGAACGAAGACCTCACCTTTCCGCCCCGTCGCGCGAGAAGTTATGCATACGTTTCTGATTCGTCATACAGAGAGGAAATCGTCCCACTGATTGGCAATGTGGACGTGCTCTATCACGAATCAACGTTTACCGAAGATGAACGTGTGAAAGCCAGGGAAACGCTGCACAGCACCGCCCGCGACGCGGCTACGATCGCGCGACTGGCCAATGTCCAAAAGTTGCTGCTCGGGCATTTCTCAGCCCGGTACAAAGACCTGGCCCCCCTTCTGAAAGAAGCCCGGGAAGTTTTTGAAAACGCGCACCTGGCGATCGAAGGCGAAGAAACCGTAATACTGGATTAAATTTTTACTTTCGTCCATGACTGTGCCACAGGAACAAAAAAAGAATCTGCTCTTTGTCGTTCTGGCCGGGATTTTCATTACCAACGCGCTGATGGCGGAGTTGATTGGTGTGAAGATTTTTTCGGCGGAATCGACTGTTGGTCTCGCACCCGCGCATTTGAATATTCTGGGGTTCACCATGGACTTCAATCTTACTACGGGGGTCGTGATCTGGCCCGTTGTCTTTATCACCACCGACCTGATCAATGAATACTTTGGCAAACCCGGAGTTAGGTTGGTCAGCTGGCTTACGGTTGCCCTTATAGCGTATGCATTCCTGGTTCTGGCCGCGGCCATTGAGTTGCCACCGGCAGAATGGTGGCTGGACGCCAATAGTGTGGATTCCGATGGAAAGCCGTTCAACATAAACTTCGCTTTCGGAAAAATCTTTGGCCAGGGCCAACGAATCATTTTCGCGTCGATCGTAGCCTTTTTGATCAGCCAATTTACGGACGTGTACGTCTTTCAACGGTTGAAAAGGATCACCGGTGCGAAGTATTTGTGGCTTCGCGCAACGGGGTCGACACTGGTTTCGCAGTTCATCGACAGCTTCGTAGTCTTGTATATCGCGTTTTCCGGAATATTCTCCTTTGAACAGATCAATGCCATAGGCATAACGAATTACATCTACAAATTCGCGGTTGCCATACTTTTGACACCTGTTATTTACTTCGGCCACATGCTCATCGATGCGTATCTGGGAAAGTCATATGCCGAGACATTGATGAAAGACGCCACCGAAAAAAGCAAGGGCTTTTTCTAGGGCTTTGCCATACTTCGGCGGATATTGTCGCAGATAACGGAGGCCGCAACGGCTGCGTTAAGCGATTCTGCTTCGCCATAGCGTGGAATCGTGATACGATCCGTAATCCACTTTTCGTAGCGGGAAGAAATCCCGCGCGATTCATTGCCGATCAAAACGAGCCCCCCACCACTGAAAGTCTCATCGTGAACGTTTTTGCCTTCGAGGAATGCACCGTACACCTTACCGCGGGCGCGGGCGAAAATATCACCAAGGTCAGTGTAGAAGATTTGGGCCCGGGTAAAGGAACCCATGGTAGAGCTGATAACCTTTGGGTTGTAAAAATCTGCCGTCTCGGGCGATGCAATGATCCGGTTGAAACCGTACCAGTCCGCCGACCGGATAATCGTTCCAAGGTTCCCTGGGTCGCGGACGTCATCCAGCACGAGCGTTATCGCCCCGGTTTCTATCGGAAACGCGACATTGGGTTTCATTCTGGCTACGGCAATTCCGGCATCGTTGGATTGAAATTCGCCGACGGCAGACAACTCCCTTTCCGACGTTTCGATCATTTCAACGGAGACTTTCGGGCTACGAAGCTTTTCGAGAAATTCCGGCGTCCCGGCGATCAGAACGGTATCATAATCCGACGTAAGTAATTCCTGCACACTCTTTGCACCTTGCACCAGAAAACATTGTTCCTGTTTACGGTATTTCTTTATTTGCAGGGATTTAATGAACTTGATTCGGGCTTTCGGCAGCATTTTTGATCTTTTGACTCGTTTGCAAATTAAATATATCGCTTTAATTCTGTTGTCCGCGTCGCTGCTGTCCGGGTGTATGGGCCTTAAACACCTTGGCCCGGACGAAAAACTTCTGGCCGACCAGGAAGTAAAAGCTCCCAAGGGTTTGAACCGCGAGGCTCTTCGAACACTTTACGTGCAGGAAAAGAATCGAACTATACTCAGAACGGGGATCAAACCGCTTGTCGCGCTTTACTATGGCGTCTGGGGAACCCAGAGTTACGATCAGGAGAAATACATCCGGAAACGAGATCGCGTCCAGAAAAAGTTCGATCAGAAAATTGCCGCCGCCACGTCGGAAAAGAAAATCACAAATTATCAATTCCGAAAGCAGAAGAAGATGGACCGGCTGAATTCGTTTATCGAGGATGGGAACCTCTGGATGCAATGGGGTGAACCGATCGCTGTATTTGACAGCTCTGCCGTGCCGCTAACGGAGGAACGTTTCCAAAACTATCTCTTTACAAATGGCTACTTTCTGGGAAAGGTGTCGTCGGAGGTGAAAGTCCGGGGGGCGAAGGAACGGGTCGTTGCAGTAAGATATACACTTGACCCTGGCAAGCCGTACCGGATCGACACAGTCTTTTATGAAGTCTCCGATTCGACTATCATAAGCATTCTTCGTGAGAATGAACGCAATAGTTTGATTCGCGAAGGCGACCGATATCGCGAGGACTATCTGACCCGGGAACGCGAACGTATTGACCTGTTGCTGAAGGACCACGGCTATTATGATTTTAGCCGGCAGTACATCGAGTATGAAGCCGATACCATGCACGGGAATGGAAATCGTCTCGTGGCACTGAAACTTATAATAAACGATCCCCAAAGACGCGGCTACCATAAACAGTTCCGGGTCGACTCGGTCCGGTTTACCACCGATGCCTCAGTTACTGCTCAGGGGAGAACACGACAAACGCGAACGTTTCGCGATGTGCAATACAACTTCTACAAAGACGATTACAATCTCAAGATCCTGAGTCAGCGGGTATTTGTGCGCTCAGGGGAATTGTACAGCCGAACGAAAACCATGAATACGCAACGACAGCTTGCCAACGTCGACGCATTCAAATTTATCAATATCAATTACGACACAACCGGGGGAAATTTTATCGTCAACATCTTTTCCAGTCCGCTGCCGCGTTATGAATGGTCGAATGAAGCGGGAGTGAATGTTACGCAGGGATACCCCGGACCGTTTTACAGTGTGTCTTTCAGAAAACGAAATCTGTTTAAGGGTCTTGAAACGCTCGAAATTGGCGGGCGTTTTGGTTTTGAAGGCGTCGCATCCGTTACTCAGGATCAGAATATCTACAAAAGCACAGAAGCTGGCGTGAACGCATCGTTAACGTTTCCCCAGTTTATCTTTCCGTTCCGCGAGCGTACCCGCTTTCTGCTGGCAAGGTACAATCCGAAGACGAAAGTCACCGCTGGCTATAACTTTACAGACCGCCCCGAATACCGGAGAACGGCGATCTCTCTCAACGGTACCTATACCTGGCAGAACAACCGAAGCCTGGCGTACTCGCTTACTCCATTCAGCGTAAGTGTTATTGAAACCGACACTTCCCGGTTTTCACCTGAATTCCGTCAATTGCTCGATCGACAACAGGAACTTGGCAACTTCAGTCTGGTGAACTCATTTCGCCCGTCGTTTGTAAACAGCATTATCTTCAGCGTCCTTTGGAACAAGAATAACTATGGCAACATTGAAAGCAATTCCAGCTTTCTGCGAACGCAGATTGAAACGGGAGGTACCGTCTGGAATTTCGTCGATCCTGAAATTGTCACGCAGTTTGACCTTCAGTATTTCAAGTACATTCGCTTTAGCACTGACTATCGTGTGATAAGAGTGCTCAATCCAAATACCATTCTCGCGTATCGGTTGAACGGCGGTTTTGCTTACTCGTATTCAGACAACAAAAGCTTGCCCTATGAAAAGTTCTTCTTCATAGGCGGAAGTAACAGCGTTCGGGCCTGGCGACCACGACGTTTGGGCCCGGGATCGGCAAAGCCTGAAATGAGCGAAGATCCCGACGAGGATGGCCTGTTTGATTACAGCATCGAAAAGCCTGCAGAGATACTTCTTGAAGGAAGTGCCGAACTTCGCAAGAAGCTTTTCGGCTTTGTCAGTGGTGCCATATTCGTCGATGCCGGTAACGTGTGGACTTTCACGAATAAGGCTGGTGACGGAATTACACCCGATATAATGAGGGGAAGCACGCAATTCCGCCTTTCGGAATTTTACAAGCAATTGGCGGTGGGTACCGGCTTTGGTTTGCGCTTCGATTTTACATTCCTGATTCTTCGGTTTGATGTGGGCATCAAGGTCATCGATCCGGCGCGGGATCCCGGCGATCGTTTCGTCCTTGACAAAGCGCGTTTCCTTCAGCCTTATGCCACTGAAGTGGGTGAAGGGCAATTCACCAATTTCCGCGAGCCGGTTATATACAACGTGGGTATAGGCTATTCTTTCTAACTACTCCCTCCGGCTTTACACACACCCCTTTCGTTCCGTCATTCAGCGTAGACGATCCTTTTTGTTCACTATTCTTCGTCTCAAAAAGCCAATAACTTCTCCAACTCCACAGCCACTTTCTCGGCGCTCGGCATCATACGCTTTTCGAGCTCCACGTTCAACGGCACGGCGGGAAGGTTCGCCGCACCTACCGTCCAGACGGGCGCATCGAGAAAAGTAAAACAAGCTTTGGATATTCTCCCTGCCAGGCTTTCCGCAAATGAGTTGAGCAACGGTTCTTCCGTAAGCACGAGAACCCGATGATGTTTCTTAGCTTCTTCTTCAACCGCGGGCCAGTCCAACGGATTGAGTGTACGCAAATCCAGCACAGTAATCCTGTCGGGGAATTGCTTCGCGGCGCTGGTGGCCCACCAGACGCCCATCCCGTACGTGATGACCACAACGGCCTCGCCATTGGCAATGCGTTCTGCGTCGGCTCCGAGGACCACCCTTGCCTTACCCAGCGGAATGATGTAATCTTCGTCGGGCTCAATGGTCTTCGCATCAGCGGTACCCGGCACCCGCGACCAGTATAACCCTTTGTGCTCGAGCATTACGACCGGGTTCGGGTCGTAGAATGATGCTTTGAGTAACCCTTTCATGTCCGCAGCGTTTGACGGATATACTACTTTGATTCCGCGGATATTCAGCAACGTCGATTCAATGCTTCCGGAATGATATGGGCCTCCACCTCCATAAGCGCCAACAGGAACGCGGATCAGCGCCTGCACGGGAAACTTGCCACGCGAAAGATAACAACTCTTGGAAAGCTCTACCACCAATTGGTTAATACCAGGCCAGATGTAATCAGCAAACTGTATCTCTACAACGGGTTTGGCACCAACGGCTGACATACCCGCCGTAGACCCGATAATGTAGGCTTCCTGTATTGGTGTATTAAACACGCGGTGGTCTCCATACTTTGCTGCGAGTGTTGCCGCTTCGCGAAAAACACCGCCGAGCCGACGACCTACATCCTGACCGTAGAAAAGCGACTCCGGATGCTTCGCGAGGATTTCGTCAATGGCGTGAAGGGCCGCGTCGACCATAACCACCTTTTCCTGGCTTTTTCCGATACGATTGCCACGCTCTTCCTTAATCGGCGTTTCACAAAACTCGTGCGAACCGAAATCCGCCGGGTCAGGGTCTTCCGAAGCCAATGCGCGTTCAAAATCTTTTTCAACCCGCGTCGCTGTTTCCTGTTCGATTTCTGCAAGCACTTCTTCAGGTTCGCCGTCAATTAATAATGCCTCCCGTAATACAGTTATGGGGTCTCTTTTTCGGTGATGGTCCAGATCTTCGCGGTACCATTCGCGCCGGACACCTGAGGTATGGTGGCCCAGCAACGGGCATGTGGCATGAAGCAATGCGGGTCCGCCAGCTTCACGAACGAAACTGATCGCCTGACTTACTGCTTCCCATGAGGCAACGAAATCCGCACCGTCCACCTGGAAGCGTTCCATGCCACGAAATCCTGCGGCGTATTCAAAAGCATCCATGGCTCGCATCTCGTCAGCTTTTGCGGAAATGCCCCAACCATTGTCCTGAACGACGTAGAGAATCGGCAATTTCTTTAGCACGGCCATCTGAAAAGCTTCAGCGACTTCACCCTCTGTTACGGATCCGTCACCGAGTGAACACATCACTATCGGATGCTGTGCCGGGGGCACAATGTTTTGCGTTTGTAAGAACCGGATGCCGTGTGCCATACCCGTTGCCGGGATGGCCTGCATGCCCGTAGCGGAACTCTGGTGAGGTATCGTGGGGAAACCATTCCTGCGAAGCGAAGGATGGCCGTAATAAGAGCGTCCGCCGGAGAACGGATCATCCTTCTTCGCCATCAGCTGCAGCATCAATTCGTACGGTTCCAAACCCAGTCCGAGGAGCATGGATTCGTCGCGGTAGTACAATGCGGCGTAATCGTATTCCTTCAACTGCAGCCCTACGGCGAGCTGAATCGCTTCGTGCCCGCGGGAGGTACTGTGAACATATCGCGCCGCGACTTCTTTTCGCTCATCATACATTTCGGCCATACGCCTCGCCGTGCACATCAGTGCAAACGCCTTCCGCATGAGTTCCCGGTTTACAACTAAGCCCTCTCTTTCGGGTGTTTTTACAGTCATAACGTTCTGCATTGGTCTCGGAGCCAATATAGCGATTTAGCGCCTTACAAACGTTAGCGGGGAGTTTCGGGGTTCGAGTTTCAAGTCTCCAGTTGTTTCAAGTCTTAAATTTCAAGTTGTGGATCCAGAACCTCACCCCCTTGGACCTTAACCTTGAAACTCAAGTTTTGGACTTCACCCGATTCGATGCTTATTTGCGGCCAATCTTAACATGATTACAAAAGACGAAATAAAGGAATGGTTAGCTGACCTTCAAACGCGGATCTGCACAGATCTGGA
>JAEZEH010000060.1 GCA_023417785.1 Bacteroidota bacterium
GAGTTCCCAGTTTACAAGGTCTTTGGATTTCATGATCGGAACCCCTGGACTCATATGCATCGTAGTGCTGCTCATATAATAAGTATCCCCCACCCGGATCATCGATAGGTCCGGCACGTCCGCGAAAATTACCGGGTTCACTTCATTGGCTTTCTGGGCGAAGGCAGAACCGGCAATCCATGGCAGTCCCACGATTATGTAAAAAAATACGATGTGCTTATTTGACATGACAAAGGGGTTTGGTCACCCCCCAATTTAAGTGTTTTCAGGACAATTATAAAGGATCAATGCAAGATGCCGATAGACAGCGGTAGCATTGCTGCGAATCTTTGCCCAGATTCAGCCAAGGCAATAGATGCGAACAAAACATATGGTCCTCTTCGAAGAAGTCTGAATGCTCGCGGCGCGTAATTTATCTCCTGCATCGGGGTCAAGCCAGGAAACAGGTAACAACAATTCCTTTATGAAGCCAGTGGCCTTCGGGTGTGATCACCCGGAGGCACTGGCCACAATGCCACGGGTTCAACGCGAGCTATCAGCCTCGCCGAATACTGTCTCGGCGCGAGAAGGCCAAAAAAAAAATTCATTTATGGAATCGTGGAAATCCTGCATCTAACCAGAAAATCAATCATATGAGAATCATAATACTTTTCCTTTTGAGTAGTCTGGCCGTCTCCGGGGTCTGCCAGCAAATCAAAGAGAGGGATCTCACAACCCAAATAGAAGAAGTTACCGTATTTCTGAACAGCGCTCAGATATTCGAAGCCGGCAATACGCAAATCGGCCCCGGAAAGACTCTTTTGAGAATAAAAGGGTTGTCACCGTATCTCGATGACAAAAGTATTCAGGTTAAGGGTGAGGGAGAATTTACCATTCTGTCGGTCAATCATAAAGTCAATTACCTCGACGCGATAAAACGCGACACAAAGATCGACAGCCTCCATGGAATCATTGATCAAATGGATGAGATCACTGCCCGCGACAAGGCCAGGCTTACTGTCTTGAGTGAAAAACTAAGTTTGCTCGACGCCAACAAATCCCTGGGCGGATCAGCCAACGGAGTGTCTATTACACAGTTGAAACAGGCACTCGAGCTGTTTGAATCGGAAGTCCAGAAGACAAAGGACGAGGAAATTCAGATTGGATATGCCATAGAGGCGCGAAACAAAATAAAGACAATACTCGAACGCCAATTGAAGGAGCTGAATGATCAAACCATTCTTCCGACGAGTGAGATAGAAATTAAGGTTGGTTCCCAGGCCCCGGTTGCCGCGAAATTCCGGGTTACTTACATGGTGAGCAACACAGGATGGTTTCCGAAATATGATATCCGTGTCGAAAACATTCGCGAGCCTCTTCAAATTATCTACAAGGCAGAGGTTTATCAGAACACAGGTGTAGACTGGAAGGATGTAAAGCTGAGGTTCTCCAACGGAAACCCTTCGCAAACCGGAACGGCGCCCACGCTTAACACATGGAACCTTGGTTTCGCACGATATACGAACCTCAATACCTCGGCGATATACGGATCACGGGCGGCGTTCGATCCCAACCTCCGCTCAGTAAAGGGCCGGGTGATCGACGCAGATGGCCAGTCAATACCCGGCGTTAATGTGGTGGTAAAAGGAACCACTATCGGAACCGTCTCTGACAGATCTGGTAACTATTCCCTTTCCCTTCCGGGCAACGACATACCTGTGCTCGTCTTTTCCTTTATTGGCTACACAACCCAGGAAGTACCGGTTTATCAACCCGAAACCAACGTCGCGCTTACACCTGATGTACATGCCCTTTCGGAGTCGGTAGTCGTCGGCTATGGCGCTACTACTCCGATCCGGATCAGGGGCGTTAGTTCAGTACGTGGAAAATATAAAGCAGCATCGATACCACTCGTTACCTCTACAATCGAAAACCAGACCACTGTCGAAATTGAGGTAAACGAACCATACTCAATTAAATCCAACGGAGAAAAAGTTCTTGTAGACCTTAAGCAGATACAAGCTGATGCAGTTTACGAGTACTATGCCGTGCCCAAGCTTGACAAGGATGCCTTCCTGATCGCAAGACTCGTAAACTGGGATCAGCACAATTTGCTGGAAGGTGAGGCAAACCTCTATTTCGAGGAGGCGTTTGTCGGCCGATCGATCCTCAACGCGAAGTCGCTTGAAGACACACTTGATATTTCACTGGGACGCGACAAGAACATCGTCGTCGGCCGGGAGAAGAATGAAGAATATTGCAAGGCGAGAACGTTCGGAAGCAATGTTTCTGAAACGCGTGGATTCAAAATCATCGTGAGAAACAAGAAGTCTCAGCCTGTTAATATCACCATCTTCGATCAGATACCCGTTTCAATAATCAGTGATATTTCGGTTACCCCCGAAGAGCTTTCAAAAGCGAGACTTGAACTGTCAACTGGCAAGGTCACCTGGCAATTACAAATTGAACCTCAGCAACAAAAAGAACTGAAACTCCACTACGAGGTTAAGTATCCGAAACGGGAGAAGGTCTTTCTGGAATAGCATGTAGCGGAATAATGACGTGCCCTGCGCAACGATTATTTCCCGAAAAGCTACTCCGAACCAAAACATAGGATTACCTTCGAAGCGCGTTTCCGATAGTCAAGCGTCAGACTTTTAATTAAGGATCTGCTGGAGGCTCCAACCTGACTTCCGCGTTCGGCTATCGCAAACTGATATTAAAAAATTCAATTTGCACTATGAGTTTCGCTGAAGCATTTCCGAAAACCATGATCCTGGAAACGGATAAAGTTCTGCTCCGTGCTCTCGAGCAGTCAGACACAGAACCTTTCCGGATTATTGCCAAAGACAAAGAAATCTGGTCCTATTTTACAAAGGACCTGAGCAGGGACGACGACTTGAACACGTGGGTTCGCGAAGCCATAGCCGATATGCAAACCGGCAAACGATTTCCGTTTACGATCATCGAAAAATCTACCGGAAGGATATGTGGATGCACTAGCCTGGGCAGTATTTCATTCTACGACAAGCGGATTGAAATTGGCTGGACCTGGCTTGGAAAAGAATTTATGGGTACCGGAATCAATACTCACGCAAAATTTCTGTTGCTCCAATTCGCTTTCGAACAACTGCGGTTCATCCGCGTTGAAATCAAAACCGACAACAAAAATGCCCGCGCCAAAAATGCTTTGGTAAAAATAGGGGCGCAGGCGGAAGGCGTTTTTAGAAGTCATATGCAGATGTTCAACAACCGCAGAAGGGACTCCATCTATTACAGCATACTCTCGTCGGAATGGGAACTGGTACGGAAAGCCGTTTTTGGACACATCCATTCCGTTTAGTGCCAGGTCGGTATAAGAACATTAGTTTTAAAATCCATTACTCATTCAACGGTGACGATAAGCGGTGATCGCAGACGGGCGGAAAATTGTTCGAGATACGTCTGCCACTCCTCCCGCGAAGTAACTCGCCCGGCTCTTTCCCAACCGAACCCCGCATAGAATTTGCGACTACCTTCGGGTTTGATGTTGACGAGTATATGACTCTGATCCGTTCTTGAGGTTCTGTAATCCCTGGCTGAAAGCACTTCGCGTGGATCAGTAACTAAGCCGGTACCCAGAAAGGCATCATCGATTTTTTCCCAGTATCCGAACACGCCATTGGCCGAATCCATAAACGTTTCTCCTTTCGCGTCGTGGAGCGTCAGTCCAGCAGTGATATGCGGAATGGGTTCCGCGGAATCAACCAGCTCCTCTATCAATATGAGTTGGCTACCGCGGTCGATGGAAATACGCTTCGTTTCACGAATGGTTATACCGTTGGCCATCCACGGTGCATACTCCAGTTCGAAGGTGTTTCGAATAGGGCCTTCGGCTATTTTCCTCCACGACACAAAATTCTCTGAAACATATAATGAATCAACCATCCACACTCCGATTCCACCACAACCCCGGCTTAACCCAACGTGATAAGGGTCGTACCCTTCGCCGTCGTCGGTGTGGTAGCTACCTCCGTCAGTATATTTCTTGTACCATTTGTCGATTACCGGGTAGTCGACACGTTTCAACCAACAATCAATTCCGCTCGACATCGTACCCCCTGGTTCCCTGGCTTCTGCCAGACGCTGCGCCTCCGGACCGTACGTCCGAAACGCGACCCTGTCGTTCTCCCAGGCATAGTCGTCAATTCGTTCAGGAACAATACGCGAAAACACAGGGGTTTCCGTCTTCGCCGGTTCGTCTGAATACTTCACCTTAAAAACCCTTTCTTCATTCGGGCCCACCGACACATAGGCTAACAGTTGGTCTATGCGCTCGTCTCCGTCTAAATCAACAACCTGAGTTGGTGTGGTCTTGTCATCAATGACAATTGCGAGTTTACGCCATGCTCCGGTATCCGTAGAGATTCGTTCAGGATCAAGGCTGATTACCTCCTCGCGTTCAAAGGGAAGACTGTTCCTGATACGGATTGTCTTTTCATTTTGCGGCCGACTACACGCTGTCACGAGGAGCACAGCTGCTACGAACAATTGGCGCGCTTTCACCTGGTTATTGTTTTTTTATTGGCGGTGATTTCTTTGTAACGAAGCAATGCTTCAACGAAATAATAATCGGCGTAGATCAGCGGCACATCAATCTCAGACTTGTGTGGCTTGTGCCCGGTACTATGCATCAGCAGAAATCCATGGTTTGTGCCCGGTTTGGCCATGTACGTGGGACCAGAAAGGGTTTTCAAAATAGCGCCTGCAGCATCCGTGTATTTACTACCGTTTTCAACGTATTGGCTAAGCTCGATCAACGCAGAAGCGGTGATGGCCGCCGCCGATGCGTCGCGTTCTTCATTCGGAATACCAGGCGCATCAAAGTCCCAATACGGAACCTTGTCCGCGGGAAGATTCGGATGTCCCAACATAAAATCAGCAATCCGGATGGCCTGATCGAGAAACCGCTTATCCCTCGTTTCGCGATAGGTTAGTGTGTACCCGTACAAGCCCCAGGCCTGTCCCCTCGTCCACGCCGATTCGTCCGCGTAGCCCTGGTGAGTGACACG
>JAEZEH010000115.1 GCA_023417785.1 Bacteroidota bacterium
AATGCTGTGACCTCAGGGTCGGGCAACAAATCGTGTAGAAGACGCCCGAGCCGAATAGCTTCACTTGACAGGTCAACCCGGGTTAGCAGCTCGCCGGACGAAGCGTAATAGCCTTCGTTGAAAACCAGGTAAATTACCTGAAGTACCGACTCAAGCCGGTCAGACAATTCATGTTGCTGAGGAACATCGAAAGGTATTTTCGTCTCACGGATTTTTGCCTTGCCACGAACAATACGTTGCGCAATGGTGGATGGCGTAGCAAGAAACGCGCGGGCAATCTCTTCAGTCGTCAGATTGCAAACTTCTCGCAAGGTCAGGGCCGTACGTGTATCGAACGCAAGGGCGGAATGGCAACAGGTGAAGATCAGCCTTAGCTCATCATCCTCAATCCCTTTATCAATCTGCCGCGAAGGATCGATAGCATCAGCTTCCATTTGCTGAATCTGGTTTACGTGGAGCGGATCAAATTTCGCTTGCCGTCGCATTCGGTCGATCGACTTGAACCGGCCGGTGGAAATGAGCCATGCCGTCGGATTGGAAGGAACGCCGGCATCGGCCCATTGCTCAAGAGCCGCCTTGAACGCATCGTGCAACGCGTCTTCGGCAAGATCAAAGTCACCCAGCAATCTGATCAGCGTGGCGAAAACCCTGCGCGACTCATTACGATAAATCTCATCCAGCAGTTGAGGAATATGTTTCTGCGTATTTTGCATAATGTGCATTGAATCGGATAATCCTGAATCCATTTTCTTCAGACAAGATTAATCACTAGACGTCTTTAGTCAATCCCTGTATCGAATAAAAACTGGTTCCGTTCCGGTCAGCACAAAACGGCAAAATGCCAGCACAGTCGATAAAAGCGTAACGAGTGAACACCGGCAATGAATTCAACTTGGCCGTTCCCCTCGCCGAGGCGGACTCGGGTCGCGCTCTACGCACTCGCCGTCAGCGCGCGTGCCATTTCGGGCTCAAACAATTGCTGCGATCGCTAACGGATGTTCCTTCGTAAAGAATGCGTGAACGTTTCTGCAAACAAAGAAACGCAATCCTCAATGGATGTCGTAGATAAATGCACAGATAATTTGCGTTGAACAGATCGTTGGTCAATCAATCACTCATCTGTGCGACCGAGTCATGGCCGGGACTCGAATGACAAGAGGCGTCTATGAAGCAATGGGCAGAAACCCATCACAAGCATTCACACTTACAGGCATGCATGTGATGTAGAATAACTATTTTTTGTAACTTCCCAGATGCGTTCCAGTGTTATCATATTGATTCAGTTGTGTATTCTATTATTGTGCATCCAAAAACCAGTCAATGCACAGGAGAAACTTGACAGTCTCCGTTCGCTGTTTCGCATTGAGAACGACGACTCCATAAAATGTTCTATACTAAATCAAATGCTTCCCATGATGCGTATGGCGGGATCTATCGATTCAGCGATCCATTATGGTCACCAAATGCGAACGCTGGCCAAATCTTCGGACATTAACTATTACGAAATGCGCGCCAGCGTCGCGAACGGGCTGACGTATGCAACGATCGGGTTGACTGACTCGGTGATTTTCAATTACAAACGCGCAATTGCCGTTTCGAGACCGGGTGTCGATGATTTCCTCAAAGCGTCTGTGCTTAACAGTCTCGGTGTTACCTTCTTCGAGAACGATCTTTACGACTCCTCCTATCATTACTATCTGCGAACGATTGCTTTGCTTGAGGAACTGGACCAACCGCGTTATGTGGCACGCACCAAAAATAATATTGGCAATATTTTCTGGCAACGAAAGGACTACCGAAAGGCACTGAAGTATTACAAAGAAGCTCTTGCCGATACGCGGAAATTGAATGACAGTCTCGGAATGCCAAGCACCTTAACCAACATAGCCAACTCGTATAACAAATTCGGCGAACGCGATTCAGCTTTGCTTGCCATGAATGAAGCCATTGCGTTATACCGGAATCAGGAAAACAAAAAAGGAGAAGCTCTGGCATTGGGCGATATCGTGTTTATCTATAATGAAAAAGGTGAGTATGACAAAGCTCTTGTTGCGGCAAATCGTTCCATTGCGCTGAATCAGGAAACAAACTCCGACCGCCAAATGGCTCATTCTTATCTAAGCCTCGGCGCCATACATACGCACATGCGAAATTATGACAAGGCTATCGAAGCCTACAACAAAGGATTGGATGTCACGAACAGGCTTGATCTGAAATCCATCGGGTTCAGCCTCCACAAGCACCTTGTCAACGTGTACAAGATCAAAGGAAATTACGAAAGAGCCCTTACGCATTCGGAACGGATGATCATGCTGAGCGACTCCATTTTCACCAGCGACAAAAATGAGTTGATCGCGAAATATGAAGCCAGGTATGAATCGGAAAAGAAGAGCAGGGAACTAACATTACTCCAAAAAAATCAGGAGCTTCAGGAAAGCGAGCTTAGACGCAAGACACTCCAGCAGAATGCGCTCATCGGCACCGGTGCCCTGATTGCCGTCGCCGGTACGGCATTGTTTTTTGTATACCGTTCAAGGCAGGAACAGAAACAAACGTTGCTCGACAGACAACTCGCGTACGAAAGAATGGAGGCAGGGCGGCTTCAGGAGCTGGACGAAGCAAGGTCCAGGTTCTTTGTGAATATAGCACACGAGTTTCGAACGCCCCTCACATTGATCCAGGTACCGGCGGAACAGATTCATGAGGAGTCAAAGGAAACCGATTCAAAAGAAAATGCCCATCTGATCCTTGCAAATGCCTCGCGATTGCTTTCAATGACAAATCAATTACTCGATCTCACAAAGCTTGAAGCCGGCATGGTTAAACTGCAGCCGGTAAGGCGTGATTTGATAGCCTTTGCCAAAGGCTGCGTATTTAGTTTCGAATCACTCGCCGATGAAAAGGATATAACCCTGTCATTCGAAGCGAATGAGGATGTTCTTGAAATGGATTTTGATCCGGAGAAATGCGCGACCATACTGAACAACCTCGTGTCTAACGCGCTAAAGTTCACACAACCATTTGGTAATGTTACAGTAAACGTCAACCATAATTCGCTAAGGCCATCCATGACTAGCATTAGCGTTAGCGATTCAGGAATCGGAATTGACGCGCAATCGCTTCCGAAGATATTTGATCGGTTTTATCAGGTGAAAGATTCAAATATGTCCTACGGCGGTACCGGTATCGGACTGGCGTTTGTAAAGGAGTTGGTGGAGTTGCATGGAGGTGAGATTGAAGTGGCAAGTAAGCCCGGCGAGGGTACAACTTTCAGTCTTACGTTGCCAAGGCTGCAGCCGGGCACCGTTGAACCTGTGAATGCGGCGATCAGCGAAACGGCGTCTCCGGCGTATGATCAAAGTTCGGACGAACCTTCGATGGCTCGAACGCCAAAGCTCGAGCATGAGAATACAGTGTTGGTTGTTGAAGACAACAACGAAGTAAGGAATTTCATTGCGGGGATGCTGCGTCAGTACTACCATGTGCTGGAGGCGGAACACGGGAAACAAGGCCTGGTAATCGCGGGCGAACACATCCCGGATCTCATTATAAGTGACGTCATGATGCCTGAAATGGATGGTTATGAATTCTGCAGGGAGATAAAGAAAGATTTTAGAACGAGCCACATACCGGTTATTTTGCTCACGGCCAAAGGAGGAACGGACGATAAGGTGGAAAGCCTCGAACTCGGCGCAGACGAATTTCTTTCGAAACCTTTCCACAGAAAAGAACTACTGGCTCGGATGAATAACCTTATTCGCATCCGGAGACAACTACAACTGAAATACAATGGATCAAACGACCGAATAATCCATCCCGTAAAGGAAAGTAAATTCATTGTAACACTAAAAAGAATCACCGAGCAGAATATCGAAAACGCCAACTTCAGTGTTGATGATCTTTCAAGGGAAGCCGGGATGAGCCGGACGCAAATTCATCGAAAACTAAAGGCACTTACCGGTCAGTCGACCACGCAGTTTGTTCGCGAGTATAAACTCGGAAAGGCATTGACCTTGCTTGAAAGCGGAGGTCAAAACGTATCGGAAGTTGCGTTCACACTAGGGTTCTCTTCGCTGGCATATTTCTCAACGGCATTTACCCAACACTACGGCTATGCGCCAAGTCAGGTGGGAAAAAACCGGCGTTGATTGAACGAACCAACCCCGGTTAGACTACAGGCAACGGGCATGCTACTTTATTGCGTCATAAATATCCTTGACACTGACGCAATAAATGAAACAAAGCTCAGGATTGGAAATTCCGTCCCATTGTGCAGCAAGAACAAATTGCTTATTTATACAACTACCGGCCGCGCACACTTCACCATTGAAATATACCGATGCTCCTTTTTCGAAGGCAAACTGGACATTTCCTTTCAGATTCAGTGGTCCTATTCCTTTCGCAACCGTGAGGTTTCCATATGACGCGGGAATGCCATTCCAGTCAACAACGCCAGCGGTTCCGAGCGTGACACCAATTCCCGTATGGACGTCGCCGCGAACGACCACAGGATAGCTTGACTTCTTGAAGCCTGGCACGCTTACCCCGCCGGAAGACGAAACGGCCACCGTCATTTCAGCATCGAATGATAATCCTCCGAGATAGATGCGGTTTCCAAAATTGCCTTCAAACGTAAGTTCCTTCCCTTGAATTTTTCCTTTGACATCAGCTACACCGAAACCGCCATGGATGGCAAACCTCCCCGCGAACTGGATGCCACTTGCGGTGGATAACACCATGTTGAATTTGGAGGAAGGGAATGACAAGCCACCGAATGTTATCTTCGGACTGGATGAAAATTTTGCGGCAAGAAAAATTTCCGGGTATCCGTACCCATCCTTCGAAGCGGTCATTTGGCCCTCAATTCTTGCGGTGGCAATGCCATAGGGAACGTCAAGATGACCAAAGAACCTCACCCCGGATCTGGTCGATGCGGTGAAGTCCAGATTGATAACGGGAATGTTAACCCGATCGTTTCCATAGCCAAAACCCATATCCGGTGTATTAACCTTTCCGGTGAGGTAGAGTTCATTCGCATTGATCTTTCCGGAAACCTGCGCAAGGGGCAACGTCGGGTTCAATAGCAGCGCACCTTTTAGGGAGATCCCATGATGTGTCCCTGAGATTTCCAGGTTCGTCAGTGGGAGGCTCAATGGGCCTGCCCTGAACTGCGTGTCTACGTTACCTTTGAAGGACAATCCTTCACTGCCAATCCGGCCGGTGACATCGACTTTTCCGATCTGGTATGGCACATCGATATTACCGGCAAGGGTGACAGAGTCATTGTAAATGTCAATGGTAAGGGTTGAGTTGAACTTCAGATCATTGTTTATTTCGAGATCTCCGGTTGCTGATCCCGTAAGGTGAATCGTGCCATCGAAACCAATCTTACCGGATGCGTAAAGGTTTGCCGGGATAAAGGGAAGGCCAAGCCCGCCACTTACCTGTATTTCGTCACGGGTGATATAAAAAATACCTTTACGAAGTTCGCGTTCGCCAATACCGGGAATCTTCATTCCGAATTGCGCCCGTACGTAAAGCGCGAAGTCGCCGGCGTCATCGCTGAAGCTTACAAACATGGAACCGTCATTGCCAGAACGAGGGAAGTTATCGGCAACGGTTTTTCCCACCATCGCTTCAAGCAACGTACCAACCCATGCGTCGTCATCAAATTCACCTGCAAATGCTACTCCGCCGTTCTTGCCGGGGCCGCCGCCAATGCCCTGCCCATAAGTTCGCAACGTAACATTCACCAGCTCGGTTTCCAGGTCCACGGGAAGGAGGTCTATAATGTCATTGCCGAAGAGCAGTTTTCCGTTCATTGCAATATCACATTCGGAGCCTGAAAATCCGTTTTCGAAGATGTCGTTGAAATCACCTTTTACCACAACATCACCACTTAAAATGTACGGCATGCTCTTGGTGATCGACATCTCGCCGGAGAGGTATAGCATTCCGCTAATGTCCGAAAATGCTTTCTTTTCCTGTATAACGGCATTCAACGCGCTGTCCTCATACACCGTTGGCGTAAATGGAAACGATCCTTTGCCGGAGATTCCGATCACCATCTTGTCGCCGATTTTTGTCGTTCCGGAAGGCAGCTCAAACGAAAACGATCCGGTTGGAATGATCAACTCCTCGAAAGGCAGATTGATAAAAAAACTCGTCATGCCTAAGCCGGCGTTTTTTACTTTCCATGTTGCATCCTCTCCCGGCGACAAATTCAGAATATTAAAGAAGAAATAATAGCTCGTGTCGCGAAGAGGCAGACTTTTGAAGTCATCTTTCATCTCCTTGAAATATTTTCCGGTATTATAAATAAACGAGCTTTCATGGGTTGACGACCCCACGAAGGATTTGAAGTTTCCGACGTCAGGCATCTGCACGGTGCCGATACCTTCCATGGACATTAAGTTTCCGGCGTCATCCGTTGTTACGGTGATCGTGCCCGACACGACTTCGACCTTCTCCGTCCCCGCCTCGACGAAAAGGGTTCCTTCGGCAGTGTAGCCTTCGGGAGTTTCGTCGACAATATCTCCTTCAATAGTGAAGTCATCCGTCTCCGTTTTACCCACGGGTATCTCCCCAACTGGCTTTTCGGGAATAACTGGTTCGACGGCTTCATCGTCGCGGCATTGTGTAAACACCAGCAGGGTGAGTGCCAGCAATAATAGTTTGGTTTTCATAGTCAGCTTTTTTTGTTCGCCGTGAAGTACGAAAAATGGTATCAGGGCCTGTTTTCAGCTGTGTTGCAATTGTTTTCACTTATGTTGCACAGCTTCGTTTTCAGTGTTTTCCGTCAGAATTCAAGGACTATTTTACGCCCGAATCGCAAATCAGACGTTGATCCGGTCGCGGCAATGGCAAAAATTATCAACAGCTCAGATCATTCGCGTTCATCGAATGCTTTTCATGTCAGAATCAGTTTCAGGATGATGTGCCTGTCGGTATATAAGTAGCGTGTCGGGATGTCGTTGACTGGCTTCGAAAGTGACACCTTCCGTCCTCCAGAATAATTGGAGAATGAAGTTGTAACACCAGTGCTATGCGCTTCATCATGCTCCGTAATCTGAAGGGAAGACATTACCTGTTCTACAGACGGATGTTGCCAAGTGCGAGGCCCTAAAAGAATTCAGCCCAGGTGGCTGATGTCCGGAAGATGCGTTTGGATAAGCGCTATTTTACTTTCCGGACAGCGGTTGTTTTCTACCACCGTATTTGATATTCACAAAAAGACTGATCATCAATGCCGCGAAGAAGACCGCTACGGTAACGATGTCGACGGTTTTTTCGGATATCGGGATTTTCAGCGCACGGGCTACCAGAAAATGAATATATGAGTTACTTTCATTGGCCAACCCCAACCTGTCGCGCACCGCGTAATGCCAGTCCGTAAGGAAGCAATATCCGAAACCGTAGAAGATTCCGAGCACTACCCACGAAAAAAGCGTGATACCCAGCGTCCACAAATTCAGCCGACGCCACGCCGGAACGATCCACCCAAACACATTGAAGAGGATGAGGGCAATGTGAAAGACGAAAAAGAAAACGTTGATAACTTTCCAAAAAATCATATCTTCCATCGTTCTCCGGCCAGAATTCCTGTCTGGCAATCCAGAAGGAATATAATACCATTTGTCAGAAGGTACCCAATTCAGAAGGTACCCAATAATGAATAGTTTGTTTTCTATTCATGGTCAGTCCCGTTTTTATACCATCCAGGCCGCGCCAATCGAGCCGCTGAGGCGCTGTAATACGCGTGACGTTGGAGATGACGTTTCTTGCCCCTTCCCTTTTTTAGAAAAATGAAGGGCCTCATCCTTGTATTCATCAACTAATTTTATAGTTTTAACTATTATTCTAGTTGGAACACAAATCGATTATCTAAACTATGTTGACTGAAACAAAATCTGATGAACCTTAATCTGACATTATCCATTCGGCACCTCTGGAGGCAAAAGGTGCATACCCTTGTTATCCTCCTTAGTCTGGTACTGAGCTTCCTTTGCACAACGGTACTCGTCTCCGTTCTGGTCGCTGAATGGAAGACGGATTCTTTTCATGCGAACAGGAGCCATACATATCAATTATTCAGTAACGATCCCTTCGGTGGCGAAGGTAACATCAGCTACATCCCGGCACATGTGGGTCCGTTCCTCCTTCAGAATTATTTTGAAATTGAAATACTATGCCGGATTAACGCCAATGACGGCATAAAGATCAAAAAGGGCACCGATACGTTTTCGGAGCTTACGATCATTTCAGCTGATCCGACATTCTTCGACATTTTTTCTTTCAAGCTCATCGAAGGGTCATACGAGCTTTCACC
>JAEZEH010000012.1 GCA_023417785.1 Bacteroidota bacterium
CGACTTCGTTCAGACTTAAGAGCTTATCCTTCTGTGCCATAAGGGCGTCGGCATATTGGCTTCGCTCATTCTGGCAAGCCTTTCGATCGTTCTTCCAGGTCTCATGATTAAAATTCTCAAGGGAAACCTTTTCTGAGGTGCACGACATGGAGATAAGAAGGCTAACCAGCAGGGGTCGCCATTTGAAGATGCGCATATTTTTTTTGAACCTGGTAAAACCACCAGGAGGAAATGAAACAATACAAGACTGCAACCACATGGTAATAATCCGCCCAATTCAGCTGCAAGGTAAAAAATGAAAGCAACAGCGGGTACAAAAAGATACGAACCCATTCCGACCATTTCACCCACGGGCGTTGCTCAAACAAAACCCCGCAATTGACCACCATGACTGAAATCAAAAGAGTGACAAGTACCTGGACCGCCAGCGACAGGCTCCCCGCAGAAAAAAGGAAGATGGCTGTGCCGATTAGACAGATTGTATACTGGAAGAGCACGTATAGATTCAACAACAGGTTAGAGGGCGGGTCGTATTTCCGGTAGGTTGCCTTATCCACGGGTGGGGCCGGTCTGTACCCTCCGAGATAATCGGGCAGCCACCCCGGTTTCATAAACAGGTACCGAATCCTGTCGCCCCAGTGCGGGATACGTCGCAGATCATCGCGCATGGTCAGGTAATGGCTGAAGTTGGCGTATAGCGGATTCCAGCTATTCAGCGGTGTTGTAACCCCATACGTCGGTTTTTCTTCCTCTTCCTGAAAGGTCCCGAACATTCGGTCCCAGATGATCAGCGAACCTGCGTGGTTCTTATCGATATACTTCGGATCCCGGCCGTGATGCACACGGTGATGTGAAGGAGTGTTAAATATAACCTCGATCCACCGCGGCAGCTTCCCGATCGTTTCCGTATGGATCCAAAACTGGTATAACGTGTTTAAGGCTGAAATAAGCGCAAAATCAAATGTTTTGAACCCAAGGAAAGCAATAGGAAGGCTAAATCCAAAGGTCCAGATCACCTGAAGAGAGCTTTGCCTCAGTGCTACACTAAGATTGTATTCTTCACTTTGGTGGTGAACCACATGGCCGCCCCAAAAGAGGTTTACCTCATGACTCATCCGATGCGCCCAATAATAAGCCAGGTCGACAAGCAGAATCAGGACTACCCAATACCACCATTGGGACCGGTCGGGTGAGAAGAGCGCAAACCTTTCGAAGAGAACCTGGTAAATTCCAATAGCAAAGATCTTGAGGAACAGCCCCGAAAGTTGCGAAGTTATCCCGCAGCTCAGATTGGCGATGGCGTCCTGCAGCCTGTACAACTTCTGATGCGTGAACCGTTCGATCAGAAGTTCAACCCCGATCAAAATGAAAAACACGGGAATCGATAAGACGATAGGATTAAGGTCCATGCTCGGTTTCGGATTAACGATGGAGTACAATTTACAATTTCTCCTCCAACGGCGAAAGTTTCAGGGAACTCAGGAACGGAACAGATTACATTATTTGATTTTCGGCAGGACGGGAGTTTTTAAATTCGATTACCTTTGCCCGAAAATCTGGAACATGACATTAAAGATTCTGCGAGGCGTATGGTTTGTTTCATCTCTTGGCGCCCTGGCTGCCCTACTTACGGTTTATGCCGGCCTTCCGGAGGAAGTCTCTCTCTATCAGCATGACCTGGAGTTCATTTCCGTTTCCCGGGAAGCGTTTTTCTATCTGACACTGGCGATTATCACCCTCACGAACGCACTTGTTTACGTGATGAGAACTTTATTTGAAAAGGAGGAAGCGATGCGCGCCTGGTTCCACGGCCTGGTCGTAACGCTGAATGTATTTTTTGTAGTCACCCTGTTTTTCGTGAGCGCTTACAACACATCGGAGCGTTTCGACTTCCAACGAATAGGCCCTTTTATCTATGCCAGTGTAATCCTGGTGATGGCATGGGCGCTTTTCTGGCCATTTCGAATGGTGATACGAAAAATTTTGACTAAACCCTCAGTTTAAATCTGGCCGTAAAAGGTACTCTATTACAAGTAGTTAACACGATTCAGTTAAGTCAATTGTGTAATACTGTAGCGGCGGGCCGGGGTTGAACTCTTTGCAAAAATCACTTTATTCGTGATTAGCAGCATTTTTTAAACGTTCGGGGTTCATTTTTTAAGCAAAACCACCGCACTAATCGAACAAGGTATGGCAAAAACAGAAAAATCAGCAGTTTCGATGGAATATAATGAGGCCAGTATACGGTCGCTGGACTGGCGGGAACACATCCGGCTGCGACCGGGTATGTACATCGGTAAACTCGGCGACGGGTCTTCAAAAGATGACGGGATTTATGTCCTGGTAAAAGAAGTTGTCGACAACTCCATCGATGAGCATATGATGGGGTACGGCAAAGCAATCGATATTTCAATATCCGATCAGCGTGTCGTCGTCCGCGACTACGGCCGGGGAATCCCCCTGGGTAAAGTAGTCGATGTGGTGTCTAAGATTAATACGGGGGCAAAATACGACTCCGGCGCATTTCAGAAGTCGGTCGGCCTGAATGGTGTCGGTACCAAAGCTGTCAATGCGCTTTCAAATTATTTCAAAGTACAGGCCTTCCGGGACGGGCAGTCGAAGCTGGCCGAATTCAAGAAGGGTATTCTCACGAGCGACCCGAAACCCGGCAAAACTGCCGAGAAGAATGGAACGCTGGTTGAATTCGAGCCCGACAATACCATGTTCAAGCATTATCATTTCATTCCTGAATACCTGGATGATCTGATGTGGAACTATGCATTCCTGAATGCCGGACTTACGATAAACTACAATGGCCGGAAATTCTTTTCCAAAGACGGTCTGCTGGATTTGCTGCGTCAGAAGACTGGAACCGAAGAACTCCGGTACCCAATTATTCATTTCAGAGGAAATGATTTAGAGTTTTCCCTCACTCACGGAAACCAGTACGGTGAAGAATACTATTCATTTGTAAACGGTCAGAACACCACGCAGGGAGGGACGCATCTGGCGGCTTTTCGCGAAGGTGTCGTACGCGCTGTTCGCGCGGCGTGCAAAAAAGAATATGACGCGGCCGATATCCGCGCGTCCATAATCGGCGCAATCGCGGTACGAATTCAGGAACCGGTTTTTGAATCGCAAACCAAAACCAAACTAGGCTCCATCAATATGGCGCCCGAAGGACCATCCGTAAGGAGTTACGTCGGGGATAATGTGGCCAAAGAGCTGGAGATTTATCTCCATAAGAATCCATCCGTAAAGGACGCGCTCGAAAAACGGATCATTCAGTCGGAACGTGAACGGAAAGAAATTGCCGGCATAAAGAAGCTGGCTAATGAAAGGGCAAAGAAAGCAAACCTTCACAACAAAAAGCTCCGCGACTGCCGCTTCCATTTTGATGATAAGAGTGAAAAAGGAACCAGTTCACAGATCTTTATCACGGAGGGTGACTCCGCCAGTGGCTCAATAACCACCTCGCGAAATGTAGAAACACAGGCAGTGTTCAGTCTCCGCGGTAAGCCGCTGAACTGCTATGGTTTGACCAAAAAGGTTGTGTACGAAAACGAAGAGTTCAACCTGCTGCAACATGCGCTGAACATTGAAGATGGCCTCGAAGGGCTCCGTTATAATCAGGTAATAATCGCCACCGATGCGGACGTTGACGGGATGCACATACGCCTCCTGTTAATGACTTTCTTTCTGCAGTTTTTCCCTGACCTGGTTAAAGCTGGCCATGTGTTCATCTTAGAGACACCGCTATTCCGGGTGCGCAATAAGAAGGAGACGATTTATTGCTACAGTGAAGAGGAAAAGCAGAACGCCATGAAAAAGCTCGGCAAGGTGGAGATCACGCGCTTCAAGGGACTTGGCGAAATATCGCCTAAAGAATTCGGGGCTTTTATCGGAGAGGATATCCGGCTGCAGCCGGTATTGCTTCACGATCAGAATCTCCATAATCTGATGGAGTTCTACATGGGAAAAAATACACCGGATCGTCAGGAATTTATCATTGAAAACCTTCGTATCGAACTCGACAGACTGGAGAATGGTGCCGAGGAAGTGATCGAACTGGAAGAACAGCCTGAGGATGCAGTAGCATAGTGAATTGATTTTTTATTTCGTTTTCAGATAATTGCTTTACAGCAAGATATGAGTAAGAAAAAAGCAACAGATAAGCCGGTGATTGTGTCAACGAACGTTCCGGCTAATGGTGGCGGAAACGGCACCGGCGACACCATACATTCAATAGCCCTTGATGGTCTCTATAAAAACTGGTTTCTTGATTACGCCTCGTATGTAATTCTCGAACGTGCGGTTCCCCGGATTGAAGATGGGCTTAAACCTGTACAGCGCCGCATCATGCATTCACTCAAAGAAATGGATGATGGAAGGTTCAACAAGGTCGCCAACGTCATTGGTCATTCTATGCAGTATCATCCCCACGGTGACGCCGCGATCGGAGAGGCCATGGTTAATCTGGGCCAGAAAAATCTGCTGATAGAAACGCAGGGTAACTGGGGAAACATCCTTACCGGTGATAGCTCCGCGGCACCTCGTTACATTGAAGCAAGGCTGTCCAAATTCGCCCTCGATGTTGTTTACAACCCGCAGACTACTACCTGGCAGTTGTCTTATGATGGCCGGCGCAAGGAACCCGTGACGCTCCCTGTAAAATTTCCGTTGTTACTTGCACAGGGCGTTGAAGGAATCGCCGTAGGTCTTTCAACCAAGATACTTCCCCACAACTTTATCGAACTGATAAAAGCATCGATCGATATCCTGAAGGAACGCAAGCCAAAGATCTATCCCGACTTTCCGACAGGAGGGATTGCCGACTTTTCGGAATACAATCAGGGGTTGCGCGGTGGCAAAATCAAGATTCGAGCAAAGATTGAGATTGCCGACAAGAAAACGCTCATAATCAGGGAAATACCGTATTCAACCACGACTACTTCCCTGATGGAGTCGATCGTGAAGGCCAGCGAAAAAGGAAAGATCAAAATCAAAAAAGTTGTTGATAACACATCCAGCGAGGTAGAAATCGAAGTCCAGCTTCAGCCTGGTCAGTCGCCTGAAATTGCGATTGATGCGTTGTATGCATTTACCGATTGTGAGATCAGTATCTCGCCAAATGCCTGTGTGATCGTCGAGGACAAACCTCAGTTCATGGCAGTAAACGACATTCTGAAATACAATACGCATCAGACACTCGCTTTGCTGAAGAAGGAACTGGAGATCAAGAAGGCGGAACTGATGGAACGTATCCTGTTTTCTTCGTTGGAGAAAATCTTTATTGAAAACAGGATTTACCGCGACATAGAAGAAGCAAAGACCTGGGAAGACGTCATTGCGCGCATAGACAAGGGGTTGAAACCTCACAAAAAGAAATTCTACCGCGAAATCACGACAGATGATATTGTCCGCCTGACGGAAATTAAGATCAAGCGAATTTCCCGTTACGATTCTTTCAAAGCAGATGAGCTGATGAAAGATCTCGAGAAGCAACTGAAGGAAACCCAGCATCATCTCAGACACCTTACCGATTATGCGGTTGCTTATTATCAGCGATTGCTCGAAAAGTACGGTAAAGGCCGGGAACGCAAAACCGAAGTCAAGAGCTTCCAGTCTGTTACGGCAGTGGAAGTTATCGCCAACAACCAAAAGCTTTACATTAACCGTACGGATGGTTTCGTTGGCTATGGATTGAAACGCGACGAATTCATTTGCGACTGCTCCGATCTTGACGACGTCATTGCCATCAGGAAAGACGGCAAGATGCTGGTCTCACGCGTTAAGGAAAAGATGTTCATGGGTAAAGACATTCTTTACGCAGGAATATGGAAGAAGGGCGACGACCGCATGGTGTATAACGTGATCTATAATGATCCCAAAAGCGGAAGAGGCTTTGCAAAGCGGTTTAACCTGCCCGGCGTGATCCGTGACAAGGAATATGATCTGACCCAGGGAACACCCAATTCAAGAATCTTCTACGTAAGCGGAAACCCGAATGGGGAGGCCGAAACCGTTGAAGTTAAATTGTCACAATCCAGCACGGCGAGAAAAAAGGTGTTTGAATTCGACTTCGCGGAACTGGAAGTAAAAGGTCGCGGAGCAAAAGGTAATATCATTACCAAGTATCCGATGCGAAAAGTCGACTTCCTGAAAGCAGGAGGTTCAACCCTGAGCAAACTTGATCTCTGGTATGATGACGGATCCGGACGCCTGAATCGCGATACCCGCGGCAAGAAACTCGGTAAGTTTGACGGCGACGATCAGATCATCGCCTTCATGCGCAATGGTTCTTACAAGATCACCAATTACGATCTTACCAATCGCTATGATCCGGAGAAAACCCTGCTTGTTGAAAAATACAATCCGAATCGGGTCATCTCGGCGGTTTACGTCGACGGAGACAGTAAGCAACATATCGTCAAGCGATTCATGATCGAGACGTCAACCGCGGATAAGGAGTTCGGTTTCATTTCGGAAGCCATCGGTTCCAGACTCGTTGTGGTGACCACCCGGGAGAACCCTGAAGTAGAGGTTGAGCTGGTAAAGGGTAAAGACAAGAAAAAGAAAACGGAAACAGTCAATCTGGAGGACGTCGTCGAGGTTAAAGGCTGGAAGGCCATTGGCAACCGGTTATCGGAATTCAAGGTCACGAAGGTGGCGCTGGTGCAGGACGAGGAACCTGCAACAGAGGAAGAAGTTCCTGAAGAGGTGATCGAATCTGAAGAAGAGATTCAGTCACCAAAAAAAAAAGTCGAGGAAGCAAAGTTCCAGCCCCCGACAACAATCGAGGAAGACGGCCAAGTCGCCCTCTTCGGGGGGCCGCCAAAACCAAAAGTCCCAAGTCACCAGCAAAGTCAAAGCCCGCAAAAAAGAAAAGTCAAAGTCGAACAGCAAAGCCTCTTCGGGGCAGTTCCAAAGCAAAGCCCGGAAAGTCAGCCCCAAAAAAAAGAAAGTGAAAAGGAAGTAGCTGGAAATAACGACACTGACGAAAAAGGCAAAGACC
>JAEZEH010000016.1 GCA_023417785.1 Bacteroidota bacterium
CAAACCGCGTGTCGAAGATGGTTAACGCTCAGCTCTCCGAGGCCAAGGAAACGATCCAGCAACAGAACCAGCTTCTCGAAATCAAAAACAAGGATCTTGACCGCGAGGTGGAAAAGAAGACCGTCGATCTCGAACGCGTCAACCTTTCGCTCAAACAGGTCAACGACGAGCTCGACAACTTCATCTACAAGACCTCCCACGACATCCGGGGTCCGCTGGCCAGCCTCAAGGGCATGTGCAACGTAGCCCTTATGGATGTGCAGGACCAGCTTGCCCTCGACTACCTCAGAAAACTCGACATCACCGCAGAACGCCTCAACTCCATCCTCACGCGCCTCCTCATCGTCAACCAGATCAACAACTCCAAGATAGCCGTGTCGCGCATCGACTTCCCGCGCATCATCAGCGAGATCATGTTGCTGGAGAAGAAAAAAGGCCTGCCCCAGAAGATCGAGATCCGCCGCCGGATCGCTACCGGCGCCGACATGGAGATCCAATCTGATAAAGAGCTGGTGCGCATCGTGCTCGAAAACCTGATCGACAACGCCATCAAATTCTACGACGAGTCCGAACACGTGAAGTCGTTCGTGGAGATCGATATCGCGCCCACGGGTGACGGCTCGGTGAAAGCGCGCGTGATCGACAATGGCATCGGCATCTCAGAGTCGAACCCCGGCAAGCTGTTCCAGATGTTCTTCCGGGCCTCGGAGCGTTCGGAGATCGGCGGCATCGGCCTCTATATTGTAAAGACGGCCACCGCCAAGATCGGCGGCAAAGTCGGACTGCTTACGACACCGGATGGATACACGGAGTTTTACGTCGTCTTCCCGCCAAACCCGCCGTCGCCCGACGAGTGGCCTGTGCGGATAACTGCCGAGACCCACACGCGCTCAACCTGATCCGCAATTCCAGCCTGCATTTTCGCCACGCCGGTTTGTAACCATAACAAAGGTTTTTACCTTCGCCCCTGAAGAAACGGTCCACGTGACCCTCTTTTTTTGATCTTATGAAACAGTACAAGCGCACCACCGTCACCGCGGCACTTCCCTATGCCAACGGTCCCCTTCACATCGGCCACATCGCCGGAGCTTACCTTCCCGCAGACACCTATGTGCGGTACCTTCGTCTCAAAGGCGAGGACGTGGTCTTTATCTGCGGCTCCGACGAGAACGGCGTGGCCATCACCCTCGGCGCCAAAAAGGCCGGGGTTACGCCCCGCGAGTTCGTCGACAAGTACCATAACCTAATGAAGCAGACCTTCGCGGACTTTGGTATCGGTTTCAATATCTATTCGCGAACATCGGGGGAGACGCATTACAAAACGGCGCAGGACTTCTTCCTGAATATCCATAAAAAGGAGCTGTTTCTCGAAGACACCTCCGACCAGTATTACGATGAGCAGGAAGGCATCTTCCTCGCAGACCGTTACATTATCGGCACGTGCCCCAACTGCGGCAACCCCGATGCGTATGGCGACCAGTGCGAAAAGTGCGGCACAAGTCTCAGTCCGAAGCAGCTGATCAACCCGCGTTCCACGGTGTCCGGCGGCACTCCTGTGCTCAAGCCCACCAAACACTGGTACTTCCCCCTCGACAAGTTCGAAACCTGGCTGAAGGAGTGGCTGGTAGAAGGCCACCGCGAAGACTGGAAGCCCAACGTTTACGGTCAATGCAAGAGCTGGATAGACCAGGGGTTGCAGCCCCGTTCCATCACGCGCGACCTCGACTGGGGGATACCGGTACCGCTACCCGAAGGCAAGGGCAAGGTGCTGTACGTGTGGTTCGACGCGCCCATCGGTTATATCTCTGCCACCAAAGAGCTGCTGCCCAACGACTGGGAAAAATACTGGAAGGATCCCGAAACGCGATTGATCCACTTCATCGGCAAGGACAACATCGTGTTTCACTGTATCATCTTCCCCTCAATGCTCAAGGCTGCGGGTGACTTCATTCTTCCGGATAACGTTCCGGCGAATGAGTTCCTCAACCTGGAAGGCGACAAGATCTCCACGTCGCGCAACCATGCCGTTTGGCTTCACGAATACCTGCAGGATTTTCCCGGCAGGAGGGATGAATTGCGCTATGTTCTGAACTCGATTTCCCCCGAAACCAAAGACGCCGACTTCACCTGGAAGGATTACCAGCAGAAGGTAAACAGCGAGATGGTCGCAATCCTCGGCAACTTCGTTAACCGTGTGATGGTACTCACCTGGAAATACTTCGACGGCAAAGTCCCGTCCGCGAAATTACTGGAAGGCACCACAGACCGCCGGAAGAAAGTGCTTGCCCATTATGAACAGGCCCATTCGGATTTGAATACAGCGGTAAAGGAGATGATCCACGCCCTGAAGAATTTCCATTTCCGCGAAGCGCAGTTTCAGATGATGCAGCTGGCCCGCGTCGGGAACAAGTTTCTCGCCGACACGGAACCGTGGAAACTGGCCAAAGAGGATATGGAGGCCGTTGCGGCAATCCTTAACTATTCACTTACCGTGGTGGGGAATATTGCCATCGCGTGTGAGCCGTTCCTTCCGGATGCAGCGGCATCATTGAAGAATCAACTTAACAGTGGCAGCATCGATGGTGCCTGGAAGGAATTCTGGCAGAAGGAAGAACTGATTGAGCCGCTACCTGAAAATCACCAGCTGAACAAGGCCGAGCTGCTGTACCGGAACGTAGAAGATGCCGACATTGAAAAGCAGGTGGCGAGGTTGCGAAAAACCGACGCACCAGCCGGGGTCGTTGATGGCGATTCCAGGCCGGGTGAGCTGAAACCCATGAAGGCGGAAATTGTGTATGACGATTTCGCGAAGCTGGATATCCGTGTCGGCACCGTAATCGAGGCCGAGAAGATGCCGAAGTCCAACAAGCTGCTCAAGTTACGTGTAGACACCGGGTTGGATCAGCGCACCATACTCAGTGGTATCGCGCAACATTACACGCCGGAAGAGATGGTTGGCAAGCAAGTCACTATCATTGCCAACCTCGCGCCGCGCAAGATGATGGGCACCGAATCTCAAGGCATGATTCTGATGGCCGAAGACACCGATGGTAAACTGCGGCTGCTTCTGCCTTCGGATGGCGTCGTCCCGGGTTCGCAGGTGAGTTAGGTGGCAGCCCTGAAACATGAATCGCGAACAGGGTAACCTGACATCACACAGTCATGTTCGAAATTCTTTTTGACGATGATCAGAACGTCAATATATGCGATGTTGCTGATTGTTCCGCTGTTCGCAAAAGCACAGCGAATTCAAATCATTGAATCTTCTGCAACTGAATGTCTCGAAGAGTCGGGTGCAACTGATCGGTTGCTGACCAGAATAATAGAAAGTCAGTTTAGCAATGGGATACTCGAAGTTAGGATTGGCACGACCGAAGTATGCTGTCAAACACTTACACCTATCGCCGACTATCGCTCTGGTTATGGACCCATACCTGACACGCTGAACTTAGGATATTCAACAAATGGTATCCTGTGTGAATGCGATTGTTACTATGAGCTTTCCTATAAGATCAAAGGTTTGCCCAATGCTGATTACAACGTCCTTTTCAATGGCGGCCCAATAACGTACTCTTTCGAAAAATACAGGACATTCCCGGTCAAATTTAAAATACTGGAAGCCGACACAATCAATGTTGTTGATAAATTTGGATTGAGACGGGGTGTCTGGATATTGGATAGTACTATGGTGAGTAACCATTACTATTTCGAAAATGATATACATATTCGTGAGACGGTGCTATTCGATAACGGTCGGGTCCAACGCGAGATTCATCGCGATCCAGAGTCCGGTAACTGGAGTCACTTTGTTGAGTACTTTGAATCTGGAGAAAGAAGGGCCGAGTGTCACGCTGTGGAACCACACGGCTCGTACAAGAATGGTCGTTGTAAGCAATGGAATATGAAATTGGAGTTGATCTATGACGGTACACTTGAAGGAATGAACATTGCTGACGCTGGGGATTAAAACGTGATGATCCACCCTCGAACTAAATCTGATACACATACGTCACTACCGATACTATTTTTAAAATTATCGAACCGGCTAAACCAATTCTATACGCCTGACTTTCATCAGGAATCAATTTGCTGTTTCCTGGCCTTCGGGTGTGACCACCCTGAGGCAGGAAAAAGAGGAACACGGGAAAACGAAAACGCTTGGTTGTCCTGCAGTTGCTTTACCAAAGTCGTAGAAACTGGCGATGATTCGTCAATGCCGCCGCAAAAGAACCGTTGTTATCAATATAAAACCGACAGGCTGATATGAGCACGCGAAACCGTTCGATGTTTCTGCACCACCTTTTTTCTGTACGACGACATTATTACGACGGATCTGGCAGATGAACGATAAACGTACTTCCCTTTTCGGGTTCGCTGTTTATGTCGACGAAACCATTTAGTAATTCCGTCTGCGACTTGATGAGATAGAGACCCAATCCTCGGCCTTCCTGATGATTGTGAAAACGCTTGTACATCTTGAAGATATCCCGATGGAATGCGTTGAGATCAATACCCAGTCCGTTATCCCGTACGACGAGTACGACGTAGCTATCTTTCTTCCATGTTGTTATGTTTACATGGAGAACCCGCTCAGCTGACTTAAACCGAATGGCATTGCTGACGAGATGGAACAGGATACTCCGGAGCATCGGCACGACGGAAAAGATTCGTGGCGCTTCTGCGAAGTCAACACTAAGGTGGGTGGCCTCGAACGTATCGCTTATTTTGAGTTGATGTTTTACATCGGCCCATACGTCATCCCAGAGAATGTGTTCCCGGATGTTGTAAAGCGCGTGTCTGATATCAACGATATCGTTGAGGTCCCGGATTACTCCGTCCAGATCCTTAGCGGAGTTTTGAATATGGTCAACGACCTCCCTGAGTTCGCTGCTCCTTTCTAATTCACCGGTCGTTTTCAACAGGTGGGCGAGACCCAGGAGTCTGGCTGTCGGTCCGCGGAGATTATGTGATATCGTGAATGAAAACTGTTGTAATTCGTTTGTGTGTTTGATCAGCTCCTCATTTGTTGCCTGAAGCCGCGCATTGACTTCATTAACCTGAATTTCAAGGTCAGCGTTCTGTTTTTCGATGGTTCGGTTCGCCTGGATCAGCGACTCCTGGCTTGCAGACAACTCCTCACTCTGCGCGACAATTTCTTCGTTCTGTGCCTCTACATCATTGAGCGACTCCTGCAGTTTCTGATTGGTTTCCTGAAGATCGTTTCTGTATAACTCATTTTGTTTTTCCGCTCTTTCAATGGCCCGCTTCAACGTCATTCCGCCACCTGCTATTCCAAGAAAGGTGACTACGGTGATAATGTTGATGTAGTAGTATGAACGGCCAGTAAATCCGAGCTGATAGTAGCCGACGCCGACCGATTCGTGTAGAAAATCGAACGTGATAAGAGAGAGGAACACAAATGCCAGCGAGCCATATAGTAACCATTTTTCACGTGTATCGAAAATGAGACATGGAATGATAGAAAAGATGATAAGGATAAAACGCGCGTCATAGAAAAGGATATCGGTATGGCCCCGTTCCATAACCTTCGCCAGAATTGCAGCAGAAAGAGTAGCTATAACCGGGATTACACAAACCAAAACACGGGCTATTCTGTCGAATCCAACCTTGTTTATAACGGGAACGAGGAAGAAGAAGACTCCTAAGCTCAGGATAATCGGACTGTTGACATTGATGCCAAAAAAATAAAGGAGGTAGGCTAACATCAGGATGGAAAGTGTCCCGAGGATTCGCGCAATGCGATTGGTGACAAGAATATTTCTTTCTGCGGATGTCACCAGTCTTTTCATATTGGTTTGGGGGATTACGAAAAATACAAAAAATTTCAGAATCGGTCTATACATTAATTTTTACAGACCTGCGCATGCAGGCCCATTTTCCCGTAAGTTACCCTCGTGATGTATTTACAGCAGCACATTGATGCTTTTGTCTACTCAACGAGAGATACCTTTTGTCGATCCATCAGGTCTTATATCGTCGAATAACACGGGCTCACAGACTAGCCGTCCAGGGGAGTGGTGATATGGATTTTGGGATATATGCCCGATGCGGGTGGTAAACTAAACCACACGCATATTCCGCATTTTCAATATATATTCTTTCGGGCCGACGCCATACTGTTTGGTGAAGCACTTATCGAAGTAGGAGTGACTGTTAAATCCAACTTCAAGGGCCACCTGGCTTATATTAAGCCGGCCTTCCAGCAACAATACCAGACTTCGTTTCAGCCGGATGGACTTGATGAACTCGTGTACACTCTGACCGGTAAGTGTTTTAACTTTCGCATACAACACGGTTCGGCTCATGCCGAATTCCTCGCAGATGATTCGCGCATCGAGACTTGCGTCGCTTACATTCGCCTCGATAAAAGATACAAGCCGCGTAAGGAATTCTTCGTCTAGTTTATTCAGCGAAGGTTCATCAACCTGAAACTCATGACTGCTTAAGATATTTTCCTGAATTTTCTGACGAAGTCGTTCCTGATTTTGAATAAAGTTCAGGATTACCTGAATGAAAAGCTCTTTCTTTACCGGCTTCGTTAAATAAATGTCAGCGCCGGCTTCGTATCCGGAGAGTTGTGTCTTTTCCTCCCATTGACTTGTCAGCAGCATCACAGGGATGTGACTCGTTGAAGTATGTTCCTTGATGTGGCGGCAGAACTCTAGTCCGTTCATTACCGGCATGATGAGATCCGTCACGATTGCTGTAGGTTGTACTTCGAGCGCCTTATCCAATCCCTCCTGTCCGTTACCCGCTTCGAAAATTTCGAACGTCCCCGACAACAGCATCTTCAGGTAGCTTCGCAGCTCGGCGTTGTCGTCGACGATGAGGATTTTCCTGCCGCGGATTTTGATCAGCTTGTCTACCGGGAACGCTTCCCAGAAGTCCGGTGACGCCGGAATCTGAGGATCAGGCCGGAGTACTTTCAAGGCGGATTTCGAAAGCGCCTTGCCGGTAGGGAGTGTAATGAAGAAGTCGGTTCCCTTCCCGATGGAACTGTCAACTCTGATCGACCCTTTGTTAATCTGAATAAATTCCTGGGTAATCACCAGGCCAAGTCCCGTGCCTTTTTCACCCGCGGTGCCCGAAGAGATGTTACTCTTGTCCAGGCTGAAGAGTTTCTGCAATTGCTCTGGTGTCATACCCACACCGTTGTCGGATATTCTGATTTCTACCGTTTCATCCTGAGCCGTAGCGAAAACCTCGATGCGTCCGTTGTATTCAGTGAATTTTACGCTATTGCTGAGGATGTTCCGGATTACGGTGTCGAGCATGTTATAGTCGGCGTAGACCGTCAGGTCTTGCGGTGCATCGATCTCCAGGCTGATGTGTTTATTGTTGAGCTGCGGTTCCAGCAGGATAAGATTCTTCTGAAAGACTTCACGCACAGCTACGGGCACCGGTGAGTACTCTATGTTCCGCGACTGCGTTCTGGACCAGTTTAATAAATTGATGAGCAGATCATAAATCGCGTTTGACGATTTGTGAATGCTGTCGAGATATTGCATCGCATCGTTCTTGTTCAGTTTCAGGAAATTCGATTTCATAAAATCGGAAATGCCGGTCAGGGCCGAAATAGGATTCTTGAGGTCGTGGGCAAGAATAGAGAAGAAGTGGTCTTTGGTGCGGTTGAGCTTCTGCAACTCGTCAACCGTAGATTCGAGCTGATGGTTTTGTTCGGTAATGTGTTTCTGCTGGTTAAGGATTTTTTCTGATTGACGGAGAATCTCGTGGTTGTATTCCTCAAGCCGCTCATTCTGAAGCTTGATCATTTCGGCGCGCTCAGTTAAAAAAGAATTTGCTTCACTTAGTTCGTGGGTTCTTTTGTCTACTTCGGCTTTTAGAAATATGTTTCGTGCCTGGATGGATTTTACCCTCAGGAAAAACGCGAGCGCCACAGATCCTGAGAGCAGGAGTATCAGTAGCCCCTTGAACCAGAAAGTCTTCCACCATGGGGGGAGGATTTCAATTTCAAGTTCTTTATCCGCCGGGTGCCATGTTCCGTCAACGGTGGTGTACTGCACTTTCAGCGTATAGTTACCAGGTGGTAATTCAGTAAACGCGATCTTTCGCTCGTTTTGTAAGGGAATCCATGTGTCATTGAGCCCTTCAAGTTTATAGGCGTAGCGAGTCTTCGAAGGCGAATAGAGATTAACGGTGGAGACCTCTATGGTAAAGAAGGACTGGTCAGGTTTTAGTACGAGTTCTTCGGTGAATGGCAGCACTACGTTCAGCGGACTATTATCGCGTCCCGGCTTTTGAACTTCATTATAGATATAAAGATCCGATGTATAAAAATACTCTGGCAGGGTGAATTCACTTAGTTCAGCGGGATGGAATACATTAAAACCTTTGGGGCCGCCGAAGTAAAGTCTGCCGTTCCGGTCGCGCAATACAGCTTTATGGAAAAACGTATTGCCCTGGAGTCCGTCATTTGCGTCGTAAAGTTTAACGCGTTTGGTGGACGGGTCTATTGATACCACACCTTCATTGGTACTGATCCACAATTTGTCATTGGTATCAGTGACTACCGACTTAACAGATTCGGGCAGGTCCAGCGTATCGCGGTAACGGATAAAGCGTTGTGTTCGTCCATCGAATTCGTCCAGGCCGCCTTCGGTGGCGATCCAGAGACGACCAAAACGGTCTTCGGTTACCATGTTAACTGAGTTGCTGCTGATGCTTGAAGGTCTGGCCGCATGAACATGGTGAATGAGTTCCTTTCCATCGTACACGAAAAGGCCGCTGTATGTACTGATCCACAACCGCCCGAATGAATCTTTGAAAAGGTGGTTGATCCATGCGGGAAGATTCATTTGAAATGGAAAGATCTCGTTGTTCCGGTGGTGGATGAAATGCCTGTGTTTCTTGTGATACGCTGCGAGGCCTTCGCCGTGGGTACCGACCCAGATCACCGAGTCGTCGGGCAAAAGAACCTTTGCATCGTTCAGCGGGATGCTGTTTATATCATTGGGATCGTGAATAAATTTCTGAATCGATTCCGTTTGTGGATCGAACTGCATGATGCCGCCGTTCCAGGTACTGATCCAAAGCTTGCCGTCCCGGTCCTCACGTATATCGGTGATTGCGTCGTTACTCAACCCGTGACTCCGCGACGAAAATATTTCGAAGCTGCCTTCCCGCATATTGGCCTTTAGAAAACCGCTGCTTTCGGTTCCGATCCAGATGGTTCCCTTTTTATCTTCGAGAAAGGAGGTCACTACCGTTGATTTCAGATCCTTGAATGACTCACGATTCTGTAAATAATTCTCGAAGACGTTTTTGTTGACGTTAGTATAGAAAAGACCTGAACCTGCGGTAGCGAACCACGTATTTCCAAACGTGTCCTCAGTTATTGACGTGACTGATACAAAAGAGTTCGGGTTTGCATTGAGAGGCGTTTCTGTCAGCGTCTTTAGAACTTCCGTTGATTCGTCTATATAATAGAGTGCTTCGCGCCCGACGCCGATCAGGATGCGGTCATTTTTATCCTGATAAATACAATTGACGGTATTTTCGATGGCCGCCGGATTCTGGGAGAGTTGCCGATACGTTCGCAGCACATTCCCATTATTGTCGAGCACCTCAACCCCACGGTCCATCGTACCGACCCAGATTCTGTTTTGATTGTCACAATAGATACTTTTGATATTGTTACTGCTCAACGCGTTCCTTCCGGAACCCTGATTAAACCGACGAAACGAATGCGTAATCTGCGAAAACTTCTTGATGCCGCCGTTGAACGTACCCGTCCACACATTGTCATCCTGATCTATGGTCAAACAAAAAATCGTGTCGAAATTTTCGTCCTGATACCATTCGGAGCCTTTTCCATGTTCGTATTTGCACAAACCATTTGAGGTTCCCAGCCAGAGTTGCCCTTTGGAATCTTCGCGGATCGCATTCACCGGTATTTTTTCACCGACTTGACCAATGTGGCATTTTATGAAGGTGTCGCTCATCCGGTCATACAGATTGAGACCTTCGATTGTACCGACCCATAATCGTCGTTGCGAATCTTCAAAAACGGCATAAACAATATTGTGATCCAGGCTGGAGCTGTCTTTCTCGCTATGTCTGTATTTCCTGAACGCGTAGCCGTCCCATCGAAAGACTCCTTCATAGGATCCAATCCACAGATATCCATAAGAATCCTGGAATACGTGGGTCAGGTCGTTTGACGGTAACCCGTATTCCGTCGATACATTATAAATATTGTAGTTGCGGTTCTGGCCGTAGACGGCGAACCCGGAAAATAGAAACACCAGAGCAATCAATCGTCGCATAGCCGTCAGGGTGGTAGTTCAACTTCAAATTTAGCATGTTTACCCGTTCTCGAAACCGCAACCGACTCCAAAATCCCGCAAACGAATGAGATTTCTAATAATCCGGACTATAGTTCTAGCCCCGCAAGATATGTTGAGGCAATTTTGAAGCAGCTAAATAAAGCCTCAACCTATGATGAGAATTCGACTTCTATGCCTCCTGACAGCGCTTTGTATGTCCATACCCTGGTATGGCGTTGCGCAATCCCGGACGATTTCGGGAACCGTTATTGACGAAACGAATTCGCCCCTGCCGGGCGTCTCGGTTCTTATTAAAGGAACGACCAAAGGAACGGCGACAAACGCCGACGGAAAATTTACCCTCGCGTACGATAGCCCGGATAACGTTTTGGTGTTCTCTTTTGTCGGATATGAACCGAAAGAAGTAACGATCGGAACCCAGACGGAACTGCAGATATCCCTGGTGGAAGATATTAGTACACTGCAGGAGATTGTGGTGATCGGCTACGGCGAGGTAAAGAAAAGCGACCTGACCGGGGCGATGTCAACAGTAAAAGGCGACAACCTGAATCGAACGCCTACCGCCTCCGTAGATCAACTCCTTCAGGGCAAGGCTGCTGGACTTCAGGTAATTACCACATCAGGTGAACCTGGTGCCGGCGCAACGATACGCATACGCGGGCTGAGCTCGTTCAACGGATCCAACAGTCCACTTATGGTAGTCGATGGCTTTCCGTGGGGCGATGCCGGTAATCTGAAGCAAATCAATCCGGAAGACATAGAATCCATCGAAGTGCTGAAGGATGCATCCGCGTCCGCGATTTACGGCTCGCGCGGTGCGAACGGCGTCATTCTGATTACCACCAAGAAAGGCAGAAGTGGTCAGGCGCGAATTTCATTAAGCACCCTAACCACGTTGTCCTCACTTCCGAATAAGCTCGATGTTTGGGAAGACCCTGTTGATGTCGCCATCATCGATAACGAAGCGCGCACCAACGCCGGACTGGACCCCTTTTTCGTCGGCGCTGATTACCTCGGAACGTATTACCCGTCCGTTGCGGAGCTCCGGGGCGAAGATCCGAATAAAGTGAAATGGCCGCACCGGACGTATTGGCCCGACCTGGTTTACAGAAATCCGGTGTCGCAAAGTTATACGCTGTCTGCGGATGGCGGTAACGACAAAACCAAATACTCCATCTCCGGAAATTATTATAAAGAAGAAGGCCTTGCAATAAGCAATGAGTACGACCGCTATAACGCCCGTATCAATGTAGAACAGCAGGTACACCGCAAAATAAACCTCGGTACCAACCTCATTGTTACCCATACCAATCGTGAGGGCGGCGGCCTCTCCGCAGATCGCTCACCCGTATTCCCGGTTTACGATGAGGCCGGGGATTACTTCAAAATCAATCCTCTCGACTTTGGCCACCCTCTTGCGTATGCCAACGAGGTGTTAAACGAAAGCAGAACCATCGACGTACTTGGAACGCTGTCCCTTCAGTATGAAATAACCGATTGGCTTTCCTTCAGAACACAATTGAGCAACAAGTACGGTAACTCCATCAATGACTGGTATGAGCCACGTGATGTAACATACAATGGGTTTCAGTTTGTAGGATTCGGCGCCATTGATAACTGGTCGGGTAACGAGTTCCTGAACGAAAATTATTTCACGCTGAAAAAGGAATTCGCCGACGTGCATTTCCTCACGTTTATGGCAGGATTCACAACCCAAACGTCGTCTTCACGCGGTTCACGTCTTGAAGGTCACGGGTTCGTGAATGATAACCTGAAGAATGAAAATATGAATGCTGCGCAGGAGCAGATCACATCAAACTGGTTAAGTAAGTCGGTGTTGAATTCGTGGATTGGTCGTGCATCCTATACGTTACATGACAAATATCTGCTCACGCTTACCGGCCGAGCCGATGGTTCATCAAAATTCGGTGCGAATAACAAATGGGCATTCTTCCCGTCCGCAGCTTTTGCATGGAAGCTCCATGAAGAAAGTTTTCTTCAGTCGGTTGAGCCTGTTACAGAAGCGAAACTGAGAGTAAGTTATGGTATATCCGGTAACCAGGGCTTGAGTCCTTACCAGACGCTTGACCGACTTGGTAACGGAAGGTACTATACAGGTGGTGACTTTCAGATAGGTTATGGTCCGGGTATTTTCGACTGGGATGGTTATAACAAGATCTGGGGCGGTGTACCGAATACCAGTCTTAGGTGGGAGACGACTTCGCAGTTCGATATCGGACTTGACATTGGTTTGCTCGAACAACGCGTAACGCTTGCCATGGACTATTACGTCAAGAACACAACCGACTTGCTGCGTCAGTCTTATATATCGCCGTCGTCAGGATATGACAGACTATGGATCAATGATGGCGAAGTAGAAAACCGTGGGATTGAACTTAGTGTGAACGCTGAGGTGATTTCCAGGGACGAGTTGACCTGGACCATTGGCGGTAACTTTACCATGAACCGGAACAAAGTAGTTGACACCGGATTTGACGACTACGTTTGGAACGGAAGTACGATTGAAATGCTCCGTACACCGATTAATGCCCTGGTTATTGGTCAGCCATACAATGCATTTTATGGATACAAGACGGATGGCATAATTCAGACACTGGAAGAAGGTCTTGACGCAGGATTGACCGGCGACCTGGCACAACCCGGTGAAATCAAATACCTGGACATTTCCGGACCTGACGGAGTGCCTGACGGAATTCTCGATGCAAATGACAGAACGGTAATCGGAAATCCGAACCCCGATTTTATTTACAGCATAAATACGTCAGTAAAATTCAAACGCTTTGACCTGTCGGCGCAACTCTACGGCGTTCAGGGCAACGATGTGTTCGACTTCCGAAAGTTTTCACCAAGTCGCCAACTCCAGCGCTGGACGCCGGATAATCTGACGAATGAATTCCCGAAAGTACATGCAACCCGTGGATTTCACGGCTCTGACTGGTTCATCACAGATGGCTCATTCCTGCGTGTACAGAACGTCACTGTCGGTTACAACTTCCCCGAACGCTTGATTCCCGGAATTAACAACCTGCGGGTCTACGTCTCAGGAAACAATCTATACACGTTTACGAAGTTCAATCCTGGCTTCGATCCCGAGGTACCGGAAAATGGTCAGCATTGGGGGTCGTACCCGAGACCACGTGCACTTTCAGTTGGCGTCAACGTCGGATTCTAAAAAACCAAACATCAGTCAATTATGAATATCAGAAAATATATCATGATGGTCCTCACATCCTGCATCATTGCGGGATGCTCCCTGGAAGAGGAACCATATGGATTTCCCTCAACGGGGAATTTCTATCAGAGTGCAGAAGACGCCAACTCGGCGCTCATGTATGCTTACGCGATCCTTCCCGAGATCGAATATTATTCAAGGAACTTTATCCTGGTTGCGGAACTGCCTGCAGAAACCCTTACCATTAAACCAGATGCCGGAGCTTCCAATTTCGAGATCGATGAACTTCGAACCCGACCGGACAATCCTGAGGTTACAACGGCATGGCGGTACGCATACATTGGTATCAATCGCGCTAACGCGGTTATCGCCAACGTACCGGGTATTGTAAGTATGGATACCAACGAACGCAACCAGATCGTTGGGGAGGCGTATTTCCTCAGGGCGTTGCACTACTTCAATCTGGTAAGACTTTTTGGATCAGTGCCGCTGCGCGTAGAGCCGGTTACCTCCACTGAACAAGTGGATGCTCCTTTGTCATCCATCAGCGAGGTCTACGATGTGATCATTGACGATCTGAATAAAGCTATTGAATTTACCGACTTCCAGAAGCGGGATGGTCGCGCCAATAAAGTAGCGGCGTGGGGATTGTTGTCGAAGGTGTACATCCATATGGCGTCGTCCAAAAGCACAGGCTCCCCGGGCTATGACTTCGTTCCTGATGCCGATGCGGCTTATGCGCAGGCAAAAACATCGGCTGCCAAAGTCCTCAATGAACAAACGGTTTATGGTTTTGACAACGATCTCAAAGCAATCTGGGACGTGGAAAACGAAGGCGGGCCCGAGCATATTTTCAGTGTATCTACCGACCGCACCGGACAGTTTGAAGGAAACTATTCGAAACTCCCGCTGATGTTCATTCCCTATATCGATGGGGCCGTGTTCCAACTTGATGATGGGATCTCTGTAGCTTCAGGCTGGAACCACTTCCTCATGGAGGACGCGCATTATAACAGCTACGATGCCGATGACAAACGCAAAACAGAATTGATTATATCCACGGTGTGGGTAAATGGCAACGCGAGGAACCTGGGTATTGGTGACTACAGCAGACCATTCACACGGAAGTACATCGATCCGGGACGTATCGGCGATCAGACCAGCGTGAACACACCCGTGCTTCGCTTCTCCGATGTGCTGTTAACTTTCGCAGAAGCGAGTGGTCCTGACGCAGACGGATATGCAGCGGTGAATCGTGTACGGACGCGGGCGGGACTTGATGAGTTGCCCCTGGGGCTTTCCGTCGATGCGTTCAGGCAAGCCGTCTTGCAGGAAAGATCCTGGGAGTTTGCCTTCGAGGGCAACCGTCTCTTCGATCTCCGTCGTACAAATGCCATGGAGACAGTGCTTGAAGATCAATACGGCAAGACCATTGAAAGTGGCGCCTATTTCTTCGACATCCCCCAGCGCGAAGTTGACACAAATCCACTAATCGATTAAACTGATTATGAAGACCAGATATTTATTCCTTTGTCTAAGCGTCGCCATGCTGACAGTACTTACGAGCTGCGAACGTGATCCTTTTGAAGACGTCGTAAGTCATGAGCGGGCAATTGAATCTGTAACCCTTGAAGGCGATCTGATTCAGGTCGGTCCCGCCGAAATAGATCGCGCCAATTCAATGGCATTGGTCAGGGTACTAATGGAAGAAAATACAGACCTGTCGCAGGTTAAAATGCGGGTTATGACTTCTTACAAAGCGAAAGCAGATCTCGACGCCGGAACCCCATTTAATTTTACTGCAAATAATAATAAGCAAACGGTTACTGTAACGGCAGAATCCGGTGAACGTCGTGAATGGACAGTAGAGCTCGTCCCGTTCATCGAGCCTGTGCTTGGTACCTATGCGATACAAAGCCTCGTAGTCTATGGAGGCACGGGTCCTGAGTATGGTGGCGGCGGTGTTCTGGATTTGACAGAAAAGCCCTGGGCGTGGCCGGAGACCGGTGGACCAGCGGCTGAATATGACAACATCTTAACGTTCACATTCACCGGAGTAACCGACGATGGTAAAACGTATGGAACCGTAGTCAATGACGCGGGTGCTGATGGGCAGTACGCGAACTTCCTTTTTGTAAATCCTGACACGGATGTGAACCATCTGTACCGGACGATCCCAACAGTGAACGGAGTATGGGAACATGACTACAGCAACAATACCATTATTTTTCGTTTCGAGGATGGCCATACGGCCACTGCCAGATTGAAAGGTGCCGGCACCATCGATCTGGGGAATGGCCTGAGCAAGACGATTGCTGATGAAGCCTTTGAATTTACATTGAACGGCTCTGATGACTGGGACAACATCTACAGTGACTACGACAAGTTCGTCAAGCGGCCCCGGATGTACTGGATTGATGTAAAAAGGCAATAACTGATTATCATTTGGTTTGGTTTGGTTTGGTTTGGGTTGAAGCCTGCAGGTATCGCAGTGACTTTGCTGCGATACCCGGGCTTTAAAAACATACGTTGATGAATGTGCGTATAAATTTACCGGGGTCGATAATGCTGGGATTGCTGCTCTGCCTTTCGGCACACGTGGCACATAGCCAGTCAGTGATCGGAAACATACAAGCCGAGACACCCAACATTGTACAATACGAGAAAGCAGAATTCTCAATGGAGGTTAGCGGAGCCTTTGAAAACCCTTACCGCTCCGGTGACATTCGCGTCGATATGATTCTTTCATCTTCATCGGGTGTAGCCATAGTCCTTCCGTGTTATTACGAATCAGGCACATCGCCTTTGTCCGTATGGAAGGCACGTTTCGCGCCCCGCGAATCCGGTGAGTTTACCTATCGCTTTGAATTGCGGCGAAATAATGTTCTGGAATTCAGCTCTGATGAATCAACGATGGTGGTAGTCGCGGGAACAGGGGAGGGATTTCTGACCACCAATGACTTCTGGACTTTTCGTTTTGATTCAGGCAAGCCCTTCCGCGGTATCGGTGAGAATATTGGGTGGGAGGGTCGCGTATGGGATAGCGACTCGTATAACTATGAAAATCTACTCGGAAGGCTGTCTGCAGATGGTGGCAACTTCTTCCGCACCTGGATGGCGCCATGGAACCTGCCGCTGGAATGGAATACGGTGGTAGATACCAAACGCTATACTAATTCTGAAAACTACTTCCATGAAGGCGGCATAAGCCGTATGGATGATCTTGTTGCACTCTGCGAAGAGATGAATTTGTACATAATGCTGACGTTTGACTGGCATGGCGGAATCCAGTCTGGTGACCGCTGGAATATTAATCCATACAATGTTCAAAATGGTGGTCCGGCAAGCACTCCGACCGAGTTCTTTACTTCTGCAGAGGCCCGCGAAAAGTATAAGGACCGACTCCGGTATATCGTTGCGCGTTGGGGATACAGTACCAGCATCGGTGCGTGGGAGTTTTTCAATGAGATCGACAACGCCGCATATAACGGAACCGAAAGCAATCTGGCTATTCCACTTGATGCGATCGCGTCATGGCATGATGAAATGAGCTCGTACATCAAGGAGACAGATCCGTATGACCATGTGGTGACGACCAGTGTGTCGCATCGTGAACTTAGCGGCTTGTTCGAAGTCGAAAATATTGACCTTGTTCAAAAACATATCTATCGCAATACAACGAGTATACCGGCGGCCATTAAAGAGGCGACGAGTAAATACAACAAGCCGTTCGCGGTCGGAGAATTTGGTTATGACTGGAACTGGGATAATATCGGTCCCGAAATCGGCGACGAACTGGACTACGATTTTAAACGAGGGCTATGGTACGGTTTGTTTTCACCGACGCCGATACTACCCATGTCGTGGTGGTGGGAGTTCTTCCACGATCGCGGTACCACCGGGTATTTCGCACGTGTTCGTGAAGTCTCTGACAGAATGCTCGCTGCGGGTGATGGCTCCCTCGAATCAGTTACAGTAGCCGTTGTGGGCTCGGGGCTTGAAGCCTTTGGAGTGCGGGCGGGTGAGTCTTACTATATATATCTGTTGAACAACCGTACGGATCCCGCCACTGGTAAGCGGATACGCATACCTGTCGACACCGACGGTGTATATGCTATCCGGCAATTTCACACTGAAAACGGTGTATGGTCAGATCTTGAGGTGCGTGCAACTGCTTCGGGCAGGATAACCACGTCCGGCCTTTCGCTGGCGCCTGGCGAATCCGTTGTTCTGGAACTCGAACCACATGACGGTCCTGTAACGTCCGTGCAAAAGGAATTCAATAAAGGATCCTTGTACCCCAATCCCGCACAAGGGCAGTTCACGGTCAGTCTCCAGGAACACGCCCTCCGCGTGACTATTTACAATGCTTACGGAATCCCCGTATCGTCTGCCACAGGGAAGCTGGCGGGGACTATACAATCACCAGTACTTTCACCGGGTATCTATACGGTAGTGGTGGAGTATGCAGGAGGAAGAAAAGAATATTTGAAATCTATACTTATCCATTGACTTTGAAGAGCATGAGCAACGCGTTTAAAAATCTGTTTTCGATAATACTGGTGGCCCTGTGTGGTTGTTCAGGAAACGTCATTCAGCACAAACTTGAAACCGCCAGTGTTAACCAATATGAAAAGGCGGAGTTTTCTATAGAACTAAAGGAAACGTTCCAGAATCCGTATGATCAGGCGGAGGTTAAGCTCGATATGGCAGTGATAACGCCATCGGGAAAGAAGGTAACCGTTCCATGCTACTTCGATCCCGATGCGCAGAAAGGTGGATGGAAAGCGCGCTTCGCCCCTCAGGAGGAAGGCAACTACCAATATGAATTCGTACTCACTAAAATGGGTAAAAAAACGTCGGTAAGCCAACAGGGGCAGTTTCAGTCGATGGCATCTTCCCGAGATGGATTTTTGCATCCCAACGATTACTGGACATTCAAGTTCGATTCCGGTAAGCCTTTTCGTGGAATCGGCGAGAATGTGGGCTGGGAGTCACGGTCTTTTGAAAACAGCAAGTGGACGTATGACTACCTTCTGCCAACGCTGTCGCAAAACGGGGCAAACTTTTTCCGTACGTGGATGTGTGTATGGAACCTCCCGCTGGCATTTCCCAAAGTGAATGACACCGACCGTTACACAGATTCCGACGGATACTTTCACGAGGGGGGTATGCGCAGAATGGACGAGCTCGTGGAATTGTCTGATTCGCTGGGATTGTATATGATGATTGCTTTTGATGCGCACGGTTCGCTTATGGAAGACGGATACTGGAAGTTCAATTCTCACAACGTAAAGAATGGTGGCTCAGCGGGTTCGCCGGAGGAGTTTTTCACAAATGAAGAGTCTAAACTGAAATACAGGAACCGCCTCCGTTACATCGTGGCACGGTGGGGTTACAGCACGTCAATCGCTGCGTGGGAATTCTTCAATGAAATTGATAACGCGGTATTCACAGCGACGCCGCACGACAGCGTGCTCATCAGTCATGATATTATCACCTCATGGCACGACGAAATGAGTACGTACCTTAAAGAAACTGATCCATATGACCATATCGTGACAACGAGTGTTTCCCATCGGGAAATTGAAGGTATGAATGACCTGCCTGACATTGATCTCAATCAGAAACACATCTATAACAAGACACATCTTATTGCTCCAACGATCGAAGAGTTTATCAACAAGCACAAAAAGCCTTATGTGATTGGCGAATTTGGTTACGACTGGAATTGGGACAACGTCAATCATGATCGTGGGCCCGGGTTCGACTACGATTATAAGCGCGGCCTTTGGTATGGCATGTTTAGTCCTACGCCAATACTGCCGATGACGTGGTGGTGGGAGTTCTTCGACGAGCGTGACATGACGAAATACTTTAATTCCGTGCGGGAGATCAGTGACCGCATGCTGGCTGCGGGTGATGGGCAATTCGAGAAGCTTACGGTTTCTTCACAACACCTCGAAAGCTATGCCGTGAAATGCGGAGAGACGTCATTCGTCTATGTGCTCAATGACTCCGGCAAAGGGGGCGCCGATGTAGTGAATGTAGCCGGTGCAGATAGAGGGGCTTATGAGATACAATTCTATTATCCGTCAACGCAGCGGTATTCCGAAAAGCGCATAGACAATTCTTTTAATGGAAGGATTTCGGGAATGACGCTGAAACCGCAGGAAGAAATGGTAGTGATTATTTCGCCATCGAAGGCTCAGAACAAGACGTCAGCCGCTACGGCGAATTAACCGCTGGATTTGCTTTCAACTTGTCGCTTGAGCCTTGACCATTGAGGCTTGGACATTCCGCGTGATCTGCCGGATATGTGAACAAGGTCAGATCCCGAAGTCTCTCGCGGAGGCCGAAGAATGCGCGGCAGAGGTGCTGAACAGTACCTTGAGTCATGAGCCTTGAGCCTTGAGCCTTGAAACTTGAACCCCCTAACTATTGAAAAGACTCATCGTCCTGGCCGCACCGATCGTACAGAATGACAACACCATCTCGTTAGCCTTTTTCATAATGGGGGGAAGCTTGTCAAATTCTTCCTGTGTGAAATTGCTGAGGACGTAATCGACCTGCTGGCCTTTGCCAAATTCGCTCCCGATACCAAAACGCAAACGTGCGTAATCCTGGCCACCAAGAGTTTCCTCGATGCTCTTAAGTCCGTTGTGGCCAGCGCTGCTGCCTTTGGTTCGCATGCGCAGACTGCCGAATGGAATTGCAAGGTCGTCGACGATGACCAAGAGGTTCTCTTTTGGAATTTTCAGCTCCTGCAACCAATAGGCTATTGCTTTACCACTAAGGTTCATGTAGGTGGTAGGTTTGATAAGATTCAGGGATTTACCCTTATGCTTAACCTCTGCTCTTTCGGCGTGACGTTCGAGTCTGAATTCAGCCTTGTGTTCGTCTGCCAGCTGATCAAGTGTAAGGAAGCCGATGTTGTGACGGGTGAGTTCGTACTTTGGGCCCGGGTTACCAAGCCCGGCTATGAGAAACTTCATTGTGTCTTCTTGTCTTTGTTGAGCAGATCTTTCCGATGGGCGAATTTACATAAGATAACTTAGCTGTAAAATCCAAATGCGGGATGATGGCATGGATGCATTGGCAGAACCTTGGGCGTGGCGGACTCGCGTGAGTGATTGCAGTGGAAAGCCCGGACCCCGGCGGAAAGCGGGGGGATTTTGCGGGAGTCGGGGGAGGACTTGAAACGGAAAGCACGACCCCGCGCAGGATAATCATTTCAACGGCTCTGCCGTTACGCTGCCAGCCGCGGGGGCACGCCCAATGAAAACATAGCCTCTTTGTAGGTGCAGGGCCTTGATAAAAGGAAGGCTTTTTGATTTGATATTTCGGTTTAATCCGGAAGGATGGCTTTCTGATTTGACGAAAAAAAAGGCCATCTTCTGGTCGGAAGATGGCCTCTTGCATATGAAATACGAATTATTTTTTCCCTTCGTCCTTCTTGGCAGGGGCAGCGGCTTTGGCTTCGTCAGCCGGCGCAGCGGCAGCGGCCTCGTCGGCAGCCATCTTAGCAGCACGCGGTACTTCGACCACAGCAATAGAAGCCTGAGTAGGATCGAGGAATTCGAGTCCTTCCATCTTGATATCGGAAACCTTTACGGCATGATGGAAATCAAGCTCGCTCACGTCGACGTCGATATGGTCAGGCATGTTTTTCGGGAACGCGTGAACCTTCAAGGCTTGTCTTTTGCGCACCAGGGTACCACCTTTGGCAACACCGGGAGCCGTACCGATCAGACGGATGGGGATATTCATTTTGATCTTCCGGTCTTCTGCAATACGCAGGAAGTCCGCATGAAGAATGATCTCACTCACCGGATGGAATTGCACTTCCTGCAGGATCGCCTGGAACTCTTCGCCTTCGATATTCAGATGGACGAAGTGTGCTTCATTGGTGTAAACGAGATCGCGAAAAAGGATCATCGGAGAGTAGAAATGAACCTGTTCATTTCCGCCGTACAGTACACAGGGAACAAGACCTTCATCGCGCAAACGTTGTGAATCAGCCTTGCCGAGATTTGCTCTTCTATACCCTATAATCTCAACAGTTTTCATGGTATTAATTGTTTATAATAGATAAATGAATTCTAAAGTTTGATAAATAATGAACTGATCGATTCATTGTCGTGGATCTTGCGAATCGCTTTTGCGAACAGTGTCGATACCGTCAGGACCTTGATCTTGCTGCTTTCTTTTTTCAGTGGAATGGTATCGGTTACCACCAATTCTTCAAGTACCGAATTTTCGATATTCTCGTAAGCATTGCCACTCAAAACAGCGTGCGTACAAACGGCTCTTACTGACTTCGCGCCTTTTTCTTTCAGGAGCAGAGCGGCTTTGCAAATGGTTCCGGCGGTATCGACCAGGTCATCCACCAGGACTACATCCATACCTTCCACTTCGCCGATGAGGCGCATCGACTGGATCTTATTTGCTTCCTTGCGGTACTTGTCACACACCGCGAGATCTGCATGGAAGAACTTGGCAAAACTCCTTGCCCGTTTGATGCCACCTACGTCGGGAGAAGCAAACATGATCTTGTCCAGTCCCGATTCCTTGAGGTATGGAACGAAAATGTAAGCGCCATCCATATGGTCAACCGGAATGTCAAAGAATCCCTGTATCTGATCCGCGTGCAGATCGCATGTCATAATCCGGCTGGCACCGGCGGCCGAGATGAGGTTAGCATGCAGTTTGGCTGCGATCGCTACCCTGGGTCTGTCTTTGCGGTCCTGCCGGGCATAACCGAAATAGGGGATTACAACGTTAACGCTGGATGCACTGGCCCGTCTGGCCGCATCACACATTAACAGCAATTCCATCAGGTTGTCGGAAGGGGGAAAGGTGGACTGAATTACGAAAACTTCATGGCCGCGTACGGATTCGCGAATAAACGGCGACATTTCACCATCGCTGAATTGCTGATAGTCGACTTCCCCGAGGGGCTCGCCATAGGCGCTGGCAATTTTTTCTGCCAGGTATGAAGTCGCTCTGCCGCTGAAAATTTTTACAGCCATGTTTTCAAAGTTAGCGTTAAGGGTTGGTAACACCTGTCAGATTACGTCTAAGCAGTAACAACCTATAACTAAAATCCCCCCGACCTGTCGGGGGGATTTTAGTTGTCCGACCAGGGCTCGAACCTGGACTTTCCTGAATCAAAATCAGGCGTGTTGCCAGTTACACCATCGGACAATCACGGCAAAACAGAGAAAAACCCTCTCAGGACCCTCTATTTTGGGATTGCAAAGGTAGAATAACTTTTGAAGATTTCTAAAACAGGCTAAAAAAATTAAAGGTCATTTTCCTGCGAAATCGTGGTACCATCGATGAATCCTTCGGCCCAGAAACGGTATTTATCAAGAATGGATATCACCGCATTTCGCAAATGGCGGCTGTTTTGGAAATCGATGGAACCGTATTGTGTGGTAGCATACCCCTGCCATATTGAACGGTTTTGTCGGCGATCGTAAAACTGAATGAGCAAAGTGCCTGTACTTAGGTAAAACTTTTGCTGGTCATAGTCAAGGTCTTCCTTCTGGGACCGTACCCATTCTTCGATGGCAGGCTGGTTATATCCGTTGAATTTTAGACTGTCATTAAACATTTTGAATCCGACAATAAGGTGCGGCTTATTGTTTACCTGGCGGTATCCCAGAAATTTCATTCGGGCAATGATCGACTTCTCGATGATTTCGTTCGTCATGGACGAATCCGCCGGACCTGCCGGGCGCATAATGTCAAAAGTGCGGTATTTCTTGAAGTTGCCCTTGTAACTGTAATCATATTCAACTGGAAGCTCCTTATAGCCAAGGCAGGACGCAAATAGGACACCGAGCATCAAAAATGGCAGCACTCTTTTCATATTATCGGAAGGTTTAGCGAAGCTGAATATAAATAAAACTTCCGAGTGGAAAAGAAACCTCCGCGCCTTTTGTTTCTAACGGTAGTTTTCAATCCATTTCCGGGCATTGACAAATGCCTCGATCCAGGGCGAAATCTCGTCGTTTTTACGGTTGTCGGGGTAATACGGCCAATTCCATGGGAATAGCGATCGCTCAATGTGCGGCATGATGGCGAGATGCCGACCATCGTTTGAGTACAGTGCCGCAACCGAATAATCTGATCCCGATGGAGTGCCGGGGTATTCGTCATAACTGTATTTGGCTGCAGTACGGTACCGTGTTGCATCCTCCGGAAGTTCAAACCGACCTTCGCCGTGGGCGATCCACACGCCAAGCCGTGACCCGGCCAGACTTCTAAACATCACCGAGTCATTTTCCGGAATACTGACATTCAGGAAGGCGGATTCAAATCTTCCCGAAGCATTGTGATGCATCTTCGGATGATCTTTCCAATCCGGATACAATAACCCCAGTTCCATCACCAACTGACATCCGTTACACACACCCAGACTCAGCGTGTCTTTGCGTTGATAAAAACGCTCCAGCGCCTGTTTAGCTTTAGGATTGTACAGGAATGCACCTGCCCAGCCCTTCGCGGAGCCTAATACATCAGAGTTGGAGAAACCGCCGACGAACACAATAAGATTCACGTCCGAGAGGTCGTCGCGGCCGGAAACCAGATCAGTCATGTGCACATCCTTCACATCGAAACCCGCGAGATACAGCGAGTAGGCCATTTCGCGGTCGCCGTTCACCCCCTTTTCACGGATAATAGCGGCCCTGATTCCGGACCTTTCCTTTCGCCGCGGAGTGATACCCAAGTCGGCTAACTGACCTGTAAAATGTGACGGGAACTGATAGTGGAGCAGTTGGTTATCGTAGTTACGGTAACGCTTTTCGGCGAACTCGGGACTGCGTTGTTTCTTGTCCAAAAGATAAGATGTCCTGAACCAGTCGTTGCGCAGTTCGTCGATGTTCAGTTCAAGCACATCTCCTTGATGACGGATACTAAGCTTTCGTTCTCCTGAAATGATTCCGATAATCCGATAATTGATTCCCGCATTATCCAACGTATCAAACACGTGGCTTTCATCCTTTACCTGAATAACGACGCCAGGGTTTTCTGCAAAAAGTACTTTTACAAGATCAGTGTCTATGGCCTGAAGATTCAGCGTCATACCGGCGTGCGGAATTGCAAAACACATTTCGAGCAAAGTGGTTATGAGACCCCCTTCGGCGATGTCGTGGCCGGCGTAAATAGCTCCTTCTTTTACAAGTTGTTGTACCGCATCGAAGGCCCTGGCAAAGTAGCCTTCATTGAGGATCGTGGGCGTTTCGTTCCCGAGCTGATTTACGATCTGCGCGAATGCACTTCCACCCAGCTTACGCGAATCGTTACTAAAGTCGATGTAAACCAGTTTTGTTCCTTCTACGGGAGCAATTGTTGGAGAAATAGTCTTACGGATATCGTCAACCTCGGCTATGGCGGAAATGATCACTGTGCCAGGAGCATAAACGGTTTTTCCATCGGGATACTTTTGCGTCATTGAAAGCGAATCTTTCCCTGTGGGGATATTGATGCCGAGGCTAATCGCAAAGTTACTTACAGCCTCTACGGCTTTATAAAGTCTTGCGTCTTCGCCTTTGTTCTTTGCCGGCCACATCCAGTTTGCGCTAAGTGATACGCCGCGCAGGCCATGTGTCAGTGGTGTCCATACTAGGTTGGTAAGTGATTCGGCGATGGCTAGTTTGCTTCCTGCTGCGGGATCGATAAGTGCCGCACCGGGTGCATGACCAATTGCAGTAGCAACACCCTTGTGTGAAGTGAAGTCAAGCGCCATCACGCCCACGTTGTTCAATGGCAACTGAATAGGGCCGCAGGTTTGCTGCGTGGCAACTTTGCCCGTGACAGAGCGGTCTACCTTATTGGTAAGCCAGTCTTTGCACGCTACCGACTCCAGTTGCAATACCTGTGTGATGTACTCGCGGATATCCGACGGGTTGTATTCAAGGGGAGGTAATTCCTCGGTGACTGTCTCGTCTATCAGAATCGTTTTGGGCGACGATCCGAAGAGATGCTTGAGTGAAAAGTGAACCGGTTTTTTATTCTGGCCGGCTTTTTCGAAGGTGAACTGCTGATCACCAGTGGCCTCACCAACTACATAAAAGGGGGCGCGCTCGCGCTCGGATACTCTTTTCAGAATATCGATATCTTTCTCCTTCAGGGCAAGTCCCATTCTTTCCTGAGACTCATTACTGATGATTTCCTTATCGGATAGCGTTGGATCACCAATGGGAAGTTTATCGATGTGGATGGTTCCTCCCGTTTCTTCGAGCAGTTCACTCAAACAGTTTAAGTGTCCGCCGGCGCCGTGATCGTGAATCGAAACGATCGGATTATTTTCCATTTCGACCATAGCCCGGATTGCATTCATTGCGCGCTTCTGCATTTCCGGATTCGAGCGCTGGATTGCATTCAGCTCAATGGCGTTGCCGTATTCACCGGTAGCGACTGACGACACCGCGCCTCCACCCATTCCGATGCGGTAATTATCACCCCCTAACAGAACAATCTTATCACCCTTCTCAAGATGTTCCTTCTTGCTGTCTTTAGCTTTTCCAAAACCAACTCCGCCCGCAAGCATAATAACCTTGTCAAAACCGAATTGTTTTCCGTCATCAAAATGTTCGAATGTAAGTACACTGCCGTTGATCAGCGGCTGACCAAACTTGTTTCCAAAATCCGATGCGCCATCGGAAGCTTTTATCAGGATTTCCTCAGGGGTTTGATATAACCATTTTCGCGGTACGAATTTCTTCTCCCATGGACGCCCTCCTTCAAGTCGCGGATAGGAGGTAATATAAACGGCTGTGCCTGCCAGTGGCAGAGCTCCTTTACCGCCGGCGAGGCGATCGCGAATTTCTCCACCCGAACCCGTAGCTGCACCGTTGAACGGCTCGACTGTTGTCGGGAAATTATGCGTCTCCGCCTTGAGCGATATTACCGACTCGATTTCCTCGACGCGAAAATAATCTGGTACGTCCTGGCGCTCAGGAGCAAATTGCTCGATGAGCGGTCCCTGTATAAATGCGACATTATCCTTGTAAGCAGACACCAGAAAATTCGGGTTCTCTTTGGATGTTTTTTTGATCAGCTGAAAAAGTGTGGACGCCTGTTCCTTGCCGTCTATGATAAACGTGCCGTTGAATATTTTGTGCCGGCAGTGTTCGGAGTTTACCTGGGAGAAACCGAAGACTTCGCTGTCCGTTAGTTTTCTTCCCAGCTCGCGACTCACGTTTTCCAGATAACTGATTTCCTCGGGACTCAGCGCGAGTCCTTCTTTTTTGCTGTAGTTGCCGATGTCTTCAACTTCAACGATAGGATCTGGTGTATGAAGAATGGTAAAGACTTCCTGATCAAGCTGGTCGTAGAGGTGCTGGAGCATCCGGTCATAACGCGCCTCACTTCCGGCAACCGGAAAGAATTCTTCAATCCGCTGAATTCCGGATACTCCCATAGTTTGCGTGATCTCCACGGCGTTGGTACTCCACGGAGTAATCATTTCTTTTCTGGGGCCCACAAAGAAGCCACCGAGCCGTGTGTCCGGCAACTGCTCCGAGCCGCCGAATAGCCAGCTAAGTTTCTGAATGTCACTGGTTGGCAAAGACCGTATTACGCCAACGGCAAAGACGACGTCGGCTTTAGAACGAAAGAATAGGATCATGAGGAATCAGCGTGTTAAAAGATGCCGCAAAAGTACACTTTTTGAGAATAATCACCTGATTTTTTGTGTATTCCCGGACGCTAATAGAAAAAGAATTAATTTCGTGTTATGATTGCCCGTTTATGAAAAAGGTGATTTTATTCCTACTGCTAAGTATTCCTTCCATTTGTGTTTTCAGTCAATCGGACGATGTTGACAACGATCAGTATGATGAGAATTTCGAATTCTCAGAAACGCGTGATATCGATGTAAGCGCAGGTATTGGTCTGGGTATTGACTATGGGGGTATTGGCGGAAAGCTGATGTTCGCGCCGGTCAAATGGGTTTCACTTTTCGGAGCTATCGGATACAATCTCAACGGAGCCGGTTACAACGGCGGTGTCGTCTTACGTATCCTGCCTGATAAGAAGGTTTGTCCTTATGCAACGGGCATGTACGGCTATAATGCCGTCATCGTTATCGAGGGCCTTCGCGAACGGAATAAAACGTACTACGGACCCACCTTTGGTGGCGGGATCGAGTTGCGGATGCGCAGTGGTAATTTCTGGAATTTTGGATTGCTGTTTCCAGTCCGGTCAGCTGAATTTCAGGACGACTTCGATGATTTGAAAAACAATCCTTCCATTGAAATAACAGAACCACTTCCGGTTCAGGTCAGTATCGGGTATCATTTGCGGCTTTAAAAACGTGAGCGAAAGATTGTGAAACCGTTCTGACCATGGTGATGTGGGCCGAGTCAATTACATGGACTTCAGCTTTGTTTTGAAGGCGTTGGACAAAATCGAGCACCGGCTTTTCAGTAATTATCCGGTCACGCTTTCCCAGGAAAATCACCACGCGAACGGGGTGCCGATTCAAGGCAGTCACTAATTCCTGCCGGCTTTTTCTCAGTTTGGATAGCACCATCCATGTGGCGTAGACACGTTTTCTTTTGGGAGCACTATCCATCAGCTTCTTGGCAAACCGCCCCACCTTTCGGGGAAGCAGCCCGAGTTTTTCCGCACCGCTTGCCGCCGCAAGGAAATATTTGGGGCGTTGGATAAATTTGTGAAAAATATACCGACCCGGCGGGGTGGATGTAGCTAGCCGGTACCAGATGTTGGTACTGATGCCCTCGGGCGCGATCAGGTATACGCTATCGAGTCGTGGCGCGAACTGCGGAATTGCGCTGACAACAAGTCGTGCACCAATACTGAAACCGGCTAGCGAGAATCGTTGTATGTTTTCCTGATTAAGGAAGGCGGCCAGAAACGCGTTCCATTGGTCCGGGGAAATTGGCGATGCAGGTTGAGTATCACTGTCTTCGCCGTGGAAAAAGAGGTCGAACGAATAGCAGGTATACCGGGATGAAATCTGGCCAATGAGTGGGGTGAATACCGATCGATCCTGGCCAAATCCGTGAAAAAGCAGAAGGTTTTCAGGGCCATCCCCGGTCTTATCATAAAAGAGCCGGAAACCATTCCGTTCAATTTCCATAGTTTTGGCTACAATATAGGGAATCAGATTGGGGGTTGTAATTGGAATATTTTTCCAGCATTAAAATAAACGCGATGACATATCGTCTACGGATTAAACCTTGAATCGCGCTCCTATGGATTTTGCCATGCAGCTTAAAGAACAGACATTTCTGAGGGAGAAAGATCGGTTACTTTCCTTCATTCGCAACCGCGTTTCCTCAACGGAGGAGGCAGAGGATATACTTCAGGATGTATTTTATCAGTTTGTGGCGGGCTTCGATTCAATAGAGTCAGTGGATCGCGTCACGTCCTGGCTGTTTTCGGTGGCAAGGAATAAGATAATTGACCGATACCGCCGGGACGCCAGCAGGCCTCAGCGCACGGACCTTGGACGACAATCGGGCATTGATGACGATGTACCTCTCACCCTGCAGGATATTCTTCCTGATCTGGGCAATACGCCGGAGGACTCATTGTTCAAGGAAGTAATCTGGGAGGCAATCATGGAAGCCCTTGATGATCTTCCGGTTGAACAACGCGAGATATTTATATTGAACGAAATGGAGGACAAGAGTTTTCGCGAGATTGCCGAGGAACGTGGCATTTCAATAAATACTTTGCTTTCCAGAAAGCGTTATGCCATTCTCGCCCTGCGCAAGAGACTACAACGATTGTATGAAGATATTTAAAATGAAATGGTGATGAACAGACGAACACTTTTTTGGCGGTGTGCATTTGCGGGGATTGTCGGTTTACTTCTGTTGGGAGCTGTTACCATGCTGCTCTGGAACTGGCTGGTGCCTGACCTTTTTAACGGGCCTCAAATATCTTACCTGCAGGCACTTGGCCTGCTTGCGTTGAGCAAGATTATTACCTGGGGTCTGTGGAGTCGCGGACATCAAAACTACGGTCAGACGTCTCATTCCAGCTGGCGGGACAAATTTCAGGACAAACTTAATTCCATTGACCCGGCGGAGCGCGAAGCTTTCAAACAGAAGATGAAAGAGAAGTGGTGCTCATGGGAGAAACAACAATCGCCCACGGCTGGTCATTCAAACGATTGAATACAAATGTTAAGTTTGTCAGTGGTTCGCATTGGCAGGAGGTCAGAAGGTTTCGGAAAATAATTTCAACCCGCCCGCGTCTTAGCTGAAAAAAACGGCGCTTCAACCAGAGTCTTTTACGCTTTGCAACTTTTTCCACTCTAATCAGCAACCCGTATTATAAGCCTGCGTTTAAGGAAACATTGGAAACTTTTTTTATTTATTCCGTTTCCATAGTTTTGCACCCATGGAAGAGTCAGAGCAAAAAGAAAAACTTTTGAAAGGGGCCGACGACCTGTTTATGAAGTACGGTCTGCGTAGTGTTTCCATGGATGACATCGCCCGGCACCTGGGTGTGTCCAAAAAAACAATCTACCAGCATTTCGCCGACAAGGACGAAGTAGTTGCCTCGGTTGCAAAAGCCCACATGCGTCGGCAAAGACAACAGTTTGAACACATTGCCGATAAGTCGAAAAATGCGGTAGAGGAAATGGTTAAGATTTCATTTTGCCTGAAAGAGAACATGAAGAACATCAACCCGAGTGTTTTGTTTGACATGCAGAAGTATCACCAATCGGCGTGGGTAGAATGGCTGGAGTTTAAACAGGAATTTATTCGCGAGAATATTATCCGCAGTCTTAAACAAGGAATAGAGGAAGGCTATTTCCGCGATGACGTAAACCTCGAAATCATGGCAACGATGCGTCTTGAGCAGGTACAGATGGCATTCGACAACAATCTGTTTCCCCGCGAAAGATTTTCGTTTACCGACGTCCAGGCGCAGTTGTTTGATCACTACATTCACGGCCTGTTTACCGATAAGGGCAGAAAGCTTTATCAGAAATACAAACAAAAGAACCCTCAACCCTATACCATATAAGTCACATGAAACGCTATCTTATTCTTTGCACAATGGTTTTCCATTTTGCTGTTGTGCACTCGCAAAATAACCCGACGCGAACTTTTACTTTGGAGGAATGTATTCAGTATGCACTCGAAAATAACACACTGGTTAAGAATGCCCGGCTTGATGAGAAGATTGCCGACGGTCGCGTGAAGGAAACAAGGGGTATCGGCTTCCCACAGATCGATGCCACTGTAGGATTAACGCATAACCAGAAGCTACCGCGATTCTTCGGCCAAAAATCCGCGGATAACCCCATTACTGCGGAATTTCCTGGTAATGAAGGCGATGTGATCGCGATGGAAAATTTCTTTCAGCTCAAGAGCAGTGGCGATGCCGGCGTTCGAATTAATCAATTGCTTTTTAACAGTTCATATCTCGTAGGGCTGCAAGCGGCTAACGCATATCGTGATCTTGCCGTGAAAACAGCCGAGCAAACGCGCGAGCAGGTAATCGAAAATGTATCCAAGGCATACTATTCATGTCTGATAAATGAGGATCGAATCGGATTATTCGAATCGAACATAGCCCGTGTTGACAGCCTTTTGAAAACTACGACGGCGCTGTTGGAGAACGGATTCGCAGAGGCTATCGACGTAGACCGGATAAAAGTAACGCTTACCAATCTTAAGGTAGAGCAGAACAGGTTCTTACGTCTCCAGGAGATTTCGCTTGAGCTTCTGAAATTTCAGATGAATTATCCTATGAACGAGACCATTGATATTGAAGGGGATATTGAGTCCCTTCAGATCAGCAGTGACGTTCTCAACGAATATTCCGCAGAATGGAATTATGCGCAACGTGCCGACTACCGGCTTCTTCAGGCAAACCAGAAACTCCAGCAGCTGGATCTCAAGAACAAGTACGCCGAAGGCCTGCCGAGTCTCTCTGCGTTCGCCAATCTTGGTTATTTAACGCAGTCGCCAAACATATCAGGTCTCTTTACCACAGAGACCAACATGAGCGATAACGGGATCATCGGTCCTGACAAATGGTATTCCTATTCGGCATTCGGGGTTACGCTTAACATTCCGTTGTTCAGCGGCCTCCAACGAAATTACCGCGTTCAGCAAGCGAAACTCGAGCTGCAGAAGACCGAGAATAGTTTCGCTAATCTGAAATCAGGGATTGACCTGGAGATAAAACAGGTCGCTTCCAATTACTTAAGTGCAGTGGAAACCGCAGAGGCCCAGAAACAAAACAGCGAGCTGGCCGAAAACATCGCGCGCGTAACCCGTTTGAAATTCGAACAGGGAGTGGGGTCAAATCTCGAAGTCGTTGAAGCAGAGGCCGCACTGCGTGAAGCACAAATAAATTATTATAGTGCTTTGTACGATGCGGTCGTTGCGAAAATCGACCTCGACAAATCATATGGAAAATTGAACCAAACCTACAATGAAAAATAAATTATTCCCTCAAAATCGTTCTATAATGAAACCGAGTCACGTATTCGTCCTGCTCGCCCTCACCGCGTTTGCATGTTCGCAGGAGGGTGGATCCGATGTCCAGCAAAAAAAACAAGAGCTTGCTGATGCGCGAAAGGAGTATCAGGAATTGAAACAAAAGATCAATGTTCTTGAAACCGAGTTGAAAGAAATTGATCCCGAGTTCGCAAAAGAAACTGACAATGCCATCCTGGTTTCCAGTTTTGTTCCGGGCAAAAACACCTTCCAGCATAAATTTGATGTAAGGGGCTCAGTGAAAAGCAAACGCAATGTATTAATGAGTGCAGAGATCCCCGCGCGGATTGAACGCGTTCACGTACGGCAAGGGCAGAACGTTTCCAAAGGTCAGTTACTCGTCTCGCTCGATGCGGATATATTGAGCAATTCAATCAAGGAACTTGAAACGCAACTCGAACTGGCCAACACAATTTATGAGCGTCAGGCTCGCCTTTGGGAGCAGAAGATTGGCACCGAGGTCCAGTACCTTCAAGCTAAGAACAACAAAGAGTCCCTCGAAAGCAGACTGGCTACTATAAAATCACAGATTGCGCAGGCTAACGTACGGGCTCCCTTCTCGGGATCCGTTGACGAGGTGCCGGCGCGTGAAGGTGAAATGGCCAGCCCCGGGGTTCCGCTGGTGCGGCTGACGTCGCCCGAAGATATGTATATCGAAGCCGAGGTGTCAGAACGATTCCTTGGAAAAGTAGTTACGGGCGACAAAGTTGAGGTTCAGTTTCCGATGCAGGACAAAAGTATTGAATCGACCATCGCAGCGGTTAGTGATGTCATCAATCCGGAAAACAGAACTTTTCGGGTAGACGTCAAGTTACCCGCGACGAAGATCGGCCTTAAACCAAACCAGGTTACCATTCTGCAAATTACCGACTACGTTCGAAAAGATGCGATCGCTATCCCTACCAGACTTCTCCTACGCGACGATCAGGGTGAATACATCTATGTAATTGAAAAGAAAGGGTCAGATAACGTGGCCAAAAAAGTACGCGTTAAGAGCGGCCTGACTTACTCCGGCCAAACCGAGATACTGGAAGGCCTTCAGGGAGATGAGCAGCTGATTGATAAAGGGTTCCGTGACGTGGCCGAAGGTGTTCAGGTGGCCATCGCGAAGCCGGAAGAGATCGGAAAGGTAGCGGCATATTAAATAACACTACACCATTAGAAACATGAGTCTGAAAAACGACAGCATTGATAATACAAAGAAGGTAGACAAGCAGTTCGGGCTTACTACTTTGTCATTGAAGAATAACGTGGTGGTCTTCTTCCTCACCTTCATCATCGTGGTGATGGGAATAATCACTTACCAGAACCTGCCCAAAGACAGCTATCCGGAAATAAAGCAACCCACCATCTATGTAGGGGTGCTTTATCCTGGTAACTCGCCTGTTGATATGGAAAATCTGGTTACGCGACAGATCGAAAAGGAAATCAATTCGATTTCCGAGGTCGATCATATTAAATCGACCGCTGTTCAGGACTATACCACCATCATAGTGGAGTTCAGACCCGAGACGCCAGTTGAGTCAGCGCTTACCAAAGTTAAGGATGCCGTAGACAAGGCAAGACCCGAGTTACCTGCCGATATTGAAGAGCCCAATGTTTTCGAACTGGATTTTTCAGAATTTCCCATAATGAACATCAACCTTTCAGGGAATTTTTCTCTTGAAGAGTTGAAAGATCATGCTGAGTACCTCGAAGACAAGTTCGAAGCATTGAACGAAGTATCGAAAGTAGAGATACGTGGGCTGGCGGAGAAGGAAGTAAAAATCAAGACGAATCCTTATGAAATGGAGGCCCGTCTTGTGAGTTATTCTGATATTGAGAACGCTGTCAAGGCAGAGAACCTGACGATGTCAGGAGGGAATATTCTCGACAACGATGTGCGGAGGGCTATCCGTGTGGTGGGAGAGTATGACGATCCCAAGCAACTGGAAGATATTATCATAAAGCAGGAGAAAGGTAATATCGTTTATCTCAGGGATGTTGCGAAGGTGGAGTACGACTACAAAGACCGTAAGAGCTTTGCCCGGCTGGAACAAAAACCGGTGGTCATGCTCGATGTGGTTAAGCGAAGCGGACAAAACCTGCTTATCGCCACCGAGAAGATTCATGCAATCCTGGAAGAAGCGAAGGCAACACGCTTCCCGCCCGGACTCAATATCAGCATCACGAATGACCAGTCTTCTTTTACCAAGGAAATGGTAAGCAGTATGGAGAACAATATCATCTCCGGCGTGATCGTCGTCGTTATTGTCCTCCTGCTTTTTATTGGAACCCGCAATTCGATGTTCGTTGGAATGGCAATTCCGATGTCGATGTTCATGACGTTCCTGATTCTCGGTATCATGGGCATGACCATTAACATGATGGTGCTGTTTGGATTGATCATGGCGTTGGGTATGCTGGTTGACAACGGTATAGTTGTCGTGGAGAATGTGTACCGGCTTCGCGAGGAGGGCTATTCCCTTTGGGATGCTACGCGACTCGGGGTAGGTGAGGTGGCACTTCCCATTATTTCTTCGACGGCTACGACGCTGGCGGCGTTCTTACCGCTGGCCATGTGGCCGGGCCTCGAAGGAGAATTTATGAAAATTCTTCCGATCACGCTGATAGTGGCCCTGTCATCTTCGCTGTTTGTCGCGCTGGTTATCAATCCCGTTTTCATCGCACGATACATGAAGATTGAAGGAGAAAAAGTTTTTAACAAGAAAAGGATTCTCAGAGACGCGCTGATCATTGCGGTCATTGGTCTGTTATTCATTTTTGCGCTTAACATTTACTGGATAGGGAACCTGCTCGTACTCTATGCCTTGCTAATGATTCTGAATGTCTGGGTATTAACTCCGGCTTCTATAAAGTTTCAGCGGTCGTTTTTACCGTGGGTCGAAGAGCGATACAACCGCACGATTGATTTTGCACTTAGAAAAAGAAATTCCGTATGGATTCTCGTAGGAACGTTTTTTATGTTGATTTTCTCCATCGCTCTCATGGCGGTATTTCCTCCGAAAACGCTTTACTTCCCTGAGAATGAACCCAAATACGTAAATGTTTTTATCGAGTATCCGACCGGTACTGATATCGACGCGACAGACAGGTTTACGAAGCAGATCGAAAAAAGGGTAATCGACATTATTGCGCCGTACAAAGTCGCCGTTGAATCCGTGATTGCCAATGTGGGCGAGGGTACTGGTGATCCGAATGATATGTCTTCGATAGGTGAGTCTGATACGCCTCATAAGGCAAGGATCACAATAAACTTTGTTGACTTCAAATATCGCGAGGGCGTCAGTACGGAAAATGTTATGGCGAAAATCCGCGAAGGCATCTCAGGCTTCCCAGGGGTTTCAGTCACGGTAGCTAAAAATGTGGACGGACCGCCAGCAGGGAAACCGGTAACAATTGAAATCACGGGCGACGACCTCAAGACACTGGTTGACATTGCCGACAGGATGAAGAACTTTATCAATGAATCGGATATCGCGGGTATTGAAAGACTCAGGCATGATATTGAAACCGGCAAGCCCGAATTACTCGTCGATCTCGACCGCGAGAAGACGCGCCGGTTTGGACTCTCAACGTTTTCGGTGGCTGATGAACTCCGTACTTCCCTTTTCGGTAAAGAAATATCGAAGTACAAGGAAGGGGAAGATGATTATGAGATTCAGTTGCGAATGGACGACAAATATCGTTACGACATGAACGCGCTCATAAACAAGAGCGTCACGTTCCGTGATCAGACCAATGGTCAGATGCACCAGGTTCCCATCTCTGCCGTCGCCAACACGCGACTAAGCAGCACTTACGGGAACGTGAAGCGGAAAGATCTGAAGCGTATTGTTACGTTAAGTTCAAATGTGTTGGGCAGTTACAATCCGACGGAAATTAATAATCAGATCAAAGCTGCGCT
>JAEZEH010000030.1 GCA_023417785.1 Bacteroidota bacterium
CGGCGAAGAGCATCGTAAGCAGTATCCAGACGCCATGCGTAAGCGCCGACAACCTGGTTCGTGCTCCAGCCTCTGCGTTGGCCGAGCTCCTGACAATCACCGATGTAATGGGCAATCCACCGACAACCCCCGCAAGAAAGTTTGCCGTGCCCTGTGCAACGAGCTCGCGGTTCTGGGGAGTAATCCGGTTCGCCGGGTCAATTTTATCGATGGCCGCAATGCTGAGGAGGGTTTCAAGGGTCGCCACGAAACAAATGACGACGGCCGTTTTCCAAACCTCGCTGTTGCCGAAAGCCTGACCGAAATCCGGCATCGAAAAATTACTCAGGCTGTCGGCAGGGATGACGACGAATTGCGAGGGCTTTAGGGCAAGGGCTGGAACGAACTTGTCGAGGGCCAGTGCAAGTAAAACGCCGATTACAACAGTGATAAAAGACGTCGGCAGTAAGGGAAACTTGTTGGCAAAGGTCTTCTTCCAGATCATGAGGACTAAAAGTGAAATTCCCGCAACCAGTATGGCCCCGGTTGAAACTTGTGCCAGAAGGTCGGTTATATCGTCAAAGCCATGACGAAAGGTGAACACGTTGAAAAACGTATGACGCCAGAAGTCAGGCTTGTCATAGCCGATCAGCAACGGAATCTGTTTCGAGATCAAAATAATCCCGATGGCCGCGAGCATCCCTTTGATCACCGCCGAAGGAATGAAATGGGTAAATCCCCCCAGGCGAAAGATGCCGATCAGAATTTGTAAGAGCCCCGAAATGGCAACGGCGACGAAGAATAGTTCCAGGCTTCCCAGGTCTGTAATGGCCGCTGCGCAGATCGCCGTCAGACCTGCCGCTGGTCCACTTACGCTGAGTGGCGACTTGCTGATCAATGGCACCACCAGTCCGCCGAGTATTCCAGAAATGAGACCCGTATAAATCGGTGCTCCGGATGCAAGTGAAACGCCAAGACACAGCGGGAGCGCGACGAAGAATACAGTGATGCTCGCCTTTAAATCGTGTTTGAGAAATGAAGTAAGGTAAAATTGAGTTTTACGTGGAATGAGGCTCATAATTCCGGCCCTCCATGGAGGAATTTTAGGAAGGTCGCCAATTTAGAATTACGCAACAAAAAAGAAGATGATATGAATCAGCTTCTCGGCAAATGTTTCGGTTTGGCCCGGAATTGTTTTGGTCAGTCGTGCTGAAATGGTTCAATCGAGAAAGCCTCAGGCTTTCTTGCAAAGAGAGGTCTCACCCGACTCCACACCGCCTTGAACAGCGGCGAAACCCGGTACGCCTCAAGGTCGTCGGGGCCGTTCCAATGACTGATGGTAACCAAAGTCGTTGGTGAAGTGAGGTCGCGCATGAGGTCCATATAAGTGCATCCCGGAAAATTTCGTATGGCCTCCTTGTTTGCGTTGAAGATTTCCAGAAACGATTCAATTTCGCCTTCCCTGAAATGCATGCGAACCACACGGACTATCATTCGTCGAAGATTATGTTTACGGTACTGTCGTATTCAAGACCCAGCAATTCAGATGCGTTGCCTTTGTAGATTCCGATTTCCAACAGATTGAGGCTATTGAAAAGGATAAAACACTCACCTTGTTCCGCCTGATTGTACTGTTGGTGGATTCTTCGGAACTTTTCGCCGCCAAACTGTATTGTATAAGACTTTCCCTTGCTGAGGACGTCAAATGCCTGTTTTGGGATATTGGTGATTAGATTACCCATGCCGTCGACACGGATTACAGTGCCGGTAATTTGCTTTCGCGTTGCCTTTACCTGACGATCCAGGAGACGGTTGATTGATGAAAGCGGCTTGCCAAGGTTGGTAATTGCCGTTCCGCTTGCTAATTTTGCCGCTGCGGGCGCGAACACATCACGTTCCGGGAACGTTGTTTGAATCGGATCAATGCTGTTTACATCAACTATCTGCTGAGGAAGTTCCTCGGACAGAAGGCTGAAAAGCCCGTTATCGCAACCCACAAAATAGTGGTCTTCAAGTTGTATGGCGATATAGGTATTATCACGGTTGCCAACAGCATCGACACCAACGAGGTGGGCGCTGCCGGCGGGAAAATCGCGAAACACGGAGCGCAGCGAAAAGGCAGCATGGGCAATGTCTGCGGCTTTGATCTGGTGACTGATGTCTTCGATACGAAGTACCGGGTTCACGCTTATGATTCTCGCCTTGATAGAAGCGACGTAATGGTCACTTTCGCCTGAATCTGTAAGAAGCGTAACGATGGCCATGTTGATGTTGCCGGTGGTATTCGTTAATATTACTGGGGCAAAGTAAAACAATTTTGCATCATATACTTTAAACTAAAACTTGATAATTCGTTGATTGAAAAAACTGTAACGCTCGAAAATATTTCACTGATTGATTTTCTGGGAGTTGAAAACAAAACCATCGACTCGCTGGCCGCAGCTTTCCCGAAGAGCCGGATAGTTTCCCGAGGCAATCAGATTCATATCAAAGGTTCAACTTCCGAAATTGTTCAGATAAACGACATACTCCAGTCGCTCATCGACCACTACCATAAGTACGGCCGTGTTACGGAAGAGAATGTTCAGAAATGCATCTCACGCGAACAGGAGATTGCGCTTCCCGACGCCGGACCAGCGTCTGCGGGAGAGGATATTATTCTTTACGGCACCAAAGGAGCGCCAATCAAACCGAAGACGGTCAATCAACAACGGCTCGTTGAATTGGTTAAAGACAACGACCTTGTATTTGCGCTCGGGCCTGCAGGAACAGGAAAGACGTACATCTCGGTAGCAATGGCGGTTCGCGCATTGAAGAACAAAACTGTCAAGAAACTTATTATTACCCGTCCCGCCGTGGAGGCAGGGGAGAATCTCGGGTTCCTTCCAGGAGACCTCAAAGAAAAAATAGATCCTTATCTCAGGCCGATATACGATGCGCTGAATGATATGATCCCGTTCGAGAAACTCCAGTATTATATGGAACGGGAAATCATTGAAATTGCCCCGCTTGCCTATATGCGTGGACGTACACTGAATAACGCCTTTATTCTCCTGGACGAAGCGCAGAACACCACGCCTATGCAGATGAAAATGTTTCTGACCAGAATGGGACCCGAGTCGAAAATGATTATCACCGGCGATGCTTCGCAGATCGATTTGCCCGGCAAACAACGCTCCGGTCTTAAGGAGGCGATCCGGATACTACGGCAAGTAAAAGGAATCGGGTTTATGGAGTTATCTGAGAAAGACGTCGTGCGCCACCGACTGGTTCGTGATATCATCGAAGCGTATGGAAAAGATACGTCGAAAGACGAAAGCGAATCGGCTCGCCGGCAGTGGGAATGATCGTATAAGGAGCCGGTTTTTTCGCCGGCTCCTGTGAGTTAACTGCACCCCGTGTGCCCGTTGTTTTAAATATTAACCGTTAGCTATTATGTTTCAATGGATTCCCTATCCGTTTGTCCGGATTGTCTTCAGCCTTGTCGCCGGTATTTTGTTCGGCATTCGCCTACCGGAAATAATTCCAATTGGTGTAGCTACGGCGATGCTTCTTTTAGCTGCCGTTCTCACGGTTACGTGTGTCCTTTCCAACGCAGCCGCTAAACGTGTGGTGGTCAACCCCGGACCAGTCACGTTTGCCACGTTCATTTTTCTGGGCTACGTTAACGTCTGGCATACCACAGATTCGCATGATAAGGAGCATCTGCTTAACATTGACGAGTGTGAGGCGTATACCGCTATCGTTGTTTCCAGTCACGAGCATGCCAAATCCTCCTGGAAGCAGCTTGTGCAGGTGAAGCAAGTGCTCGTTCATGGTAGGTGGACCAATTCCAGAGGAAGGATCCTGCTTTACTATGACACAGGAAGCTTTTCGGCCCCGTTCCGATATGGCGATTTGCTGTTAATCGACGGGTCACCCCGGGTTGTTTCGGGTGCTTCCAACCCACACGCATTCGATTACCGGAGATTTCTTGCAAATCGGAATATTTATCATCAGCACTTTGTACGTGGGAATAATATCGGTACCATAAAGCATGATCCACCTTCGCTCCTGATTGATTTTGCCATACGGACCCGCTTGTGGGCCCGTGATATTCTTTACGAACGAATCGGCGGCGACCACGAACGCGCAATTGTCGCCGCACTAGTGCTCGGAGTAACGGATGGGTTGGACGCGGATATTACCGGCGCTTATGCCGCATCCGGCGCGATGCACGTGTTGGCAGTATCGGGGCTGCATGTCGGAATAATTTTTCTTCTCTTAGGGACTGCGTTCAAGCCATTACTGCGGCTCCGAGGAGGTAAGTGGATTCTTATGCTGGTTTCCCTGGCCGTGCTATGGGGATATGCGTGTGTTACCGGTTTGTCGCCCTCCGTGTTGCGCGCCGTAACGATGTTTTCGTTTGTTGCAGCAGCGCAGCCGTTGGGATACCGGACTAACATCTATAACACCCTGGCAGCTTCAGCATTCTTTCTTTTGTTATTCGATCCATACCTCATTATGGCAGTAGGCTTTCAGTTGTCTTATGCGGCTGTTCTTTCAATCGTTTACTTCCATCCGTTGTTGTATAACCTGTTGGAGCCCCGTTCACGTATCCTGGACTATATCTGGAATATCAGTGCCGTGTCTATCGCGGCCCAGCTCGGTACGTTCCCGATAGGCTTGTTTTACTTTCATCAGTTTCCCACCTACTTTCTGCTTGCCAATCTTTTTGTAATTCCGCTGGCTTTCGGTATTCTTCTTGGCGGCCTTCTGGTCATCGCCGTACATGCAATTCCAATTGTCGGCGAGTTGACCGGTTTTTTGGTGGAGTGGCTTATATGGTTTCTTAACAAGCTGATCTTTCTGGTTGAAGGACTCCCTTTCGCCGTCATCAACGGCATGGCGCCAACGTTCAACCAATGTATTTTAATAGCTGTAACCATCGTGACTACGACGCTTTTCCTGGAGCGGCGCAAACTTTACTTTGCCCTGATATCGCTGGCCTCAGTAATATTTTTTGGAATCGACCAATGGGTTATACACGCGCGCACCTTTGTTGAACCTCGAATAGTAGTATATCAGGTTGCCAACCATCGGGTGGTGGATATGATCAAGGGCGGAACGGCGTATTGTTTTGCTGATTCTGCGCAAGCCAACAACGAAGCTGCGACAGCGTATCAGGTGTCACCAAACCGACTGGCACTGGGGATTTCCCGTGTATTAGCTGGTGAGCGCCAGTCTTTTGTCAGGAATTTCCAGGGTGGATCTGTTATTCGTTGGGAGGGTCGGACGATATTGCTCCTTAATGAATTGCCTGACGAACTTAACGCGCTTGACGTGGACTATCTGATTGTGTCGGGATCCGCCACCCGCAACCTTTCCGGCGTCCTGAAAAAAATTAAGGCACACAAAGTCATACTTGATTCCAGTAATAGTTATTTTGTGACCAATAAATCGCTCAACTCATTAACTCAAGCCATGCCGATCCATTCTGTCTGGCATCATGGCGCTTTTGAAATAAACTGGTAAGTCATGGAGTACATAACGTATCATACGAAAGACAGGATTGGTTATATTACCATCAATCGTCCGGAGAAACGTAATGCGTTAAGTGACGAACTGGTTGAAGAACTCAAGGTGTCATTTACGCGGGCGGAGAACGACGATACCGTGAAAGTGGTCGTATTGCAGGCGCGGGGGGAAGTCTTTTGTTCCGGTGCAGACCTCGCATTCCTCAAGGAAATGCAGGAGTTTTCTTACGAACAAAATCTTGCCGACAGTCACCATCTTAAAGAACTTTTTTATCAGATCTATACGCTAAACAAAGTAGTTATCGCCAGTGTCCAGGGTCACGCGATCGCCGGTGGGTGCGGGCTTGCTACGGTATGCGATTTTTCCTTTGCTGTTCCCCACGCTCAGTTTGGGTATACTGAAGTCAGGATTGGCTTTGTGCCGGCAATTGTAATGGTTTTTCTGATTAGAAAGATAGGAGAGGGAAAGGCGCGCCAGTTGCTGCTTCAGGGAGATACGCTCACTGCAGAACAGGCAAAACAGTTTCGTATGGTCAATGCCATTGTTCCGGCCGAGAAACTGGATGACGAGGTATATGCGTTCGCTCAAAAGCTCATCAGATCGAATTCAGCCACATCCATGATGATGACCAAAAAGATGATCGCCCAGGTCCAGGCGATGAGCGTGGAGGATGCGCTGAACTACGCGGCGGAAATGAATGCAAAGGCCCGTGGCAGTGAAGATTGCAAAAAAGGAATAACCTCCTTTCTCAACAAGGATAAGATTGTTTGGTAGATCGCCTTTCCGCAAACTGACTTATCTTCCGGAAAAATTTATTTAGCCTTCCTTTGGAGACACCGCTTTCCATATTAAAAGAATACTGGCACTACGATCAGTTCCGACCCTTGCAGGAGGATATCATTGAATCGGTCCTGGCTGGTAACGACACCCTTGCGCTGTTGCCTACCGGTGGCGGCAAGTCGGTGTGTTTCCAGGTTCCTGCACTGGTCCGCGACGGAATATGTATCGTTATCTCACCGCTGATCGCGCTGATGAAGGATCAGGTCGAACAGTTGAAGAGAAGAGAAATTCTGGCAGCTGCGGTATTTAGCGGCATGAGCCGCAGGGAGATTGACATCGTTCTCGATAACTGTATCTACGGCCCTGTTAAATTTCTCTACGTTTCTCCTGAGCGACTGAAAACTGAAATCTTTCTGGCACGGTTTGCGAAAATGAACGTTGGTCTTATCGCCATCGACGAAGCCCATTGCATCTCCCAATGGGGTTATGATTTCCGCCCGCCTTACCTGGAAATTGCTAAGATTCGGGAAGTTCATCCTTCTGTGCCGGTAATCGCACTCACAGCCAGTGCCACGGCCCAGGTCCAGGACGACATCCGCGATAAACTCAGGTTCCGCAATACGCAACGTGTATTCAGAAAATCGTTTGCTCGCGCAAATCTTTCTTTTGTTGTACGCAGGACTGAAACGAAGGACAAAAAGCTACTCGAGATCTTAACGAAAGTTCAGGGGTGTGCCATTATTTACGTTCGCTCGCGAAAAGCTACTCAGGAAATAGCCGAATGGCTCGTCAGGAAAAAAATCAGTGCGTCGTTTTATCATGCCGGGCTTGAAATGGATGATCGTGCAAAACGACAGGATGATTGGATCCATAATCGGTCACGCGTAATGGTATCCACCAACGCCTTCGGAATGGGTATCGACAAACCTGATGTACGGCTTGTAATCCATCTGGACATTCCGGAAAATCTCGAGTCTTATTATCAGGAGGCGGGCCGCGCAGGGCGGGATGAGAAGCGCGCGTATTCGGTGATGCTGTACAACGATGCGGATGTGGCTAATCTCCGGCACAAAACTGCGCAGGCACATCCGGAGCCGGAAGTGCTGAGGAGGGTTTATCAGGGCCTTGCCAACTATTTTCAGCTCGCAGAAGGCAGCGGCGAGGGCCAAAGCTTTGATTTCGATTTGTACCGGTTCAGCGAGAAGTTCAATTTCCCGATAAGTGAAGCCTATAATTGTTTGAAAAAACTCGAGGAGGAAGGATTCATACAATTCAATGAAAGCTTTTACAGCCCGTCACATATCTATTTACTCGTTGACAAAGGCAAGCTGTATGAGTTCCAGGTGGCCAATGCTGCGTTCGATGTCGTGATCAAAATGATACTGCGCTTGTATGGCGGGGAGTTGTTTTCAGGTGGAGTAAAAATTTCAGAATCGTATCTGGCGACGGCGCTCAATACAACAGTCCAGGAAGTCGTGCGTCTTCTTAAATCGTTGCACGACCTTGGTATCGTCTTGTACGAACCGGTAAAGGACAAACCGCAAATCACGTTTATTTTTCCGCGTTATGATGCCAGCAAACTGCCGCTGAATACAGAAAGGCTCGCTTCTCGGAAACGGCTCATCATGGGGAAAATGGAGTCTATGATCAGTTTTGTTGCTTCCGATCATCAATGCAGGATGGTTATGATCCAGCAGTATTTTGATGAAAAAACTATTGAAACGTGCGGTATCTGCGATGTGTGCATTGCCCAACGCAAACGATTGAACGCCTCTGATCTCGAAGGCATAAGAATTGAAGTATTGTCGGTAGTGAGGAAAAAACCGCTGACCCTTGAGCAGCTGGAAGAAATCATCGCGCCTGCCGATCAGGAACTGTTTAAAGACGCCGTTCGTGAACTGGTTGATGAAGGGCAACTCGTGTATGATGAAGTCTGGAGGTTGAGGGTAAGTTAAACAAATTGGAAGAGGCTGTGTTTAAATTACCATGGAGTTGAAATTCATCGCGCGAGTATTCGTCTGTCTTTGTATGCTGACGTTTTTATTATCCGGTTGTACTTTTTCGCGTTACGCCGAAAAGTCGTTTGAATATGCCGAAAAGATCAAACCCTTTGACGCCATCATCGTTCCCGGGCTTCCCTATGATGGGGAAAAAACATCCAGTGTTCTTGAGATGCGCATGTTGTGGGCGAAATATCTTTACGACGAAGGCTTTACCCGAAACATAATCTTTTCCGGCGGCGCCGTCTATACTCCCTTTGTTGAAAGTATTGCCATGAAGGTGATGGCCGACTCAATGGGAATCCCCGCCAACTATACCTTCTCGGAAACCGAAGCCGAGCACAGTACCGAAAATGTTTACTATTCCTGGAAAATGGCAAAGGGGCTCGGCTTCACGAAGATTGCCCTTGCCACCGATCCGTTTCAGGCTGCGATGCTTCGGCGCTTTGTTCGAAAACACACTCCCGATGTGGAAATTGTCCCGGTCGTTTTTGATAAGATCGATATCGAAAATTTTTCCCTCCCCGTTATTGATACCACTTCTTCCTACAGACGTGACTTCGTTAGCATCAAGGAGCGTGAGGGATTCTTTGAACGTTTACGTTACACACTTGGAAAGCGAGTCAAAGAAGAAAAGAAATTAGAAGCGAGCAAGCAGGAGCTGTATAGCGGGAATTGAATATTGTTCCTTATCTTGACGCGGTATCAATCAGATGCAAGTGCCACTCATTTATCATATCGCCGACCAGAATCATTGGGAACAAGCGCAGTCTAACAGACTTTACGTCCATCCGTCACTTCACAGCGATGGTTTCATTCATTGTTCCAATGAAGATCAGCTGGAAAAAACTGCTAACCTGTATTTCTCGTCCGAAAATGATATCCTTATTTTGTATATCGATACCGAAAAACTTCAGGCTGAGGTCAGGCATGAAATGGCATCCCGCGGAAGCGAGTTCCCGCACATTTACGGGCCCATCAACATTGAATGCGTTGTCAAAACCAAAAAGGTGAAGCGGCGCGCTGATGGGAAATACAAGGTGAAGGTCTGATTCAGTACAGACGATCAGGAAAAGAAACCGGATTCAACAGATTCTAGTGCGTTAACAATTCCCGCGCGTTTTCTATAGAAACCCGGGATGGATTCGCGCCACCGATCATTTTTGCAATTTCTTCTACACGGTCCTCTGCGCTCAATTGCCTGATCGAACTAATCGTCTTTTTCGATGAATTGTCCTTGAAAACAAAAAAGTGCGCGTCGCCTCTTGCGGCAATTTGCGGCAGATGGGTGATGGTGATGATCTGGTGTTTCGCCGACATCGCTTTCATCATACCTCCCAGCTTGATGGCTACTTCACCGGAAATACCGGTGTCGATCTCATCAAGAACAAGGGTAGGCATTGCGGTCTTCTCGGTCATGATGTACTTGATTCCGAACATGACGCGCGAGAACTCACCACCTGATGCTACTTGCGCGAGTGGCCGTGGCGCAATTCCTTTGTTTGCGCTGAAAAGAATATCGGTCCTGTCGATACCCGTCGACGAAGGTTCTGTTATGGACGATTCAATCCTCACGAGTGCTTCAGGAATTCCGAGTTCATGAAGGAGTTTCATTAATTGTTTACACAAAGGATCGAACACCTTACGACGGGAATCGCTCAATTTCTGCGCACCCTGCTCGAGTTTGGATTCCGCCTGTTCATACCGTTGACGCGCATGCGCCAGTGCGTCGTCGAGATTTGTTGTCAGATTATCTTTTTCTTCCAGGCTTGTTTGCAATGCCAGCAGCTCACCCACCGTAGACAACCTGTGTTTTTTTTGAAGCTTGTACAGCGTGCTCAGGCGTTCCTGGATCAGTTGTAATCGTTCGGAATCAAATTCCACGTTTTCGTCTTCGCGTTCAATTTCATCAATGACGTCACCTAACTCGATGCGAAGGCTTTCCATTCGCTCAAATAATCGCGAGTAGTTTTCTGAAAAAGAAGCAATGTGCTGCAAATGGCTACGTGCTTCGGCAAGCCCTGCCGTCACAGTGAACTCTGAACCGTTGAGAGCAGCAAGTATTTGTTGGAAACGCGACTTTATTTCTTCAGCGTGTTCCTTGATCCTGAGTTCACTCTCCAACTCTTCCTGTTCACCGTCTGCGAGGTTGGCTTGCCTTAATTCGTCGAGTTGGAAACGGATAAAATCAGCTTCCTGCCGGAGTATTTCAGACTGCGAGACCAGGCCTTCGTAGTATAGCCGGGCTTCCTGATATGCGCTCCACAGCGAAGCATATTCCTTCCGGAGTTTGATGTTGTCAGCATATGCGTCTATCAATCGCAGCTGAAAGTTGTGGTTCCCGAGTTGAAGTGTCTCATGCTGAGAATGAATATCCATCAGCAGATTGCCAAGCCGTTTCATCACCTCCAGCGTGACGGGGGTGTCATTTATAAATGCGCGCGATTTTCCCGCCGGACTGATTTCCCGCCGCAGAACGGTTGTTGCGTCGTAGTCCAGATCTTCGTCACGAAAGAATGATTCCAATTCGTAATTATGCACATCGAACGTTGCCTCCGTTATACATTTCTCTGATTCATCCCAGAGTACCTTGGTGTCGGCGCGGTTACCCAGAAGCAATCCCAGTGCGCCCAGCATTATCGATTTTCCAGCGCCGGTTTCGCCGGTCACCACGTTAAGCCCGGCGGCAGGCGATAACTCCAGATGCCGTATCAGCGCGTAATTTTTTATAATCAGGTGCTTAAGCATCAGAGTTGGTGGTCAAAGTATATTTCGGTAATCGTATCAAAGGGCAGCAGATTCCGTTTTAGTCTTTGGTTTTCCACTACAATGCCGAGTGCCTCCACCGATTTGAGCTCTCCGTACATGGATGTATTATTAGAAAGGATCACCTGAATGCGCTTTCCTTCAAATTCCCTGACCCGTGATTTTATCTGTTCGATTGAATTCAATCTGATCTGTCGGATGCTCATGGCTTCGAAATGATTCTGGTAAAACTGGTCAATGGATTCTATCCATGCAAGGGCGACGGCAAGAATACTAAAGGGTATTTTCCAAATTAGCTGTAGTTCCCCGGAAAAAAATTGGTATGCACGACGAGTCTAATTGCCAACCATTTTCGCGTACATACTGCGATTGGAGGGGTCAATGGTGGTAATGATGTCATAGGCCTGTCGGCGCACCTGCAGGTTTCCGGTAGAGAATATGTTCGCGAGTTCCTTGCCCTTGGCATCGAAGAAACTGATTACAATAATTGCGTTCGGATTTATGTCCCGGATTTTCTTGATATCGCGTAAGCCGTTCAAAATCAGTTCTCTTCCTTTGTCGGGCTCCTTTTCAAAATTATCCAGCGCCAGCCGATGGTAAGCGTATAGCGCTTTGCGCAGATCCACCATTTGCACATTGTTGAAGTTTTCCGAGATCCAGTAGCGATTCCGATTGCTGCCAAGTGCCTGCCATCCGGCGCGATTACTGTTTTGCGCTGCGATGACTACTTGCTGCGCGCGCTGAAAATAAGGTGTTCCGCCCAGTTCACTAAAGGTGTCGTTATCTACGCCGATGATCATGTAGGCATAAAACGCTAGCATGGATGTAAGATTCGACGTAAACGAGTTGTCGTTAAACTCCATGGGAAGACTTTCAATATATTCGAATTCCCAGTCGCGGTCAGCGAAATTGAATACCAGACTGGAATACGTGGAGTTATACACAGGCCGTGCCGACTGAATCTGAACCGAAGCATTGAAGTTGCCGATGGACGGCATTTTCGTTATGGTGATCAGAATATTGCAGTTGATTTTTTCGTGTTGCTTGTATGCATCCGCGGTCCACTTGCGGGTATTCATAAACTGTTCGATGGACTGTTTCATATCGGTGAATATTCCGCGGTCCGAAATCTGGATCTGGGTCGCATTGATATTCACCGTGCAGTTTAACTCCTGGGCGTGTAGTATCCCGGTTGCAAACAGACACATCAAAAGCGATAGAAATCTAACCATGAAAGTTCTCGATTATTACGTCCACAATATCCCGGGCAACCTCTCTTTTATCCTTGAGAGCAAATTCTTTTGATTCATGCTTTCGGTTGATAATAGTGACCTTGTTCGTGTCGAAACCGAATCCGGCACCTTTGTCTTTCAGTGAATTCAGCACAATCAGGTCGAAATTTTTATTTTCTAATTTCTTGATTGCGTTTTGCTTTTCATCTTCCGTTTCGAGCGCAAATCCAACGATCATCTGACCGTTGTGTTTCAGTTTCCCTAGCGACGCAGCGATGTCGGTGGTTTTCGTAAGGTCAAGCGTCAGGCTTTCGCCGTTTTTTTTCATTTTCTGTTCGGCCACGATTCCTGGACGATAGTCGGCCACAGCAGCGGCCAGAACAGTTATGTCTGCCGAATCAAACAGCGAAGAGCATTCGCTGAACATTTCTTGTGCACTGGTTACCCGGCGCACACGAATAGTCGGATTCGTTGTTTGTTGTTGTGTCGGGCCGCTCACCAGATCAACCTCTGCGCCTTCGGAGGCAAGCGCCTCAGCAATAGCATACCCCATTTTTCCACTGGAATGATTTCCAATAAAACGGACAGGGTCAATGGCTTCGTACGTGGGTCCGGCGGTAACGAGGATTTTTTTTCCTTTTAGGCGTTGCTGTTTTCCGAAATGGGCTTCGAGTACGCGCACAATGTCTTCCGGCTCCGCCATTCGTCCCTGTCCAGTAAGACCACTGGCGAGTTCACCGTAACCGGGATCGATGAGCGTGTTGCCATAATCCTGAAGGGTTCGCAGGTTTGTTTTAACGGAAGGATGTTGGAGCATGTCTAAATCCATCGCCGGCGACAAAAAAACCGGGCACCTCGCTGAAAGGTAAACAGCCAGTAGCAGATTGTCGCAGATGCCGTGGGCCATTTTGCCCAGCGTATTAGCACTGGCCGGCGCCACGACGAACGCGTCAGCCCAAAGACCAAGCTCAACGTGATTATTCCACTGTCCGTGATCATCACGGACAAATTCGGTTAAGACCGCGTTTTTCGATAGGGTGGACAGCGTGAGGGGAGTGATAAAACCGTGTGCCGACGGAGTCATTATGACACGGACTTCGGCACCCGACTTAACCAGAAGACGGACAAGTAACGCTGCTTTGTATGCAGCTATACTTCCCGTTACACCGAGAATGATTTTCTTGCCCCTGAGCATAAGCCGGGTGAAATAAAAGTAAACTAAGCTTCCTGGTTGCCTTCGCCTTCGCCGCGCATTCTGTAAGACAATGCACCTTCCAGAAACTCATCGGTGGCTGTGTTTGTTGGCTTGGGCATGCGCTCGTAGAACTTCGAAATCTCGATCTGCTCGCGATTCTCGAACACTTCTTCAAGGTTATCGACCGTTGTAGCGAATTCGGCCAGTTTATTATTCAACTCTTCCTTCAAGTTCACCGCGATCTGACGAGCACGCCGGGATATGATCACCACCGATTCATAAATATTGCCGGTAGGAGCTGCGATTCTTTCAATATCACGTGTAATGATTGACGACTGGATAGCCATATGTTACGAATTATTGTTTTTTAATTTTTCCAAACTCTGTGCGTACAATTTTTCAGCATCACGGAGAAATTTGCTTTCCGGATACTGATCGATAAACTCCTTGTAGTGTTCCACCACCGCCTTATAGCGCTCGGATTGTTTTGAACGGATACTTTGTTCAGCCAGTCTGAACTCGGCGTCGACAATCAGGTACCGCGCCTCTTCAACAAAACGCGAATCCGGAAAGTTATCTACGAAATTTTGAAGGGCAACCGTAGCTGCTTTGTATTGGCGCATCTTGTAATACTGATACGCGTTGTCAAAACCCTTTCTTTCAAGCTTGCCCTGCGTGGCGAAAATCACCTCAATAGCCTGGTCACGAAACTTGCTTTCAGGATACCGGTTGATGAATTCCTGCATGGCGGCCATTGCATCGATACTGTTGGTCTGATCCAGATTATCGCGTGGCGCACCGCCATATTTTGAATAGGCGTACATAAATCGCGCTTCTTCGGCGAGCGAACTACGGCCGTAAGTTTCGTAAAAGGTTCTGAACTGCTCCGACGCCAGCAAATAAAGCTTCTGGTGGTACTGACAATAGGCCAGATAGAACTGAACTTTTTCCCCTTCAGGAAGACCACGCACGATGGGTAGAATCTGTTCGAAAAGTACCGACGCACGATAGTAATCCTCTTTATTGTAGTAATTCAAGGCGGCCTCATATTTGACACGCCAGTCCGAACTCTTCTCGATTTTCCTGAATTTTCCACAGGAAGAAAGTACGGTGATGAGGATGATAAAGTATAGTGAAACTGATCCGCTGCGCATAAGCCCGCAAATATAATATAATGGTTGCTATCAAAAAAACGGGAATTCCGTCACGTTAGGATGCTGCAGGCAGGAAAAAAGTTTACTATTTCTTAACAATCAGCTTTCTGGTCATAACGCTTTCGTTGTCAACGTAAAGCGTGTAGAAATAAATGCCGGTATTCAGCTCCTCTGTTTTTATGCGAACCAGCGTTTCGTACGGAGAAAGGTCATATTCGCCGACCACGTTGCCGAGGATATTATGGATTCGGATCCGGGCCTTGACGCGGTCGTTGTTAACCTGGTAGTCGACGTAGGCGTGATCGATCGACGGGTTAGGATACACGTCCTTGACGGTAATTGCCCTGGACTGGTAGATATTATTCTTTTCGGGACGCTCCTCTATGGTGAAGTTTAATTCAAATTCCAGTGAATGCACCGGGTTTGAGCGCGAAAAGGCCTGGTATCTGACGCTGCTGGGACCTGGTACAAGGCCTCCTTCAAGGGCGATCTGAAGTGAGGACAGCGTTTGCCCCGGTTCTAGTTTCAGGATGTAATCCTCGATTTTGTCATCCAGACAATTGTTGTCGATGCAGAAGAAATTCTTTTGAGTACTTCCGATCTGCTGCTGGAGCCGGCGAATGACCAGTGTAACCGGCTTTTCCGTCAAATTCTTGAATCTGAGCGGCGCTTTGACCGTTTCGCCGATGCTTCCCTTGATATTCTCTGAAATACCAGACACCTCAAAACTCTGAGCGGCCGCGCACAGGGCAAATGAAATGAACAGGTACACCAGTAGAATTTTCCGCATAGAGCGTCACTTTGTCAAAATTTAAACTTTAATGAGGAAATTCCATAATACGGATGCGCTTTTTTCGTTCCGGAGTCCGGATTTTACATTACAAACGTTTGCGCTCTACAAGAGGGGTATCTTTTTGGGGTCTGACTACATCTTTTCGTTTGGGTTTTTCGCCCTCCCGCCACGAAAAACCGGGTAATTCGCGGTTTTCATCGGTCAATTCATGCGGAGGGATAAAATGAGCATCCGGCCGGACATAGAAACTAAGATTGTTCAGTTTACCTTCCAGAAATCGCAGGGTCATGCGCGAGCAGATGATCCGGTTCACGCCCATTGCCCTGGATACACTGTCTTTTTTATTTTCTTCCAGGGCGAAATAGAGGCTTTCGCCGTTTCCGGAAACGAAGACCTGGTGGATGTTGCCATTTCTGAAAACTGCTTCCATCTTCCGGCCTTTGATCTGGTTGAAATTGATAAGCGTGTCGCGGGAGATTACGAAACTGTTCACGTTGAGGAAGATGCGATCAATGGTGTTGTTTCGGATCAGCATACTGATCGAATCGGCAGTCATTTGATTGCCTTCCGACCACAAAATCGGGTTTTTATACAGGAAAATCAGCGAATCCGCTGAACGGTATTCAACTGAATCAGCGAGTCCCTGCATGTCTTTCTTCCAGATTTTTACATTGTGATAGGCGAGAAGTCGCTTTTTGGCCGGATCCTCGTGCTCGATTGAGACCAGCGTATCAGCCGTCATAAACAGGGTGTCCTGATCGGTGATCTTGGCCACATAGGCGTTATTGTACACCTTGGAAACGCCCTTGTACCTTAAATAGTCAGCTGCCTGGCCATAGATAACGAGATTCTCTTTTTTGGACGTCATCACCACGTTACCCCGTAATTTGTAGATCTTTTGTATGTCGTCGAGAAAGAAATCATCACTTCGGATCCTGTAATCCTGCGATTCACCGGAACCGACATCCAGAATAGATTGCTTTGTACGCGTATCGTACAGACCACTGTTATAGAGAAATGTGCTGCTGTCTTTATTCACCACGGTCGTGGGTGTACGGAAGTAAATCACCTTAGTGCGGGAGTTGTACTGAAGACTGTCGGAAGTCATTGTATAATCAGGATTCGTCACCACCACATTCCGTTTGAACGAAGCCATGTTGGACGTCGAGTTGTAATAGCCTTTCCGGCTCGTCAATACGTTGATGCTGTCAACAAGACGACCACCATTCAGGTAGTAAGCCATGTTTGCCAGGCGATCAAAATCGAGGTAATCGGTGTATAGTGTGGCCGTGGCCAGTTTGGTGAAAACTACGTTCTGCCTGAGTTTCGCGACCTTGGTATTTCCGTCGTATTCGAGTCGCCGGCCCGTGATGGTAACGGAGTCGCCTTCCGTAATACGCACTTTTCCGAAAGCTTCAACGAAATTTCTTCTCTTGTATAAATAGGCCGAGTCGCAATAGATCGTGGTTTGCTGTTGTTCGAGAATAACGTTGCCCAGCAGGCGTTGAAACTGTTCTCCATCGGGCTGGGTGCCGCTCTTAAGCAGATCGGCCTGCTTGAGATCCACTGCACGCTGCGCAGCTGCAGGCACGCTTAAACAGAAAAAGCAAATCATTACGACCAATATCCGTATCGGAAACTGACCACTTTTATTGGGTGAAAGAGGGGTTGAGGCACAAAAAACCGATGTAAACTTCATAACTGGGCCGCAAGCTACATAAAATCGTAATTTTGCACGTGCTCGAGCAATTTTTGAACCATCTTGGAGAAAAGAACCTTTGCGGGAATTCCGACCGGGTCCTTATTGCTGTCAGCGGGGGCGTCGATTCAATGGTTCTGCTGCATCTGTTTGTCCGCGCCGGAATTTCCGTGGGCGCCGCGCATGTAAATTTCGGGCTGCGAGCCGAAGCTGCTGATGAAGAAGATCATGTGCGGCAGACTTGCGTCGCAATGAAGATCCCGCTCTTTGTCCGCCATTTCGAAACACGAAAGTTTGCCGAAGACAACAAACTCTCCATTCAGGTGGCGGCGCGAAATCTCCGTTACGATTTTTTCCAGGAGGTCGCAGAAAGCGAGGGCTATAACTGGGTGGCTACTGCTCATCATATCAATGACAACCTTGAGACAGTTCTTTTAAATCTGGTAAGGGGAACCGGCATCGATGGACTTACCGGCATTCCGGCAAAACAAGGGCGCGTGATCCGGCCGTTACTTTTTGCCACGCGGGCAGATATTCTGGAATGGGCCCGTGAGAACAAGATACCGTGGAAAGAAGACGCTAGTAATCTCGACGATCATTATCATCGAAACCTAATACGAAATCAGGTCGTTCCCCGGCTCAGGGAATTGAACCCCTCGCTGGAAAAATCATTCGCCCGAACTTTGGAACGCATTCAGGGAATGCGGAGTCTCGCTCAGCGTGTCATTCGTACGTTTAAAGACGAGGCCGTGCATCAAACCAGCGATAGCGTTAGCATTGATCGGAACAGACTTCTGATTACGGAGTATCCGGCTGTCCTCCTTTGGGAAGTCATCAAGGCATGGGGGTTCAGCTTCGATCAGTCTGCCGACATCGTCAGCGTAATTCAGTCGGGAAAACAATTCAATTCATCTACGCATCAATTGACGGTTGACCGGAATTCGTTCGTCATTTGTCCGATCAGCTCGCATGTTTTTGACGACGTCACAATCCAGGAAAGTCAAGACATTATTGGCGGCCCGTGGAGTACGCTGCATTTAAAACGTCATGCGAAAACCGATTTTGTATTAGATAGAGAAGCTGCAATTGCAAATATCGATCTCGACAAGTTAAGCTTCCCGTTGGTTTGGCGAAAGTGGCGTGACGGTGACGTCTTTGTTCCCCTGGGGATGGCACAACATAAAAAAGTCAGCGACTTCCTTATTGATCTTAAGGTATCACGCCCGCGAAAGGATATGGTTACTGTGCTGGAATCAGCCGGCACAATTGTGTGGGTCGTCGGCTATCGTGTTGCTGAGCCCTTTAAAGTGACAAATGCCACGAGCAGGATTTTGATCATCCATGAAGTGTCTGCCGGCAACGATTTCGTATGACAAAACTCCTCATTAATAACTGGTCATTAGTTTTCGTAATTGGGCCCTATGGTATAAATTGGCGGCCGAATTAAGCGATTTGGGGCCTTTTCCCGCAATTTTCTGTTGCCCGTCAGGGAAAGGCAAACCATTAGCTTATTAACTTAAACTTAATAAATATGAAAATTACTGTTGTTGGCGCTGGTAATGTTGGCGCTACCTGTGCGGATGTGTTAGCCTACCGTGAAGTAGCAAACCAGATCGTTTTGGTTGATATCAAGGAGGGTCTCGCCGAAGGAAAATCACTCGATATTTGGCAAAAGGCTCCCATCGATCTATACGACAGCCGTACGATCGGCGCTACCAACGATTATGCGAAGACCGCCGGATCCGATGTGGTGGTAATAACGTCGGGTTTACCGCGCAAGCCCGGGATGAGCCGCGATGATCTTATCGGAACAAACGCCGGTATTGTGAAAACGGTAACTGATAACGTGGTGAAGCATTCACCCGATGCAATCATCATAGTCGTTTCCAACCCCCTGGATGTGATGACCTATCAGGCACATATCACATCGAAGCTGCCGCGTACCAAAGTAATGGGAATGGCAGGTATTCTGGACACGGCTCGTTATCGCGCATTTCTGGCGGAAGCATTGAACATTTCTCCAAAAGATATACAGGCTATGCTTCT
>JAEZEH010000084.1 GCA_023417785.1 Bacteroidota bacterium
TCGAAAGGTTAATCCCTGTCACACAACATTTCAAGGTGGTCCTCCTGGGGTCGGGTCTCCCCTCCTTCTACATAGCTGACCTCGGTGATTTGAATTTTACGCTGGGACTGTCGGGGTGGACGGTAAATGATTGGTCTCGCCTTGGGAACTTCGATTTGCTGGCGCCTCGGGCAGAGGTCGATAGCATGACGATGCAGAAAGTGTACTCCGGTCTCCGCAGAGAATGGGTGGACGACGCCGATGCGCTTGCCAGACGATTGAATCTTGATAAAAGCGTGGTCCTCGGATCGCTAAGTGCCTTCACCCAGGCGGGCCGGGTAATCTATGACATAAATCAAAACAAATACAGGGTAAGAGAGCTTTCACGAGAATCACTGCCCCTGGAGGAACTCCGGTTTGCCAACCCCCGTGAAGAGGCTGCAAATCGGTTTGTCTTACTTAACAACGTCAGAGCTACTATCACCCAGCGGGATGGCAATACCGTTCTTGCGGGGACCGTTAAAGACAAGGAAAGAGTTTATCATCCGGAAATGGTGATCGACAAGGATGAACGGGCTTTAGGCGGAAAGTGCACCTGTAATTTCTTCCAGCAAAATAAAATGATGCAAGGCCCGTGCGAGCACATGATCGCACTGCGCGTTTCATTGAGAGAAAAGGAAAATTGATTGTGAATATAATTTTATACTATTAGCTTTAAACCCAGTAGCAGCAGGATATTATGACTTGCATCCCGGGTGGTGGATCACCATCCTTGTACACAGCTTGCTAACGCGCCACTGGCTCGTTCCTGACTGTGCGATCCTGCTACTACCACGTCATTTCCGGTGTGAAATCTGAGGAATTTAAATAACGTGGTAGTAGCGTCTCGCTTGAGTTGACCGTTCCAGTCCTCAGCATGACGAAGTGTATCCGCTGCTACTACTTTTGAACCCCCTATGGCAGACATCCGTCAGCAGCTCTACGAGCGAATCAAAGCATCCACCAAAGAGTCCGTTATACTAGAAGAGATGAAACGTCTTGGCTTCTGGAAGAAAGATGCCGGGGCACCGTCACTGCCTGAACAGCTCATCCTGAAAGAAGCGGATCTCACCAAAGAGCTTAACACACTTCTCGAACAGCAGCGCCGCTACCAGAATAAGGAGCAAGCGCTGAAAGAGATGCGCAAAGCCCGTCTTGAAAAATCCAGACAAAAGCGCGAGGCGAATAAGGAGCGCCGGAAGAAAGAGAAAGAGGAAAAAGCTGCAAAGTGGAAAGCTGTCAAAGAGAAAGACATCACCTACCTCGGTGAGGATGTTTCAAAAGGTCTCAATAACAAAGAAACAGATACTGACAAGCTTGCCAAAAATCAGCTGCCGGTCATTGATTCTGTTGAGTCGCTTGCGAACGCGATGAGCACCAGTACAGGGATGATCCGATACCTGGCGTATAACCGTATCGTAAGCAAGACAACCCACTACATTCGATTTTACATTCCGAAGAAGACGGGAGGCAAGAGACTTATCTCTACGCCGATGCCGAAACTTAAACAAGCACAGTATTGGATATTGCAAAACATTCTTGAGAAGATCGCGGTTCGGGATTCTGCCCATGGTTTTGTAAAAGCGAGATCAATTGTTTCGAATGCGCTTCCTCATGTGAAAGCAGAGGTAGTGGTCAATATCGATATGAAGGATTTTTTTCCCACTATCACGTATCCGCGCGTCAAAGGTGTTTTCCGTTCATTCGGATATTCTGAACAAATAGCTACCATTTTCGCCTTGATGTGTACCGAAGCCGAGTGTGATCAGATTGAAATAGACGGAGAAACCTATTATGCGTCGGGGCTTGAACGGTTCCTCCCTCAGGGCGCACCGACAAGTCCGGCCCTGACGAATATTATTTGCAGGAGGCTCGACGCCCGTCTGAAAGGCATTGCAACTAAACTGGGTTTCGAATACACCCGTTATGCTGACGATCTGACTTTCTCAGCTTCCGGTGAAGCCACAACCCGACTCAAAACCCTCATGGGTTTCATCCGGAAGATTGTGAAGGAAGAAAAGCTTACTATCCATCCTGATAAGGTAAGGGTGTTACGCAAGGGTGCACGCAAGGAGGTAACAGGAATTGTTGTCAATGATCGTCCTACCGTGAATGCCCGTGACCTGGATCGGTTTCGTGCTTTGCTTTTCCAAATTGAAAAAGATGGACCCGAAGGCAAGCACTGGAATGGTTCACTGAACCTGTTGGCGTCAATCAAGGGCTACGCGAATTTTGTGAACATGGTCGATCCGATAAAAGGTAAGCCCCTTACTGAACGTGTGAACAAAATTCTGGTGACACATCAGTTCAGGCACGTTATCAAACACAAACCCAAAGCTCAGGTTGCGGCCGAGTTGGCGAAGCAACCACAGGAAAAGCCACGTAAGAAGCCGTGGTGGAAATTCTGGTGATGAGAACGACGCCTTGAAAGTTAAATGACCGAAGGCCGCAAGCTTATCGTAGTTCCCTGCCTCTATTGCTGTTCACGGTTCTTCCCCAGTCGAAGGGACAGTATTGTGCCAAGCTGCAAAATCGCTAGCAGGTACACACGTTCCTATTCGCTCCTTAAGGAAGAAACGGGGTTCATCACTGCAGACCTTATGGATTGGTAACTGATTGTCACTACGGCGATCACAAGGGCCAGAAGTCCGGAAAGTGCAAAGATCCAGGCTTGAATTTCCATCCGGTATGCAAACCCCTCCAGCCAACGGCTCATCACGTACCAGGAGATCGGTGTAGCGATTATGATGGCTATGAACACCAGCAAAATAAAGTCTTTCGAAAGTAAGCCGACAATATTTCCCAGGTTAGCTCCCATAACTTTGCGAATGCCTATTTCTTTGGTTCGCCTTTCGGCGGTGTAAGTAGCCAGACCGAGCAATCCGAGGCAAGCGATAAAGATCGCCAGGCATGCAAATGTCGTGAACAACCTCCTGAACATAAAATCGGACTTATATTGCTTGTTGAAATCCTCATCAAGAAAGCTATACAGGAAAGGTCTGTGGGGTACGTGGCCTTGCCATACTTTCCTGACCGCTTCAACGGTCTCAGCAAGATTCTCCCGGCTGACCTTCAACGACAGATAACGGCTCGCATATGGAACAAACGGAAGCGTAAGGGGCTGGATGTCGTTGTGTAGCGAGGTGTAGTTGAAATCTTTGATAACGCCAATCACAGTGCCCTCCCGGCCCCATTGCCGAAATTTCTTACCTACAGCATCCGCCGGGTTCGTATACCCATACTGTTGCGCAGCGGATTCGTTGATCATGATGGCCTGTACCGAGTCCGTTGGGTAGTCACGTGAGTATGACCGACCTGCCACCAGTTCCAAACCGAAATGCTTCACGAAGTCCATTCCAACCTGGAAGATAGGTTGTCCTTGCATGATCAGTTCTCCATCGGGATTTTCTATTTCCGTTCCGGCGTGCGGAAAATAGCTCCCGGGTACACTTCTGGAGAACGCAACGGACAGAATCGAAGGATATTTTTCGAGCTCGCTTTTCAGGGTTTCTGATTTGGCATTAACCAGTTCATCATAGTTATAATCCAGGACCAACATCTGGTCTTTGTCAAATCCGAGGTCCTTGTCCAGCAGGTGGTTCATCTGGAAATAGACGATCATTGTTCCGGTGATCAATGCAATGGAAAGGGTGAACTGGAAAACGACGAGAGCTTTTCGAAGTCCGACCCCACCTTTGGCCGACCTTGTAGTTCCTTTCAGGATGAGAACCGGATTAAATCCAGAAAGGATGAGCGCAGGGTATGTACCTGCCAGCAGCCCAACTATTATAATGCTTCCCAGAAACATTGTAATGTTCGGCCATGCAACAAAGCGTTGGAGGTCTAGGTGCTTTCCGGCGAAGTCAACCATATACGGCATCGCCAGCCATACGATTACGATCGCGATGAACGTAGACAGGAAAACGATGATCATCGACTCACCCAGAAACTGATAGATGAGGCTGCTCCTGTTGGCGCCAATGGATTTTCTGATCCCTACCTCCTTGCCACGTTCCATTGACCTGGCGGTGGACAGATTCATAAAATTGATCACGGCGATAACCAGAATAAACAATCCGATGATAGAAAATACGTAGATATTGGCAAGGCTACCGGTTTCACCGGGTTGTCGTTCCGCTTTTGTTCTCAGGTACATGTCCTTCATAGGTTCGACGTCGATCGTGTACCTGGACTCAGGATGCTGCTTGTGCCTGTCGAGGAAATCGGGAAGTCTGGATCTGAAACTTTGGGCGTCGAATTGTTCGCCGGCGAGAAAGTAGGTGTACGTATCAACATATCCCCATGCATCAAAAATGTCGGGCCTTGACTTTCGGAAGGTGTTGAGTGACAGCAACACATTAAAACGGAAATGTGAATTCAAAGGCAGATCAGCAAGGATACCGGTAACCGTATAATCTCCAGGATCAGAACGTCCTGCGGATTCACTGCCCTTCAACGTTTTGCCGATCGGGTCTTCATTGCCAAAATATTTTTGTGCGGTGCTTTCCGTCAGTACGATGCTGTAGGGTGCGGCAAGGGCAGTTTTTGGGTTACCTTTCAGGAGAGTCCAGCTGAACACATCGAAAACGGTGGAGTCCATGAAGAAAATTCCATCTTCCTGATACATCTTATCTTCATAGGTAAGCAATATATCTGAGCGTCCCGAGAACTGAACTACTTTGTCGATTTCCGGAAAATCGTTTTTGAGCGCCGGCCCTATGGGTGCATTTCCCCACACCCAATGAGGACCTATTGAAGCAATGTCCGTCGAGTTTGCAGCTTTTTCACCATGAATGACCCGGTATATCCGGTCCTTCTTTTCGTGGTAGTTGTCGTACGACAACTCATCCTGCACAAACATGAATATCAGGACGCAGCAAGCAATACCAAGACCGAGTCCGGAAATATTGATGAAGGAATAGCCTTTCTTTTTGATCAGATTTCTCCAGGCTACGACAGAATAATTTTTGAACATCGCGTATTGGTTAAAGGTGGGGCTTGTTCTGAAATTCTTTAACAATGCTGGTCTGATTAGCCTCATCGTCTCCAGTGTATAGAGCAGTCTGGCTTTCCTGATTGAGCCCTTCTCGATATTCCCGAGATACAATTCCTCCATGTCGCCCTCGATTTCTTCGAGATATTCTTCTTTCAAAAGAAATCTCAGAAGCTTCAGCGGCCATTCCGGTGGGCGGATATTGTTGGGCTGGTTCATATCAGTTTCAACTCGTGCGAGAGTGCAGGGATCGATTCCCAGAGACCGGCCCGGATCTCTCTCATCTCAGCGAGTACTTTCCTTCCGTATGATGTAGTGGTATAAATTCTTTTGCGTTTCCCGCCTCTCTTCTGGGTCGCCTCTCCGAATTCCGATATAAGGAAACCTTTCTCCTCCATACGCTTCAATGCAGACTGGATTGACCCCACACTCAACTTTTCTTTCAGTCGGGATTCAAGCTCGCGCTTGATTTCCACGCCATAAGCTTCCTGATGTAAGGCGGCGACGGTCAATAGAACCAACTCTTCGAATTCCCCCAGTTTTGTCTTCTTCATATCATTTAACTCGTAATTGCAGTAAATATAGACTATATCATTCGCAATTGCAGTTAAAATTAAACGGCGGGCAATAAAACAGCTTTTCTGGGATAGGATACTTTTATTTTGCCTTTAACGGCTGATTGGCGAAAGAAATTTGGACAGCCAGATTCGGTTGTTCTGCTTGTCATTTACCTCACGTGGTGTGATCTCATAGAAACGTCAATAACCGCATAAGAGACACATCGTTATTTCTGTTGCGACAAAGCAAAAAGGCCGAA
>JAEZEH010000173.1 GCA_023417785.1 Bacteroidota bacterium
AGGGTTAAATTTTGAAATAAGTGACTGAGGCAAAATAAAAAAAGCCGACCAACTGGCCGGCTTTTTAAAGCTCAACTTGAAAGGAGATTATTTTCTTCCACCAAAGAAGAAACCACCAATACGGATACCGATATAGCTGTTCTTCGATTCGAGGTCAGTACCTTCGAATTTTGTGCTACCGACGATATTATAGTCCAGGTTGATGTTGAAGTGGCCAAGATCGAAACCTATTCTAGGGTAGAAACCGAATTTGGATTCAGCAGCAGCTCCACCGTCACCACTGTCAGAAACGGTTACAGCAGCGAGGTTGTAAAGACCAAAACCAGCACCCACATAAGGTCTGAATTTGTTGTTGCTGAGGTAGTAGATACCATTCAGCGTGTAAGAACCGATAGCTGCAGCAGATGCATTGTAATTAGCTACGTCTTCAGACAAGCCTCTAACGACAACAGCTCCTTCAATACGAAGACTGGCAGTTAACGCATCGCTCACGCGATATCCCGGTTCGATAGCATAAAGAAATCCACCGCTTGCACCTTTTCCACCAGCCATCGCATATCCTAGACCAGTTGCCAGCCTGAATTTCTTGAACTCCTGTGCATTCGCGCCAACGGCCACAAGCAGTACAAGAGCAAAAAGCATTGATAATCTTTTCATTTGTTTTTGAGATTTGGTTAAAAAATTAATTCTCAAAATAAGGCAATTTGTATGGCAGGCCGGTTTCTATTAAGGCTGCAAAGCTGAGGGCTGTAAGATTATGGGAAAGTGCGGAGAAAAAGTTGGATCGATAACTCGGTTTTTTATCTCTATCCGCAGGTTTTGCTTTCGAACAGGTAAAAGCACACCTGCCAATCGACCTGTTCTTTAGGTTAGATGCGTTTCCAAAAGCGGCAAACAGGGGGCTTTTTACCTAAAAAGGCTCCGTCCTTGCTTCACTAGCTGGCCTGTACCGGTTTAAACAAACGTTTCCACCACGTCTGAAATACGATCAAGGCCCAGATACGGGCGTGGATATCACCCGGATTTGATGAAAAAAGCTGTGCTTTCAGCGTTTCGATATACCGATAGTCGAAGATTCGCTGTTCGCCAATGAGCTGCTTTGAAAGCAGGTCGTCAGTAATCGTTGAGCGTAATTCCTTTCTAAACCATTTCAGTAATGGTACCTCAAAGCCTTTCTTGGGTCTGTTGTACAATTCTTTAGGTAAAAAATCGGTGAATGCGTCACGCAAAATGCGCTTTCTGCCCGAAGGGTTAATCTTAAACGAATCCGGTAGACTGAACGCAAAATTTACAACCTCATAGTCAAGAAAGGGAACCCGTACCTCCAGCGAGTTGGCCATACTCATCAGGTCGACCTTTACGAGCATATCATTTGGCAAAACGAGGCGCATATCCGTAAGGAGGATATCGTTCAGCGTTTCGCGATCAGGTATCGCATGCAGTAAAGCCTCTTTTCGTTCATTGTACTTCCTGGTTATCTGGTTTGCTACCTCCGGAAGAAACATCTTTCGCGCTTCGTGCTCGTGAACAAATCCGGCCCATTGCCAATATCGCTCGCGACTATCCAGTCGGGCACCGTGACTAAACCTGTGCAACTGGCGAAAAAGGTTTCCCACCGGATTGCTTCTTGACTGCGGAAGGGATTTCCAAAGCGGATGCAATGCTGAAACCAATTGTTCTTTCCACGACATATTCAATATCTTGTAGCTCGCCGCGTGCTTGTTGTATCCGGCAAACATTTCATCAGCACCATCGCCTGATAGGGCAACAGTTGCATGTTTGCGTGTCTCCCGACTCAGGATGTATACAGCCAGGGCCGATGAGTCGGCAAAGGGCTCATCCAGATACTCAAGTACCTTATGAACATGGCCAAGCAAGTCATCATTGGTAAGTGAGAAAACCGTATGGTTTGTTTTGAAATGTTTTGCTACCAGGTTGGCATATTCGGTTTCATCGAAGAATTTTTCATCGCGGAAGCCAATGGAAAACGTGTGGAGGTCGGGCTTATATTGCTGTGCAAGGCCTGTGATAATCGAAGAATCAATACCTCCGCTGAGAAAACACCCCAGGGGAACATCGGCGACCATGCGCCGTCTCACCGATGCGTCGAGAAGACGCCGCAGTTCGACCTGGGCGTCGTCATAAGAAAGGTCTTTGAGAGGAATCCCATCTCCGTAAGGAATCTCATAATACTTTTCAATCGTGATGTTTTGCCGTTTCACCTGTATATAGTGACCTGGCAAAAGCTTTTTTACAGAAGGAAAAATCGTCGACGGCGCCGGAATATAATTGAGTTGAAAAAATGTTAGAAGTGAGTCGTGGTCAAGAGACTTATCGATACCGTACTGAAGTATCGCCTTCATTTCAGAAGCGAAAAGGAACTTATCCTCATCGAAAGAATAATACAGGGGCTTGATGCCAAAACGATCGCGGGCCAGAAACATGGTTTGTTCTGCTTTGTCGTAGATACAAAAAGAGAAGAACCCGTTAAGTTTGTTCAGGCACTTTGCACCCTGATCGATGTACATCTTCAGTAGCACCTCGGTGTCGCCCTGGGAAAAAAAAGAAACACCTTTGGCCGTCAGTTCCGACCGTAGTTCGCGGAAGTTGAAGATCTCGCCATTGAATATGATACAGTACCTCCGGCTCTCATCCCACATGGGCTGGTTGGAGACACTTGATGTGTCAATAATCGATAGGCGGCGATGGCCGAGCGCTACCCATTCTTCGAGTTGTATGTCCTGAAAATCGGGACCCCTGCTGGATATCGCCTGCGTTGCATTCGTGACATGAATCTTGTGAAACTTTCCAATGAGGTTGAATGCAAAAATTCCGGTAATTCCACACATGAAAACTACTTTGTTACGGCGTCCGGTCCGCCAGGGGTTTGATTTTTATATTTCGGAACCACACCTCATTGCCATGGTCCTGCAAGGCAATGTGCCCTTTTTGAGTAAGCCCATAGCCTGGAAAGTCTTTCCATTTGCTATTGGTACGTCGTTGATTCCAGTCGTCAGAACCAAGTTCGTATTCAACAACCATTTTTCCGTTGAGCCAATGCTCAACATGACTTTCATTGACCACAATGCGGCTGGCGTTCCATTCTCCGACAGCGTTTGATGCTTTCGCAGTGGGTTCGTGCATGTCGTAATTCGCTCCGGTAAACTGTCCGGGTTGAAGATCGCCAGGGTACCCTTCGTCATCAATAATCTGATACTCGGGTCCTGATGCATACGGTTGTTCAAACTCTTCGCTCACCCGGAAGATTACACCACTGTTACCTTTAGCTGAAATCTTCCAGTCGAAAGCCAGCTCGAAGTTTTCATATTGTTCGTTGGTAACCAGATCCGAACGAAGATTGATTTCGTCGTCCTTGAATGGCTTGCAGTGCAACGTTCCCCCCATCACTTCCCAGCTGTCATTTTCCAGGTTGCGGAAGGTTCGCCATCCTTTCATTGAGGTTCCGTCGAACAGTGAATACCATCCCTCAGCAGCTTCGCCGGGGGCGACATTGTTCAAAGGAGGCTCCTCATTATAAGCCGTGGATTTCTCCTGGTTCTGCGTTCCGCAAGAGAACGAAGCCAATACGACGCAAGCGATCAAAAGTTTTTTCATATGACTGGTTTTCAAATTAAGGTCTGGAAAATATGACTACCTGAGTAAACGCACCCGCACCAATTACCCGTGTTTCGTCGCCCCTGATGACCCGCGTTAGCGAGAACACGTAATAGTCATCGACATGGATAGTGTTCGCCCTGAAATCAAATCCATCTCTTTCAGCCTTTGCTTCGACGGCGTAAACATGTTTTTCGAGTGGGGGGTTCGTGATAAAAGCGATGAAAAGAAACGCAACTACCACGAGGAGCCGAAGCACCCATTTGAAGACTATAAATAGGATAATAAAAACAACTACAACCACCGCTATGGTGATACCTGTGCTCCAGTCCATGGCGCGTAAATTAGGATTTATTCCCGAATAGAGGAACGGTCTGTTGGGTTCTTTTATTGAGTTGCGTTTCCACTTCGATCCATGGTCTGAACAGCACCGATAATCGATAATAGTTTAGTGCTCACCGGATTGCCATCAGGCGGCTCTTCTCCGTTTGGCATGGATATAGTATATTTGAAAGACTTTTTTACTATGGAGAAATTTTTTTATCTGCAACATTCCAAAAAGCTTATTGCGACTTTTGGTGTTGGTATCACGCTTTTCCTCTTCTCATGTGCGTCGACTAAAAAAGCCACCGTGCGCGATGAGAAAGTTCAACGGGTGATCAGTTCCGCGCGAAGCTACCTTGGTACGCCATACAAATACGGTGGCACGACACGTGCCGGAATGGATTGTTCCGGACTTCTCCTCAACGCATTCAAGGAAGTTGACATCTCGCTTCCACGAAGCTCATCGGATCAGAGCAAGGTTGGGGTCGACGTGAAGATGGGTGAACTACAACCGGGCGATCTTGTGTTTTTTGCCACTGGTCGAAAGAAAAAACAGATCACCCACGTTGGTCTGGTCACTGAAGTCAAATCAAAAAAAGAGGTAAAATTTATCCACGCCTCATCAAAAATTGGTGTGTGCGAGGTTAATATTTACTCAGCCTATTATCAGAAAGCCTATCGGAAGGCTCGAAGGATTATTGATTAACGGAGGCTTTTTACTAGTTTCAAACTACGTATCATAAGCCTATGTCCTCAAGAAGGGAATTCATTCAAACGCTAACGGCTGCGGGAGTCGGCCTTTCGACCGTTGGACCTGTCAAAGCCACACAGAAGCCATTGGTTATTTCAACCTGGAACTTCGGACTTGCCGCGAACGCCGCGGCGTGGAAGATCCTGAATTCAGGAGGAAGAGCACTCGACGCCGTCGAGGCCGGTGCAAAGGTTCCGGAAGCCGATCCTACAGAAACATCTGTTGGTTTCGGCGGGCTTCCCGATCGCGACGGATTCGTCACGCTTGACGCGTGTATCATGGATGAAAACGGCAATTGCGGATCTGTGGCTTTTTTGCAGGATATCGTTCACCCCATTAGTGTAGCCCGGGCCGTGATGGAG
>JAEZEH010000183.1 GCA_023417785.1 Bacteroidota bacterium
GGAATTCTTAATATCAGGCCCCGGGAATATTTCGATTCCAGTCACACCGTTTCAACGAAAGAACTCAAGGAATTCCTGCATGACAACGTCAAGCTGAACGTCTTCAACTCTTCCAAGTTTATTCAGGCCGATTTTGACGATGATAAAAATAAGGTTATCGAGTTCTATAACTCAAAAGGCTATCGCGATGCGGAAATAGTTTCGGATACCATTTATGCGCATAATCGGAAAAGTATCAATATTGACATGGTGATTTCGGAAGGACCGAAATACTATTTCCGCAATATTATCTGGAAGGGTAACTATGTATACTCGGATAAGCAGCTTGACGCAGTACTCGGCATCGTGAAAGGGGATGTCTATAACAGAGAACTCATCGATAAAAAGCTTACGTTCAACCCCAAAGGCATTGACATTTCGGGATTATATATGGATGATGGTTATCTGTTCTTTAGACCCATTCCGGTAGAAGTCGCTGTTGAAGGCGATTCTATTGACGTGGAAATACGCATCTTTGAAGGGGAACAAGCCACCATCAACGAAGTAACCATCGTGGGCAATGACCGAACCAGCGACCACGTGATCCGCCGCGAACTGAGCACTGTTCCGGGTCAAAAATTCAGAAGATCGGATATCATCCGCACACAGCAAAAACTTGGGCAACTTGGATTTTTCGCGCCCGACAAGATTGGCCAAGCCCTTGAACCAAATCCGGCTAACGGAACTGTTGATGTAGAATGGCAGGTTGAAGAACAGTCTAACGATCAGGTAGAACTCTCCGGCGGGTGGGGCGGTTTCTATGGTTTCGTCGGAACCTTGGGACTTACCTTCAATAACTTCTCGCTGCGAAACATTCCGAAGCTCAAAAACTGGAGCCCTCTGCCCGTAGGTGATGGCCAGCGTCTTTCCCTGCGAGCTCAGGCCAACGGACGATCTTTCCAGAGTTACTCAGCGTCATTCACGGAACCCTGGCTCGGTGGTCGCAAACCGCAGTCGTTAAGCGTTAGCTACGTCCACTCTGTTTCGCGATTTGGCGACACCTTTTTCTCGAGATCGTCTGACTTTACCCGGGGGATCAAAGCACACAATTTTACCATTGGGTTAGGGCGTCTTCTCGAATGGCCGGACAACTACTTTACGCTGACAAACGCGTTGTCGTATGCTGTTTACAACCTGGACAACATCGATTATCAGCTTGGTTGTACAACGTGTTCGTCTTATCAGCTTACGTTCAACACAACCCTCTCCAGAAACAGCATTGACAACCCGATGTATCCCGCGTCGGGGTCGTCAATTTCCCTTAGCGTCACGCTAACTCCTCCGTACTCCTCGTGGAATAATATGAATTATGAAACCGCGTCCGCGGAACGAAGGAACAAGTGGCAGGAGTACTACAAAACCATGTTTGACGCTAAGTACTACGTGCCGCTGGACAACAAGAAAAAGCTCGTTCTCGAGGCCAAGGCACACTTTGGATTTCTGTCGTCGTATTCCCAGACTGCGGGCATCGGACCATTTGAACGCTTCATTTTGGGCGGGGATGGTCTTGCAGGCGGTTTTAACTCGTTCGTGCTTGGTAAGGATATTATCGGATTGCGCGGGTACGAAAATAATGAGATCACCCCTCCGCTTTATCAGTCCGGAAACAGCTCATCTCAACTTGGTGGCGTTGTTTACGACAAGTTCGGTCTTGAACTGAGATATCCGGTGACCACAGGCAATGCAGCGACGATTTACGGTTTCGCGTTCGTCGAGGGCGGAAATAACTGGGACAATTATGAGGACTTTAATCCGTTCAACATGTACAGGTCCGCCGGCTTCGGAGCGCGAATTTTTATGCCAGCATTCGGGTTAATAGGGTTGAATTGGGGATATGGCTTTGACCGGGTTCCCCTCGGCAGTCGTAATGATGTAAGCGGGTCCCAATTCCACTTCACCATTGGCCAGCAAATCAGATAAGTTATGCGCCCATATTTTATTACGATTTTTTTTCTCATTTTCGGCCTGAATTTTGTCAATGCTCAGAGGTTCGGGTACATCGACACGGATTTTATTCTGAATAAGATGCCGGAATATGCCAAGGCGCAGGAGGAAATAAATCAATTGTCTGAGGCATGGGAGAAGGAAATTCAGAATAACGCAAAAAAAGTCGAAAGCATGTATAGTGCTTTTCAGGCGGAACAGGTGCTGTTGACGGAAGAAATGCGAAAAGAACGCACGGCTGAAATACAAAAGAAGGAAGCTGAGCTAAAGGAATACCAAAAGAAAGTATTCGGCTTTAACGGCTTGTTCTTTTTAAAAAAACAGGAACTTATCAAACCTATTCAGGATAAAGTTTGGGATGCCGTGGATAAAGTTTGCAAGCAAAATAACCTGGCAATCATGTTCGATAAGGCAGGGGAACTGGTGATGATTTACACCGATCCCCGACATGATTACACCGATTTTGTGCTCGATGAACTAGGGTTGGGTGATCCTAACGATAAGATTAAAAACTAAATTGAAAATTACTGTAATGAGAACATTCGTATTTATTTTGGCAATGAGCTTCTGCTCGTTCCTTTCTCAAGCTCAAACGACTTCGACGAAAATAGGCTATGCTGACGTGGACTATATTTTCAGCCAGATGCCCGAATCAAAGCAAATTGATACCGAGTTAAAGTCGCTCCAGACTCAGCTAAAAAATCAGATTGACGCTAAGGCGAGTGAATTCCAGAAGAAATATCAGGATTACACTCAGAATATAAACAACATGATCGAAGCTGTTCGGATGAATACCGAGCGCGAACTACAACAAATGCAGCAGAATCTTCAGAAGCTTCAGGAAGATGCACAGACTACGATCCAGAACAAAAATACCCAGTTGATGACGCCTGTGTACGAGAAGGTCGGCAAAGCCATTGAAGATACAGCCAAGGAAAACGGATTCAGCATGGTTTTGAGTCAGCAAATCGGTGGACTTGACGTCGTCCTCTACGCTGATGATACTTCTGATATTTCGGATCTCGTTCTTAAGAAAATGGGAGTCACCCCGAAGCCGCAGGCACAGCAAGGCCAAACACCAGCACCGACTCAGGGATCAACAACTCCCAAGAACTAAGTACTTTTGAAATCGCAAAAGCCTTCCCGATGGAGGGCTTTTTTTTTAACCTATGATCAGACCGTCTACGCTTAAGCCTGGCGACAAAATAGGAATCGTGGCCACCGCGCGTCGGATTCGCCGGGAAGACGTTGCAAAAGCAATCGAGGTCCTCGAAGGTTGGGGCCTGCAGGTTGTCTTGTCCCCCTGGTTGTTCAACGAAGACCATTCCTACCTTGCCGGATCAGATCAACAGCGCCACGCCGCACTACAGCAATTTGTTGATGACCCATCCCTTCGCGCTATACTTTGTGCCCGCGGCGGATACGGAACAACCCGGATCCTCGACGATATCCGCTGGACAGAAATGTTGAAATCCCCTAAATGGGTCGTTGGTTTTAGTGATATCACCGCCTTTCACCTGAAATTACAGGCAATGGGTGTGCAAAGCATCCACGGCACGATGCCAGCTCTTTTTGGAAACCCCGATGCCGGGCCGTCAGTAGAGAGCCTGCGTAAAGTACTTTTTGGTGAGACTGAAGCGCTGACGGCAACACGCACATCTTACAACAGAGAAGGCACAGCACAGGGGCTGCTCGTGGGTGGCAACCTTAGCCTTATTGTAGATTCTCTGGGTACCGATTACGAGGTTGATACCTCTGGCCGAATTCTCATTTTGGAAGAAGTTGACGAATACCTCTACAAAATTGATCGCATGATGGTGCAACTCAAACGCGCCGGAAAGCTGGAACGGCTTGCTGGCCTGGCGATCGGACATTTTACAGAAATTAAAGACACTGAATTGTCCTTCGGGGAGACATTTGAGGCGATAATCCGATACCATACCAGGAGTTCCCAATATCCGATAGGTTTTAATTTTCCGGTTGGGCACATTAACCCTAACATAGCCTGGGTAAGCGGCGAAACCGCCTTGTTCGACGTTTCCAACTCGGGATCCTCACTCCGGACTGCTACTGGACGAGATTCAGAAACGTAGACCCAAGATTCTCTTTGATTATTTTTCTGAAGACCGCGCTACGGCGGTACTCCGGCGTAAGAAATTCATTCCAAATTTGATCCCAATCGCTTTGTTTCGACATTACGAAAGCCAACTCTTCAAAATTTCCGA
>JAEZEH010000184.1 GCA_023417785.1 Bacteroidota bacterium
GGCTGCCCGGGACGCTACACCATCGCTACAACACCGCTACAACACCGCCGTGTGGAGCAAGTCACCTTAAGGACCTCTCAAGGTCCTTGGCAGGTTCTGACCAGGCCCTTATAGGCCCATCAACTATTTTCGGCTTAACCCGGGATTTTCGGGGATATTCGACTCAGAAAAATTTTTCTGAAATAATCTGGTTGGTAGTGGACGGTTCATGTGTTTATGGGGCATCCACTTAAACACAAAACTATATGGCTATTGTTAATTCAATGTTTCGCATGGCAGGTTCGCTGGGCGACCTCATAAAAATAAATACATAAAGACGCATTGAGGCCTTGCTCTTCAACATAGAAGGATCGCATGAACGTAGCTGTGGACTATCATGCTCAAATAAATCGCCGGGAAAAAAAGATCAGCCTTTGCCTGGCTGCGCTACTTAATTCATTGGACGCCTGCAGGTATGGTGATCCTGCATGCGTAGGCAGGGGCATCTCGCAGAGTGTGAACTCGCCGAATTACAGCAGCTGATTCGCGAGATTCGCCAACTCAGAGCGTTCACCTTTCTCCAGCGTAATATGCGCATAGAGGTGGTGGTTCTTTAAGCGGTCGATCAGTGTTGACAAACCGTTGCTTTGTGAGTCGAGGTAAGGCGTATCGATCTGGTATATGTCACCTGTGAAAATGATCTTTGTGTTTTCACCGGCCCGTGTGATAATTGTTTTCACCTCATGAGGCGTGAGATTCTGTGCTTCATCCACGATGAAACAAATGTTGGATAAGCTTCGCCCGCGAATATAGGCCAACGGGGTGATCACCAGTTTTTCCTGCCCAACCATTTCCGTTATTTTGGAATACTCCTTGTCCGTTTCACTATACTGATTCTGAATGAACTTCAGGTTATCCCATAGTGGTTCCATATAAGGATTTACTTTGGACTTGATGTCACCGGGAAGGTAGCCTATGTCTTTGTTGCTCAGGGGAACAATTGGACGGGCAAGATATATCTGTCGGTATTCACGCTTTTGTTCGAGTGCGGCGGCAAGTGCCAGAAGCGTTTTTCCTGTTCCAGCGACGCCTTGAATCGATACGAGCTTGATGTCGGGCTTGAGCGCTGCATGGATGGCGAAAGTTTGTTCCGCATTGCGTGGCTTTACCCCATACACCGAGCGTTTCTCCACGTGTTCGATCATTTCGTTAAAGGGATTGAAATAGGCAAGGGCAGATTTCTTTCCGCTTTTCAGAATGTAGTAGTGATTCTTTTCAGGGGCTACCTTACCAAGAATTTCTTCAGGCGGGCAGTATCCTTTTTCATACAACAGGTTGATGATATTGGCGTCAATGTCTTCCACAATGGTTCTGCCCGAGTACAATGACGAAATGTTTTCAACTTTACCAGTTGTGTAGTCTTCCGACTGCAGACCCAGGGCTTTCGCTTTCAAACGAAGGTTCACATCCTTCGATACCAGAATTACCTTTGTCGATTTATCCTCAGTTTGCAGTTGCAGTGCCGCGTTCAGGATACGATGATCCGGTTTGTTTTCGTTGAAAACCTTGTTGGCATCGACAGCACTTTTCGTATCCATCAAAACTTTGAAGGAACCCTTACCCTTACCGTTGATCGGGTTCCATTGATGGAGCATCTGCCCTTTGGCAAGTTTGTCTATAAGGCGAATGAATTCGCGTGCCTCAAAGTTTTTGGTGTCGTTACCTTTTTTGAAATTATCCAGCTCCTCGAGCACCGTGATTGGTATGCCTACATCATGTTCGGCAAAGTTGAGGATGGAGTTGTGTTCATAGATGATGACGGAGGTATCGAGTACGAAAGTTTTCTTTTCCTTCTTGGATTTCGCCATGCTGCACAAAGAACTTGGTTTACGAAATGTAAACAATCTGCATGAAAGGAATATGCGCCGAAGCCAAAATTTTTGAAACTTTATTTGGCAAAAGCCAGCGAATACACGTCACCTTTTTCGTGAGGGGTGACTCTGAGAACATCGGCAAGTACGAGCAGGATCAGCTTCCTGGAAGCGATAAATCGTTTAAGGCCACAGAGTTCAATAAACTTCTTTAATGTGATTGTCTTATGCTCGTCGAGGTATTGCATCAGCATTCGCTCAGGGTCGCCGTAGTGGAAACGAATGTCCTTTTTCTTTTGAGCCCGCTTCGAAATCTCACGGATTTCACGGCTTGCTTTGATGCTTTTGTCGTCTACACGAACGAAGGCTTCTTTAGTCAGGGGCGACGTAACAAGGTAGTGTGGTTTCGTCAGGCTTTCCGCTATTTCGTACTGGATGACAGACCGGTTTGTCCCTATGGGGATGAAGGTTTCCCGAACCGGCAAAGGGGGATGACATTTCTTTAGTGCCTTACTAATTTCATGCGAGTCGTCCTCGGGATGTTTTAGTCCCGGAATAGTTCCTTCGTCACCAATTCCCACTAATAAAATTCCGCCGCGCGTATTGGCAAAGGCTATCATCTCCCTGACGATCTTCTCAGGAAACGCAGCCTTGCGTTTAAACTCCACATAAGACCCTTCACCCTTGTCAACCAGTCTGCGTAGCTGACGAAGCTGTGCCGGATCTAAGGGGAAAGCTTCCTGAGGTTTCATGGCTAAGGTTAATGCGCGTGAGAATTTTCCTATCTGAATCTACCACCGGCAAATCCTTCATCTTCATCCTCGTCGTCTTCATCACTAGGTTTCGGTAGCGTAAACATTCCGCTGAGCAGATCTTTAAATTGTAAGCCGGAGGTAAGGTTGTGCTTACTGATAAGGCTGTATTCCGCCAGGCCGTGCAACGCGAATTCCATCAGGAAAAACCGTGTGTCGGCGCTTTCCTTTTTGTGAAACTCATTCACAAGCTGCGTAAGTCCTGGCACTGCCTGCAGCCGCTTTTCGTAATCGGCCTGTGTCATTTCATGGAGGAGGTCCACGATATTGCCGTCGCCGAACCAATCAGTAACTTTTTTATAAGGGCTTTTTTCTTTTTGTTTTCTAAAATTCTCCGGGTCGGGGAAATAGTTTACGAATTGGGTGCGTAGCGCTTTACCAACCAGATTCTGTGCAACGATTCCAGGGCCTTCCTGTTCACCTTCATAAACGAGTTCTACCTTGCCGGTAATAGCGGGGATTACTCCAATAAAATCAGACACCCGGATGGTCGTGCTTTTCTCGCCATTGATCAGACTTCTCCGTTCCGCAGCCGCGACTAAATTTTCGTAAGCCGAGATCGTCAAACGAGCCGACACTCCGCTTTTGGCATCGACGTACTCGCTTTTCCGCGCCTCAAAGGCAATCTGTTCAATGAGGTCTTTGGCTAGGTCGTGTACCCGTACCGTTTTCTTTTGCTCGTCCTGCAGGCGTGCTTCCTGTTCGGTAATTCGTCTGCCAATTTCCAGCGTACGCGGATAGTGCGTTATGATCTGGCTGTCGATCCTGTCTTTCAACGGGGTGACTATGCTCCCGCGGTTTGTATAGTCTTCGGGGTTGGCCGTAAAAACAAACTGGAGGTCGAGGGGCATGCGCAACTTGAACCCACGGATCTGGATGTCGCCTTCCTGCAAAATATTGAACAACGCTACCTGTATGCGTGCCTGCAGATCGGGAAGTTCATTGATGACAAAGATAGACCGGTTCGATCGTGGAATGAGCCCAAAGTGAATCACGCGTTCGTCGGAGTATGGCAGCTTTAATGTCGCAGCTTTGATAGGATCGACATCACCGATAAGGTCAGCTATTGAAACGTCGGGTGTTGCAAGCTTTTCTGAATAGCGATCGTTTCGATGTAACCATGCTATCGGAGTGGCGTCACCCATTTCATTGACTTTGTCGATGCCATAGCGGGACACAGGTTGAAACGGATCATCATTCAGTTCCGACCCCTGGATGATCGGAATGTATTGATCAAGCAGATTAACCATAAGCCGTGCGAGTCGCGTCTTCGCCTGGCCGCGCAATCCGAGTAGGTTAATGTCGTGGCCGGCGAGGATTGCCCTTTCGAGGTCGGGAATGACGGTTTCTTCATATCCCCAGATGCCCTCGAAAACCGTTTCCTTGTTCCTGAGCCGTTGTACGAGATTTTCCCGCAATTCGGCCTTGATCGACCTCGACTTGTAACCGGAGGCTTTTAGTTCCCCCAGCGTTTTATTGTTTAAGAGCGACATTTTCTGATGTTGGTATTTATAAATTCTTTGTTCTGTTGCGTCTGAAGTCTTCAAAAACAAGATTGCCTAACCCCTGAAGGCTGCTGTAGTACGCGTTGCCATTGTTGGCTTTGGTAAAATCCCGCACGAATGATTTGAGATACGGGTCGGTTGCAATCATAAAGGTGGTAACGGGAATCTTGATTCTTCTCAGTTGGGTTGCCAGGGTCAGCGTTTTTGACAGGATCTTCGGATCCAGGCCGAATGCATTTTTGTAATAACGAATTCCTTGTTTGATACAGGTCGGCTTCCCATCCGTGATCATAAAAATCTGTTTGTTTGTATTCTTCCGGCGTCGCAGGATGTCCATCGCCAGTTCCAGCCCCGCAACGGTGTTGGTATGGTAGGGCCCGACCTGCAGATAGGGCAGGTCTTTTATTTCGATCTGCCAGGCGTCGTCGCCGAAAACCAGGATATCAAGCGTATCTTTAGGGTATTTTCGGGTGATGAGCTCCGCCAACGCCATGGCTACCTTCTTCGCGGGAGTAATCCGGTCTTCACCATATAGGATCATAGAATGCGAAATATCAATCATCAAAACCGTAGAGGTCTGGGTTTTGAACTCGCTTTCCATCACTTCAAGGTCTTCTTCGGTCATAAAGAAGTTCTCAACGCCATGGTTGATTTGTGCGTTTCGCAGTGAGTCGGTGATCGAAATCTGTTCAAGCGTGTCGCCGAATTCATAATCGCGCCGTTCCGTCGTTTGTTCATCACCCCGGCCGTTGTTTCTGGTGTTGTGCTCGCCTTGTTTGGATTTTTTCAGTCGGCCGAAGATTTCCTCAAGTGCGGACTGCCGCAGGCTTTGCTCGCTTTTGGCGTTCAGCTTGAAACCACCTTTAGGACCTGCATCGGTGATGTATCCCTTTCGTTTCAAATCCTCAATAAAATCACCGATGCCATATTTGTCAGACGTCAATCCATACTGGCGATCTACTTCTGTAAGCCACTGAAGTGCTTCGGCGACGTCACCGGATGACATTAACACAAGCTGCATGAAGATTTTCAGCAACTTGTCAAAGTCAGATTTATTCTCTGCCGGAGGCGGAGCATATTTGGTGAATCGATATCCAGGCATACAAACGAGGTATAGATACTAAACCATTAAGATGAGAAATCTGTTTCGCCAATAAAATCTAATTTCCTAAAAGTTTTTCTTCTCAGGTAAGGTAGAGGATGTTATTTCTGTTGAATCAAGTGGCGTTGCGCCTATTTTGCGGGAAATGATTTTTATGAAAAAGTGTTTGTTGATTTTGATTGGGGCGGGTTTCTTTCTCTCCTCGTGCTCGATTTATACATGTCCCACTTACAGCAAAGTTGAAAACCATTCTGCAACTCAAGAAAGCAGGAATTAAGCCATAAAAAAAGCCGTCCGGAATACGGGCGGCTTTTCATTAAGTATTCTGACCTCAGGAGTGTCGTGTTTCCTTCATCGTTCCGTATATGTAATCCCAGAGCGGCGAGGAGACACCAAATATGATTTCGCCATCTTTGTAATGATGAATGCTGTGATTGATCCAAAGGGCCTTCAGAAAATTCTTTGGCGGCTGATATGCATGCACCATGTAATGTATTGAAAGATACGCCGCATATCCTACCAGAAACCCCGGAAGGAAAGCGAACACGAGATCACCAAGCACTACTTTCAACAGCAGCAAGAGCACAGTAGAAATGGTTATACTGAGAAGTGGTGGCATTGCGAGGCGGTCTTTATCTTTCGGGAATTCATGATGAACGCCGTGAATCATATACTGCCACTTTGCGCGGATCGCGGAGTAGGTTTTCATGTGAAAGACCCAGCGGTGTACAATGTACTCCAGCCACGTAAAGGCGAGTGTACCGAGAACGAACATGAAGACACTCACCAGCGGAGTTAATGAAGTCTGGGTTATACTCCAATACAGCAGGGCTCCGGAATAAACAATGAAGATAACTACAGGTACAGCGATATGCGTACGTGATAGTTTCTCCAGAATTGGATTCTTGAAGAGTTGTTTTGTCCCTTTGGTCTTAGGCGAAATTCCAGTATTCATATTAAAATCTAACCTAAAAAGTAATGCCAAAAACTAATTATTTACCTGAGATATCCGGTTAATCGAAAGCCTTAGCGGTTGACTTCTCCAGTATCTTCGTATAATACGATTCATATAACGGTAAGATGCGTGTTACGTCGAATTCTTTTGCTCTTGACAGTGCATTTTCTTTAAATCGTGGCAAATTGTCTTTATCCAGAACGAACAGTGCCTTGCGGGTCATGTCTTCAATGTCTCCCACCGGACTTAAGAACCCGGTTACTCCCTGAACATTGAGCTCGGGTATGCCGCCGGTGTTGGATGAAATCACAGGTACCTCGCACGCCATCGCTTCAAGCGCCGCAAGCCCGAAACTTTCCTTCTCTGAAGGCATAATAAACAAGTCCGCCACCGATAACACCTCTTCAACGGCTTCAAGTTTTCCCAGGAAGCGCACATCGTCGCAGATCATAAGGTCGCGACACATCTTTTCAACCTTGTTTCGTTCCGGGCCGTCACCGATCAGAAGTAGTTTCGCGGGTATTTCCTGATGGATATTTGCAAAAATCTGAACCACATCCTGAACACGCTTTACTTTGCGGAAATTCGAAGTATGAACGATAAGTGATTCATTGTTAGGACATATCGCTTTCTTGAAGTGGTCTTTCTTTTGCTTTTTAAACTTTTCCAGATCAATAAAATTTGGAATCACTTCAATCTCCTGAGTGATTTTGAAGTGCTCATAGGTTTCCTTGCGAAGATCACTTGATACGGCGGTTACGCCGTCGGACTGATTGATGCTGAATGTGACCACCGGTTCGTAGGACGCATCCTTGCCAACGAGGGTGATATCTGTCCCGTGGAGCGTAGTAACCACAGGAACAACGATTCCCTCGGTTTTCAGGATTTGTTTTGCCATATAGGCGGCAGAGGCATGCGGAATGGCGTAGTGAACATGAAGCAGGTCCAACTTCTCATTCCTGACGACACTTACCATCTTACTCGCCAAAGCCAGTTCATAAGGTGGATACTCGAACAGGGGATAGGTGTGAAAGTCTACCTCGTGATAAAAAAGATTCTCATTGAGAAAATCCAGTCTGGTTGGCTGTGAGTAGGTTATGAAATGAACTTCATGACCTTGTTTGGCTAAAGCTTTTCCAAGCTCTGTCGCAACTACCCCGCTGCCACCGAAGGTGGGGTAACAAACGATTCCTATCTTAATTTTCGCCACGGATTATTACGATTACTTCAAAGGACGAACGGGACCGGCATTTATTGCAAAATCGGTTACAATATAGGACGCCTCCTCCTGATCTACATAATCGAAAATGGATTTATAGATCACATCCTGAATGCGAGAACGAATATTGGCGTTTATTAGTTTGCTGTTCCTGTCAGGATATACACGGTTGGATAAAAAAACGTACACGAGGTTAAAACGCGGGTCGACCCAGATACAGGTGCCGGTAAACCCGGTGTGCCCATAGGTTTCCGGAGACGCGTAAACCGATGTAGGGCCGTTTGTATCGCTTTGAAGCGGCTTATCCCATCCGATTCCGCGACGACTGGTGGCGTATTTTCTGGCTGTGAAAAGCCGAACTGTTTCAGGCTTGTAGTATTGGGTTCCACCATAATATCCTTCCTGAAGTAACATTTGCCCAAGCTTGCCCAGATCCGAAGCGGTTCCAAAAAGGCCCGCATGTCCGGCCACACCGCCCATCATGGCTGCACGTTCATCGTGCACGGTTCCCGATACAAAGGTCCGGCGATAGATCTTGTCGTCTTCAGTGGGGGCAATATTCAACTTTTGAAAATAATCCAGCGGTGTAAACCGCATCGTTGAGGCGCCAAGGGGTTCATAGAAATTCTGCGTAACGAACTCGTCCAGCGGCTGATTCAAAAGGGTTTCCGCTACCCGTTGAAGGATCAAAAAGCCGAAATCACTGTACTTGTAAGGATAAGGTGTCCGTGGAGGTTTTGTGGTCATCTTCGAATTCACAATCCACGACCACAGCGAATCGCGCAGCGCCAGCGAACCATAAAGATTTGTCGAAACCTGAAGTGGATATTCCTCACTTTTTACGCGGTTGTAATATTCCGGCAGGTAAAAAGTGTCTTTCATCGTTTGAGGATACAACTGGAGAAACGGCAAAAGCCCTGACTGATGTGTCAGCATGTCGATAAAAGTGATGTCCTTCTTGTTTGTCTTTTTTAGTTCAGGCAGGTAATGCGACACCTTCTTGTTGAGATCGATCATTCCGCGCTCATGCATAAACATGGCTGTCTGAAGCGTTGCAGCAACTTTTGTGATCGACGCCAGGTCGTAAATCGATTCTGAAGTCACCGGCATGGTCTTCTCATATGTGAGGTGCCCGAAAGACTTTTCGTAAATAACCTTGCCGTTTCGGGCTACAAAAACCTGGCAACCCGGAGTGGCTCCCATGCGAATGGCTTCGGCTGCGATGGAATCAATATTACGCAGCGTATAGGAATCCATTGCAGCATCTTCGGGAATGGAATATGTAAGCCGGCTGAGAGAGGGCGTACGAACTCCCGTGCCGATATCAAGTTCGTCTGATGCCTTAAAAGGTAGTTTGCCTCTCGCCGAAAAACCACCGAAAATAACCTGAGGCGCCGCCTGAATGGCCTCATCCACGTGGGTGTAAGCGGTAAGAACGGTGGCGTGGCGGTGTGCAGATGCCAGAAAGTCATGATGCCCGAAATCCAGGTAAACTACCTGAGGCTGGTTCTTTAGTTTCGAAAATATTGTGCTGAAACGATTAAGTTTTTCACCTGCTGTTTCAGGGAATATGCCGGTAAAAATAACATTGGCATCTTTCAATGCCCCAAGGAGTTTTTCTTCGTCGCGGGATTCATCCATCGATAAGAATGAAATGTTGACATACTTTTTCAGTTGTTGGTACAGGCTGAAGTCTGCATCACCCGACCCGGCGAGGTAGGCAAAGTTCCGACCTTCGAGAATATGGATAGGCAATACTCCGTCTTCATTGCGAAGGACCGTCACCGCGGATTGATAGAGTTTCTTGTTGAGGGCGACAGCTTTCGGGTGATTTAGTTTCCGGTTGAGGTTATCGGTAGACAACACACGCTTCTGCCAGAGTCCGGATTCGAATTTGGCTTCGAGAATCTTTCTCGCCGTGTTATCAAGCTGTCGCTCATAGTCTCCTTCTTTCTTGATGACTCTTTTAATCTTCCGGATTGCGGCAGCGATTCCGGCAGGATTCATTAGAACATCGTTTCCCGTCTGGAAGGCAAACAACTCAACATCGCCGCTCTTGTCGCCGCCCGAATTGGTCCCTATGGTGTTAATGTCAATAAAAGTCAGTCCATGAAAATCGAAGTTGTCTCTAAGCCATTCACCTGAGTAGAGAGCAGCTAAAACTCCGGGTGTGTAGGGTGACTTTTTCACCGAGGCCTCTTGCTGATAGTGTGCCGGGAACATCTGGGTTTCGGGGCTCACGCCTCTGAGCCCATTCAGAATCAATGCATGCGGGATGTCTTGAGCTGAGTCGGGCAGACTCGCTGTTTGTAACACAGGAATATCACGGCCATCACGAAGGGGAAGTGGGCGCAGCGGATAGTACCTCGCGCAACTGATTACGCCATTGTCCTGAAGGCCGCGCATTATCGCAAGGGACTTTCGCGCAATTACTTCATTACTTTCACCAAACGACTCTGAAACCGCAGAATGGCTCGCCGAATGTTCCACGCGTTTTGTGTCTGGCTTGAAAACAACATTGGTTCCAATTAACTTAAGATGATTTGCCATCACTGTTCCAAGACGGTAAAGCAGCGTATCGTTCTGGACGGCACCCAGAACTACGGCAGGAGGAAATACAATTGTGCTATCCAAAAGTGTCGAAAGGTCAGCCTGCTGGGCAATTAGCAACGGAACATCCGAAATACTCTGGAAATGATTTACCAGCGTAACTTGTCTGTGCGGCGCCATGTTCCTGAAGATCAAACCGCCTACTTCGTGACTTTTGATCCGGTTTTCTATTTCATGGATTGTGGCAGCGTCCACATCATCGCTCACGGGAACCATAAAGAGTTGACCGATTTTCGCGTTAGCGTCCAGGGTGTTGAATACGCTATCAACCCATTGACTTTTGGGTGACTGGGCATAGGTGATTTGAAGCAGGAAGACGAGAACCGAAAAGCAAAAAACTTTTTTTGACATCAACTGGTTAGGTTTAAAACATGAACGAACACCAACGCAAATTTGTCTCCAATGAGGCTCAAAAATCAAGCACATTACATGGTGAAGTGCTTTTTTTCGGAACATTACAGAGAATGCTGATAGGGCGATGTAGCAAAAGGCTTTCTTGAGCCGATGTGTCGGCAAATTTGATCTCGGTTCGTTGGATGGAGATTTCGATCAATTAATTTTACCGATATGAAGATACCCCAGTTTTTTTCAAAGACGCCCAGCCATAAGCGCTTCGCTTACCGGCCCCGTTTTTATAATCCTGATGAGGATGAAAGACTGGAGCGGGAAAGCCGTATCCGGCAGGAACTTGAAGCCGAAGGCAGACTTGCTGCGGAGAAGGCAGCTAAAGCCGACGAACTGCCGGACAACGGGGCGAAATACCGTTCGAGAATATCCGGGTCCTTTAAAATGGCGAAAAAAACTGTAAATGTTCAGGCCGATCCGTCGGCGAATATGTTACGCCTGATTATCCTCATGGTACTTGTGATCGGATTGATCGCTTACCTCCAATTTGGCAACATAGCTCTCTATGCCCTGGCGTTCGTGTTCATCCCGTTTTATTTCTATCTGAAATTCCGCACACCGCCAAAAAAATAAAATAACCAACCGGCCGGTGTAACAAAACGTGGTAAAGTCGTTTATTAGGGCAATTAATTGCCTTAGTGCTTTTAGATTTGTGCATCCGTAAAGGAGAATTACACATGCCCGATAAAATCCAGCTATTACCCGATTCAATTGCCAACCAGATTGCAGCAGGTGAAGTTGTGCAACGACCGGCCTCTGCGGCAAAAGAACTGATAGAAAATTCGATCGACGCGGGTGCCACTAACATAAGATTGATCGTAAAGGATGCGGGCAAATCGCTGCTTCAGGTTATCGACGACGGCCAGGGAATGTCGGCCACCGACGCCCGGATGAGCCTTGAGCGCCATGCAACCTCCAAAATCAGGAAAGCCGAAGATCTTTTTACACTCCATACGATGGGTTTCCGCGGCGAAGCGCTCGCGTCGATCGCAGCGGTGGCCCAGGTTGAAATCAAGACCCGTCTCGCGGACGATGAACTTGGTACCCTGCTGGTGGTAGAAGGCTCGGATGTAAAAAAGCAGGAACCATCAGCCTGCGACAAGGGCACCAGCATTTGCGTCAAGAATTTGTTTTATAACATACCGGCTCGCCGAAACTTTCTGAAGTCAAACCCCGTGGAACTTCGCCATATTATTGACGAATTTCAAAGACTCGCGCTGGCCAATCCGGAAATCACGTTTTCGCTGCTACAAACCGACGAACTGGTCTACGATCTTCCTCCGGGAAAGCTGAGCCAGCGGATCATAAACCTCTTTGGCAAAGGCTATCAACAGCAATTGGCGGTATGTCAGGAGGAAACCGATCTTGTCAAGGTTACGGGCTATGTCGGCAAACCGGACTTTGCGAAAAAAACGCGAGGTGAGCAGTTTCTTTTTGTGAACCGCCGATTCATCCGAAGCAACTACCTGCATCATGCAATAATGAATGCGTTCGAGGGTTTGCTCAGCGAAAATAGCTTTCCTTTTTACGTTTTGTTCATTGAAATCGACCCGCGTCACATTGACGTGAACGTCCATCCAACCAAGACTGAAATCAAGTTTGACGATGAGCGGGCCGTTTACGCGGTGGTGCGAAGTGCGGTGCGGCAGGCGATTGGTAGCCATAACCTTGGTCCAGGCCTGGATTTCGACGCTGATGTGAACATTGTTGCCAAGCTTAACAACGCCGCCAACGCTTCCAAGGAGGTTTACTTTGACGAAAGATTCAGTACCGCCCTGCACCGATCGAATCAGGATAACTGGGAACGAATGTTTGAGGGTCTCGAGAATTCTAAGCTCGTTGAACAACCTTCGGAAACGCCGCCGGTGCAAACGATCAAGTTCGAGAGCTCTATCAACACCGTCGAGCAAACCCCGGTATTTCAGCTTCACAACCGGTTCATCGTGAAACAAGTACGGTCCGGAATGATGATCGTTGACCAGCAGGCTGCCCACGAACGGATTCTATTTGAAAAGTTCACTGATCAGATGAAATCCAAATCAGCGCAAAGCCAGCAGAGCCTCTTCCCGCAAACCGTGTCGTTCTCGCCGGCAGATTTCGCACTGGTACTGGAAATGCAACAGGAAATTGAAGCGATTGGCTTTCGGTTTGAGATTTTTGGCAAGCATACACTTTTGGTAAACGGAACCCCGGCGAACCTTCCTTCCGGGCGGGAAAAGGATCTTTTTGAGGGCTTGATTGAACAGTTCAAGATCAACCAATCGGAATTGGCCATACCGATCCTGGAAAACCTGGCCCGGTCCCTGGCAAAAAGAGCCGCGATCAAGTCTGGCCAGAAACTCGAAAAGGAAGAAATACAAAGTTTGCTCGACAAACTATTCGGCTGCAGCAATTCCAGTTATTCGCCGGATGGCACGGCCACTTACTTTATTTTGGAAATGAGCAAAATAGAAAGCTACTTTAAATAGACTATTCCCGTAAAAGACACTGAAGTTGAACCCAGACGAATCTCACTTTTTCATATGCTAAGACTAACCCCCGTAGTTAAGAACCTCATCATCATAAACGTTATTGTCTTTATCGGAGGAATGATTGCCCCAAGGGCCGATTTTATAGAGGCGTGCATTGGCTACTCGGGGAGCGGAACCATGGATGTGATCTATGGGCGCCTCGCGATGTGGAATTCGAGAACCCCGTGTTGGCAGCCCTATCAGCTGTTTACTTATATGTTTGTTCACGGTGACTTCATGCACCTGTTTTTCAATATGTTGGGGCTGGCCTTTATCGCCCCGATGCTGGAGTCATTCTGGGGACCTAAACGATTCACGACGTTCATTCTGGTGACGGGAATCGGTGCCGGAATCTTCCACCTTTTGATAGACAAATACGTCACCGGCGGGGCTCTCGGCTCCTATGGTACAATGGTTGGCGCCTCGGGTGCGCTCTATGGCGTACTAATGGGGTTTGGAATGCTTTTTCCAAATATGGAGATTATGCTTCTGATACCGCCGATTCCGATTAAGGCGAAATACCTCGTCGTTCTTTTAGGTGGCCTGACATTTTTGATGGACAGAAGTGGCCAGGTGGCGCACTTCACACACCTCGGCGGCGTTATTTTTGCATTTATACTAATTAAATATTGGGGACACTCGGGAGGGAGTTATTCATAAGATATGTTCGACGATTTTAAAAACGCATTCTCGCGTTACAACAATGCACATGTTCAACTGATATTGATCAATGTGGCGATTTTTCTCGCCTTGGCGCTGCTACGGATTCCCAGCGAGATACTCAGCCTTGACAATTTTTTCTACATGATTTATGAGCAGTTTTCCATTCCACCGACGTTTGGAGAATTTCTCACCCGGCCCTGGACCATTTTGACTTATGCCTTTGCACACGATTTAAGCGGGATCCTGCACATCCTTTTCAATATGCTCATCCTTTACTGGTTTGGGCGAATTTTTGTCGAATACCTGGGTAGTGATAAACTTATTGCGGTGTATGTACTCGGAGCCATTGCCGGAGCAGTATTTTACCTCCTTGCCTATAACACCATTCCGTTTTATATGGAGAGAACACCATCCGGAATGGTTGGCGCCTCGGCAGCGGTGCTGGCCATTGTGGTAGCAACGGCCACGCTTTTACCCGACTATACTATATTCCTGCTTCTGCTTGGGCCTGTTCGAATCAAATACATCGCAGGATTTATCGTCATTGTCTCATACATCGGCTCGACGGGCTCAAACGCCGGGGGGAATATTGCCCACCTTGGTGGCGCTTTGATGGGGTTTCTGTATACAAAACAATTACAAGCCGGCGTAAACTGGGGTTCGTGGGTCACGGCCACGATTGACTGGATAAAAAGTCTGTTCAGGAAAAAGCCAAAAGTAAAGGTAAGTTACCGCAATGAGCAGTACCAGGAGTACAAGAAGGCTTCGAAACCCACTTCAGGAATCAGTCAGGCTGAGATTGATGCTATCCTTGACAAGATCTCCGCCGGAGGATACGAAAGCCTGACCAAAGACGAAAAGGAGAAACTGTTCAACGCCAGCAAGAAATAGCTCAGCTCTTGTTTGCGAGCTGTCCACAGGCTGCGTCGATGTCCTTGCCCCGGCTTTTGCGAATGCGTGTGGTGATGCCGTGGCTTTCAAGCAAATCCATGTACATATTTAGTGCACTGTCGGAAGCCTGCTGAAACTTACCATCATCAATCGGATTGTATTCGATCAGGTTAACCTTGGATGGAATTACTTTACAGAATTTCAACAACGCCTGCGCATCTTCCTCCGAATCATTAATGCCTTTCCATACGACGTATTCGTAGGTGACCTTTTTCTTTGTCTTCTGATACCAGTAACGCAACGCGTCGGCAAGCTCATCCAGCGAATTGGTATCGTTGATCGGCATAATTGATGACCTTGTTTTGTCGATGGCCGAGTGCAGCGAAACTGCAAGATTGAATTTCACGTTGTCATCGGCCATTTTCATGATCATTTTGGCTATGCCTACCGTGGAAACAGTGATCCGTTTCGATGCCATATTCAAGCCTTTCTGGGAGGTGATCTTTTCAATGGCAGAGACAACGTTATTGTAGTTCAGCAAAGGTTCGCCCATTCCCATAAAAACGATATTGGTCAGGGGTCTTCCAAAAAAGAGTTCCGCCTGTTCCTTGATCGCTACTACCTGGTCGTAAATTTCGTCGGGCGAAAGGTTTCGCTGTCGCTTCAGCCGGGCCGTTGCGCAGAATTGACACGCCAGGCTACAACCCACCTGCGAAGAGACGCAAGCCGTAATACGTTTTTCAGTGGGAATCAACACTGACTCGACAATCAGGCCATCGTGAAGGGTTACAGCGTTTTTTATGGTGCCGTCGCCACTGCGTTGCATATGGTCGACCTTAATATGGCGGATCGTGAAATGGGCTTTCAGCTGCTCACGCAATTCCACCGAGAGGTTCGTCATGTGATCAAAGTCCTTTACGGCTTTATTCCATAACCAGTCGTACACCTGCTGGGCGCGGAACGGCTTTTCCCCATGTTCGATGAAAAATTGCTTGAGCTCGTCAAGTTTTAAAGTCCGGATGTCTCTTTTCGTTGTCGTTTCCACCATCACAAAGGTATAGACTCAACCTAAAACGGCGAAATTTCATTCCCGTCCTATTCAATTTTCACAAACACCTTGGTTTCGCAGGCGCGGGCACTGTTTGAGATAATTAGTGAGTCAGCCGACAACTGTTCTACGGTGAAAGTTTCAATGATGGTCTTGGATCGCTTGTCGAGAATGTAAAGGGCGTCGCCGGTGTATTTGTAAAGCAACGCCTTCGAATTATAGGATTTACGACTGTTGATGATTTTTGTACTTTCCACGGCAGTGTTGTTATCCTTCAAATGCAGGATCTGGCGGCCGGGGGACGACATGGATTTCATTTCAGCGGCAAGATCGTCGTCGTCCTGATCGTAGATGTCATCTTCCACGCAGGTGCTTTGCCTGGATAGCTGCCATTTTCCTACAATCGACTGGGCTACCGAAATCGATATCAGCGAAAGCATAAACAGTCCGGATAGCAGTAGTTTTTTCATACGCCGAAACTTTTAACAAGTTACTCAAAAAATGATCCACATAATATTTGCTTACGGGTAATCACGCTTTTTTTGAAAACTCACATTAATAGCCGAAATTTTCGCGCTCTTTAGTGTTATGACAAAAACCAATGCGATTGTGCTCACCGGTGGCTATCTGAAGACCGGTAACGCGAAAACTGCCCACGGACTGATTCGCGGAACAGAACGGTTCAACATTGTGGGTGTTATCGATCACAACCACCCCGGGAAGGACGCCGGCGAAGTTCTTGACGGCAAGCCGCGAAAAATTCCGGTTTATCAGAGCCTCAAGGATTTTATTGAGAACAGTCCGGTTTCGGCGACGTATTGCATATTAGGCGTGGCAACGAAAGGAGGGGTGATCCCCAAGGACTTGCACGACTTGTTGAAAGACGCTCTGCTGCACAACTTCAGCCTGGTTAACGGCTTGCATGAATTTGTATCCGATATTGAGGACCTCGCCTCCCTTGCCCGTGAACGCGGCCTTGAGATCATCGATGTTCGGAAGCCAAAGAAATTTAAAGAACTCCATTTCTGGACGGGCAAGATCCGCGAGGTGAAATGTCCTAAAATCGCGGTCCTTGGAACGGATTGCGCGCTCGGCAAGAGAACCACAACCCGGTTCCTGGTTGAAGCCATGAGAAAGGCAGGCTACAAGGCTGAAATGATTTACACGGGACAGACCGGATGGATGCAGGGTGCCCAATACGGGTTTGTATTTGACTCTACTTTGAACGATTTCATTTCGGGTGAGATGGAACACGCCGTTGTGACCTGTTACCAGGAAGAAAGACCCGATATTATCTTCATAGAAGGCCAGTCTTCACTGCGCAACCCCAGCGGTCCCGCCGGAGCCGAATGGATCGTATCGGCCAATGCCGATGCGGTGGTTCTTCAGCATGATCCGGCAAGAATTCATTATAAAGACATGGATTACTACCCTGCGCGCGTGGCGTCACCCGCGGAGGAAATTGAACTAATCCGCATCTACGGTGCTCCCACCGTGGCGATAACGATTAATACCGGTCAACTCACTACTGAAAAGGCCAGAGAAATCGCGACGGAATACGAAACAGCTTTGGAGATCCCCGTGGTACTTCCCCTGGAAGACGGACTTGAGCGCCTTGTGCCTGTTTTTGTTGCCCTGATCGAGAAGTCCCGCAAAATTGACCACATCACTCAAATATCATGACCAAAATCAAAGACATTACTGTATGGAGCGCAGACCTCGGTAATACGAAACCTTATACCATCGCTTTCAAAACGGTAACGGAGGTAAAAAACGTCTTCGTGGAGATACTTCTTGAGGAAGGAATCACCGGAATCGGAGCAGGAAATCCGAGTGAGTATGTCGTAGGGGAAACGCTGGAACAAAGTATTGAAGCCCTTGAAAACAAAAATCTCGACTTCCTCATTGGAAGAGATATCCGGGAACTGAATCAGTTGACGTTCGAAGTGTGGCGGAATTTTCCGGAAAATCCTGCGGCGCGTGCTGCAGTTGACATCGCCTTGTACGATGCATTCACCAAGTATCTGGGCGTTCCTTTGGTAAAATACCTGGGACAAAAAATTAAAAAGCTTCCTACGTCAATCACTATAGGAATAAAGAGCGTGGAAGAAACGCTTACGGAAGCTGAAGATTATATCAAGAGAGGGTTTCGTGTGATCAAGGTTAAGTTGGGTAAAAACCTTGAGGAAGACGTTGAACGGGTGATGAAGCTTCGTGAGAAATTCGGTAATCAGATTGTGATTCGTATCGACGCCAACCAGGGTTACAGCATAGACCAGACGATCCAGTTCTATGGCCGTACCTATGACCTCGATCTCGAGCTGATTGAACAACCTCTTCCCGCGAAAGATATCTCCGGAATGAAATCATTGCCACCTGAAGTCAGGGAAGTGGTTGCAGCGGATGAATCCCTGATCACACCTGTTGACGCGATCGAATTGATCAAGCCCCCTAAGGCTGCCGGTATCTTCAATATCAAACTGATGAAATGCGGTGGGATTAGTCAGGCGTTGAAGATCGCCGACGTTGCCCTGCACGAAGAAGTAGATCTTTTCTGGGGTTGTAATGATGAGAGCATCGTTAGCATAACGGCGGCGCTACACGCGGCGTTCTCATGTTCGAATACAAAGTACATCGATCTGGATGGAAGCCTTGATCTTGGAAATGATATTGTGAAGGGTGGGTTCAGGCTTAAGGATGGTTACATGTATTGTACAGATAAGCCGGGGCTTGGGGTGGAGAGGGTTTAGATTAAGGTTTCACGTTTCAAGGGCAGGTGCAATTCCGCGTATTCTTCCGCGGGATCTGTGGGATCTGCGAGAGACGAATTCCGGAAGCTGTTCGAATCGGGGCCTTCAAGTTCAAGTAGCTTTCGGGTGGTGTTTCTATTCCTTTATGGGGGGTCTTGGTCCGACGCCAAGCGTAAACTTCTCTTGAATTTTTTCGTATTTGGCACGGTCGCTTTCACGAATTTCGATATCGTTTACGCGGATGTTCCCTTCGGCGTCAATCTGTAACATTTCAATCTTTTCATCAGGAGCCAGGTACCCATCTATTATGAGTTGTTCCTTTAGCGCTTTCAAAAGTGAGACCGAACGCTTTTGCATTTCCTGAGCTTCGGCTTCTATCGCGCGCATACGTTCCTCATTGACCGCTTGTTGTTGTACCATCTCGGCGTTAACGCGTTCCAACGCCTCCTGCTGCCTTGACATGGCTTCCTGTGCGAGGGCAAGGTCACGCTGGACAACTTCCTCGATACGCATTTCCTGAACGCGTTCAAGCATCTCAGGAATCTGCTCCTGAATGGCTTCAACCTTACTCATTAATTCGGAAATATTGAGTTCACTATTAAGTTGAAATTCCCTTAACCGCTCAACATCAAACTGTTTTAAAAAAGCACGACCGAATGGGATGGAATCAACTTCGAAATGCTGCATGAATGAAGCATCGAATTCGGGGAAGTCGGGAATTTCGGGAGCATTGATCTCCGGGAATACACGAATGTCGATTTCGGGCATTTCAGGGATGTGAATATCGATGGAAAGTGGTAATGGGATGTCCATCTCAACGTCCCGTGTCGAAGGGCTTGCAGGTGTCCCGACCGTTGGGCGCGAAGGCTTATCAGGTTTTTTAACGGTGTCAGCCTGGACAAGAAATGTATCGTTCACGTTCTGCTCCCGCGTTCTATCGATCGTCAGAAAGGCTGCACAGCCTAGTCCAACGATAAGTAACACAACCGGAATAAGTTTCTCGATAGTCGAATGGGTCTTGATTGATTTTTCCATAAGGCGTTTGATTCTGTGTAAGAGAAGTTTTTTGTTGTCTGCAAGGGAAAGGGTAAGAACGTTTTCATGCAGCCGGGATTCTTCCAATGCAGCCAGCGTACGGGCGTAAGTGATTTTATCAAAACCAAGTTGGACTACAGCGTCATCACATACGTGCTCACGTTCGCGCCGGATCAATTCCGACAAAATCCATACAAAGGGATTGAAGAAGAACAGGGATTCAACCACACACTGAAGAAAATTAATCAGATAGTCGCGACGTGTGATATGTACGAGTTCATGGGCCAGTACCGCTTCGAGTTGTTCACTGCTGATTCCGGTAGCAAATCCTGCCGGCAGGATTATCAACGGTTTGAAGACGCCCACAACAAGGGGCGAGACCACCATAGTCGATTGAACAAGCCGGATCCGTTTTTTAAAATGAAGTTTTGCAAGTATTCTTTGAAGGGGGGCTAACGCGTCTTCACCAGGTTCAGCACAACAGCGAATAACTTTTCGAACGTACCACAGGCCTCCTGCCAGTCGCAGGAGAAAAACTATGGCGCCAATTACCCACGCACCCAGGATAAGGTGACTGTTCGAAGTGACGAAAGTTTTGAAGAATGGAGGCGACTGGTAAGTGTCTGTGAATGAAACGGAAAGTGCTGATTCGACGCCAGTGACAATGCGCTGTGCCGGCGTTTGTTCGGGAAGAAGCAGAACTAACGTGACCGCTACAGCGACAGTATAAATAAGGAGGCTTCCGGAAGCGATGGCGTAACGAAGGTTTGACCACTTTTGATCCACGATTACGAACAAAACCTTTACTATCCCAAAGATGGCGAGGGCAATCCAAAGGGAATGGAGCAGCGTTATGGCGAAACTAAACGCGACGTCGTTGTTCATGACTCTTCATTTTTTTCGAGATCTGCGAGATACTTTTTGATTTCGTCGAGTTCTTCGGGTGTCGACTTGCCATGCCCCAGCGCGCTGAGTACCAACTTCGCCGCTGATCCTTTAAATACCGTGTCGATCATTTTGCCCACCATTTGCTGACGGGTATGCTCCAAAGAGATAACAGCTTTATAAAGATGTTGCTTGCCCGATTTTTGGCGAGTGACAAGGCCCTTTTCGAACATTATTTGCATCAATTTCAATATGGTGGTATAGCCATTTTCCAAATCGCCGCCCAACCGTTCGTGGACTGCCTTTACCGTAGTGGCGCCGAGCTCCCATAAAATCTGGAGGATTTCCATTTCTTTCTCTGTCGGCCGGAATTGCTTTTTGCTCATAGTACGAAATTGTTCGTACGAAGGTAAAACGCCGTTTTAATTCATGCAAGGGTTTTTACGAATATATTCGTAGATGAATGCTGTCAAGGATTTTCCTGACTTGAGGCATTGATCAGAATGAACGTTATCTTTGACGCCCTAACAATGTTGAATGGAATCAATCATTTTCATCCTACTCATCACCATCCTTGTCGTTGTTTTGATGATGCGGACCGCGCTCCAATCCAAAATATCCGAGCTGAACCAGCGAATTGACGGCCTCGTAGCTTTAATACAAAAAGTGCGGGAAACCCAGCTCGGTGAAAGGGAGCGGGTGGTACCAAAAGCGGTAACAAAAACCCCTGAGGTCCATGTTCCTGAACGGCAGATAACAACGCCGGAAAAATTGCCACCGAGTCCACCTCCGTCGTTAACGCCTCCTGAACCGGAACAGAAACGAAAGCCGGAAGAAGTGAAGATTCCTGGTGTTATTACACCTCAACAAATGCAACGCGCGCCGAAACCAGCCGCTCCGCCGAGGCCTGGTTTTTTCGAGCGCAATCCCGACCTGGAAAAGTTTATTGGAGAAAATCTGGCCAACAAAATCGGAATTGCCATCCTGGTTCTTGGAATCGGTTTCTTCGTAAAGTATGCCATCGATCAGAACTGGATTGGTGTTTACGGCAGAGTACTTATCGGAATTGCATGTGGCGGTGCCCTGATTGGTATCGCGCACTTCCTGCGGAAAAAATTCATTGCTTTCAGCTCGGTACTCGTGGGTGGCGGGATCGCTATACTATATCTGACCATTGCCATTGCATTCCATGAGTACGGCATTATGGGTCAGAAACCCGCTTTCGCCATAATGGTGGTAATCACGGCACTTACCATCATGTTGTCTGTTGCGTACAACCGGATTGAACTAGCTGTGCTCGCGATTCTGGGCGGATTCGCATCGCCGTTTATGGTTAGTCGCGGTGAAGGGAGTTTCGTAGTGTTGTTTACCTACATAATGGTTCTCGATATAGGCATGCTTGTGCTGGCTTACTTCAAGAAATGGAACCTGGTAAATATCATCGCGTACATCTTCACGGTAATTCTTTTCGGGTCGTGGCTTGCCACGGGGTATGACGAAACCAATGTGTCTATGATCACCGGCGCAATGGTTTTTTCAACACTGTTCTACTTCACCTTCTTCGCCATGACGGTGGTCAACAACCTCAAACAACGAGTGCCCTTCAAAGCACCGGAGTTCATGTTATTGCTGAGCAATACATTCCTTTATTACTCGGCTGGAATGGTGATTTTGAATAATCCCGATAGCGAAATCTACAAAGGTCTGTTCACTGCTTTTATTGGCATATTTAATTTCATCTTCGCGTTCGCGCTGTTCAGGAAGTCAGAAGTGGACCGCAACCTGGTGTTCCTGTTAATTGGTCTTGTACTAACGTTCATTTCGCTGGCCGCACCTGTGCAGCTTGAAGGAAATTATATTACGCTGTTCTGGGCCGCGGAAGCCGTGCTGCTGCTTTGGCTTTCACAGAAATCGGGAATTCTCCTGATGAAAATAGCCTCGGTCGTTGTGATGGTGCTGATGTGGATAAGCCTTGGAATGGACTGGAGTAACGTGTACTATCTTACCGCAGACGACCAGGCTCCCGTGAATATTCTTCTCAACAAAGGATACATCACAAGCGTTGTCGCGCTAATAGCTATAGGGTTATTCTATCGTTTGTTGAGTAATGAGGAGTCCGGGTACAAGGCCTACGTTCCAATTTCTCGAACGGTATTAACGCTCGCGGCAGCCTTTATTTTCTATGCTTCAAACCTCATCGAACTCACATACCAGTTAAACGTTTACGTGGAGGATTTCGCGGCGCGAACGACGATAATCGGAACGTACAACATGTTCTTTATCCTTCTTGTTCTGACTCTCGAGAAAAGAGTTTACCTTCCCGCCTACATCAAGTCCGTTTTTGCACTGTGGGGAGTGCTGGCGATACTTAGTTATTTCTTCGTTTATCATTATCATATTATTCTCACCCGTAATCTCTACCTGCAGGGTGAAAGCAGCATGCTGGGATTCGGATTTCACTACCTTTTGGTTATTCAATTGATTGTGATAGCCGCATGGAGTTTAAAGCGTTTCCGGCTCTGGACGGATTTTAATCAGAAGAGTTATAACCTCTACTCCTGGTTTTTTGTTTTCTTTTTTGTGTTCTTAGCCAGCGCCGAACTCGATCATACTGTACTGTTAACAGCAGGGGTGAATGGCAATCAGATCTATGATGTACTCCGCCAAAACCACAAAATCGGCTATCCCATTCTTTGGGGTATTACTGCATTCTTGCTGATCGTTGTGGGGCTTCGTACGAAACGAAAGCAACTTCGCATAATATCGCTTACGCTGATGCTGATTACTTTGGTGAAGCTCTTTTTATTCGACATCAAGGGAATCTCCAAAGGCGGAATGATTGCCGCCTTTATTTCGCTGGGCGCGCTTTTGCTCATAGTGTCTTTTATGTATCAACGTTTGAAAAAGCTACTTCTCGTGGATGAGGCTTCGGACGAAAAAGCAAAAGAAGTATGACGATTCGCATTCTGGTAGTTCTGATCCTGATCTTTTCGTCAAAGGTGTATTCACAGATACCTATAGCAGAAATGCCATTGCCCGAAGTTCCGAGGGACGGTTTTTATAAGATCGAAATACCCGTAAAGTACTCAGGCTATTTTGCTGAAAACTACAGCAACCTTAGAATCTCTGACGGGTCAAAGTATGAGGTGCCCTTCATAACCGGTCGGGAGATTGAAGAAGCGCGCAGTCAGTTCAGGTCTTATGAGATTTTATCAAAAGAACAACGCAAGGGGTGTTGTACGCAACTCATTTTTCGCGGCGACGGAAAAATCAACAACATCCGGTTACGAATAAGAAACGCAGAGACCTCGAAACACGCGTCTCTGCTTGGAAGTGATGATCAGGAAAGCTGGTTTGTTCTCAAGGAGCGTTTCCATCTCAGTTATGTCGATGGAAGAGATAACACCTCGGAAATGCGAATTGTTGATTTTCCATTGAGCAACTATCAATTCTACAAGATTCAAATTGATGATTCGCTGACTGCTCCACTGAGCATTCTCGAAGTGGGTTCATATGATCACAATCCCGAAAGACGAACATTCGGGCCAATTTCCGACGCGAAGATTCGCATATCACACCCGAATTCCGGCAAAACCCTGGTAGAAATGGATTGGGATACGCTTCAGCGGATTGACCGCCTGGCAATTTATGTTTCGGGTCCACCTCTCTTCCATCGTCATGCGGAACTTTATGCAGTCGCGGCTGATAGGCGACCGGGTAAACCTTCCCGAAACAGATGGCTCGGATCAATCGAACTATCCAATGCTCAGGCGGCTATCGTTGACCTGACCGCACCGTTGACTACAAACATAGAGTTGCTTATTGAAGATCACGACAGCCCGCCGTTGCAAATAGATTCCATTAAGGGATTCCAGGTAAAGCGCTTTCTGCTGGCTCATCTTCAGCACGGCAAACCCAACCGAATCGTTGTCCATGATAAGGCAATGCGAGCACCTGTATATGATCTGCAGTCATTCCGCAACAAAATAACGGGTGAGATGGAAATTCTTCAGCCGGGGCATTTGATTAAAGCAGGAGAATCCGATCAGAAAGAGATTCTTTCCTCGGAATTGATGTGGGGTGCAATCCTGTTAATTATTGCGGTTTTAGGGTTTTATTCCTACCGCATGGTTCGAAGTTCGGAAGTTTCTTAAAAAAAAATGGAACCCCCTTGGGATTCCATTTTCTTTATCGCTTGAAGATACTCGCTCCGAATAGTATTGTAATAACAAAGAGTGCCAGAAATATAAAGAAAAGCACTTTGGCTATTGAAGCGGCCCCTTCTGCTATTCCGCCGAATCCAAAGATTGCGGCAATAATAGCGACAACGAAAAAAATCACTGACCAGCGTAGCATAACTTAAATTGTTTAGTGATACAAAAGTTCCAGAACCACTAACAAAATCTTAATACCAGTTAAACAATTCCGATATCCGGAATGGAGGTCAGCAATAATGTAGAACTGATGCAACAGGCGGTGGCGCCAGCAACCGGCAACTAATTGGAATTCAAGGCAAAAAGAAAGCCTTCCGGAAAAATCCGGAAGGCTAAAAACCAAACCCCTCAATCAATTCCCCCGAACCACCGGAGGATCCTCACCAATCCTTAAACCTACCTATCTAACAGACCGACCTGGGAAATGGTTCTATCAGTTATAACATTTATTTACATCATATCACTTCGACGTCCCTGATGTTTTCAAAGTCGAATTCGACTTCATTTTTCAGGTCGACGAAAATAATAGCATCTTTATCAATACGCCCCGCCAGGATCTGTTTACTTAGTTCGTTCAGAATTTCGCGTTGCAGGACGCGCTTCAACGGCCGCGCGCCGAACTGCGGATCAAAGCCCAACCGGGCCAGGCGATCGCGGGCACTTTCACTGATTTCGATTCGGATTCCTGCATCCCCCAGACGCTTTCGTACGAGGTCGACCTGGATATCAACGATCTTCCGTAAATCTGCCCGGCTCAACGGACGGAACATCACGATCTCGTCGATGCGGTTTACAAATTCCGGTCGCACCGTTTTCCGAAGTAGATTCACGACCTCATCTTTCGTCTGCTCCAGTACGTCGAAATAGTTTTCTTCCGTGAGCTTTTCAAAATTCTCCTGGATCAAATGCGAACCGATGTTCGTCGTCATTATAATTATCGTGTTCTTGAAATTCGCGACGCGACCTTTATTATCAGTCAGTCGACCATCGTCAAGAACCTGCAGAAGAATGTTAAATACATCCGGGTGCGCTTTCTCGATTTCATCCAGCAGCACGACTGAGTAGGGCTTTCTCCGTACCGCTTCCGTCAGCTGACCACCTTCATCGTATCCGACATAGCCTGGAGGCGCTCCAATGAGCCGGCTTACGCTGTGGCGTTCCTGGTATTCACTCATATCGATACGCACCATTGAGTTCTCGTCGTTAAACAGGTAATCGGCAAGTGCTTTGGATAATTCCGTTTTTCCAACACCTGTGGTCCCCATGAAAATGAACGAACCAATGGGTCGTTTCGGATCCTGCAATCCGGCGCGGCTTCGTCTCACGGCATCGCTGAGCGCCTGAATGGCTTCTTCCTGGCCGGCCACGCGACGGCTAAGCTCTGCTTCAAGGTGTAAGAGTTTTTCGCGCTCACTTTGCAGCATCTTACTAACCGGAATGCCGGTCCACTTGGCAACAACTTCAGCGATATCTTCACTATCAACTTCTTCCTTGAGCAAAGATTTTTCCCCTTTCGTGTCCTTCATTTTTTGCTGGAACACATTGAGACGCTTTTCTGCCTCGGTAAGTTTACCATAGCGGATCTCGGCGACTTTGCCGTAGTCGCCGTTTTTCTCAGCCTGTTCGGCTTCAAATTTCAGGCGGTCGATGTTCTCTTTTTCGCGCTGAATGCCGTGAACGATTTCTTTCTCCGAATCCCATTTCGCTTTAAGCGAGTTTCGTTGTTCCGACAAATCAGCAATCTCACGGGAAAGCACAGCTTCCTTGTCTTTGTCCTTTTCCCTCCGGATCGCCTCGCGTTCAATTTCAAGCTGCATGATCTTGCGATTCAATTCGTCGAGTTCTTCGGGAAGCGAATCCATTTCGAGACGCAGCTTAGCCGCAGCCTCGTCCATCAGGTCAATCGCCTTGTCGGGAAGGAAACGATCGCTTATGTACCGGCTTGAAAGCTCTACCGACGCAATCACGGCATCATCTTTAATACGCACCCCGTGATGCAGCTCGTATTTATCTTTGATCCCGCGAAGAATTGAAATCGAGTCTTCCACTGAAGGTTCATCAACCATCACCGACTGAAAGCGTCTTTCGAGGGCTTTATCCTTTTCGATGTATTTCTGATATTCCTTCAACGTGGTGGCACCTATAGCGTGAAGCTCGCCCCGGGCCAACGCTGGCTTCAGAAGGTTGGCAGCGTCCATCGCGCCTTCTCCGCCACCAGCACCAATTAAGGTATGGATCTCGTCAATGAAAAGGATGATCTCGCCATTGCTGTCAGTAACTTCCTTGATCACCGCCTTCAAGCGTTCTTCGAATTCGCCCTTGTATTTTGCACCGGCTACAAGGAGGCCCATGTCAAGGGACACGAGAATCTTGCTTTTCAGATTTTCCGGAACGTCACCGTCTACAATGCGCTGAGCCATACCTTCGACGATCGCTGTTTTACCAACGCCTGGTTCACCCAGGAGAATCGGGTTATTTTTCGTGCGTCGCGAAAGGATCTGGAGCACGCGACGGATTTCTTCATCACGGCCTATTACGGGGTCAATCTTACCCCGTTTGGCAAGGTCATTAAGGTTTTTGGAATACCGCTCGAGGGATTTATACTTGGCTTCCGCATTCTGATCGGTCACATTATTTCCACCGCGGAGTTCGCGTATCGCCTTTACCAGACCTGCCTTTTCGAATCCGGCATCCTTCATAATGGCGGATACTTTGTCCTTGACTGAAAGAAGGGCGAGGAGCAGGTGCTCGATCGCAACGTACTCATCCTTCATTTCACGCAATTCCTTCTCGGCTTGCTGCAAGACCGCATTCGCACCCGTTGAAAGGTATGGCTGTTGGCCCGACACCCGCGGATAACTGTTGATGATCTCCTCGAGTTTAGTGGCAAGAATGCCTCCATTTATGTTGAGTTTCTTGAATAAGTATTCAGAAACATTCTCATCTGTTTCGAGTATCGCCTTCAGAATGTGACCAGTTTCAATAGCCTGTTGTTGTCTGCTCATGGCTATCTCCGCCGACTTCTGCAAAGCTTCCTGCGCCTTTATAGTAAACTTGTCAAAGTTCATGGTCTTAATCTTTTACGCTTCATTTATCAAAACCCAATCCACGATGTTTCGTTGCGGATTTAAGGAAAACTTGACATAGCCATCATAAAAAAGATTCCTATTTTCAGTCTTTTTGGCTTAACTAACGACAAAATTTCAGATTTTACAGAATAAATATTCAAGCGAAAGCTAATTGCGCATGGCAAAAAAGACGCTGCAACAGAACAACGATTTTCCGCCGGCTTACCTGATGGAGATATCCTGGGAAGTATGTAATCAGGTAGGAGGGATATACACCGTGATCCGGTCGAAGGCACCGGCTATGGTTGAACATGCACATGGTCAGTATTGCATGATCGGGCCGTATGTCAACCGGAATATCAACGCTGAGCTTGAAACACTGAATGACTCGCAGGATGTTTTTGGTCTGGCTGCTGCGGCGCTTCGAAAGAAGGGCTATGATGTGAACTACGCGCAGTGGTTGATCACGGGCCGGCCACACGTTGTATTGTTAAATCCGGTTATCGAAGCACAGGCCCTTAATGTCGTAAAATACCTTCTCTGGAAAAACCATGGCGTTGCTATTCCGCATAACAATAAAGCCATGGATCAGATCATTGCATTCAATTATCTGACCAAGTTGTTTATTGATGAACTGGTTAAAATTACCGGACAGGATCTGCCGATAATTGCGCACTTCCATGAATGGATGGCGGGCTTGCCGATTCTTGATATCAAGCGGGAAAAGATGCCGGTAAAAACGATATTCACAACGCATGCCACACAGCTGGGGCGGCATCTTGCGATCAACTCACCGTTGTTCTACGCGCACCTGCCGTTTTTTAAATGGGATGATGAGGCGAAAAAGTTCGGGATAGAAACAGAGGCAACGATCGAGTACGTTTGTAGTCAGAATGCCGACATCCTGAGTACAGTAAGTGATGTAACGGCGCGGGAATGCAAGCACCTGTTGAAGCGAAAACCCGATGTTATTATGCCAAACGGGCTGAACATCCAGCGGTTTGAAGCACTCCATGAATTTCAGAACCTGCATGTCCAGTATAAGGAACAAATCCATCAGTTTGTGATGGCGCACTTTTTCCAATCCTATTCCTTCGAACTGGAAAAGACACTTTATTTCATCACGTCCGGGAGATATGAATATAAGAATAAAGGATTCGACCTGACGATAGAGGCCATTAGCCGGTTAAATCAGAAATTAAAACGGGATAAATCCGATGTTACCGTTGTGCTGTTCATTGTGACCAGGCGCGACTTTCTGGGAATTCGCAGCGAAGTATTGCAATCGAAAGCCATGATGCAGGAAATCCTTCAGATGAGCCAGGCGATACAACAACAGATTGGTCGCAAGCTTTTTTATGAAAGTACGGTTCGCGAAGACACAAAGCTTCCTGACCTTAATGAATTCGTTGACGACTACTGGAAGCTTCGATACAGAAGAACCATTCAGTCATGGAAAACAAAAAAGAATCCGCCAGTTGTGACACATTACCTCGTGAATGAAGACCAGGATGAAGTGCTGGCGTTTTTGCGGGAGAAGAATCTGGCCAACGCTCCGGAAGACCCGGTTAAGGTCGTATACCATCCGGACTTTATAACTTCCAGTAATCCGCTTTTCGGAATGGACTACCACCAGTTTGTAAGAGGCTGCCACCTTGGTGTATTCCCCAGCTACTATGAACCCTGGGGCTACACGCCGCTGGAATGTATGGCGAGCGGACTACCCTCCATCACCAGTGACCTTTCCGGATTTGGTGACTACATCCTGCACCACATACCCGACCATGACGACATCGGATTGCATGTGGTGGAGCGCGGTAAACGCACTTTTGACTGGTCGGCAAATCAGCTTAGTGGAATGATGTATCAGTTTATTAAGCAGCCACGCAGGGCACGCATTATGCAGCGGAACAATGTAGAAAACAATTCTGGTGTTTTTGACTGGGAGAACCTTATCCGACACTACACTGAGGCTTACCGCAAAGCGCTGCAACCTGCGTTGAAGAAGTAGAGAACCCTATTGGAGTTTGGGGTTGTCCTTATGTCGGTCGTGGTCGCGGCGGTTTTTCTTTTCAAGGTTTCGTTGAAAGGCGCCAGTCAGGTCGGTGCCGGTCTGGTTCGCCAGACAAATCAAAACCCACAGCACATCAGCGAGCTCATCCTCAAGGTCTTTGTTCCGGTCGCTTTCCTTTTCACTTTGTTCACCGTAGCGTCGCGCAATTATTCGGGCTACTTCACCAACTTCTTCAGTGAGAATAGCCATGTTCGTTAATTCATTAAAGTATCGAACTCCGGTAGTGCGAATCCACTCATCGACTTTTGTTTGTGCTTCTGAAATAGTCATGGGCAATCAGAATTGTATTTTGTTTTTCAACACTTCAGGAACGGTGGCGATTTTGCGTTTATCGTAATCGAAGCAAAGGTTAGCCGACCTGGCCCGCGCGATCTCTTTCCCGGTGACGGTGTTAATCATCTGATACACCATGTCAAACCCGTACTTGTGAGTATCGGCAATACCGATGTGGATGGTCAATTGATCGCCCATGAATGATTCCGCTTTGTATTCAACGGCGAATTCAGCGATAATCTGGCCGATGGAACCTTCGATGGTTGCTTCATCTTTGAAGCCGTGAGACCGATAGAAATGAATCCGGGCTTCCTGGAGAAGTGTAAGGACCGAGTCGTTACCGAGGTGGCCGCCGTAATTGATATCCGAGGCCCTCACCTCAAGATGCGTCGTGAAAATGATGCGTTCAGGTAAGTCTATCTTAAGCTTCATTGTGCTTTCAAATCTACGATTCATTTGGGAAGCAAAAATCTATTTGATAGGATATTGTTGTAAATTGGCAAAGGTGGTACGTATTTTTATCCATCAGGAAACGGACTGCGATGAATCAGCATAAGACATTTACCGTTAACAGCTTCAAGGAATACCAGGATATCATTTTGAATATTCCGTCCAATGAGTTCATTCTGTATCGCGGTCAACCAATCGACAAAACGCTGCTTCCCAAAATTGCACGCTACGATGTCGCCGACGTCGAGCGGATTGAACGAGAGATGATTGCTGACTTCCAGCGAAGGAGTCTGCACCTGATGAACAAGCATCCGAACAATTTGTGGGACTGGCTTGCTCTTGCCCAGCACCATGGTATGGCCACGCGCCTTCTTGACTGGTCGGAGAATCCGCTCATTGCCCTGTGGTTTTCAATGCCTCCCGCTTATGATGTAAACTCAGAGTATTCGGTGGTGTGGGGTTTCCACGTTCCGCCGGAAGACATTCTGAACGCCAGCCAAAGCGTTAATCCTTTTGAAGAAGGTACAACCAAGGTATTCAAGCCGAATCATATCATAAAACGGATCTCCGCTCAGTTTGCCTGGTTCACCCTTCACAAGCAAAATGAACAAAAAAAATTCGTTCCTTTTGAAGAGAACGTGGAATACTTTGACCGGCTTTTCAAGATAAAAATCATGAGCTCCTGCTTTGGCGACTGCAAGAAGCGCCTTCACACCTTCGGCATTAACTCAGCTATGATGTATCAGGATATCGACGGTCTGGCCAGACACATTGAGTGGCTTTTCCTCGGCCGCGAGTCCTAAGAAACCTATTCATCCACTCCGGCTAAAGTGTGTTCCGTGTGGCTTGCATGGCAATCAAAAATAGCGGAGCTTAGTCGCGTCCTAATACACTTTTATGGCAGAGAATCAGCGTTATCTTGCCCTTGACGTTTTCAGGGGCATGACGGTGTGTTTCATGATCATCGTCAACACCCCCGGCGACTGGGGTCACATCTATGGACCGTTGCAACACGCCACATGGCACGGCTTCACACCAACCGATCTCGTATTTCCTTCGTTCCTGTTTGCGGTAGGCAACGCCATGGCTTTCGCTATGCATAAATATGAACTCCTTGGTGAATCGGTGTTCTGGAGGAAAACGCTTAAGCGAACCGTAGTCATTTTCCTTATCGGATATCTGTTACACTGGTTCCCCTTCTGGAACTTCCGCGAAGGTGCCTGGGAACCGTTTAGCGAAACGCGTATCCTCGGCGTGCTGCAACGCATTGCCTTGTGCTACTTCTTTGCTTCGTTGATCCTGCATTATGCTTCGCTGAAGGCTGCAGTGTGGATCAGCGGAATTATTCTTGTTGGATATTGGATAATCCTTTATGCCTTTGGCGATGCGAACGATCCGTATGGAATGATTGGATATGCGGGAAATGCACTCGACTTTGCAGTGATCGGTGAAAAGCATTTGTACCGCGGTGAAGGTATCCCCTTTGATCCGGAAGGACTACTAAGTACGCTCCCCGCGATTGTCAATGTTACTGCTGGATATTTCGCCGGAAAGTTTATCCGTGAGCGAAGCAACAGTTACGAGACGATTGCCAAACTAATGATCGCCGGAGCGATCGTTACACTGGCCGCACTTACGTGGGATATGGCATTTCCGATTAATAAAAAGATCTGGACGAGCTCATTTGTGCTTCTAACGGTTGGGCTGGACCTCTTTATTCTGGCTATTCTCATTTACTACATTGAAATGCGAAAGAAAGTTAAATGGACTTACTTTTTCGTCGTGTTTGGGCGTAACCCGCTTTTTATATACATTTTATCCGGCCTGCTCCTGCAGATTCTCTATTTCATTCCGGTAGGAAATTCGACCTTCCCGCAATGGCTGTACCGTGACTTCTTTGGCGGGTTTCTCTCGCCCCTGAATGCGTCGCTGATGTTCGCGTTGACCTACACCATGGCAAACTGGGTTGTTGGCTACTGGCTGGACAAACGCCGGATCTACATTAAAGTCTGAATGGATTACGCAGGCCGAAGCACACCGTCGCGTAGTACAGGCAGAACGTTGTATTCGTCCTGGGTGAGACAGAATGCGATATCCTTTTCGATTCCCAGCCGCTCCAGTCGTTGTACATGACTGGAGTTCTTGAGGAAGTCCAGCATATTTGTTGACGCGGACCGGTACAAATGACTTGCGGCCAGAGGTGCGTCACAAGCAGGCTTCAAGGTGTTTTGAAGACGGTCTACGAGAGCACCTGCGAACAAGGTGTCCTCAAGATTAAATTTACCTTTCCATCCGGCGCAGACCACGAGTATGTTGCTCCCGATACTTTCAAGGTACTGTGCTACGCGACCGATATTCAGAAATGATCCAATCACCACTTCAATAGCGCCCAACGATTTTACGATGGCCTGCGTGCCGTTGGTAGTCGTAAATGCAATGTTGCTGCCTTTCAAATGGGGCTGCATGTATTCGAAAGGTGAGTTTCCCAGATCGAATCCATCAACCTTCTTACCGTCCCGTTCGCCGGCAGTGAACGTACTCTCCGATTTCCGGGACAAGGCTTCGTCGAGACTCGCCACCGGGATGATGCTTTCGATTCCATAAGCAAAGGCCGTGGCCATGCAACTCGTGGCACGCAGAATGTCTACAACAACAACGACCCGGTCATGAACAGGGTAAAGGTGCATGAGGTCGGGGGAGAGGCATACGTCAATGGTTCTCATTATCTACAGCGCGGGGGATAGGTTTTACAATTCCGGCTCAGGTGAAGACCTGCTGTCGAATTACCCAGGAGCGAAGCCTCACACCAGTCTTCGCAGGCTTCTCTGGACTTTCCGGTTTGATACAAGGCGATTGCTCTGTTGTGGAGCGAGTTAGAATGCGATGGGTTCAATGTCAGCGCATCGTTGAAATCGAATATGGCTTCGTGGAGTTTTTGGGTTTTCAGAAATACTGTTCCTCTTTTGAAGAAATACATATAGTTCTCCTTCTCGAGACGGATAGCGCGGTTGTAAAACGAAATTGCATCGGTATAATTTTCCAGATGATCATAGATATTTCCGGCCTGGAAAAGGTATTCTGCGTTTTGGGGAACCTGACGGGCCAGGCGGAGATAATCCGTCAACGCTTTTTTATATATTTTCAAATTGAAGTATGCTACCGCGCGATTATGGCGGTACACCTCGCTGGTGCTGTCTTTTTTGACAAGATCTTCAAAAATCGGAAGCGACTCTTTGAAACGTCCGCCATTGAGTAGTTCCAGGCCCTGGTTGTTAAGCTTTACCTCCTCTTCCTGACAATACGCATAACAGGGATTTAGCTGGACAAATAACAACCAGATCAGATGTTTCATACGAAGGGCAGCTTTTGCACCTGAGCTTTAAGGTTCCTTCCACGCACGTCGACATAGATCTCGGAATCCGGGGACGTGCATTCAGTAGATACGTATCCGAGGCCGATACCGACTCCCAGTACCGGCGACATCGTTCCTGACGTTACTTTGCCAATAGAGTTACCGTTGGCATCTTTAAGAATATAATCATGGCGCGGGATACCCTTGTCGATCATCTTAAAGCCAACAAGCTTGCGGTTCACGCCTTCTGCTTTCTGCTGTTTCAACGCGGCGGAATTCGTAAATTCCTTCGTGAACTTTGTGATCCAGCCTAGCCCGCCTTCCAGGGGCGACGTAGTGTCGTCTATGTCGTTGCCATAAAGGCAATAACCCATCTCAAGACGGAGCGTATCGCGCGCTCCGAGGCCGATGGGTTTGATATTAAATTCCTTGCCGGCTTCGAAGATTGCGTCCCAGACTTTGCGCGCGTGTTCGTTGGAAACATAGATCTCGAATCCGCCCGCGCCGGTGTACCCGGTATTTGACATGATAACGTTTTGTACACCTGCGAACTCACCCACCGCGAAATGGTAATTTTTGATCGAGCCCAGGTCATACGAGGTCAGCTTTTGCAAAGCCTTCACGGCCAACGGACCTTGTACCGCAAAAAGACACGTGTCAGCGGAAATGTTTCTCATGGCTGCCCCGGCGGTATTGAATGAAGAGATCCAGTTCCAGTCTTTTTCAATATTGGAAGCATTCACCACGAGCATATAATGTTCGTCTTTGAACTTATACACGATCAGGTCGTCGACGATTCCTCCCTCGTTATTCGGCAAACAGGAGTATTGGGCCTGACCATCGACGAGTTTGGATGCGTCGTTGGTCGTAACGCGCTGAATGAGATCCAGGGCCTGCGGTCCTTCGATCAGGAACTCGCCCATATGGGAGACGTCAAATACGCCAACCCCTTTTCGAACCGTCATATGTTCTTCAATGTCGGATGAATAGCGAACCGGCATGTTGAATCCGGCAAACGGAACCATCTTGGCTCCGAGTTGCTGATGAACGTCGTTGAGGGGGATGTATTGCAGTTCCATAGGTTAATGATGAGGCACAAATGTAAGGACTTCGACGAAAACCAAACAGTTATTAGGCGATCTTTCTTGGCACTCGACCCGGTGTCAATTTGCCGCGGCTGCTTTGGCCTTTTCAAGGGCAGCTAAGATGTCCTGCTTTACCTTCCTGATGTTCTCGATTTCACTTTCGAGATATTCCCGCGTTTTCTCTTCGCTGTCTGAGTGTTGTTCCGGCTTGAACTTTCGCATCCATTGCATCATGCCTTCATAGGATCCGTCAAGCTCGCGGACTATTTCCTGCAATTCGGCTTTCTGATCTTCCGGCATATCCGGGGTATTATTGATTTTTTCCTGAAGCGTACCTTTGAGCTTGTACAGGCTGCCCATCTTAGGCATCACCTCGTCATGAATCCGCCAGGCTTCCTTCTCCAGTAATTGATTGGGTTCAGAATCGATCGGGTCGCCGGCTTGCGACTCGGCGCTCTTCTTTTCGCAGGAGGATGACGCTATGAGGCAAATAAATAGAAAAATCCAGTTCGGGGTTTTCATGGTCTTTAATGAGTGAATGATAGAACAAGATTAGAAAACCTTCCAGATGAACGCAATGACCCCTGTATTTTCCCGTCTAACATCCTGACTAACAATCATTAGTTCCTGAAAAAAACCAAAAAAAGATTTTTTCGGGCTTGCAACTGCAATTAAAATCAGATTATCTTTGACCTCCGTAAAAAATGAGATGAGCATTAACAGCACCACATTTTACTTTTATTACTACTTTTTTAAATCCCCGGCGGGACTTTAAGAGTGGTGTGTTGTTAATAAAAAATAACAGGTAACTCAGAAGAAGTCCTCCAAACCGGGGGACTTTTTTTTTAGTCATTGTTTACGGAAAAGGACAATGTATCGCATAAAATAATGGCAAAAAGGAAAAAACTACGAGTAGCAATTCAGGGGATCGCAACCAGCTTTCATGAGGTCGCCGCTCTGACGTATTTCAAAGATCCTGTCGAAACCGTAGAATGCCTTTCGTTTCACAGACTGTGTGAGAGCCTTAAGGACGGGGACGCCGACTATGCCGTAATGGCCATTGAAAATTCCATCGCGGGCAGCATACTTCCCAATTACTTCCTGCTCCAGAGTTATCATTTCAATATTATCGGTGAGCTTTATCTTCCTATTCATATGCACCTCCTGGCGTTACCGGGGGTTAAGCTGGAGGACATTAAAACCGTGGAAAGCCACCCTATGGCTATCCGCCAATGCTCGGAGTACCTGCAAAGCCTGAATGGCATAGAGCTTCGGGAAAGCGATGATACCGCCTATTCCGCGAAACGTGTCAAAGAACAGAAACTGAAAAATACGGCTGCCATTGCAAATGAGTTTGCCGCCAAAAAGTTTGGACTCCAGATTCTCGATAAAAGAATCGAGACACATAAAAAGAATTTCACCAGGTTTCTGATCCTTGCCCGCAAAGGGACGAGTGCACCCGAGGGCAACAAAGCATCGCTTTCCTTTGAGGTGGCTAATGAGGTTGGAAGTCTTGCGGAGGCGCTAATGACTTTCAAACTGAATAGTATCAATCTCTCAAAGATACAATCTATCCCGATTATCGGTAAGCCAAACGAATACTCGATTCACATTGACGTTGAGTGGAAACGCAAGAAGAGCTATGATGAGGCGATGAAGCAGGTGCTGCGACAAGTTAAAAATCTGAATATTCTGGGTGAGTACAAGAAGGCAAAGATCGAATACTAATTAAGAAGACGAAATGATCTCGATTAAAACAGCTAACCGGATTTCCAATGTTGAGGAATACTACTTCAGCAGAAAACTGGCCGAAGTACGAAGCCTCGATACCCCTGAGCTTCGCGTGATTAACCTTGGTATTGGCAGCCCCGACATGGCGCCAGCGAGCCGGGCAATTGATGCCTTGATTATGTCGGCACAGAACCCGGCGAATCATGGATACCAGAGCTACAAAGGAATTCCGCAATTCAGGAAAGCGATCGCTGGGTTTTATAAAAAGACGTATGGTGTAGAACTCGATACCGAAACCATGATCCTGCCATTGATGGGATCCAAGGAAGGAATCATGCACATCGCGATGGCGTTTGTTAACGAAGGCGAAGAGGTGTTATTCCCCGACCCGGGATACCCGACGTACGCAGCGGTCGCGAATCTTGTTGGGGCGAAAGCCCGGCCCTATGCGCTTCGCGAGGACAACAACTGGGGAGTAGACATGGATGCCCTGCGAAAGTCGGATTTGAGCAACGTGAAACTTATGTGGGTAAATTTCCCGCACATGCCAACGGGTCGTGTGGCGAGTCGGGAGGAAATGCAGGAACTGGTAGATCTTGCACGGCAAAATAACTTCCTTATCGTAAATGATAACCCCTATAGTCTGATCCTAAATAGAAATCCGTTGAGTATCCTGTCCGTTGACGGAGCTGAAGATGTGGCCCTCGAACTGAATTCGTTAAGCAAGTCACACAATATGGCAGGATGGCGCCTGGGTTGGGTCGCCGGAAAGAAAGCGTTTGTCGATGCGGTATTGAAAGTGAAAAGTAACATGGATTCGGGAATGTTTCTCGGCCTCCAGCATGCCGCAGCAGAAGCGTTACAGAATGGCGAGGAATGGTTCACATCCCTCAACCAGGCTTACAGCGAACGCAAATCGGAAGCGGTAAAATTGTTGGAGTTGCTGGAGTGCACGGTTTCCGACGAGCAATCCGGATTGTTCGTTTGGGCAAAGGCTCCCGATCACATTGACAGTGTCGAGAAATGGATTGACGAAATACTCTATGGAACAAAAGTTTTCATAACGCCGGGTTTCATATTCGGTGACGCCGGAAAACGGTATATCCGGATTTCGTTGTGTTCGACCAAAGAACTGTTGAACGAGTCTTTCACAAGGATCGAAAAATTTTTGAAGGAAAAAGAAGGTAAACGGGTTTCTGAACACAGCATCTCATGAAAACAGCAATTGTTGGCGTCGGACTGATTGGAGGATGCATGGCCATTGACCTGCGAAATGCCGGACTGGCTTCAGAAGTAACGGGGGTTGATCAGGATCCGGCCAACGCGCAACGAGCCATTGAACTAGGGCTCGTAGACAAGGCTGATTCACTGGAAGACGCCTTGAAGTACGCTGAACTGGTGATACTGGCAATTCCGGTGAATGCGTTGGCAAAGCTGTTGCCGCAGGTGCTGGACGGGATCAACGACAGGGCTACTGTGATTGATGCCGGTTCCACCAAGGGGTCGATCTGCAAGGCTGTGTCCCTTCATCCGAAGCGTGAGTGCTTTGTCGCCTCGCATCCGATTGCCGGTACCGAAAATTCCGGTCCTGACGCAGCTTTCGCCGGATTGTTCCGCGACAAGACAAACATTATCTGCGAAAGGGAAAAGTCCTCACCGGTTGCCCTCGCGGTTGCAGACAAATTATTCGACGCCCTGGGCATGTCGACGATTTTTATGGAGGCTGAGGAGCATGACAAGCACGTGGCGTATGTGTCGCACTTATCACACGTAAGCTCATTTCTTCTCGGGAAAACTGTTCTGGACATTGAAAAAGATGAAAAAAATATATTCGCGCTAGCCGGAAGTGGTTTCGCATCCACGGTTCGCCTGGCAAAGAGTTCTCCTGATATGTGGGGACCGATCTTTGAACAGAATCTCGATTATCTGAGCCAGGCGCTGCAGGAATATATTATGCATCTCCAGAAATTTCATTATCATCTGGTAAAGCGTGATACGAATGAACTGAACAAGATCATGTCGGGCGCCAACGAGATCCGGCGGGTACTCGAAGGGATAGAATTAAAACAACGCAACGGCAAGAAGGCTGCAAGTGAAGTAAAACAAACAAATCTTTAAACGAATAAGTAGAACGACTATGAAAAAGACATTGCATCTGCAACCCATGGCAAGCTGGTTCCCAGCGCAGAACAAGCCGATCATTATCAGCGGCCCCTGCAGTGCCGAGACTGAAGAACAGACCATTATGACGGCCAGGCAACTTGCCGCCACGGGTAAGGTACACGCTCTCCGTGCCGGTATCTGGAAACCGCGGACGCGCCCCGGTCAGTATGAAGGATCAGGGGTCGAAGGACTTAAATGGCTGGTTCAGGCCAAAAAAGAAACGGGACTTCCAATAACCACTGAGGTTGCAAATGCTGCTCATGTGGATGCATGTCTTAAGGCCGGTGTTGATATTTTATGGATTGGTGCCCGAACCACTGTGAATCCCTTTTCCGTGCAGGAAGTTGCCGACGCGCTGAAAGGTGTCGATATCCCGGTGATGGTGAAGAACCCGATCAACCCGGATCTCGAACTATGGATCGGTGCGCTGGAGCGTCTGAACAAAGCAGGGATCACCAAGCTCGCTGCCATTCACCGCGGATTCTCTTCCTTCGAAAAAGGTCCCTTCCGCAATGCGCCCATGTGGGATATGGCGATCGAGCTAAAAACCCGTATACCGGATCTGGATATCATTTGTGACCCGTCGCACATTGCTGGTAACCGTGACCTGATCGCATTGATTTCTCAAAAAGCGCTTGACCTCGATATGGTTGGCGTAATGATCGAAAGCCACATTAATCCGGACGCAGCCTGGAGCGACGCCAAACAACAGGTAACGCCTTCTGCTCTTGCGAAAATTGTTGACGGCCTGGTGGTACGTACCGTGTCGAGTGACAGCAAAACATTCAAGGATACCCTAAGCATTTTGCGGGAGCAGATTGACCATCTCGATGACGAAATCATGCAAAAGCTGTCGGCGCGCATGAAAATTTCTGAAAAGATTGGTCAGTACAAGAAGGAGAACAATGTAACCATCCTTCAGGTAACACGCTGGGAAGAAATTATCGAAACGCGTGTTGCGCTGGGCAAGGCCATGGGCATGAGCGCCGAATTCACCACTGAACTGTTGAAGCTGATTCACGAAGAGTCGATTCAGATTCAAACGAAGGTGATGAACAAGGTGGCGGAACGTGTATAATAAATTCTGCTTAAAGATTTGGGGAAGCCCGGTGTAAAAACGCCGGGCTTTTTTAATCATTGTCGTAACAGACGGACCAAATGATGAAATCCGGTTAAATTGTCAAATCATTATAAACCCGATCTGACTTTCCCCCGTCCACTCTCGGACCGCTCCGTCCAGTGTCCGTTCATTCTAAATCCAGTCTCCGTCCACTCAAATGATGTGGGCTGACCTTTTCAAAACAGATTCTTAAACTTCTCAAGATTTCCTACATCGGGTTTTTCCGGTGGGTTTTTTCCTTCCTACCGTACGGCTATTTCATTTATTTTAGGGCTCAATTTGTTGTCATGATACGAACCTTGTTGTTGGTCATCGCCATTTTCGGCGCAATTTCCATGTTTTCGCAAAAAATTCCGTTAATTAAATCCGGCGAAGTCATTGACCAGGGCATCGCTGCTTATGATTCAGGTAACTACGCGGATGCTATCAAATCCTTTCTTGCCATCTCACCCCGCGACACAAATTATGTGTTGATGCTGGCCGAGCTTGCGTTGGCTTACAACGGTGCCAGGGAATACGAAAAGACCATTGAAAGCTGTGACGAAGGACTGAAACTCCCCTCGCCTTATAAAGCCATGTTTCTGAAGTCCAAGGCTATTGCGCTGGACAAAAAGGGCGAATACACCAAATCTGTGGAATTGTTTGAAAAGGCGATGGCGATGTATCCGACGGATCAGAACCTCGTCTTTAACCTTGGTGTAACACATTTTAACAACGACCAATTTGAAAAGGCGAAGGAATGCTTTTTCCGTTCCCTTTCGATAAACCCGTATCACGGGGCAAGTCATGTTAACCTTGGAAATATCTCTATCAAGGAAGGCCGAAAGGCACACGCCTTGCTTTCCTATGGATTGTATCTCGCGATTAATAATGAGGACAACTCACGACTGGTTTTGCTGAATAGTTTTTTGGCGAATGAGGCGGAAGATGAAGGCAGCCTCGCGCCGGCCGGGCCGAATGCTTTTGAAAAGCTGGACCAGATACTCCGGGCCAAGCTTGCAATGGAGAAAAGTTTTAAAACCAAAGTTCCCATAGACGCAGCCGTTGTTAAACAGGTAGAGCTTTTCTTCCAGCAGCTTGACATGTATGATAAGGATGTCGACGATCCGTGGGCGAATTTTTATATCCCTATCTACAAGGCATTTCGCGATAACAATTCAATCGAACCGTTTATGTACCACCTGCTTTCGTCATCTGCCAATGAACAGGTGAAAAAATGGCGTAAGAAAAATGAAAAGATACTTAAGGGATTCTATGATCTGGCCAACACCGAGATCAAGAAAAAACGCACGAATCCTGTGGTACCCGCAGCCAGTGGAATCGATCCGGAATTGCCCGGGTGGTACAATGACGACGCGAAGCTGATAGCATTCGGACGCGAAAACGCTGACGGAAAAAACATCGGGCCGTGGACGTACTTCCACGCCAATGGTGAGAAGTCTGCTGAAGGAACATTTGATAAAGACGGTATTAAGACCGGTGTGTGGAAGTACTATAGTAACAAGGGTACCCTGATCAGTGATGAAAACCAGGAGACCGGCGAGATTACGTCGTACTATTCGACGGGTGAGAAGTCTCAACACTATTTCATGAAAAACGGCAAGACCGATGGCCTTGTTGAAATCTGGTATCCATGCGGGAATATTAAAGAAAAACTCTTTTACAAAGAAGGCCAGATAGACGGTCGCGGTGAAGTATTTTTTGCCAACGGTCAGAAAAGTACAGAGTACAACTATGAGAACGGCAAGCTCTCGGGAGAGTACAAAACATGGCACGAAGACGGAAAGCCAAGGGCTCAGTACGTAAACAAGGACGGAAAAGCCAACGGACCCTATATTGAACGGTTTACCAATGGAAAAGTGGTAAAGTCAGGTAGTTACCGGGATGACGAGCTCGACGGTCTATGGAAATATTATTATTCCAACGGCCAATTGAGTCGTACAGGCTCTTATAACAATAATCTGGGGGAAGGCGAATGGATATTTTACGACGAACGGGGTGAGTTAACTGAAAAAAGAAACCTTAGTGCCGGTGAGCTTCATGGTGACAATATGTTCTATGAAAACGGCCACCTTCATTTTGTAAATACCTATGAAAAAAGTAAGCTCAAACGGGTCGTATTCTATGACGAAGAGGGAAAGATCATCGAAGAATTCGGGGATGTAAAAGGAAACTTTTCGCTTAAAGGATACTTTCCCACAGGCGAGTTGAAATCAGAAGGCCAGGTAAAGGATGGTGAATTGTCAGGAAAGTGGAAGTACTACCACAGGGGTGGACATCTCGCCAGTGAAAACACTTACGAGAAGGGTATGATGGAAGGCGTGATGATTAGCCACTTCCCCACAGGCGGCGTTAAAGCAAAATCCACCTACGTCAACAATGAGCTGCACGGATACCATCAGGAATTCTATGAGCACGGTCCTGTTAAATTTGAGGGCTGGTATCAGAATGGAAAGCGTCAACAACAATTTTTATCATATACCGCCAGCGCCAAACTTGAATCAGACTACTACTACCTTGACGATAGTCCGACAGGGACGGCTTATGATTATTTCGAGGAAAAGGTACTCTCCAGTATAACCTACGAGAGTGACCGAATCAGCGCCATCGCAAATTATAACGCGAAAGGTGAAATAGTAACCCAATCAAAGAAAGACGGACCTAAGGTTAGTTACGAGGTCGCTCCCGCGAACAAAGACGAGATGGCCCGTTTCGACATCGTATGTGGTGAGTACAACGGTGAGATTGCACGCTGGTACCCTGATGGAAACCTGTTTGTCTCGTATCCGATTGTCGCGGGACGCCGTCATGGCAAGTACGAGTATTATGCACCTTTGAAACAAATACAGGTGGAAGGTCAATACGTTGATGGATATGCTGAAGGGCTGTGGCAGGGCTATGATGCCAATGGCAAGTTGGGCTATAAAGGGTGGTACCTGAATGATAATAATGATTCCCTATGGACGCATTATTATCCCAATGGAAAGGTAAGTACCACGATAACATATCTGCGCGACGAGCGTGATGGAATCACCAGCATGTTCGCACCCGATGGAACCCCTACGATAGACAAACGCTATGAAATGGGTGATCTGGTTGCCTATCGTGCAATGACGGCCGAAGGTAGATGGAGCGAATGGACCAGAACAAGTGGCGATGCCGTTATACAGGCATTTTTCCCCAATGGGAAACCATCAGCGCAGGAGGAATACAAGAATAGCAGGCTAACCGGAAAAAAGACTGTCTACTATCCTGACGGTAAAGTCTACAGTGAGTACACGTATGTGAACGGTGATAACCACGGTCCGTTCACAATCTACTATCCGAACGGAAAACCCGAACTCCAGGGAAATTATCAATATGATGACTACGACGGAACTCTCCGGGTTTTCAACTCCGATGGAACATTATTGAGGACCGAAGAATACGTCGAAGGTTCGAGGTCAGGCAAGATTATCCTTTATGAAAAAGGTGTCAAATCAAAAGAGTTTAATTTCTGGGGAGGGCTTCCACATGAGTAAAGGAGTATTGCTGCTAGTTGCACTCGCGAGCTATTTCGGGAGTTTCGCCCAAAAGGAGGATGTGTACACCGAGTACAAGACGCGCTACCCGGACGAACTCGCCGTCTACGTTCACCGGGGCGAAATTCTCAACATTGTTCCAAGCGGTGATTCATTGCGATTGTTTTCGGACGTTTTTGAGGAAGTTGTTCACCTGAAAGAGCAGAGCGAAGTTTATGCAAGTAAACGCGTTTACGGTTCGCATTTCAATCAGGTCGAAAACCTCAAGGCGAAAACGTTGTTATGGGAAAGGAACCGGTATAAGGAACTGAATGTTTCTGAATTCAAGAAGAACAGCGATCGCGGGCAGGGTGTCTTTTATGATGACTCGTACTATTATTCGTTCAACTTTCCATCGATTGGCCTGCGTAACAGAACGCAGCTTGAATACCGCGAACAGTTGAAGGATCCCAGATTTTTGGCGGGATTCATATTCAGTAGTTATCTGCCTCAGGCGAAAGTAACTTATACAATAAAAACCACGAAAGACGTTGACATGTTCCACGAGGTGGTAAACGACCCGGATGGGAAAATCAAATTCAAAAGAACGGAGAAGGGTAATACAGTAACGTATGAATGGACCGGGTTGGACATACCTTCGATAAAATCGGAAGAGCGTAGTCCATCGATGCGATATATTGCCCCGACATTGGTGTGCTATGTGAAATCGTTCAGGAAGAAGAACGGCAGCCAAAATATCCTCTCCGGGCTCGATGACCTCTATGCATGGTACTATACATTTATTAAAGATCTTGACAAAAGTGACTCTGATGAATTGATCAATATCGTCAACGAACTGAAGACCAAAAGCGAAACGGAAATCGACCTGGTTAAAAATGTTTTCTATTGGGTACAGTCAAACATCAGGTACATCGCCTTTGAACAGGGTATGCGTGGGCTCATACCGCATTCCGGATCGTATGTATGCGAAAAGCGGTACGGCGACTGCAAAGATATGGCGAACCTGATTGTTAATATGCTGCGGTTGAGCGGAGTGAAAGCCCATCACACGTGGGTAGGAACCCGCGACCTGCCATATCGCTATACGAAAGTCCCCACCCCGCTCAGCGATAATCATATGATCGCGACATACATATCCCCCGACGGCGAGTATTATTATTTGGATGCAACAGGGGAACATTCACCATTTGGACTACCGTCCTCTATGATACAGGGTAAGGAAGTGCTTATTTCGATGTCACCCACTTCCTACGAGGTGAAAGAGGTGCCTGTTGTACCCATGGAGACAAGCTTTATGACGGATTCGATGATCATCCGCATCGACGACAATACGTTGAAGGGCACTGGCGTCAGCACACTGAACGGTTTCGCAAAAGTGTTTGGTGCTTACGAACTAGATAGAACCGAAAAGGACGATGTGAAGAAATATGTAACCAGACTCCTGGGTAAAGGCAATAACAAGTTTTATCTCGATGATTATAAGGTGAACAATCTTAAGAACCGCGATCTCCCGACCCGGATTGACTATGGTTTTCGCATCAGCGATTACTACCAGAAACTGGGTGATGAGATTTTCATAAACCTCAACCTGAATAAAGATTATTACAACGCCTTTATCAACACGACCCTGCGGACAACACCATATGAGAATGAGTATCCGTACATCAAATATGAGCACATCATTTTTGAGATCCCGGACGGGTACGAGTTGGAATACATTCCGGAAAGCTTCGCAGAGACCGATAAGCTATTTGGCTGTGAGATAAAATATGAAGTTAAAGGAAACACAATCCATTACCGTAAAAAATTCTACCTCAACTATCTTTTGTTGAATGTGTCTGACTTTGAAAAGTGGAACCAGGCGGTGAAAAAATTCAGCGAAGCTTACAAGGAATCCATTATACTAAAGAAGGTCTAATCATATCTGTTGCCATGAAGAATCTTATCTGTCTGTTGTTTGTACTGATTCCGGTGCTGAGCTGGGGTACCATTAAGCCATACGAATGGGAGAAATCGAGATCAAGGTACAACCTTAATGCCGATGAGGCCGGAAAGCCGGAATACATCATCAAGAACCATGTGCAATATGACTATGCTTTGGAGAACAACCAGTTCCTGATGTATGCTACTCACCACCGCATTGTTCTTGTGAATAATAACGAGGCGATTCAAAACAATAACCGGATTATTATTTCAATGTATAGTGCCCTCGAGCTTACCGACGTCAGGGCGAGGTCTATCAACAAAGAGGGAAAGGTTGTAAATTTTGACATTAACAATCTGAAGGAGGTTAAGGACGAAGGCTCGGACAAGAGTTACCGGATATTTGCCATTGAGGGAATTGAGAGTGGCAGCGAGGTTGAGTATTTTTTCACTCGTAAGATGTATGCTTTTCTATTCGACCGTGTATTTATTCAGACGGATGCCCCTGTGAAAAACAGTTCTTTTGTGCTCACATGCCCCGCGCACCTTCAATTTGATTTTAAGACCTATTTGGGTTTACCCGAAATAAAGAAGGAGGAAGGCGAGGAACGCACTACCTACACGATGCAGACCGGAGACATTCCAGCGATGAAAAAGGAAGCCTTTTCGTACTTCGATGCGAACCGGAAACGCGTGGAGTTCAAACTCGCATACAACACTGCCCGATCAAAGGCGCGGATCAATACATGGGAGGACGCGGGAAAGAATTTCTATTCACGACTGACAACGCTTACCAGAGATGAAGAAAAAGCCCTTGAAAAATTTTACAGTAGCCTGGGCGACAAGTCCACTTCCCCAGCCGAAGTTCGCATCAAAACAATCGAACAAAAAATAAAGACCTCAATTCAGGTGGATGAGAATGCACGAGGTGAGAACGCGAGCCAGCTACATTCCATCATTAAAAACAGAATTGCTTCAAAGGAAGGCATCACCCGCCTTTTTGTCGCTGTATTTGGCAAGGCGAACCTTGGCGTTCATCCCGTATTGACCTGTGATCGTCAGAGCTCCCGCTTCGACGGTTCATTCGACACCTGGGGCTACCTCGATGAATACCTGCTCTATTTTCCGTCTACCAGAGGATTTATTGCGCCTTATTCTTTTGAACACCGCTATCCGTTCGTTCCGGATCAATTCACAGCAACGGATGGATTATTCATCGAGCCGTTCGCCCTTGGAACCACGATGTCGGGTCTTGCTTCGGTGAAAGCGATCCCGGCACCGGATTACAAACTAAGTTTCAACAACCTGGATATTGCGGTGTCGTTTAACGATGATCTTTCTCGTAACGTCATAAAAAAGAAGGAGGTCTATGGTGGCTACAATGCACTTTACTTCACGCCGTACCTGCCGATGATGACACAGGAGCACAAAGTGAATATGGTAGAAACCCTTACCAGGAGCTCGGCACCCGATGCGGAAATCGTTAAGTGGACCGCGGAATCCGTAGCTGAAGGTATCCATGATAATTTTCTGTTGGATGTTGAGTTTAAGTCGACACATTTTCTGGAAAGAGCCGGTCCGCGATTGTTGTTGAAAGTCGGTGAACTGATCGGTCCTCAAACCGAAATGTATCGCGACGACGAAAGGGTAACACCCGTAGAAAACGACTTTAACCGATTATATGATCGAAAGATTCGCGTTCACCTTCCTGCTGGTTATACCATCAAGAATCCCGATGACCTTAAATTCAATGTTGTATATACAACAGGTGAAAAGCAACCCTTCGCATTCATCTCAAAATACACATTAAACGGAAATGTTCTTGATGTCGATATCACGGAGTACTATACAGAAATTTCAGTTCCCCTTGACCGTTATGAGGAATTTCGTAGAGTAATCAATGCCGCGGCTGACTTCAATAAGGTGACGCTTGTGCTGGAGAAGGACAAGTGATTGGATTCTGATCAGAAAGAGTATTCACCCTTTGAGTTAACGTAAACTTGTCTGAGTGTTCGGTTGGATTCAAAGTCGTTATACACGGATTGAAGATTCTTCCAGAAACTGAGTTTATTTGGATCGCGACGCCAGTCGTTTTCAAGCTTTGCCAAATCGGCCGTACTCAGCCGCGTCGGAAATATGTGAACCGGAATGTTTCCCTGGCCTGAGTTCCTTGCTTCTACGGCAAGAACATACAATTCTTTCATTATCTCATCGGTCATGGGTAAACACCCGATGGTAACGCAATCACCATGGATGTAAATTGCACTTCCGGGGTTGGCATGTCCCAGAATTTTATCTGAACGGTTCGGATAATTCAATCCGAGAGATAAATGAAAATTACTTTGAGGATTGAAGTGGCTGATGTGATACACCCCTTCAGGAACCTGGCGATCCCCCTCTTTGCGCTTTGGCCCGAGTTCACCTGATGGGGAACAAATATTATACTCCACCAGTAAGTGGTATTTGTTGTCACCTTGTGGCCTTATCCAGACCTCAAGTTTGCCGTCTTTTTTGAACACCCGCAGGAAGAGGCGGTAACCCTGATAATTAAGGTTTTTATGGTTAAAATGATTTTTTACAGTAATTTCCTTCGTTTGATAGGCTGCTTTGACGCGTGCATTCTGCAATTGCTTGTCTTTGAAGGAGATTTCCTGAAGCATTGTTCCCATGAGTAAAAGAAAGAATACTCCCATAGCGGCAAAGCGTGATTTTAACAATTTAACAAGATAAATGGAATTTCTGAAAGAGAATCCCTGGGCAATCGTTTCTTTTGTTTTGCTTCTCGTTGTGGTATTTCAGTTCTTCAGGAACGCTGGAAGGCATGTGTCTGAACCGCCGAAATCAGTGGAGACCGATGCAGAAACGGCGTCTTTCAGCAACGTCAGCGAACTGATTGAACAGGAGCGTAACCGGATTGCAAGCGAATTGCATGATGAGCTGGGTACATTACTTAGTGTCATTCATCTCGATCTCGAACTTGTGTTGCGTGAATCATCTCAACTGACTCCTTATGGTGAGGCGCGTTTGCTTGAGATTCGTAAAAATCTAAACCTTGTAATTGAATCGATCCGACACAACATCTGGAGCCTCGCACCACAAATGCTGGATCAGGTTCAGATCGATTTCGCCTTACGGGAGCTGTGCCGGAAGCTTGATGCATACAAAGGCACGCATTTGCATTTTGTACAGAGTGGAATCGCGTTCCCAATAACGCATAAGCAAAAACTGAATCTTTTCCGTATTGTTCAGGAATTATTGACCAACGCCATCAAGCATTCCGGGGCATGGAATATCTCAGTGCAACTGCATTGGGACGATGATACGCTGACCATCGTGGTGGAAGATGATGGCTCAGGTTATTCGCACCCGGAGGAAAAAAAGAGCACCAGCGGCGGAGGTATGGGTACGGGAAACATCATTAAGCGTGCGAACATTATCGGGGCAACGATGGTGCGGGAAGAACTGACCAGGGGAATGCGTGTGACATTGTCATTAAAGAAAACGGGGGCAGAGTCCAACCCTCATCTGAGCAGCTGATTCAACCAAGCATGCCGTTTTCGTAAGCGTAAGAAATCAACTCCGCAACATTTTTTGTTTTCGTTTTTTGAAGCATCTCTTCGCGGTAGCTATTGATCGTGTTTTCCTTCAGGTTCAGGCGTTCCGCTATTTCCTTACTTGAGCGCCCCATCTTCAGCAGCAGCAGAATTTCGGCCTCCCGTTTCTTCAGCACTGCCGGCGCGTCTGACATGGCCATCTTTTTCAGAAATGATGGCTGAAGGTTACCGGGAACGTATTGTCGGCCCTCCAGGACGGTCTTGATAGCCTCGCGTATTTCCTCGGGAGCGCTGCTTTTGAATATAAATCCGTGCACCCCGATCCGAAGAAGATGCTTTATCATAGCCTCTCCGTTGTATTGGGTTACCACGAGAATCAGCATATCGGGATATTCTTTGGTAATATGGCCGACAACCTCCATACCGTTCATTTCCGGCATACCGATGTCAAGCAATACAAGGTCGATCTTGGTTGATTTCAAAATCTCCAGCGCTTCCGGCCCGCTGCCCGCGTGGGTGATTGCGAGTTCGGGCATATGCTGCTTCAAAATCAGGGCAAGGCCTTCCCGGAAAAGTTGTTGGTCATCAACGAGTAGAATCGAGGTCGTCATCACATTTCAGCGTTAAAATGAGTGTTCAAATTACCGCAAATATTACCTTCCGACAACCCCTGATTTCTAAGGTATTGCGCAAAAAAGTCCCCGTTTCGAGAAAAAGGATAAATACCCCCGTGGTACCCCAACGGTGTTCAACCGCCTAACTCACACGACCGCGGCCCTCGTTCCGGTCCACCAGAGACTCCAGTGTTTGTTCGAGCTTTTGATTCGGATTGAAATAAATGGATCGCGAAGGTAATGCAAAAGCAATCCCACGCCGGTTGAATTCCTCGTAGATAGTGAAATTAATTCTCTGTTGAATGTCCATGTATGCGTTAAAATCGGGCACGTTAACAAAATATACCATCTCGTATCTCAGGCTGGAGTCGGCATATTTTGCAAAATGGGCGCGGTCAAAAGTGGTCAACTCTTCTTTTTCAATCACTGACTTGAAAAAGCCTGGAAGCTCGCGCAGCTTTTCAAGAGGGGTACCGTATTCGACATCAATAGTGAATACGATTCTTCTCCGCGGCATTCGTTTGTAGTTATGAATACGGCTGTCGGTAAGGTTTGCATTACCGATCACCAACTGTTCACCGGAAAGGCTACGGATTCGCGTCGTTTTCAGACCAATATATTCGATCGTACCGAGTTTGTCGTCAACAATGATAAAATCCCCCACCTCAAAAGGGCGGTCAAAGAAAATGACGAAGTAGTTAAATAGATCCCCGAGAATATTCTGCGCAGCCAGTGCAATGGCGATACCTCCAATCCCAAGTCCGGCGATGAGGGCCGTTACGTCGCCACCCAGATTATCGATCAGGAAAATAATTCCCAGGATCCAAATCATCGCATTAATAATCATCATCAGCCCACCCAGCTGTTTCACTTTTTCCTCGCCGCGTTCCTGTCTGCGGATATATCGTCGAAGAAGATGGAGAATGGTGGTTGAGATAAGACGAATCAGCAGGTATGTTATAACGACGGTGGTAGCCGTGTTAAGAACGCTTTGGGCTTTCAAACTGAGATTCAGTGAACTGATGCCACTATATACTACAAAATAGTAAAACGCAGGAACACCGAATTTCTCAACGCTGTTTATGATGAAATCATCGGCTTTGGTTTTCGTGGAGTCGGCCCACCGATGCAAGCGAGCCAGGATTACGTTACGCATCACGCGAACTAATATCAGTCCGACCAGAATAATGCCTATCGCGATCAGGTAGTCGAGTACCCGGTTGTTCATGTATTCTTCCTGTAAGAAACTATCCATACATTATTTTTTCGCTAAATTATCCCCTCGATTCTTACATCAAAATAAATCCGGCACATATTGTCTGAACGGTTAATAATTGGTCACGTTGCTCGTTTCTTATTAAAAAAACGTCGATCTTTTTACCCCCCTAACGAGCATACCGGATTATGAAAACTGTGCCCCTGAAAGGAATAGTCGTCGGCTTTTCCGCAATCATTTTAATCGCCATCAGCTATTACTATTATGCTAACCGATCTGATCAGGAACAGGCCCGGCAGACCTATGTTAACTCGGCTTTCGCAGAATATATCACCTCCTACACCGCCGGTGTAGTTTCAACGGTTTCCCCGCTTCGCATTGTTTTCGCCGCCGAGATAGCTGATTCATCCAAAACGGGACAGCCAGTCGATACCAAATTATTTGCGTTCACGCCTTCCGTTAAAGGAAAAGCCTATTGGCTTGATTCCAGAACCATAGAATTCCGGCCGGATCGTCGACTGGTACCCGGCACAACCTATCAGGCTGAATTCTTCCTATCGAAAATCCAGACCGTGCCTAACGATTTAGCAACGTTCCGGTATTCATTTCAAACCATCGCTCAAAACTTTGAAGTACGCGTCACAAATCTTAAGGCTTATGAATCGAGTGATCCCAAACGCCAAAAGGTAGAAGGTCTGATATTAACTGCCGATGAAGCCGACGCAGCCGAAATTGAGAAAGCCTTTGTTTCTACCCAGGAAAACAACCCGCTTAATGTAACGTGGGTTCACAGTGCGCAGGGGAAGCAGCATCATTTTACAATTGAGGAAGTTCAGCGCAAGAACACACCGTCCGTGGTACAGATCAAACTCGATGGTTCAGCACTCGGCGTAAAGGATGTCGCCACAAGCGATGTCGAAATTCCAGCCGTTAATGATTTCAAGTTACTCCATGCTGAAGTTATGCAAATGCCCACACAGCAGATCGTGTTGAGATTCTCCGATCCGTTGAAGGACGGACAAACGCTGCAAGGCCTGGTTACTCTGGATGACGCTGATCGGCTGGACTTTGATATTGAAGAAAACCTGCTTCGCATTTATCCGGCGACAAAACTGTCGGGAACGAAAACAATTCGCATTGATCCGGCGGTGCGCAACATTTTCGACAGAAAGCTGAAGGAGCGGGCATTGGCCGAGGTGTTGTTCGAAGAGCTTTCGCCCGCAGTACGTTTCAAAGGTCAGGGAACTATTCTTCCATCGGCGAATGGCCTGGTGCTTCCTTTTGAAGCGGTAAACCTGAACGCAGTTGAAGTCACCGTTTTCAGGATCTTTGAAAACAATATTCTCCAGTTTCTTCAGGTGAACTCTCTCGGCGACAGAAGCGAACTCCATCGCGTCGGGAAGCGTGTGATCCGAAAGAAACTCGCGCTTGACAAATCCGGAGTTACCGATTTTAACAGATGGAACCGTTATACGCTTGACCTGGCGGAAATTATTCAACCGGAACCCGGAGCAATCTATCAGGTGCAAATTTCTTTTCGGAAGAATTATGCATCACTACCCTGTGCCATTCCTTCGGAGGATGAGGAATTCCCGACAGAAGAAGATGAGCCCGGTTATCAATCCGATTACTACGGTGAGTATTATGAAGATGAATATTACTATTACTATGATGACTACGACTGGCGTGAGCGAAACAATCCCTGTCATGCATCCTACTATACACAAGATCGTTTCATCCGGAAGAATCTTTTGGCATCGGATCTTGGCCTGATCGCAAAACGAGGTGACGATGAAACAACACTTGCATTTATTACCGATCTGAATGACGCCAAACCTGCAGGTGGTGTGACTGTAGAGCTTTATAGTTTTCAACAACAACTTCTGGGAACAGCAACCACTTCAGCCGACGGAAAAGCTGAGTTCAAAACGAAAGACCAGCCCTTTGCACTCGTGGCCCGTAAGGGAGGCCAGCGCGGCTACCTGAAGCTTGCCGATGGCGAGGCGTTGAGCACCAGCAGCTTTGATGTGTCTGGCGAGTCGGTGCGCCGTGGACTAAAAGGATTTCTCTATGGCGACCGCGGTGTGTGGAGGCCGGGCGACTCACTACATCTGACATTCATCCTCGAAGACAAGCTGGATCAATTTCCGGATACCCATCCCGTTGTATTTGAGATGCAGAATCCGCAAGGTCAGGTCGTGAACAGAATGGTCAGGTCGTCGTCAACTAACGGATTCTATTCGCTTGCAACGGCAACACCAGCCGACGCACCTACCGGTAACTGGACAGGTCGTGTCAAAGCGGGATCGTTCACGCATACCCAGACGCTGAAGATTGAAACGGTAAAACCGAACAGACTTAAGATAAACCTTGATTTTGGTCAGGAACGGTTTACTGATCCCCAGGTGGAAGGTACACTCCAGGTAAACTGGCTTCACGGCCCTCCGGGTAAAAATCTGAAGGCAGAATTTGACATGACCATGGCCAGCGTACCCACGATGTTCGATGCGTATAAAGCTTTTACGTTCGTGGATGTCTCGCGAACGTTTTATGCCGAAACACAATCCGTGTTCGAAGGTCATACCAACAGTGAAGGCAAGGCATCGCTTGCATTCAATCTTGACACCGGTACTCCGCCACCTGGCTTTCTCAACGTAGTCTTACGCGGAAAGGTATTTGAAGAAAGTGGGAACTTCAGTATTGATCGGGTGAGCATCCCATATTCACCTTACAAGTCTTATGTGGGATTGAAGGTGCCCGAAGGCGAAAGGTACAGTGGTGTACTTTATTTCGACACGAAACATCCCGTTGAACTCGTAACCTGCGATGTCAATGGAAAGGGCGTTTCGAGAAGCAATCTGGAGGTCAGGTTGTTCAAGCTGGACTGGCGTTGGTGGTGGGACAATTCCGGCTCGGGCATCGCCAATTATGTGAATGGGTCATCGTCAAGATTGATCCGAAATGAGATTGCAAGCACGCAAAACGGGAAAGGAATTTATAATCTCCTATTGAACTCAACCACCGACGAATATGGCCGATACTATTTGCAGGTATGCGATCCGGTTTCAGGCCACTGTACAGGGCAGGTTGTCTATGTCGATGAACCGGGATGGTATAGCCGAATGAGAGGGGGCGAGTCCGGCGCTCCTAATCTGATCAGTTTTGAAACCGAGAAACCGAACTACAAAGTTGGTGAGAGCGTGAAGCTCGGGCTCCCGACTCCGGCAAAAGGCAGGGCATTGATCAGTGTCGAGAACGGTACACGGGTGCTGCACACCGAGTGGATAGATACCGAGGAAGGTGAAACGTCTTACAGCTTTAAATCAACTGCTGAAATGACGCCCAACGTTTATATACACGTCTCTGTTATGCAGCCTCACAGTCAGACTATGAATGAACTACCGGTTCGGCTATACGGCGTTACCGGCGTTACTGTTGAAAATGAAGGAACCCGGCTTGAACCGGTATTGACAATTCCCGATGAGCTCGAATCAGGAAAAGAGGTTGTCTTTAAGATTGCTGAGAAGAATCAAAAGAAGATGACGTATACCGTAGCAGTGGTCGACGAGGGATTACTTGATATCACACGTTTCAAAACGCCGGATCCATGGAACCGATTTTATGCAAAGGAGGCGCTTGGCGTAAAAACCTGGGATATGTTTGATCAGGTCATCGGTGCTTATGGAAATCGGCTCGAACGGGTGCTTACCGTTGGTGGCGACAGTGAAATGGGAGCAGCAGAGGAGGATCCAAGGGCAAACCGCTTCAAACCCGTCGTAAAATTCTTCGGGCCATTCACCTACGATGGCAAAGCGCAGACACATCGTTTCACGATGCCTCAATACATTGGTTCAGTAAGAGTGATGGTGGTCGCCGGTTATGACGGCGCATACGGTAAAACGGAAAAGGCCGTGCCCGTAAGGAAGCCGCTAATGGTACTGGCCACCTTACCGCGGGTACTTGGCCCCGACGAAACGGTTAAGCTTCCAGTCACTATCTTCTCGGAGAGAAAGGACGTTCGCGATGTTAAGTTATCAGTGAAAACGACTGGGCCGGTGCAGGTTCAAGGCAACAACTCGCAGGAGGTAGGGATGCCTGCAACTGGTGAAATCACGGCTGATTTCAATTTGCGCGTCATGCCTGAAACCGGAATCGGCCGGATCACCGTTACAGCGACCTCCGGAAGTTACGCTGCTGAAGATGTTATCGAAATTGAAATAAGAAATCCAAATCAGCCGGTCACCCAGATTTCAGAAGCGCTGATCGAGCAAGGTAATCAATGGCAATCAGACGTTGTACCCTTTGGAATTGCAGGGACGAACTCGGCCGTGCTGGAAGTATCAAACATGCCCCCGTTGAATCTTGCGTCTCGTTTACGCTACCTCGTCCGGTATCCCCATGGTTGTGTTGAGCAGACTACCTCATCGGTTTTCCCTCAGCTGTATGTCGGAGCATTCAAAGAACTGACTGACGCTGAAAAGCAAACTATTCAAACGAACATCACCGCGGGGATAGAACGATTGAAGGGTATGGCGTTGCGGGATGGCGGGTTTTCTTACTGGCCCGGGTCTGAAGACGCGGATTCCTGGGGAACTTCGTATGCCGGCCATTTTCTGGTTGAAGCTTCCGCCAGAGGTTACTATGTTCCCGATGAATTACTTCGCAAATGGAAGGTGTTCCAGGCCGGCAGGGCCGAGTCATGGCGGCGCGATACGCGATATTACAATAATGACTTACAGCAGGCCTATCGTTTGTACACGCTGGCCCTTGCAGGTTCACCTGCTGTGGGGGCAATGAATCGCCTGCGGGAAGATTATGAGTTGTCGAACACGGCCGCGTGGATGCTGGCATCAGCCTACGCTAAAATTTCTCAGATGGAGGCCGCAAAAGAACTCATCGCCACCCGGAATGTGACGGTGAAACCATATCGTGAATTGGCATACAGCTATGGATCGGGATTGCGCGACCAGGCGCTGATTCTTGAAACACTGGTACTCCTCAATGATCGGGCTAAAGGTTTCGAAATCCTAAAAGAAATATCCCGCGAGCTTAGTGACCCGCAACGTTGGTTAAGCACACAGGAATCTGCCATGTGTCTTAAGGCAATCGCGGCATTCGCGGGAATGGACAAGCGTGGCGATCTTTCATTTACGTACTCCATCAACGGCAAAGCTACGCGCGTGGTCAGCAAACTCCCCGTGTCGCAGGTAACCGTGCCCCGCGCTGATGGCGGAAAGTTGAAAATGAAAGTCGAAAGCAATAGTGCAGGTCCTCTTTTCGCGCGAATGATTAGGGTGGGCACACCTTCACGGGGCGCCGAAGAAGACGCCGAAAATAATGTAAGTCTTCAGGTCAACTACACCGATATGGCCGGGCAGCCCCTCGACGTTTCCCGTTTGACTCAGGGCACGGAGTTTATGGCCGAGGTGTCAGTGAGGCACCACGGTGTCCGTTCGTCGTACGAGAACCTGGCCCTTACCCAAGTGTTCCCGTCAGGATGGGAAATCACGAATCTGCGTTTGAATGATGATCAATCAATGCTGAAGACAGACGCATTCGATTATCAGGACATCCGCGATGATCGGGTCTACACATATTTTGGTTTGCGACAGAATGAACGCAAGACGTTCCGGGTATTGCTCACGGCAAGTTATGCCGGAACGTACTACTTGCCGGCTACCAGCTGCGAGGCCATGTACGACAGAAGTATTTTTGCACGCAGAAAAGGCTTCGAGGTACATGTAATCAAGCCAGGCACACCTTAACAATATCGAGGGATGTTGTGGCTTAACCAGATAAAGCGTTTCATCATTAGGAAGTGGAAGTGGACCGCAACCTTCGGGGTGTTGTTCATCTGGTATCTCTTGTGCCTTCCCGAAAGGCTCTTTCATCAGCCCTACTCTACTGTGTTGTTTTCAAGAAACGGTGAACTGCTCTCGGCCTCGATCGCCGACGATGGACAATGGCGCTTTCCGCTTTCTGTATCGGTCAACGATAAATACCGCCAGGCATTAATAGCTTATGAAGACAAGCGTTTTTATTCACATCCAGGCGTCGATGTTTTATCACTTGTGCGGGCGACCCGTCAAAATATAAAGGCCGGCAAGGTTGTGAGTGGAGGAAGTACCATCACTATGCAGGTCGTGCGGCTTGCGCGAAAAGGCCAGAAAAGAACTATCGTTGAAAAAATTCGTGAGGTTATTCTTGCTTCGCGAATCGAGGTTCGTTATTCAAAAGAAGAGATCCTCAATTTGTATGCATCACATGCTCCGTTTGGAGGAAATGTAGTAGGAATGGAAGCGGCATGCTGGCGCTATTTCGGACGCGGTGACAAACAACTTTCATGGGGAGAAGCGGCTCTTCTGGCAGTCCTTCCCAATTCACCGGCTCTTATACATCCGGGCAGGAACAGGGATGCGTTAAAGCTTAAACGCAATGACCTGCTCAATAAACTGTTCCGTATGGGAACAATCGATTCATTGACCTGTGCGCTTTCCCGCGCTGAACCGCTTCCTGATGAACCAGTTCCACTACCGCGTCACGCCCGGCACCTCCTTGATCGGTTCAGGCGCGATGGATCCGGGGAAAAGTCAATAGTCAGCACGGTAGATTATACATTACAACGAAACATCGAAGAGATTCTCGAACGAAATCATGCACGTCTGAAGGGCAATCAAATTCACAACGCGGCGACGATAGTGGCGGATGTTCAGACTGGTGAGGTTCTGGCGTATGTCGGTAACGTTGGAACACGAAAACAGGACGCCGTCGATGTAGACATCATCCACGCCCGACGAAGCACGGGTAGTATTTTAAAACCTTTCCTTTACGCAGCAATGCTTGACGAGGGAAAGATACTTCCTGCAACCTTGCTGCCGGATGTCCCGACGTTTATCAATGGATTTGCACCGAAGAATTTTTCGCATGACTATGATGGTGCTGTTTCGGCAAACATCGCATTGATCCGATCATTGAATATACCCGCTGTTCACATGTTAAAGGAATACCGTTATGAGCGGTTCCACCGGCTTCTGAAGCACATGGGCATGCATACGCTTGACAAGCCCGCTGACCATTATGGGTTGTCGCTGATTCTCGGCGGTGCTGAGGCATCTTTATGGGACGTCACCGGAATGTATGCGTCGATGGCCAGGACGTTGAATCATTATGCAACTTTTCCCGGAAAGAACAAATATGTTCGCAGTGACTTTCATCCCCTTTCTTGCACTGTCACGGAAGCGGATCAACGTTTCCCTGAGGCAACGTCATGGCTAAGCGCGTCATCGATCTATCACACTTTCGACGCACTAAAAGAACTATATCGCCCCGGGGAGGAATCGGGTTGGCGTTATTTCACAAATCAAAAGAACATCGCCTGGAAGACTGGTACAAGTTTCGGATTCCGCGATGGGTGGGCAATAGGAGTAACGCCGAAATACGTAGTTGGTGTCTGGGTCGGAAACGCCGACGGAGAAGGGAGACCCGGACTCACAGGCAGCGATGCAGCCGCTCCCGTTATGTTCGAAATCTTTTCTCATCTAATCAGTGATTCCTGGTTCCCGCAACCAGTAGGTGAAATGAAACAATTGACAATCTGTAAAAGAAGTGGCCTTCGGAGTTCAGGGATTTGCCCGGAAACCGATACTGCCTGGGTTACAACCCGGGCTCTTCATGCACTGCCATGCCATTATCACAAGAGGGTTCATCTGAGTTCCGACCGAAAGTTTCAGCTTAATAACCTTTGCGCCGGGCCATCCGAAGCACGGGAGTTCGACTGGTTCGTGTTACCACCTGCACAAGAATATTACTTCCGTAAGAAAAACATTACGTATCAACCCTTGCCACCGTTTCGCGCTGACTGTGCCGCACCTCAGGAGCTAAGTGTAATGGATTTTATCTATCCCAAGGGCGGCTCCAAATTCTTCATTCCACGTGATCTTGCGGGTAGAGAGAGCGAAGTAATCTTCCAGCTTGCACACCGAAACGACGCTACAACGGTATACTGGCACATCGATGGAACTTATATCGCAAGCACCAGGAAAAGTCATTCTTTGGCGCTTCGCCCCTCCGAAGGCAGACATAAATTGATGGTTATTGACGACAACGGCATCGTGCTGGAACAAGATTTCGAGGTATTGCCACGCCTCTAATTCATTGACGGGTAGATTCTTACTTGTTTTTTGTTAAATCTTTACTAATTTCGGGTTGAGTTACCCTTTTTCCAGTGTTTATGAAATCTCTTAAACTTTTTGCACTGGTAGGTATTTTTTTATCGTTGCTACGACCGCTGCCTACCCTCGCCTTTCAATTATCGGAAGAACATCCGAATTACGTCGTTATAGGCGCATTCAAATACCACAAGAACGCAATCCGGTTTACCAGTCACGCGCACAAAGACCTCCACTTGAATGCGAAATACGAGATGAATCCAAACCGGAATCTTTATTACGTATTTGTGTTGAACACATCGGATCGCGATGAAGCGATTGCCGAAGCGCGGCGATTGCGTGATGAATCCGAGTTTAAAGACACCTGGGTTTACAATGGCTTTCTTGGTAAGATAAAGGCAGGGCAGGATCTCGCCTCCTATCAGGGTGTTGACATTAACCCGGTCTCACAGGTCAGCCTTACGCCTTCCACTTCTGACGCACCAGAATCCGCTGCGCAAGTCCTGATGGCAACTGCGGATAGCACAACGCCAATAGTACCCGGAAACTCGATTGCAAAAACCGAGTCTGTGTCCGACGAGGCCGACGATGAAACGAAAGGGAAGAAGTTCTTTTTTAAACTCACGCGAATCCTCGATGAACAACCGATTGAAGGTGACGTTGCACTAATCGACAATGAGAAGCTTAGAAAAATTGGTTCCTATAAGGGTAACATGGATGTCCGGGTATTGAGCCCGCCGGGAAAATCGGGTAGTCTGTCAGTTGTTTGTGAAGTATTTGGATACAGAAAGATGCAGCGCGACATCAATTTTACCAACCCATCCGGTGAGGGAATCGAACAAAGTGAAACCGGGGCAGTCGTCATCCCCTTTGAACTGGTACGTCTTCAGAAGGGTGACATCGCGACGATGTATCACGTGTATTTTTTCAAGGATGCTGCCATAATGCGACCGGAATCACGGTTTGAGGTAACCAGCCTTCTCGAAATGCTGAAGGAAAACGAGAAATATAAGATACGGATTCACGGTCACGCCAACGGCAAGAATTCCGGAAAAATCATTTATGCCGAGGCAGACGCGGCTGATTTCTTTTCGCTTTCCAAAACCAAAGAAGGATTCGGTTCTTCGAAAAAACTTTCACTGGAGCGCGCCGAGGTAATACGGAATTTTCTTATCAGCAACGGTATCCCTGCTGAACGAATGCAAACAAAAGCCTGGGGTGGTAAGAAGCCCATACACGACAAACATAGTTCACGTGCTCAGGAAAATGTGCGCGTTGAGATTGAAATTCTCGATAATTGAGGATTGGCCCCTTTCGTTAGCTCGTTATCGCGCGAAGCACATCATGCTGGGTGATAATATGCACCTTCTCTGTGGCATCCCGAACGAGTACCGCTTTATTATCCTTGTTAAGCAACGATGATAAAACATCAAGCGTACTGTCAGGCGCGACAAACAACATTGGCTTGTCCATAACCTCGCCTACCTGTTTATTCTGAAGCTGAGGGTCCTGAATAATTTTCTCCAGCAGCGATGCTGAACTTACGCTTCCCACAAACTGACCTTCCTCAAGCACCGGTATCTGATCGATGCCTTCTCGGTTCATCATCAAAATGACTTCGCTTACTTTTGAAATCTTCGAGACGGTGTGAAGACTATCCTTTCCATTTCTTCCCTGAATGATATCCCGTGCTGATTGGAAGTTTCGGGACTCAAGAAAACCGTGGTCCTTCATCCATTGGTCGTTGTAGACCTTGGCAAGATACCGGGTGCCGTGGTCGGGAAGAAGTATAACCATCATGTCACTTTCCTTCATGTTTTCGCGCGCATACTCGAGAGCTCCATGAACAGCAGATCCGCTGGACCACCCAACAAAAAGGCCTTCGTCACGCGATAGCCGTCGCGCTGCAATAGCCCCATCTTTGTCCGTTACTTTTATGAACTGGTCAATCGCGTCGAAGTCTACGTTCTTTGGCAAAATGTCTTCACCGAAACCTTCGGTGAGATAGGGATAAATTTCATTCTCGTCGAAGATGCCGGTTTCCTTGTACTTCTTGAACACCGATCCATACGTGTCTATACCCACAGTAACGATGCCGCGATTCTGTTCTTTCAAATACCTTGCGGTACCGCACATCGAACCACCCGTGCCGACCGTTGCCACATAATGCGTTATCTTACCTTCAGTCTGTTTCCAGATTTCCGGGCCTGTCGTTTCATAATGCGCCGCAGTATTCGATAGGTTGTCGTATTGGTTCGGATAAAATGAATTTGGAATCTCCTTGTTCAGCTTTCGTGCAATCGAGTAGTATGAACGCGGATCTTCCGGTGCCACGTTCGTGGGACAAACGATCACTTCGGCACCCACTGCTTTCAAAATATTTATCTTTTCCTGCGATTGCTTATCCGCCATGGTGAAGATGCAGCGGTAGCCTTTCGCAATGGCGGCCAGTGCCAACCCCATACCCGTGTTTCCCGATGTACCTTCGATGATGGTACCTCCCGGCTTCAATAGCCCCGCTTTTTCGGCATCCTCCACCATCTTTAAAGCCATTCTGTCTTTGGTCGAATTGCCGGGATTGAAATATTCAACTTTCGCCAATATTGTTCCCGGTATACCGCGGTTGAGCTTCTGTAACTTTACCAGAGGGGTATTACCAATCGTTTCTATTATAGAATTGTAAATCATCGCGCACGTTTAAAGGGCCAAAATTAATAAAAACCCAGAGACGAAGCTCTGGAATTTGGGGAATTACGAATACCTATAGCAAACGGCTGAGGCTAACTTGTTAACTGGTTAGCGAAGTTATCGGCTAGCCGGTTCCTAGAGCTTTCGTGCTATTGCGAATATCCCCTCTGTTCAAAACTATTTTTGCGGCGCAATCATCAGAAGGAATCCATCATTCAAAAATGGACCGTTATGCTTGTTCATGATCTGCTCGTCGCAATGCGCTATCTTCTTCGCACGCGCCTGTACTCACTTATCAACATCGTGGGCCTCGCCGCCGCAATAATTGTTGCTGTGCTCATCGGACTTTGGGTTCGTGATGAACTTACATTTAATAAGTTTTTTGATCACCATGACCGCGTTGCGCAGGTATATCATACCATCACATTCGGCGGGGAAAGAATGACGATTAATGATGTCCCCGCAGCCCTTGGCGAAGCGATGAAAATACATATTGCCGGATTGGCGGAAACCGTTGTTACCACCTGGCCCCGGCAACTCGTGGTCGCACATAATGAAAACTCGTTTACAGAAAGCGTCCTGTTTTCAGAGCCGGCTTTTGCATCGGTATTCTCACTAAAAATGGTTGAAGGGACAACCGCATTGTCGGATATGAATTCGATATTAGTGAGCCGTCACCTCGCGAATAAACTCTTTGCAGGCGATGCGCCGGGAAAAACGGTCCGGCTTGCAGACCGCGATGACTTGACGGTATCCGGAGTATTCGAAGACTTTCCATTCAACTCAGCCTTCGGAGGAGTTAACGTGATTGCCCCATTGGCCTATCACTTTAAGAAGCCCGAGACGCCAGGGCCCGATGATTGGGAAACGTACATCTATCAATGCTTTGTACTCCTCGACGCCGAAGCATCATTGAACAGCGCGCAGGAAAGAATGAAAACGCTATTGTTTGATCATGCTTCCGCCGACGGGAAGGCACTGCGCCCGGAAGGTTTACTTTTACCAATGCGTGACTGGCACCTGCGAAGTGAGTTCAATGAGGGACGAAGCGCCGGAGGGAGAATTCGTCTGGTGCAGATGCTGGCAGTCATCAGCATTTCGATAGTCATACTGGCATGCGTAAACTTTGTTAACCTTACCACTGCCAGGAGCGAAACCCGCGCGAAGGAGATCGGCGTACGGAAAATGATGGGGTCGCATCCTCAGCAATTAATGCAACGATTTCTCATCGAGTCGCTGATGCTGATCTTGCCCGCCTTTATGATCGCGATTATAGGTGCCGCCCTGGTGTTACCGTGGTTTAACGACCTTGCCGAAAAGCAGATAGCTATTCCGTGGGGTGATGGGATGTTTTGGATTTCGTCAGTTTCGTTTGTTCTGGTAGTGACAGTGTTTTCGGGGGCTTACCCTGCTTTTTTTCAGGCATCGTTGAGATCCGTGAACGCCTTAAAGAAATCAGGTCGGCCGGGTTTCGCTCGCGGGATCACGCTTCGCAGAACCATGATCGTTTTTCAATTCGCCGTCTCTGTAGTGTTAATCATTGGAACGGTGGTAATTTTCAATCAGATTAAGCATGCGCGGAACAGGCCGGCAGGGTTCGACACTATTGGGATTATTCATATTGCCATTCGCACCGATCAGCTCGCGAATGTCGACTACAACACCATCCGTGAAGCCCTCCTTGCTACCGGAGTTGTAGAAAATATGGCGAAGTCAGATTTTCCCATCACCGGTGCCATGTCTGCAGACGCTTCGATAAGGTGGGAAGGAATGGACCCGGGATCGCCGCCGCTGTTCGCGCGTAATCGTTGCAGTCATGACTTCCCGGCGACGCATGGGTTTCAGTTCATAGGAGGCAGGGATTTTTCGCGCGATCACAGTACGGATTCAACGGCAGTTATCATCAACGAAATGGCGGCAAAACTGATTGGCGGAGATGTGTTGGAGAAAAAGATCAGTTTCGGTTATGGCAAGGAGCGTGATATTGTCGGTGTGATCCGCGACCAGATTCGCTGGAGCCCATATCGCGAACAAACTCCGCACCTTTATTTTGTCGGCTACGATAACACCGGATACTATTCGGTACGACTAAAGCCGGAGGTCGGTGTCGCTGATGGCCTGCGTGAAGTGGAATCGGTCTTTCGCAAACATGCACCAACTGCACCTTTCGAATATGCGTTTGTCGATGATGATTACAACCGCTTATTCGAGGCCGAAGAACGTGTCGGAAAAATCGCTTTTGTGTTTTCAATATTAGCGATCGTGATCAGCTGCGTGGGCATCTTTGGACTCGCGGCATTTTTGGCTGCACAACGTACAAAGGAAATCGGCATCAGAAAAGTACTGGGCGCATCTGTGTATAATGTCTGGAAGCTGTTGTCGGGTGAATTTCTCTGGCTGGCCTCTATCGCCATCCTAATTGGTAGCACGATTGCTTACTTCGCTACCTCAACGTGGCTTGAACAGTTTTCCTATCGTGTCCGGCTCTCGTGGGAAACATTCCTGATCGCTGGTCTCGTTACGCTTGCGGTAACTTTATCAACGGTAAGCTATCAGACCCTCCGTGCGGCGTGGATGAACCCGGCAAACAGTTTGAAAAATGAATAGCGTAATAATACGAAATTGCGTTGTTATCCGGCTGCACCCGCCAGAAGGTAGAGTACTGCCATGCGAACCGCCACGCCGTTTTCCACCTGATCGAGAATAATGGAATGCTCCGAATCGGCGGCGTCACTGCTCAGTTCGACGCCACGGTTTATTGGTCCGGGATGCATAATCACAATCTTTTTATCTAACGTATCGAGCATCTTGCGGGATATCCCGTAATACAACGAATACTCGCGAAGTGACGGGAAGTATTTGATCTGTTGGCGCTCCAATTGGATGCGGAGAACATTTGCGACGTCGCACCATTGCAGTGCTTTCATGACATCGAATTCCACCTCAATGCCGAGACTACCTATAAATTTCGGCAGTAGCGTTGGCGGTCCGCACACCATTACTTTAGCACCGAGTTTCTTCAGCGCGAATATATTCGACAAGGCGACGCGCGAGTGGAGTATGTCGCCGATGATGGCTACCTTTTTTCCGGCCACTTCGCCCAGGCGTTCGCGAATCGAAAAAGAATCAAGAAGCGCTTGTGTTGGATGCTCGTGTGTGCCATCTCCGGCATTGACGATGTTGGCGGTTATGTGCTTGGCCAGAAAGTGCGCCGCACCGGCACTGGCATGACGCATCACAATCATATCCACCTTCATAGCCAGGATGTTGTTTACGGTGTCGAGAAGCGTTTCACCTTTTTTCACCGAACTGTTTGATGCTGAGAAATTGATTACATCAGCCGAAAGGCGTTTCTGCGCAAGCTCGAAAGAAAGGCGCGTGCGGGTTGAGTTCTCGAAAAAAACATTGGCGATGGTGACATCACGCAGCGATGGTACTTTCTTAATAGGGCGGTTGATAACTTGTTTGAATGTATCGGCCGTTTCAAAAATAAGTTCTATGTCCTCTTTAGTGATGTCTTTTATTCCTAAAAGGTGTTTTTGACTTAGTTTTGACATTGTCCTTAATCCTTATTGATCAACCAGATTTTATTTTGTTTGTGGCCTTGTGCTTCGAGTTCAACCAGAACGCGTTGGCTGCTGAGGGTGTTGACAGCTTTACCAACGTAATCGGCAGAAATGGGAAATTCGCGGGTGTATTTTCGTTCGATCAAAACCAGCAGTTCAACCCGGGCTGGTCTTCCAAACGCGATCATGGCGTCGAGCGCGGCGCGGATAGTCCGGCCGGTGAAGAGAACGTCATCTACCAGAACGACATTTTTTCCCTCTATAAGGAACGGAATCCGGGTTTCGTTTGCCTGAACGGGTTTTTCACGTCGACGGAAATCATCGCGGTGAAAGGTCGCGTCCAAATAGCCCAGGGGGATTTCCGTTTTGGCCTCGCGCTGAAGTTTTCTATGGAGAATTTCTGCGAAAAAGACGCCTCGCGGCTGGAGGCCAAGAATCACTGTGTCGGCGAAAGTGTCGTGATTTTCAATTAATTGCTGGCAAAGGCGGTCTATCGTGAGGTCGAGGTGGTCCGAATTGAGGATCAGTTTTCTTTGCATATCGCCGGGCAAATATACAACTATGAGGGAACAATAAACAACGAAATCATCCGGCTAATTGTCGGTGGCCTCATTGGCAAAACTCACCTTATTCACGTAAAACACAGTGCGTTCACCCTGCGGGCCACTCGCGAGTTGCTGTATGCCATACGCGTAAAAGTTATCCTTATACCAATAATTCAGGCGGCTTTTCGAGGCGTTTTGACGATCGCGTAAGAGGGTTTCACCTTCCAATATCCGGATTGGCTCAACGGTCTTTCCCTCTACCACGTTGTTGCCTTCGATTATCTTGGAGCGGATCTGATTGTCGAACAGATAAAGAAGGGCAATCTTGTCAGGTTGCATTTCCAGTTTCACAAACTGCTCAAGTGTAAAGGTTTTAACATCATTAATCTCGAAAGTGTTATCCCAAAGAAGACGTCCCTGACTGTCGAACCCCATTACCACAGCATGTGTATAACGAAAACCATCGAAGACCCGGCCCCGGTTTGACATCATAGCGGGTGTGACGCCATAGTAAAAGAACCCGGATGAAAAACGCTGGTCAACCGTAACGTATTTTGGATAGAAGGCCTCACCGAGAAGAACGAACTGATCTTTATACGGCACAATCTCATGAATGATGAATCGGTAGTTGAAACGCACCTTCTTACCTTTTTCCTTCCGACGTTCGATGCGGTCCTTAATGCGCCTCTCGCGTTTTACTTTCATGAATTTGAAAAAGTTTTCGAGGTCGCCGTAACTGTAATAGCGGATTTGCTCATAGCCGTTGGGATCTATACTCGCCAAAAATAATCCTTTGGAATATTCTGATCGCCGGTTTCCATACGTTCCCGCGATTAACTGGCTCGCATTGCCCGTGAATAACGATCTACCAAATAGAAGATGTTTGTTACCGTCGGTTTTCAGCGGCATCTGGAAAATGAGACTTCCTTCCGCATCATATTGCTTGATCCAGATGGTTCGATGGCCTGCAGGGGTGAATGCGCTGATCAGAACATTGAATCCGCCATCCTCATGCACCTCTATTTGAGTTAATTCACCTGCTTCGTTAAATAAGCCAGGCACGACTCTCGATTTCAGTGTCTCAAAATTATAGTACAACACAACGGGAACATTGTTGTAATACCCGCCAATGATTGCCGCCGTTGCGGAAACCTGGAATTCAGTGGGGACGAACGGAATGTAGTTTTTGACCAGGTGCTGCTGATACGTGCCATCTTCTTCGTTTACCTTAAAGATCAGCATACCCTTGCGTCGGATATCAATATGTCGCAAAAGTAAATGCAGTTTCTTGTCGAGATGTCGTTTTGCGATGAGTTCAAATGCCTTGTCGTGTTTGAGATAACCCTGCCACTGTTGAGCGAATGCCGTATCAAGTTTCACCAATTCGATGAGCCGATCGTCGTTCACCGCCAACGTACGGTAGAGGAACAAACCGTTCTCGGCCATGGGCGCAATCTCATAGCCAGACTCATTTTTCATCAATGGAATCTCAATTCTGTCGGGCTGCAGAATCTGGCCGTTCACATGAAGGCTTAACAGGAGCGCTAACGTCAGGATGCTATATCGACGGATCGATGCGGTTGATGTAAAAAACATCCCGGACCCTTTCCTTTCTGGTCGTGTTTCGAATGGTTTGATATCCCCAGACATAGAATGAATTTCGGTACCAATGTCGCACGCCGCCCTCGGTCTCTTTTTCAGAACGGATAACATCGTTCTCTTCCAATGTGCGGACCTTTTGTGTTTCATCCGATACCTCGCCTCCACCTAACGCAATTGATTTTATTTTAAGTTCCGATTCCTTCTTGTAAATCAGGTAAACGATATTATCAATAACAACAAAGTCGCCCACCTGTTCTAACCCGGGTAGTCGTACTTCATCCAGTTTTATGCTTTGATCCCATTTTACAGAACCCTTTTCGTCTATATGGACCACCACCGTTTCCAGCGACTTAATATCATTCGAATTTCGCGAACTTGGTCCATACATATACGGCCGGTACATGCGGCGCATTCCAGGATAATAAAAACCATTGTAAAAGGGGTGATAGCCGTAAGGGGAGTAAAATGGATTGTAGTAGTATGGGTTATTGGAATACATTGAAGACGAGGAACCTGATGGCTGATACACCTCGGCCAGAATATAAAACCCTTTTTCGTCCTCGACAATTTTAAATGGCATCACATGCGCCGAGAATGATGGTTTGCGACCAACGCTTGCTGCTTCTTTGGTTTGTTTTTTAATTTTTGCGGCGCGCTTCTGATTGAGGTAGTTCAAAAAGTTATCCAACTTCCCGAATTCCACGTAATGAATTTTCTGATCCGCAAAGGGATTGATTGGTAACGTAAAGAATCCACTCGACTGTTTTGCATTCCGGTCGCCCCAGGTTCCTGCAATGATGAGATCCTCCCGGCGTAAGGTACTTGTTATAGCGGTTTGCAATGTGATGTTTTCATCCACCACAGTGTTATCTTCCAACAACTGCTTGCCCGTGTCGTCGAAGGTTCTGAAGAGGATTTTCTTCTCGCCACGGTTACTACGATCCATGAGGATAGTGTTGAAGGTGCCATTCTCGTTTGCCCGAAGGTCAACCAGCTCGGTATCCTTCTGGAAAAAACCCGGTACAACCTTAAGGCTATTTGCCGATGGATCAAAAAGAATGATTACAGCCTCGTTGCTCACATAGCCTCCAAATACGAAATTTCTTCCGGCTTTGATGAAATGTGTCAGCCTGAAGTCAAGATCAGGCTTTACCGGATATCGGCCACGTTCCACGCCGTCCAGCGTAATGTCTATAAGTACAAAATCGTTCTTGTTTGTTTCTCCGGTTCGGAAAAGGAAATACAGATTCTGGGCCGATACTTCGTAGCCCACCATTTTGTGCCGTTCTTTTATCTCCAGGTCGAGTGTGATCTTTTCCTTAAGATCGGCATCGAGAAAGATCAGTTCCCAAAGGCGGTTACTCTGTTTAAACTTGTCCCGTTCACGAAAGAGTGCCATACCATCACTGCCAAGGGGAATGATATGGAAATAATCATCCGAGTTTTTTTGTTCGCGTTCATACCTCACAGGCTGGGTCACCTGACCGGTTGCGACGGTCGCTGTGATTACCAACAATGAGAAAGTAAGCGTCTGTTTCAAACTTTTGTACAACTTCATAATCAATCCTCCTCGCTTAATCCTAAAACAATGTCAAACTCGTCTTTCTTCACCGGCTGAACCGATAGGCGTGAAGACTTTACCAGAGTCATACTTGTTAAACGTTTGTCACCCTTGATTTGTGCGAGTGTTACCGGTTTTTTGAGCTTGCGTTGAGGCGCCACCTCAACCGCGACCCATTCGTTGTCTTTTGGGTCAGGAAAGGCCTCTTTTGTGATTTTGCCGACTCCAACCACGGCTTTGTCGTCCATGCTGTGGTAAATAAAAACGGCGTCGCCCTTCTTCATCGCCTTGAGATTGTTTCGAGCCTGGAAATTCCTCACACCATCCCAGGTAGTTTTTTTGTCTTTTATCAAATCGTCCCAGGAATACGTTCCCGGCTCAGTTTTCATCAACCAGTAGTTCATAGTTTACGTTATTTAGACTTCCGACCAGATATACAGCATTTGAGAGTCCTGGCCAGAATCTCAGGTTATGCGAAGGCTCGGATGAAGTATTTTACAAGCTTAGCGCTTTCTAAAATAGCAAATAGTCTTAATTTGTTCACTTACCAGCTCGTTTAAATGGAGGTACTTGTAATCCTTTCCGGCCCACCCGGTGATATTGTGTTCGCAACACCTCTGATAAGGAGTCTGAAAACCCGTCTCGATCATCCCCGGGTCAGTTTTCTCACCTCGAAAGATGATAAGGCACTCCTGGATGAGAACCCGTACCTCGATCGGGTTTATGATTTCGAAGAATTTCGTATTGATCGCAAACAGCATACCAAACGGTTCATGTACATCTTCGATCTGGACGCGAACCTTCGTTCTTCAGTGATTACCGCAAGGATGTCCGGAAAAGTTTTCAGAATTAAGAAACGCACCTGGGAAAAATGGCTTCTTACGCGATTCAAAATCAACAAAATGATTCCCATTCATTTGGCGGATCAATACCTGAATACCGCTCATCCTTTAAACGTTAACGGCGACGGACTCCGACCGGATTATTACATTCCCTACAAAGATGAGGTCCCGATGGACTGGTTACCGGAACCGTTTCAAAAAGGATACATCGCTTTTTGTATTTCAGCCAGATACGCCACACGACGACTTCCGCTTTCCCGCATGATCGAAGTATGCGACCGCATAAACAAGCCGGTGATTATTCTGGGTGGACCGGATGATATGCAGGATGGCGTGTCGCTGGAAACCTTTTTCACACGGCGGGATGAACATGAAGAACTTGAAACCACCTTACTTGCACTGAATAAAAAAACGGTAGTCTATAATGGTTGCGGAAAATTCAATTTCAATCAGCAGGCAAGCCTCGTTAAACAATCGAAGTACGTTTTTACTTTCGATAATGATTTCATCGCGATTGGGTCGGCGTTTGGAAAGGAGACATTCGTGATGTACGGAAATACGGTACTTGACTTCGGTTCATACCCTTATCAAACGCGCTTCACCATTTTTGAGAATAACAAACTCACGTGCAGGCCGTGTTCGGCAAAAGGATATGGAAAGTGCCCGCTCCAACACTTCCGGTGTATGAACGATCTGGTGTTCGACTTTTACATCCCGTAGGATACGAAATGCGGATACTAGTATGCGCGCACCAGTTTCCCGTCCATATAATTTACGTATGAACGATTGACGACCTTCATTCCACCCGGCGTTGGATAATCACCGGTAAAGTACCAGTCACCTGAATGGTAAGGGATAGCCTTATGCAGATTTTCGACGGTCTGGAACACGATTTCGAGTTCCGCCTTCATGTCTGCCGGGCGACAAATTTCGGAGACCTTTTTTGAGATTTCGTCATTGGTGAACTGCTCGTATAACTGCTTCACATAATTCATCTGGCTCTGGTTGCCCCGCGCCCGAATACACTTCTCATAAATCTCGCCAAGCAGATAGTCTTTGCCTCGTTCGCGAAGCAGCGCAATCATCGCACGAAAGGCGACGAACTCACCCATCTTACTCATATCAATCCCGTAACAGTCGGGAAATCTTATCTGCGGCGCCGACGACACTACAACGATCTTTTTCGGTTCAAGGCGGTCAAGCATTTTCAAGATGCTTTTTTCGAGGGTTGTTCCGCGTACAATGGAATCGTCTATAACAACAATGGTATCGATGCCCTTCCGAATCACTTCATACGTGGTGTCATACACGTGGGCCACCATTTCGTCGCGATGGTCATCGTCAGTAATGAAGGTTCGGAGTTTCACATCCTTGAGAACCAGCTTCTCAATACGCGGGCGGAAAGAAAGTATGTCTTCCAATGAGTCTACCGAAGGCTTCTGATCAATAATAATATCCTTCTGCTTCCGGATAAGGTAATCCTCTATGCCCGCCATTAGTCCATAGAACGCGGTTTCCGCCGTGTTGGGGATGTAGGAAAAAACGGTGTTCTTCAAATCGAAATTAATGGCGCGCAGCACCTGGGGAACGAGTAGCCTTCCGAGTTGTTTCCGTTCTTTGTAAATGTCGGGATCGTTACCGCGCGAAAAGTAAATGCGTTCGAAGCTGCAGGATTTTTTCTGGCCCGACCTTATGATAGGATACTGGGCGAAGTCTCCGCTTTTGTTTATGATGAGCGCATGGCCCGGATCAATTTCTTCAATCTGATTGTAATCAATATTAAAGGCAGTTTTGATGGCAGGTTTTTCCGACGCTACGACCACCACCTCGTCGTCCGCGTAAAAGTACGCTGGTCGGATTCCATTGGGATCGCGCACCACGAAGCTGGATCCTGACCCGATCATTCCCGCCATCGTATAGCCTCCATCGAAATCTTTGCACGCGCGTTTGAGCACGCGCTGGAGGTCTACTTCATTTTCAATGATATCCGATATTTCGCGATTGGAAAATTTGTCCTTGTATTTTTCGAAAAGCGACTGAACCTCTTCGTCAAGAAAGTGGCCGATCTTTTCCATAACGGTTACGGTATCCACTTTTTCTTTCGGGTGCTGCCCAAGGTTAACCAGAATATCGAACAGCTCTTCTACATTAGTCATGTTGAAGTTACCGGCCATGACCAGGTTACGGCTTCTCCAGTTATTCTGACGGAGGAACGGATGCACATTCTCGATACTGTTTTGTCCGTGTGTTCCATAACGTAAATGCCCAAGCCATATCTCCCCGGAGAACGCGACGTTTTCTTTAAGCCATTGTTCGTTCCGGAATTTATCCTTCCCTTCTTTCTGCGCCTTTCGATATTTCTTGATGATTTTTTTGAAGAGGTCAGCGACAGGAGCGGGTTTCACAGAGCGATAGCGGCTGATGTAGCGTCGGCCTGATTCCACATCAATCTTGATGTTTGCTACTCCGGCTCCGTCCTGCCCGCGGTTGTGTTGTTTCTCCATCAGGATATACATCTTGTTCATGGCGTAGGTCGGGCCGTACTTTTCGATGTAATAGGAGAGCGGTTTACGCAGGCGAATCATCGCTATGCCGCATTCGTGAAGAATCTGGTCACTCATGTTTGGGTTCCTTACGTTAACTCTTGCCGATTCCTCCAGGCTGGAGTTGAGGGAAAGCGTTAAACATTAGAGTACAAAGGTAATTTTATTAATCCATCCCATCAACAGCCCTGGCTTGAAGAACAGCAGAAGTATGAGTAAAACCAGAATTGCCCCCAAAAGATTTGTCCGGGTGAAATTATTTAGGGGAGGCGGGCCTTCCATGGAGCGGACAAAGGCATAATAGGGTATTCTCAGATAATAGAAGAGGGAGACAACTGTATTTAAGAGCCCGAAAACCAGCACCCAGAGGAGAAGTTTGTTGTCGGTGGCGGCAAAGGCTTCCCAAAGCGCCGAAAAAATGAACAATTTAGCGGTGAAGCCTGCTGTGGGGGGAAGGCCCGTCAGACCTATCATTGCCACCAGCAAAAAAAAGGAGGGCCAAAAGAAAGATCTTCCCATTCCCGCATATGATGCAATCGTTGCCGCCCCGATTTGTTCGAATTCCTGAAGGTAAAAGAACACCAGAAAGGTCAGCAACAAATAAACGCTGGCATAAAAAAGAAAGTACTGATACCCGTTTGTTGAGAACGACAGCACGGCCACCAGAAGAAAGCCCGACTGAGCAATAGACGAATAGGCCATCAGTCGCTTGACGTTTTTTTGCCAAAGCGCCGAGAAGTTCCCAACGGTGAGCGTAATGATCGTTATTACTCCGATGACCAACTGCCAGTCAGTCTGACCCCGCATATTTAGTATGGTCAGGAATTTGGCGAGAATACCTAAACCGGCAAGCTTGGGGACCACTGAAAAAAACGCGACGACAGGCATAGGCGCAGATTCATAAACATCAGGCACCCACGGATGCATGGGAGCAGCAGCGATCTTGAACAGAAACCCACCCAGTGAAAACGTTGCGGCTGTCAGAAACAGGGGCGTTGGATGTTCAGCCAGTCCCTGAAGAAATTCTATTGTCGTGAAGCTAAGTGTACCGGTCATGCCATACAGGAGCGAGAATCCGTACACCATGATGGCTGAAGCGACCGAACCAAATACAAAGTATTTGAGGCTTCCCTCCGTAGCTTTTTTGTCGAAAGCAAATGCAGTCAGGATGTAAGAACAAATCGAGATCAATTCGATGGAAAGAAACGCCATCATCAGCGATTCGCTCATAACAAGGAGATGTGCCCCTAGCAATACAGACAAAATCAACGCGTAATATTCGGAAAGCCGTTGCTGATGTTTAGTACTTAGCCATGTCATAATGACGGTGAAAATGCCGCCAAGGCTTATCAGCAGGTTAAGGAAAACCGAAAAGTCATTGATCTTGATCGACCCTCCAAACAGGGTGACCGGTTCGTCACCGAAAGACCAGCTCGTCAACAGCTCGGCTGAAGCGAATCCAATAAAGGCCAGCGCCAGGCAATGAAACAGAACCTGGCTCCGCCAGATCAATCCGGCTATAATAAGCAACAGAATCCCCGCAGCAAGTATTAGGTCTGAGGCCAGAAAGGCTGCACTCATCCGGATCGACTCAAGACTTTCCATCAAAGTGGTGTTCACGCTTTCAGGGTGTTAAGGTTAAGGCCTTTCCTGTGGCAAGAATCATTTCCGTAAATCCTTTTGCAAAAGGATCGATGTATTGTACCAAGAGCTGGGGAAAGATCCCCAGACAGAATGTGGCTATTCCCAGTGGGATCAGCATCAGATATTCGCGGCGATCGAGATCGGTTAGCAGCTCAGGCTGGATCCGGCCTTTAACGTTGAACGGCCCGAAGAACATTCGCTGCAATGTCCATAAGTAGTAGGCCGCTCCGAATACAAGTCCGCTGGTGGCAATGATGGCAAGGCTTTCATGCAACAGACCATTGACCGACGGAGCTTTAAATGCACCGAGGAAGACCAATATTTCAGCAATGAAACCGGAGAATCCGGGCAGTCCCATCGACGCGAAAAACGCAATGAGAACAAACGCGGTATACGCCTTCATTTTAGATGAAAGCCCCGAGTAAAAATCGATAGTCCGGTTATGGGTACGATCATATAATACACCTACAATAAGGAAGAGCATCGCCGAAATTATTCCGTGACTGACCATCTGATAGATCGCTCCGGTGACACCTTCGGGAGTAAGTGAGGCCAGCCCAAGCAAAACGAATCCCATGTGAGAAACCGACGAATAGGCGATGAGCCGCTTCAGATCTTTGCTTGCCATTGCATTCAAAGCCCCGTACACGATTGAGATTACACCAACAATTCCGATGAAGGTACTGAAGTACATCGCAGCTTCCGGAAAGATCGGAAAGGCAATTCGGGCAAGACCGTAACCTCCGATTTTTAAAAGAATTGCCGCCAGGATGACGGATACAGGTGTCGGCGCCTCCACGTGCGCGTCAGGGAGCCAGGTGTGCAGGGGTACCGTCGGAAGCTTGATGGCGAACCCGACAAACAAAAGAAGAAAGGCCCATTGGCGCGCATTGAAAACTCCAAGTTGCCAGCTATTGTTAGGATCCAGTACAGCGTTCGAAATGAAGTGAGAAGGATCCTGCATGTTCAGCATGTTGAAACTGTGAACCAGACTGGCCGATGGTGATGATTCGTGAACCGAGATGTACAACGCAATCATTACAATCAGAATGAAAATCGAACCGAGTAAAGTATATAGAAAGAATTTTATTGAAGCGTACTCACGACGTGCACCTCCCCAGACCGCAATCAGGAAGAACATCGGAAGCAACATGAACTCGAAAAACAGATAGAAAAGCAGCATATCAAGCGCGGTGAAACTACCCATGATGGTGCAATTAAGAACCAGCAAAAGGATAAAGTAACCTTTCACGTTTGTGTTGATCGTCCAGGAAGAAATCGACGCCAGCAGCAAAACAAAAATGGAAAGCCCTATGATCGGGTAATTCAGTCCGTCCATCCCAACAAAGTATTCGGCTTTCAGAATACCCCATGCGCCAAGGTCAAGGGTGATCCAGGGCTGCTTTTCGACGAATTGCACACCTGAGTCCGGAACATAGAAGGACAAAGAAAAAATAAAAAGGAAAAGCTGGACAAGATTAACAGCGACTACCAGGTACCTGAAGGCGTTTTCGAATCGCGATGGAATTATCAAACCAGTAAGAGCCGCCGCGAGAGGGATGAAGATAAGTAAGGAGATCAGATAATGCTGCATTTACTTATTTCGTTGAGGCGGATTTGCAGGTTTGCTAAATAAGCGACCAAATTAGAAAAATAATTATTGTAAAAACGGCCCAAAAGACATAAAGCTGAATTTTTCCACCCTGGAATGACCGCGTAAACGATCCGGCAAGACGCGATACCGACGCGGTGCCGTTTACCACGCCATCAATAACCGCAGAATCAAACCAACCTGCGAGGTGTGCGACGATCACTTGTGCGTACGCGAGGCCATGGATAGAACGGTCGATGATTTTCTTATCGATGAATGTCGAAACCCTGGCCATAAACAATGTTGGCACGACGATGAATAAATGGTAGAACCTGTCGATGTAGAGCGCATGAAAAAACATGTCGGCGTGGAGGCTTTTGTTTCTTTTTACGAGAAACCAGGCGAAACCCAGTCCAAGGAGAACCCAACCTATCGAAAAGAAAGTAAGGGCCACTGAATGGGCCGACCCAACAGGGAGTATCCATCCTGTGGGATTGAAAGGATTCCAGGAAACCGTGATCCAAAGTGAGGCCACGGCCAGCAGTGCGATTGGTGCGCGCATTACCGGCGGGGGTTCGTCAACAGTGAGATTGCTCGTGGCGTTCTCCGGGCCGAAAAAAATCCGAGTTACAAACCGGAAGATATAGATTACTGTGAGCAACGACACTACGAACGCAAGCGCGACCACAATCCATCGGCCATTAATTGTGTCGCCTTTCCACTGCAACAGCGCATTGAAGATTGCTTCCTTTGAAAGGAACCCGGAAAAGAATGGAATACCTGCAAGGGAGGCACCACTAACCATCGCGGCTAACGCTGTTAGCGGAAGTTTTTTGCGTAAGCCGCCCAGGTTCCGGATGTCCTGAACATCAAAGTGCACGTGCGAATGATGTTGCGTCTGGTGCAGCGCATGGATAACGGATCCGGCACAAAGGAAAAGGCAAGCCTTGAAGAACGCGTGTGTGAACAGATGAAGCATGGCAACTTCCGGGGCGCCGGCGCCTACGGCAGTTACCATCAACCCAAGTTGTGAAACCGTTGAATAGGCGAGAATCTTTTTTATGTCGGTTTGTGACAAAGCCGCGAGGGCGCCAACCACTGCGGTTATGATGCCAACAACAGCGACCACGGCCAGAGCAATGGGGGAGAAAATCAGGAACACACGGGTCAGCAGGTAAACACCTGCAGCGACCATGGTGGCTGCGTGAATGAGGGCACTGACGGGTGTCGGACCTTCCATTGCGTCTGGTAGCCAGGAAAAAAGCGGAAACTGGGCCGATTTGCCGATAACACCGCAGAAAATGCAAAGGGCAGCGATAGTACTCCACCCATGATCTCCTTGTTGTAGTTCAATCAGGGAGAACGAACCGGTTATACGCCAGATGATCATCAATCCGATAAGAAACCCGACATCGCCGACGCGGTTCATAAGGAACGCCTTCTTTGCCGCAGCGGATGCGGTCGGCTTATGTTTCCAATGACCGATAAGCATGTATGATGAGAAGCCAACCAGTTCCCAAAACATAAATATCAGGAACAGGTTATCAGACAGGACAATGCCGAACATGGCAAACGTGAACAATCCCAGCATTCCGAAATAACTCTTCTCTGCCGAATCGCCTGCCATGTACCCGACGCTGAACAAGTGAACGAGAAAAGAGATAATGCTTACTACCAGAAACATCAATGCAGCGGTACTGTTTAGCAAAATGCCCGCTTCGAAGACATGATCGCCCACAGAAAACCATTCGAACTTATAAAGGAAGGGCGGACCATTCCAGGTCTTGGCAAACACCACCCCGGCAAGTATGGTGGTTACCAGCATAAGGAGCGGGGACAACAATGAACTTATCCAGGAATACTTATTGGCAACAATCACACTTATACAGAATGAAAGAAGCGGAAGTAATGCTGCAACGGCAAGGCTGCTGTCCAGAAACGATGCGTATCCCCAATCGACCGTTTCCATCTATCGTTCTTTTAATTCGTCCACCTGATCAGGAATAGCGGTTTGATAATTTCGGTACACACTCAATACGATGGCCAGCCCCACCGCAGCTTCGCACACGGCTACGACAATTACAAAAAGGGCAAAGACCTGCCCATCAAGTTTTTCGGGATACAACCTGTTGAAGGCCACCAAATTCACATTTGCCGCATTCAACATAAGTTCGATTCCCAGTAATACCATAATCGTGTTGCGTTTGATCACAACGATGAACAGGCCGATACACAACAACGCGGCACCAAGCAGAAGCAGATGTTGTAAGTTGAGCATGTTATAAACTGCGGGGTTTATGGGAGGCGATTACAGCAGCACCAATCAATGCCATTAACAGCAGAATGCCCGCGACTTCGAAAATCAGCACATGAGTCGTCATGATTTCTATGCCTATTGTCTGGATTGCATCTGGCTGCGTGTCAACCGGCGAGAGTTCGGGGATTTCTGCCGGAAACTTGCTTAGGATCACGGTGAGTAACCCCAGCAGGAGTGACGACAATACAAAGCCGGTGAAAATATTCTTATGCTGGACACGCAGAGGTATCTGACCGAATTTGGCTGTTAGCATTATACCAAAGATGATGACCACCGGTATCCCCCCGGCATAAACCAGAATTTGTGTAACGGCGACAAATTCGGCAAACGCGAGAACATAAATTGCCGCGATCGACAACAAACAGACCACCAGCCACAGCGTTGCATGGAGCAGATTTCTGCTAAATAACACAGCGATTGCAGCAAGACCAGCAACGCCGGCGAATGAATAGAATATGCCTTGATAAAGCATCATGTTGAAGGAGGAGGTCCCGACGGTTTAATCTTGGGTCTGAAAACCGGTTTGGAAGTTGGCTTTGAACCATCTGCGACTTTCGGAGTTGCCGGATTTTCGGCCTGACCAGTCGTTTGGGGTTTGCTGGCCATTTTTGCTTTTTGAAAGTTCTCGAATTCAGTCTTCTTCGTCAGGATTTCCTGTTCTGTCATTTCAGCGAACGCGAACTTGTGATCTCTCATATCCAGCACACTAAAATCGTAGACCTTGGTCATCGTAAGGCATTCGGTGGGACAGACTACGGTGCATAGCCCGCAGAAGCAACATTGTCCGATATCGATATCAAACTTTGCCGCATAGATGCGCTTGGGTGTGCCGTCGGAGGTCTTTCCGAATTCTTCAACTGCCCTGACGGGCTCGATGGTGATGCAATCTACCGGGCAGATCTTGGCGCACTTATCACACACAATGCAGTCGTCGATCTCGTTATGCAAACGATAGCGCCCGTTATCCGGAATTGGTTGCATTTCATGGGGAAATTGCACCGTGTTTACGCCTTCGGTATGGTTGAAGTATCCCGGATCTGAAATATGAACCGGTTTCCTGCTGCGGAAAGCCTTAAAAAGGTGTATCAGAGTCAGCCGAAGGCCGTCCCAGAGCGAACCCAGACCGTACCGGAAATTTTGCCAATATGTCAACGTTTTTCCTTCCATTCTTGCGTGAAACAAAAATAGAATAGAAATAGAAGAGGGAAAGGATTTGTCTTTAAAACTTAGAAAGAATTAACGTCTCCGGCCGATTCTTTAGGAAGCGTGAAATAGAAAACACTACCGTTCCCTTCGGAACTCTCAACCCAAATACGGCCGCCGTTCTTTTCGATAAACTCCTTGCAAAGGATCAAGCCAAGACCGGTTCCCTTTTCGTTGGCGGTTCCGCGGGTTGTGTATGGAGCCGTCTTGTCAAACAGAATTTGCAGTACTTCAGGCTTCATGCCGATTCCGTTATCCTTTACCGAGATCATCCATTCACTTTCCTTTTCCTGGCCGGTGATCAGCACTTCGCCACCATCGTTCGTGAACTTGATAGCATTCGTAATGAGGTTGCGAATAACCAGATTGATCGTGTTGGAGTCTCCGAAGGCGATGGCCGGTTGCGGGATGTTGTTGATCATCCGTATCTCTTTTCCGGGAAGAGAACTCAACAACTGAATGTTTTCATCGGCAATTTTGTGAAGATCAATTTTCCCTGCCTGGAGATTTAGTTTATCCATCTGAAGAAGCGTCCAGTCCAAAAGATTATTCAACAGCGTTCGTGTATGATTGAACCGGGATCGTAACTCTTTGATATGGATGGAAAGTTCTGCCGGATCGATGGCATTTTTGTCCATAAGATCCAACAAACCAGATAGTGCATTTATGGGCGATCGGAGATCGTGAGAAATGATTGAAAAGAATTTGTCTTTTACCTGATTCAGCTTTTCCAGCTCCTCACTCCGTTTTTCCATCTCTTCCTGATGCTGAAGGAGGAGGTGGTTGATTTTTCGTCTTCGTTGCCCGCTGCGGTATACCGTCACAAGAAGGATTCCGCTAAGGGCCATGACCACCACAAGAATATTTCTCACGAATTCCTGTTTGCGGATAGCGCTCCGTTGTTCGGCCTGTTGCAAGCTCAGCTGGGCTATCTGAGAATCTTTTGACTCCGTTTCAAACTGCACCTGATAACGCAGCATCCTTGATTGCTTATCAGAACTGAAAAGTGTATCCTCCACTTGTTCATACAATTTGAAGTATTCGAACGCCTTCCGATAGTCACCACGTTTTTCAAAAAGTGAGGATAGGTGTTGAAAGCAATCCAGCTCAAGTACGCGTGCATTTAACAACCTGGCATTTTCAAGACTGCTTGTGATGTACTTATATGATTCATCGAACTGTCCCATATTCAGATACACCAGACCTTTTCCAAGGTTTACTTCGGCTATTCCGAATTTGTCTTTTGGGCCCTCATAAAGACTATACGCTGAATCGTAGTACGTCAACGCGGTCGGATAATTCTCTGTCATCACATGGATACGAGCGATGTTGATCATCGTCTTTGGAAGAAGTACACGAAGGTTCTGCTCACGTGACAAGCGGTTAGTCTCCAATAAGGCAGTCAGTGCCGAATCGTATTTACCTTCACGAAGCATGATGTCACCCAGTTCTGATAACGAATATGGCTCGCCTTCGGCATCTCCAATTATTAAACTCAGCGCACGGGAACGGTTAAGGTACTCCTTCGCCGGTTCATATTGACCCAACTCTTTGAAAACGCGCCCTATATTATGAAGCGTGATCGTCGTAAGAAGCGAATCCTTCATTGACGTCGCAAACCGGTAAGACTGGAGAAAGAAATGGTATGCCTCGTCATACTCTCCCATATCAAAGTAATCGTGAGCAACATTGTTGTAGCTGCGTGCCATTCTGAGGCTGTCGTTGAGGCGCATACTCGCATGAAGGGCTTTGTTGTCTTCTTTCAACGCAGATTGGAAATCCCCACTGGTTCGGTAAATTGAACTCATGCTCAGATGGGCGTCGGCAACTCCCTGGGTAAACGACAACCGTTCGGAAATGCGGATAGCCTGCTCCGTTAGTTCGCGGCTCTTCGTGATGTCGACGTATTCATATTGATTGGAAAGCTTCAAAAGAGTATTGACACGCACATGGTCAGGAAGCTTCTTTTTTAACTGAGCTTCCAGGCTATCGATAGCGCTTTGCGAAAAGGCAAACGCACTTCCCATCAGGAGAAACATCAAGGCTAGAATGCGTTTTGCGAGAACCGCCATATTTAGACAAGTAAAATCTTTAGAAACCCACATACGATCACAAGGAATAAAGCAAAGGGTGTTAAATACTTCCACGACAAGTTCATCAATTGATCAATGCGCAGTCGCGGATAGGTCCAGCGTACCCAAATCTGGAGTCCCACAAAAAATAGTGATTTGGTCACCAACCAGAATATACCCCAGACGATTCCTGTCCAGGTGCCCGGGGTCCCGCTGGTCCACGTAGCAAGCTCAACCGGTCCGATGTTTGGGAGTGGAGTAGACCAGCTTCCGAAGAAGAGTACCGTTCCCAGGATGCTTACCAACAGCATCATAGCATATTCCGACATCATCAGGAAAGCCCAGCGAAACCCGGAATACTCAGTCTGATATCCTGCAACAATTTCAGACTCCGCTTCCGGTAAATCGAAAGGGGCACGATTACATTCAGCAAGTGACGCGATGAAGAAAACGATCCAGGCCAGGAACAGTATCGGATACCTGACTATATTCCACATAATGAAACCGCCCCACGTGCGTGTATCAATCTCCCAGCTGGTGACCCCAAACAGATACTGTGGTGTGTCTGCGAAAATGCTTTGCTGATATGAAATCTCCTGGAGGTTAAGTGTTTCACTGACCATGCATACGGCAAGCACACTTAGTCCGAGCGGAACTTCATAAGAAATAATCTGCGCCGCAGACCGCATCGTCCCCAACATACTGTATTTGTTGTTTGAACTAAGTCCCGCAATGATTATTCCCAGCACATCGAGAGATACGATGGCAAGCAATAAAAATACGGCAGAGCTTACATTCGCCCCTGTCCATTCCGGAGCAAGCGGAAGTACTGAAAAACCAGCGAGAATGGATACGAATATTACAACTGGTGCAATGCGAAACAGGATTTTGTCGGCGTTCGATGCAATAATATCTTCCTTCTGGAGCAGCTTGAGCAGGTCGGCGAACATCTGAAGTAAGCCATAAGGTCCAACTTCCATCGGACCGAGTCTGTCTTGAATGAACCCTGCAATCTTCCGTTCGGCGTAAACGCCTATGATCATGTATATCAGGATCAGTGGTAGTATGAAAATGAAGGTGGTTACTGCAGACATTTAGGACGAATATGAGTATTTTATTTGTTCAGAATCAGACCTTTTGCGAAAAAACGGCACGTATAACTTACTTAATCCCAAAGTGGATGTTTCTCAAGATTGACGGTTTTCCGAAAGAATAATCTTGCAGAAGCCTCAAAAGATTCAGTATAGTCTGAAACGAGAAAATTATGTTGTGCACCATCGGTTTCATTCAGCAAGTCGTTTTCCTGGAGATAATCTTTCAATGCCGCCACAACGGTTTCTGAGGAGTCCAGTATTGGGAGGTTATTCTTGTAGTAGGCCTGAATCTCATCTTTGATAAGCGGATAATGCGTACATCCCAGAATCAGTGCTTCTATCCCCTCAAGGATAGGGTCCGACAAATACTGGGCGATTATCTCATGGCTGATCTGGTTATTGAAAAATCCTTCTTCAATCATGGGAACAAGAAGGGGCGTGGCCAGTGATTGTACCGTGATGTGTGTGTTCAGCTCATTGATCTTGCGTACATAAACGCCGGATTGAACAGTACGTTTTGTTCCAATGAGTCCAATCTGCCTGCCCTCGAATTTTGTGCTCACCAGGTCGATCATGGGATCGATGACGTTGATAATCCTGACATTTTTTCCAACGTACTCCCGCAATAACTCATAGGCCGCCGATGAAGCAGAATTACATGCGATTACGATTACCTTGCATCGTTTTCGAAGTAATACCTCGGCTATCTTTACCGAATAAGCCTGAATCGCTGCTTCAGACTTATCGCCATATGGCAGGTGAGCGGTATCGCCAAAGTAGATCATGTTCTCCAGCGGCAGAAGTTTGACAATTGCCCTCGCAACGGTGAGGCCGCCGATTCCACTGTCGAATACGCCGATGGGTTGGTCCCTGTTGATTTTCATAACTTCTGAAGATGCCGCGAATTTTGTTAAAAAATCGAAGCAACGATGCACCGGGGCAAAAAACATTTCAACGCAGCAAAAAAAACGCCCGGCAACCGGGCGCATTGCTTTCAGCTTAAAGCGGCATCAGACCACATTGGTGGAAAGACTTGACACGGATATCTCACGCTTCTGTTTATGGCCGCAGTATTTGCATTCGAGATGCTCAATGATAACGCCAGACTCAGATTCAGTGGGGCTTTTGGCAACCTCTTCGCTGTTTATTACCAGGGTAAAAAAACCACATTCGGGACATTCAACGGATTTGTCGTGAACAATATACTTCTCGATTTTTTTGAATCCGGTTTTTTCATCCAGCCAAACGTCATAATCAACTACCTGTACCTCTTCTTCGGCGATCATCGATCTTTCCATATGTACGTCCTCCTCTTCTTCGGTCAGCCTTCGCATAACGTTACCGTCGGGTGAAACCCTTGGTGTCGTTCTTAGTTTGTTGAGCCTTCGTGCAATCTTCTTTGGATACAAAATGTTCAGCAGACTGTTCACCGCGAAGTAGGCCACAAACATCAGTGAAAAGCTGATAAAGATTCGAACGTAAAACCATCGTACCCCCATTTCTTTGAGGGTCTCCGAACCGAGAGTATTGATCGCAAACCCACCGGCAAGCAGGAAAAAAATCAAGGCGTACCAAAAGAAACGGATCTCATGAAGGTTGACATAGTCGTACTTCATCTTATAATCTTTGATCCGCAGAACGTTGAACTCGTAAACAATCAGGGTTAACACGCCCAGAGCCAGACTGGCGAGGATGCCGTAGAACATGGCTTGGTTCCAGGGCCCGAGAAAAGAATCGGTGATTTCCATAATCCGATAAGGTTGGTTAGTAGTTAAATTTAGCGATCCTTCTCCTTATTATGAACACGGACCTTTGTTTTGGTGCTCGCCGGGCCGCCAGACCATGTATGTTTCATGAAAAAATCAACATATGCCGTCGAAAAGTGATGAAGAAGCCCGGTTTTTGGAACAGTTTTGTAATATTGCAGCATTACTAACCAATCGAGACATTATATGGCGAATAACCTTCTGAAAGGCAAACGGGGCATCATCTTCGGTGCACTGGACGAAAATTCTATCGCGTGGAAAACGGCACTCAAAGCCCGTGAAGAAGGTGCTTCATTCACCCTGACAAATGCTCCGATCGCGATGCGGATGGGAAAAATCAACGAACTGGCCAAGACTTGTAATGCCGAAGTAATTCCTGCGGACGCCACCTCTGAAGACGATTTGCACAAGCTGTTTATGCAAAGCATGGAGGTATTGGGTGGTAAACTCGATTTTGTTCTCCACTCAATCGGAATGAGTCCGAATGTCCGAAAAGACAAAGCTTACGGCGACCTGAACTATGAATGGTTCCTAAAGACCCTGGATATATCAGGCGTATCATTTCATAAGGTTATGCAGACTGCCGAGAAGACCGATTCGATGAACGAGTGGGGCTCCATCGTGGCCCTGAGCTACATCGCTGCCCAACGGACTTTTCCTGATTATTCTGATATGGCCCAGGCGAAAGCGGTTCTCGAATCGATTGCCCGCAGCTATGGATATCGCTTCGCTAAAAGTAAAAATGTCAGGGTCAACACCATTTCTCAGTCACCAACCAAAACCACCGCGGGCTCCGGTATTTCGGGATTTGATGTATTCTACGACTATGCCCGGATGATGTCACCTCTTGGCAATGCTACAGGTGAAGACTGCGCGAATTACATTGTCATGATGTTTTCGGATTTCACCCGAATGGTCACAATGCAGAACCTTATGCACGACGGCGGATTCTCCTCAACTGGAATATCCGAGGAATTGATTGATCGGCTTACGGGCAAAGACAGCCAATAGCGGTACCGTATGGTTTCTTTTCCTCCGTGCAAGATCAACCTGGGGCTACATGTTATCAGGAAAAGAAACGACGGATTTCATGACATTGAGACGTGCTTTTACCCTCTGCCTTACTCTGACATATTGGAGGTCATACCGGAACAACAGTTTGGGTTTACCACGTCTGGTTTGAACATTCCAGGAAATCCGGATGATAACCTTTGCGTGAGAGCATACATGATGTTGCAGGAAGAAGGGCATGTTCGTACCAGTGCACAGATTCATCTTCATAAGATTATTCCCAGTGGGGCGGGCCTCGGCGGGGGTTCGTCCGATGCCGCGTACACATTGCGGTCGCTGAATACGGTTTTCAACCTTAATCTTTCTATTCAGCAACAGGAGAGCTATGCGGCGCGACTTGGTAGTGATTGTGCATTTTTTGTCCACGATTCTGCTATGATCGGAACCGGCAGAGGGGAGATCCTTGTGCCGGTTGACGTGCCGCTTACTGGAAAGTTTCTTGTTCTGTTGAACCCAGGAATTCATGTGTCCACAGCCGTGGCATTTGCGGGAGTTGCTCCGAGTGAATCGCGGCCCGGCATTGCCTCTCTTGTTCGCGAGCCGGTCACAAAGTGGAGAAATTTGCTCGTGAACGATTTTGAAAAAACTGTCTTCGCACGTTATCCCGCCATCGGTGATATTAAAGAAAAACTCTACGAAGCCGGTGCATTGTATGCCGCGATGAGCGGGTCGGGAGCTAGTGTGTTTGGTGTTTTTTCTGATATTTTCGAAACGTCCGGCGTATTTGAAGAGGATGTCCTGTTATGGAAAGGTGTGTTACCTTAAATCTTCACAGGTTTGTCGAACCGCTTCTTTAAAAAAGGATACGACGCGACGGCACTCAGGATGATCGCCGTGCCGATGTAAAAATTGGTACTCATTTTTTCAGTATCGCCGAAGATGATCACCGCCATTATTATCCCGTATAACGGTTCAAGGTTCAACGTTAACTGGATGAGGAAGACACTGATTTTTTTCATCAGCTCGACGGCCACCGAATATGCATATACGGAACACACACCCGCAAGGAGTGCTATGTAGATCCAGTCTTCCCAGGTGGGTGTCAGGTTGAAGTTATAGCCGGGATCAACTACCGGGTAGATAAGCATAATAACACCAAGGCAAACGAAAATACTTATCATTTCATAAAAAGTAATCGCATACGGCGAAATACGCCGGACCATTCGCGCATTGAACACGGAAAAAAGTGCCGACGTAAATCCGGCCAGGATGCCTAGCATCAATCCTCCCGCATATTCGAAATCAAATGAAAATATTATGTAAAGACCGGCCAGTACCGTAAGTCCGAGGAGTAGCTCAAACTTCTTGATTCGATTTTGATTGAACCAGGGCTCCAGCAGCGCGGCCCATAGTGAGTTCGTTGCAAAGCCCACCAGGCTAACGGAAACATTCGATATCCGTGCGGAGCCAAAGAACGCCAGCCAATGAATAGTAACAACTACGCCGATAAGAAGCAGTTGGATCAACTGCGTTCGCATAACGAAAAATGATCCGCGGGTGAGTAGTATCACGATCCCCATACCCGCAGCCGCGAGCAGTCCGCGAAAAAAAATCATTTCGAACGCCGGAATGGATACCAGCTTCCCAAGTATGGCCGAGAATCCCCAAAGAAAAACAATGAAATGGAGCTTGATGTAATCCGAACGGGTAGCCATTTATCGCGGGACGTATTTGTACATGGCTATCGATATGAATCCGAATATGATATTCGGAATCCATACCGATACTGCGGGATGAATCCCGCCGTTTTCAGCAAAGGTTCGGAATAACGTAAAGAACAAAATGAATATAAATGAAAGTAAAAATCCCAAAGCGATCTGTACGCCAGTGCCACCGCGGCTTTTACGAGACGACACGATGGCCCCCATGAAGACCAGAATGAATATGGTGATCGGCGCCGAGTAACGTGTGTACTTTTCGACTTCATAAACTTCCACGCCCGTCGACCCCCGCGACTTGAGCGTGCGTATGTATTCGTTAAGTTCGTCCAGTGTCAGGCCGTCGTACTTGCGGTAGTCGTTCTCGAATTCTTTGGGATGGATTACGAGAGTAGTGTCCATCGAATCACCTTCACGAAGGCTGTCGGCAAATGTGACTTCGGCGGATGGTTCCGGTTTAATCTGTTCCTGGGGTTGATTGATTCGCTCGAAAATGTCGTCGATTCTTCTTATCGACCATGTCCGCATATTCCATTTTTGTGTTACCGAATCCCATTCAATCCGCTTCGCATAAAGCTTTTCGACCAACCTGTTATCCTCAAACTTCTCCATCGTGAAATGGTACCCCGTTTGATTATTGTTGTTATAACTCTGCAGATAAAGGTAGGTATCGGGAGCTACCTGCATGTGGATGTTGCGCTGATCGAAGTAGAATTTTTTCTTGACGTACTGCAGTTCAAACGCAAGCCGGGATTTATTCGAATTAGGAATGATCCAGCCGTTGAGCACGAAACTGATTGCCGCGACGACGGACGCGCCAATGAAAAATGGAACGAGAAATCGGCGAAAACTTACCCCGCTGCTTAAAATGGCGACAATTTCGGTATGACCGGCCATCCGCGCGCATACGTAGACCGTTGCAATAAAAATTGTAATGGGTGTTATCAGACTTCCAATCCAGGGAGTAAAGTCCAGATAGTACATTGCGATCTGCCCGGCCTTCAGCTGAGCTTTCGCAAACTTGTCCATTTTTTCAGTGAGGTCAATCACTGTTATAACCGCAAGCAGGATCAGCACCACAAAGAAGAAGGTACTGAGGAAACGTTTTAAGATATACCAATCAAGAATTTTCAACATGCTGCTTTCCCGGTTCGGCTCAAGGTTATAATCGCTGGCTGACCACTTTCTGGATTTGGTTTTTCCAAAAAGTGAAGTCACCCTCCAGAATATGTTTCCGCGCCTCCTTCACCAGCCAAAGGTAGAAAGTGAGGTTATGGATTGAAGCAATTTGTGCGCCCAAAATCTCCTTATTGATGATGAGATGCCGTAAATAGGCCTTCGAATAGAACGTGCTCGCATAACCTCCGAGTTCAGCGTCAATGGGATTCAGGTCACTTTTCCACTTTTCGTTCCGGATGTTAATGATCCCTTCCGTCGTGAACAACATACCATTTCGTGCGTTCCGGGTTGGCATTACGCAGTCAAACATATCAATACCCAGGGCAATACATTCAAGGATATTCTCCGGTGTGCCGACTCCCATCAGGTATCGCGGCTTGTCTGCAGGGAGAATGCTGCAGACGAGACTGGTCATGGCGTACATATCTTCGTGGGGTTCACCCACAGACAGACCTCCAATGGCATTTCCAGCCTGATTAGTAGACGCGATAAACGAGGCCGACTCTTCACGCAGGTCCTTGAAAACGCTTCCCTGGACGATGGGGAAGAGAGCTTGTGAATATCCGTAAAGGGGTTCGGTTTCATTTATCCGTTTGATGCAGCGCTGCAGCCAGTCATGGGTAAGTGCCATCGAACTCTTCGCATATCCGTATTCACAGGGATAAGGCGTGCATTCATCGAAAGCCATGATGATGTCGGCGCCGATAATCCGTTGGATATCCATAACGCCTTCCGGCGAGAAAAGGTGACGGGAGCCGTCGATGTGCGATTTGAATACTACACCTTCCGGGTTGATCTTGCGGTTTTCGGCCAGGGAGTAGACCTGATATCCGCCGCTGTCTGTTAAGATCGGGCGCGTCCAGCCGTTGAACCGATGCAGTCCTCCGGCCTGTTGCAGCAGCTCAAGCCCGGGCCTCAAATAAAGATGATAGGTGTTTCCGAGGATAATTTCGGCCCCGATGTCGTCGACCAGCTCCCGCTGATGAACCGCCTTCACGGATCCGGCGGTCCCTACGGGCATAAAGATGGGTGTTTCAATCCGCCCGTGGTCTGTTTGAATGGTCCCGGCGCGAGCCGAGGATTTTGAATCAGTGATTTCCAGCTGGAATCTCATAAAGCCTGCAAAAATACGGTCGCGATCGCACAATCACACCTTAATTCAGGGCTTTCTTGCACATTAATGGATTCCGCTTCCCAGGTAGGAATTAACGTTTTCCAGCGTAATGACTTCGAGGGGAAATAACTCGTGCTCGGGAGCGGCTCGTTTGAACATCAGGTTATTGATCAAATGGCTGATACCAAGATTAACCTGCCGCTTGGGATTCTGATTGATCAAAAAGTCAATGATACCTTCCCGCAGGAATTTGAGATTGTCCTCCAAAAGGTCGTAACCGATCAATCGGATCGGGCCTTTGCCTGTTTCTTTCAGTAATTCAGCAGCTACAGCCGTTCCTTTGGAGGTGCTGACAAATACACCCTTTAGTGCCTTATCCGCAAATAATTCCCGCAGCTGTTCCCGGAAGTTTTCCTTGCCTGGATGCAGGATGAAGTCGACTATTTCAAACTGATCGGCCTTTCGTTCGACAAAAAAGTCCCTGAAACCCTTTTCCTTTTCCGATAAATGCACAGAGTCGTGAACATCTTCATCAATGTGCAGGACGGCGAATTTCCCGGGTCCGCTCTGACCGAGGTGCATGAGTTCAGCCCCCACTCTGCCACTTTCGTAAAGGTTTTGACCGATGAAACTCATCGGTTTAACCTCGGGGATATTGGTGTTAAATAAAACATACGGAATGCCTCTGGACACGAATAGCTGAAAAACCGGCAGCGACTCGTTGTAAAAAATCGGAGCTACAACAATTCCGTCAGGAGCGTTCTCGAGGACCTGATTCGCCGTCTTTTGAAAGGAATTCTTGTCGTATAAGTCGAATACGTGCAAGTCAATGCTAACGCCGTACTGGTTCCATTCATTTTGGGCAATCCGAATCCCTTCATTTGCCTGTCCCCAGTACGGATCAAGCTCGGGATCGGGGATGATTACAGCAACGGTGTATTTCTTATTCGATCCAAGCGTTCTTGCGATGAGATTGGGCTTATAATCAATTTGTTCCATCACCTCCGTGATCTTTTTCAGGGCATCTTCCGAGACGCGCCCACGGTTATGGAGCACCCGGTCAACGGTGCCCGCCGAAACCCCCGCAAGCCGGGCGATATCTTTAATCCGGATGTTTTTACCCAATGACATGCTCAAAGAAAATAATTTTTTGGGTTCCGAGGAAGACGCCGGCATAGAGCTATTTATTGTGTTGTCGTACACAAATTAAATGTGTGCGAACACAAATTCAAATTTTGATTGTTTTTATTTCTTCTGCCCCCTATCTTCGGTACTGTTTTGAGTTTGGAGGCAAAGTATCGGTCTCCTGTGTTACAATTAGTTTTGGTCAATGGAAGCAGAACCATCTACGGGTGGTTCTGTTTTTATCTGGCAGCTCCAATTTCAATTCCCCCCATAATCCCGCCAATGTATGATCTTATGCTTTTGTGGCCGTTAATCCCGAAACAGACTGCTTTTATTTGTAGACACTAATAAATCTATCGCGCCCTTGGAATTGCTTGAGATCACTTTTTTCGCAGTCATTTTCATTCAGGTAACTTACCTGTTAATTTTTTCGGTAGGATTGTCTCGTTCGCGAAGGCAGTCCTCTGTTTCTCCGACGACCGCGCCGGTCTCGATAATTGTCTGCGCGCACGATGAAGAGGAACATCTTAAGGAACTCATTCCGCAGCTCCTCGATCAGGCCTATCCGCAGTTTGAAATCATCGTGGTGAACGATCGCTCGAACGACAACACGTTTGAATACCTTATCGATCAGGGCAGGAAAGACCCGCGCGTGCGGATGGTTAACGTTGAGCACGTTCCGGCCCATGTGAATAGCAAGAAGTACGCGTTAACCCTCGGGATAAAGGCAGCGCGAAACGAATGGTTGCTATTGACCGACGCCGACTGCCGTCCCAGCGGTGCGAACTGGATTTCTAGTATGAGCTCCGCGTTTCAGGAAAATACCCAGTTTGTGCTGGGTGTATCCCCCTATCAAAAGGCTGGCGGTTTTCTCAACCTGTTCATACGGTTCGAATCTTTGCTCACCGCCCTTCAATACAGCGCCTTTGCGCTGCTGAAAAGTCCATACATGGGGGTTGGACGAAATCTCGCTTACAGAAAGTCGTTTTTTCTGCAGGAGAAAGGCTTTAACCAGTTCATGAATGTTACCGGTGGCGACGACGACCTTTACGTGAACCAACATGCGACCGCGGCGAATACAAGCATCATACTTGGCCAAGATGCCGCCGTCATGACCTACCCGGAAAGATCCTGGGGCGCATTCTTCCGCCAAAAAAAGCGGCACCTCTCGGTCGGCAAATACTACAAGTTCAAGCATCGTTTCTGGCTTGGACTGTTTATTTCAACCTGGCTGATTTCCTGGGCATTGTTGGTAGCAATTCTGGTTATGCAAACACCCCTCTTTTACTTCGCCATTGGTGCTATGGTTTTGCGCATTATAGTCCTCGTGATAACAATGTATAGCGGTATAAAGCGATTTGGCCAGAAGTTTGAATTGTGGACTGTACCATTTTTAGATTTTCTATTTTCGATTTACTATCTTACCACCGGCCTGATAACGTTAGGGGCTAAAAACGTAAGATGGAAGAACTAGAAGACAGCAGGTTTTCATCAAAAGCTATGGAAGATTTCCGCCTGATTGATCTGGCGGTAGAAGGAGATGACAAGGCTTTTGCCAAACTGTTGCAGCGATACAAACGACCGGTTTACCACATGATCCTCAAAATGGTTCGCAACGTTGATGACGCGGAGGATCTGACCATTGAATCATTCGCCAAAGCATTCCGCAGCCTGCACCGCTTCAAAAAGGATTTTACGTTCAGTACCTGGCTTTTTCGAATCGCCACCAACAACACCATCGATTTTATCCGGAAGAAAAAGCTTAATACACTAAGCATCGATAATACCTTTACCGATGACGACGGCCAGTCCGTATCGATCGACGTGGAAGATGTTAACCTTGATCCGCAGGAGGAGGCGATTAAAATTCAGAAAGCTGAATTAATTCAGGTTTTCGTCGACAAGCTGCCACCCAAATATCAGAAGCTGGTAAGGCTCAGATACTTCAACGAACTATCATACGAAGAGATTGCCGACGAACTAGAGGCTCCCCTGGGAACCGTAAAAGCACAGCTTCATCGCGCGCGCGAACTGATGTTTGAAATGGTAAAAAATAAGCGCGACCACATCTGATCGGTAGATCAAAAACAGGTAAACGCCGTGGTTGCTGTAGAAATCATTTTCCGATACTTTCCCAATCTTACTGATGCACAACAAAAACAGTTCAGTCTGCTTTTCGACTTGTACGAGGACTGGAACGACAAGATAAACGTCGTGTCGCGGAAGGATATTGATAATCTTTACATCAATCATGTATTGCACTCACTGGGAATCGCTAAAGTGATGTCCTTCGCCCCCAAAGCGCGTGTGCTGGATGTGGGAACAGGTGGCGGTTTCCCGGGTATTCCCCTGGCTATTCTGTTTCCGGAAACGCAGTTCCACCTGGTGGACTCAATAGGAAAAAAAATTACGGTTGTCCGCGCGGTAGCGGAAGGGTTGGCCTTACGAAATGTAAAGGGCGAACAGATTCGCGCCGAACAACTCACGGGCGAATATGACTTTATCGTCAGCCGTGCTGTAACGAGGTTGAAGGAATTTTACGGATGGGTGAATCGAAAAGTAAAAAAAGAATCGATTCACGGGTTGAGCAACGGCATTCTCTATTTGAAAGGAGGAGACTTGCAGGAAGAACTGGCGGAAGTAAAGAAGCCGTACCAGTTATTCGATTTATCCGACTATTTCAACGAGGATTTTTTTGAAACCAAGAAGGTGGTTTACGTTCCTATCCCGTAAATGAGTTAGCTCCCGATAGGTGCGTTGTGGGTCATTAAGATCCCTTGCATCTGCTCAAAAGTTTTCGATTTCAGCATTTGAATGTCATCCGGGGTCAGGCCTTCCGTCGGGATTTCATCACCAACATAAATGCGAATGAGTCCGGGCCGCAGTTGGATCGTTCCCGGCGGCATAAGCCGACCTGCGCCCACGACTACCAAAGGAAGCAGTGATTGCTGCGTATCAATAGCAAGACGGAATGCGCCGTCGTGAAAAGGCTGTAACAGTTCTTTGGATCTGTTCTGGGTTCCTTCAACAAAGATGAGAATCGAAATGCCGTTGCGCAGAATCTGTTTAAGAACGTCGAGGCTTTTCCGCCGGCTCTGGCTGCTGGATCGGTCTACGATAACAGTGGCACTGGCGGCAATCCAGCCAAAAATCGGAATCTTCTTCAGTTCCTTTTTTGCCAGAGGTCGGAACTGGCCGGGGATGATCATCCGAATACCAGGAAGATCCAGGAAAGAGGTGTGATTGCTGACGTAGATATAGGACTTCTTTCTGTCAATTTTCTCGCGACCGTAAAACCGGTAACGTATAAAGGTGAGTTTGCTGAAAATCCAGCTCCATATATAAAGGAAGAAGTACCCGACTGAACCAAGGCCGAAAAAGTGAGGCAGTGTTAAACCCGGAAGGAACAGGATCATAAAAACCGTAAAGACCAGCCCCACCCAGAAGATGTACAGGCCCCGGAAAAAGGATCGAATTACTTTCAAAACAAGCTCTTGTAAACCGGCTGAAAGTTCTTAAAGTTTGGCGAACATCCAAGGGAATCAGGCTACCGCTCCGGGAAAATACTTGTCGAGAATCCTGATGAAATTGTCGAGGCGAAACGGTTTTACAAGATGTTCATCCATGCCCGCGTCTTTTATTTCCTGGGTGTGTTCCGCTGAGCTGTACGTTGTCAACGCAAAAATGGGAACGTACCGAACTGAATTCTTGAATTCAACGTCGCGGATCCAGCGCGTGGCGTCCAGCCCGTCCTGGTCAGGCATACGGATATCCATCAATACGAAATCAAAGGAGTCGCCTTTTATGGCTTCGATAGCTTCGATTCCGTTACCGGCCACGATCGACGAGATCCCGACGGAAGCCAGATTTGCCTTTATGATGGTTTGGATGACCCGGTCATCCTCGACTACAAGAGCACGTAAACCGTTAACATTCTTCATATTAAGGTGATTTCGGATCTCTAATTTAACACCGGGAGGGGGATTTTCCGGTCCCATTGAAAGAGTATAACGGAAAGCCGGCGACCGGAACGGCGGCCCGGCAGATCACAGATTATCGAACCATGGTTTGCGGCGTTCCATCTTCAGGTCCTGAAGCACTGACGCCTTCACGGCTATAGTAAAATTGTACGATTGAAACCTTCCGAATGGCACCCAGTTCAAACGCATGGTCCAGCAATGCAAATCGCGTGATATTCCCAGACTTGTGGGTGTAACCTCCTTTTGTTCAAAGTCAAACCCGGAGGAATAAGTAATCTTCCACTTTTCACTGATGGAAAGGTCTCCTGACATTTGAAGGTGCTGGACGATTCTGGCGCGAGCATTCAATGGATTCGTGTAGGTCATGTTGAAACCCAGGTTCAGACTCCATGGAATTTCGAAATCGATATACGCGTCGGGGTTTGCCAGAAGGTATTCCTTTTCCTGTTCAGGGAGGTCGGAAGACGCAATTTTTCCCGCACTTGTATTCTGTTTGTTGCGGGCTTTTGGATTGAGGTTGGTGCTCAGGTTCAACGTCGCGTTGGTAATCCGCCCCAACCGGCCGCGGCCCCAGGCTAGTCTCGGTGTTCTTTCTTCTCTGGTAACATCCGGCCTTTCCGGATCGGATACATCAACGACCAAATAAGGGTCGAGTGTTGCGCTGAAGTTAAGGTTAATCGTGTTGTCCAGAATATTCGTATTGGCAGCGATACCCACAGGCGACAGATTGTATTCCTCTGCAAGCAGGTCGTACCTCGTGTTGAGGGAAAAGTTGTTCAGGAGCATCACCTTCCGCGCAACAGAGTCCTTTTCGCCTTTCACTTTCATCTCGAGGTTGTTTCCGAGACTGAAGCCGATGCTTCCACTCTGCGCGGCGCTTGATCCGCCATACAGCAGACCTTCGTGGCGGGATCGATACTCCAGCGTTCCCGTCCTCAGATTGGTCACCGTGTCGAAATAATTCTTGTTTTTGGTGAAATCCGGCGAGTAAGCAAACGATACCGAGGGGTTCATTATGTGCCGGATTGCTTTAACCTTCTTGTTCGGATTCTTCACCATATACATACCGTAAATCCTGGTATTTAAGCCGAGGCTGAAGTTATAATTCGATACGCGTGTGAATCCTTCGATGGTATCCTTGCGAACCACTGCCTGGCGGACGTCATCGTATCTCCAGGTATAAGATTCCCCATACCACTTCTCTTCAAAATTCACGGTTGGGCTGAGGGTAAAGTAACGCAGGGCCTTGAGGGAAGTACTAATCGGTATACTGTGGCGCATGCCCTTTCGGCCGTTTTTCCAGTACGTAGGGAAGTTGGCGAAATTGAAGGTGCCAATACTATCCCGGGGCGCATTTGCAGGAATCCGACCGAGGTTGTTCGTTATCCGGTTGGCCGCATTCATGGTATATGAAAGCGACAGATTTTGCAGTGGACCGGGTTTTCCGGTATCCTTTTGAAATGGATAAATGTTGGTCATGTTGACGCTTAGCGTGGGAAGCTGAAGATCAACCAGATTCGTCCGCAGGTCCTGATTATGGTTTACGTTCAGCCCCATTGAGAACGGCGTTCCGGCAAATCGTTTGTTGTAGGAGATATTCGATGTGAGTTTCGCCGTGATCTGATTCAGTTGGGAGGTGTACAATTCACCCGCATTGCCCGTCATCAGGTTGTTGTTCTGGTTGTATGTACTTGTGGCCGCGTTGACCGAAGCCGCGAAGCGACCTGTACCTTTTGATTGAGGCGAGTGATTCCAGCCCAGGCGAAAATCGTTGGTGACGCTATTTGTTTCTATACGGTCGTCGCCATCAGGGTTGCGGGAATACGCAAAGTTAACGGCGCCGCTATACCCGTACCGTTTCAGGTAGTTGCTGTTGGCATACACGGCGTGGCCACCCTTGCTGTACAAGTCACCTTTTAATTCGAGCTTAACGTACTCGTTGATGTCAAAGTAATATCCGAAGCCCCGCAAGTTGAAACCCCGGCGTTTTTCCTCACCATAGGATGGGAAGATAATTCCTGAGGTGCTGGTTTGTTTTGCCGGAAACATACCGAAGAGAAATGCTGCAGGTAACGGGATATCGTTGAATTCCATGTAAAAGGGCCCGGATACGATTTTATCGTCGGGGATTGCCTTCGTTTTGGTGGATCTGATGCGAAAGTGCGGGTGCTCCAGATTACAGGTGGTATAACTGTTCCGGATACTCAGGATTTCATTTTTCTCGTTCTTGAAGGCAGCGTCGCTGTGCAGATATCCTTCTCCCTGCTGAGTTACGACTTCAGTAATACGGGCACGACCGGTTTTGAAGTTGTAAACTATGTCCTTGGTTTCGTAGAGCTCTGAACCGTTCTTAAATATCGGATACCCGATCCGTTGCCCCAATGAATCACGGATCCCGTTTGCCGTTAGGGTATTATTCCCGTAATCGATCAGGATCTCCTCAGCTTCGAGTTCGATACTTCCGTAAACAATTTTCGCATCTCCGTAAAGCCAGACTTTCTTTCCGTCCATACTGGCCCTGATAGAGTCGCGCGCCGAATAATCAATGGTTGTTTCGATGTCACCTTTCGGTGGAGGTGCTTTTATGGTATCACTTTTGTTTAACAAAGAATCAGCAGACACAGTGGCCGTAGTATCTTGTGGCAGGGGTGTAACGGACCTGATCGTATCCGTTCGTGACGGCTCAAACCGGGGCGGTCTCTCCTGCGAAAAGCCCCTGACTGACACTAACGTGAGCAGAATAATGCTGAAAAATATGAAACGCGCGTTCAAAAGTGTAAGAATCAGTTCTTTAGCTTTCAGTAAAAAATTTACAACTTTGCGTAAAGTTATTGCAATTACACAGAACATTGAAAGGCCCGTGAGGATTATAGGTTTAACAGCGCTTTTATTAGCAATAACCTTGCTAAATTCTTCCAGTACATTTGCTCCAGCGGAATTTAAGGTTGATGTTGTGGTGATCGACGCCGGTCATGGTGGCAAAGATCACGGCACAACTGGCAAAAGGATCAAGGAAAAAGACGTTGCGCTAAGCATTGCCCTTAAAGTAGGCAATTACATCGAAAAGAATGTTCCCGGTGTAAAAGTGATTTATACCCGCACCGATGATCGTTATCTTTCGCTGGATGAGCGGGCGGACATTGCCAACAAAGCAAAGGCGGATCTTTTTATCTGCATCCACGCCAATGCGAATCCTAACCGCATAGCATATGGTACGGAAACTTATGTAATGGGTCTTCACAAAGACGAGAGCAATCTTTCAGTTGCTAAACGCGAGAACTCAGTAATTCTCCTGGATGAAGACTACCACGAACGGTATGAAGGTTTCGACCCTAACAGCCCCGAGTCATATATTTTGTTTACGCTGACGCAAAGTGCCTTTCAGGCGAGCAGTCTGAGTTTTGCGCAGAAGGTTGAAGACCAGTTCAAAAATCGCGTGGGGCGGGTAAGTCGCGGCGTAAAACAAGCCGGATTTCTCGTGTTATGGCGAACAACGATGCCTAGTGTTTTGATTGAAACCGGCTTCCTTTCCAATGGTACAGAAGAGAACTTTTTGGCCAGCGACGAAGGACAAAATCTGATTGCATCCGGAATTTACCGTGCTTTTAAGGAGTATAAGGCCGAGGTGGAATCCATCCATCAGAATTAGCACGGCCTTTTATCTGTTATTGATGTCAATCCTATCACTATATTTACGGATGCAAAAGACTGATTCGCGATCCCGCGGGGCGTATCAGTAACTTTAGAAGCAACGAGCATGAAATTATCCAAAGAATTCAAGGTTGGTCTGTTTATGGTGGTGGCTATCACCCTGTTGTATTTTGGATTCAACTTTTTAAAAGGCATTGACTTCTTCTCTACAAACAAGAAGTATTATGCGGTCTTCGCCAACGTAGACAAGCTTACCGAATCCAATCAGATTTACCTGAACGGCTACGCGGTGGGGCGGGTGAGCGATATTCAGATCGAACAAGACAAGGATCGGGTTCTGGTAGAACTGGATATCGATTCCGACATCAAGGTGACACGATCATCTATCGCGATGCTGAATGGTGAATTGTTGGGAGGCCGGTTTATTGAACTGCAAATCCGGCCTGGTGGACAAATTTTGAAGCCGAAAGACACTATCCAATCGGGTGTTGCGAAGGGGCTGATGGACCTGTTTACGGAAAATGCAGAACCTGTAGCGTCGACCCTTCAAACAACGTTGACGAAGCTGAACTATGTTCTCGATAATCTGACACTCAACACCCGACGGCTGGATACAGTATTTCGGCGTCTTCAACCCACACCTGTTCTGCTGAACCGCACCCTTGCCAACGCCAACGACAATATCAGCGAGCTTTCCACAAGTTTCAGGGATGTTGCGGGAAATCTGAATTCAAGTCTTAACGAATTGAAACCTACGCTCCAGAATTTTAAATCGCTGTCGGATACCCTGAAGAATCTTGAAATTACAGAAACGATTGATCGCGCTCAAAGAAGTCTTGGCAAACTTAATGAGTCGCTTACCCGGCTCAACAACGGCGACAATACCATGAGTAAGCTCCTTACCGAAGACACCTTGTACGTGAATCTGAACAAGCTTCTGAATTCAGTAGACTCGCTTGCCAATCACTTCAACGAAAACCCCCGGCACTTCCTCGCGCCGCTGGGCAAGAGCCGGCGTAAAATTGAACGCGATCTGAAAAAGCAGGAATAGATTTTTTAATCGATTTTCGGCTACCTTCAACGCATCCTTTTATTTTGTAGAACCGGATAAGGATCCCGTGTTAACCCTTTATTTGTCTATGTCACGATCAGAAATGGATCAGCAACTTGCATTCAACAAGAATGAGGATCAGTATAAGCAACTTGTTTTTCAACTGCATCACAAGGAAAAGAAAGTCAAACTTGGTGGCGGCGAAAAGAAGATTGATGAACAACACAAAAAAGGTAAGCTCACCGCCCGCGAACGGGTAGACCGCCTGATAGATAATACTTCTGATTTTTTGGAGATCGGCCTGTTTGCAGGCGATGGAATGTATTCAGAACAGGGTGGATGCCCTTCCGCCGGCGTGATTACAGGCCTTGGGTATATCCATGGAAGGTTGACAGTGATCGTGGCCAATGATCCGACCGTAAAAGCAGGAGCATGGTTTCCAATAACTGCGAAGAAGAACCTTCGTGCCCAGGAGATTGCCATGGAAAACCATTTACCCATTGTTTATCTCGTGGATAGCGCCGGCGTTTTTCTGCCCATGCAGGACGAGATATTTCCCGATAAGGAGCACTTCGGAAGACAATTTCGAAACAATGCACGGATGTCGGCGATGGGCATAATTCAGATCGCCGCGATCATGGGTAGTTGCGTTGCAGGCGGGGCATACCTTCCGATTATGTCCGATGAAGCAATGATTGTTGATAAAACCGGTTCCATCTTTCTGGCCGGTTCTTATCTGGTGAAAGCTGCCATTGGCGAGGACATAGACAACGAAACGTTGGGCGGCGCGACTACGCATTGTGAAATATCCGGAGTGACTGATAACAAATTTCCCAACGATGAAGCATGCCTTGAATATATCCGCGACCTTTTTTCAAAGTTTGGAAAACCGCAGGTAACCGGATTCAATAGAATTGGTCCCCGCCCACCGAAGTCTGATGCAAAGGAAATCTACGGGATGATGCCGGTTGACCGCGTTAAACCCTACGATACGCTGGAAATCATCAACCGGATCATCGATGAAGATTCTTTTAAAGAATACAAGGCGCTATACGGAAAAACTATTTTATGCGGAACTGCCCGCATCGACGGATGGTCCGTTGGTATTGTCGCAAACCAGCGCAAGGTCGTGAAAACGAAGAAGGGCGAAATGCAGATGGGTGGAGTAATCTATTCGGATTCTGCCGACAAGGCAGCGCGCTTTATCATGAACTGTAATCAACGCAAAATTCCACTATTGTTTATTCAGGATGTGAGTGGGTTCATGGTTGGAAGCAAGGCCGAGCATGGTGGAATTATAAAGGATGGTGCGAAGATGGTAAACGCCATGGCGAATTCGACGGTTCCGAAGTTTACAATCATTATCGGCAACTCCTATGGTGCCGGAAATTATGCAATGTGTGGTAAAGCATATGATCCGCGGCTGATATTCGCCTGGCCAACTGCGCAGATAGCCGTAATGAGTGGTGCGTCAGCAGCGAAGACACTTCTTCAGATCAAAGTAAATACACTCAAGGCACAGGGAAAAGAAATATCTTCTGAGGAGGAGGCTGCATTACTGAAAGAGATTACAGATAAGTACAACGAACAACTCAGCCCCTACTATGCAGCATCCCGGCTTTGGGTGGATGGAATCATCGATCCGGTGGAAACGCGAAAAGTAATCTCTATGGGGATTACCGCCGCAAATCATGCGCCTGTTGATACTTTCAATGTCGGCGTAATCCAGACTTAGCCATCAAATTGGAAACAGTCTGTTGCTGAAAAACAAATTAAAACACATTATCTTTCCGTTAAGAAGAGCGCATGTCTATGAAGGAAGCGGAAATAAAAGCACTAGTGTCATTGCTGGATGACGAGGATACTCAAATCATTTCACACGTTGAAGAAAAGATACTTTCACTCGGAACGACTATCATTCCCTTTCTCGAACAGGAGTGGGAAAGCAATTTTAGTCCACAAGTCCAGCGAAGAATTGAGGAACTGATTCACACACTTCAATTCGAACTACTTAAGGAAAGAATAAATGATTGGTATGAGTCCAAAGACCATGACCTGATCACAGGAATGTGGCTCGTCGCTACGTATCAGTATCCGGATATCGAGTTACTAAAACTAAGACAGGAACTTGAGCAAATATATTATGAAACATGGCTCGAATTCAAACCTGATCTTTACCCGTTCGATCAGATAAAGATTATCAACGGCGTATTCTTCAATAAACTGAAGTTCGGTGCGAATACAAAGAACTTTCATTCGCCGGGGAACTCAATGATCAACGTAGTGCTTGAAACGCGTAAAGGCAACCCGATAACACTTTGTGTTTTGTATATGCTGGTGGCACAGAAACTGAAATTGCCTGTTCATGGCGTGAACCTGCCGAATCTGTTTGTACTGACGTATAAAGACAACGTCAATACACAATTTTATATCAACGCTTTCAACAAAGGACTGATCTTTTCACGGCAGGACATAGAGAACTACATCAACGAACTTCATCTTGCTCCGCAATCATCATTCTTCGAACCGTGTTCAAACCTTGAGATCATCCGGCGGGTTTTTCGTAATCTCATCATGTCATTCGACAAAATGGGTGAACATGCAAAAGCCGAAGAAGTGAAAGAATTGCTCCTTCTCATCGCAGATGGATCAGATCTCGGCGTTTAACTGCTGAAAATCGCGACAAGCTAAAATGCCAGCCATGTAAGGTGAGATGGCTTTTTGACCGGAATGCCGACGGCCAGCCATTTATCTTTAAGGTTTTAACTGCTTTGCTATGAGGCTAACTTTTTTGCTTGTGCTGGTACATTGTTTCGCCTTTGCCCAGGAATTCTCCCCACGGTATGAACTGGTAAAGATGGACAAAACGGTTAACACGTTTCACCATGAAGCCGCTCCGGTTATTTCTCCTGACGGAAAGACGCTATACTTTTTTGTTCAAAATCATCCCGAGAACACAATGGGAAAGGATGATACACAAGACATATGGGTGTCGCGCAAAGATGAGAACGGTGCATGGAGTCCGGCGGAGCATTTACGCAGTCCTTTTAACATTCACAAATCAAACCAGGTATTCACCTTTTTTGACGACGGAAGCCTTTTCATCCGTGGAGGTAGATCAAAAGGTGAGAAAGGGTTTTCAATGGTTTCAAACGGCGCCCTGCGCGAAATTGAAGTGATTGATTTCAAATCAATGAACAAGGGCCGTTTCTATGGCGCGAGTATGTCCTCCGACATGAAACATATTGTTTTATACTTCAGCGAAAAGCCCAACAGCGCGTACAGCAGCATTTATGTAAGTCATCTCCAGTCCAACGGTTCCTATAGCCGTCCTGAGTTGCTGAAAATATCTTCCAATACAGACGACCTCGGTCCCTTCATTGCTCCGGATCAGAAAACCCTTTATTTCGCCAGCGCGCGTCAGGCGCCGGGCAGACAAGGCGGTACCGATATATATAAGACGACACGCCTTGATGAGACATGGACCAACTGGTCGACGCCAGAAAATCTTGGTAAACCCATCAACACTGCGGCGCTGGATTATTATTTCACCATCGACCGCGAAGGAAACGTATTCACCAGTCGTGCCAACAAAGCTCTGGAGGGAGGGCAGCTTGACTTGTATATGCTTGCACCCAAAACATTCCATGTGGGCGTTACCGGGGTTGTATTAGATGAAGGAACACTGCACCCCATAGCCGGGGCGAGTGTAAAAGTGAGTGTTGCGGATAGGGATCCTGTTGAAATGGCGTCCGATGGGAATGGCAACTTCACGACCAGATTTCAGGAGTCGTTGCAGTACACTATTGAGACAAAAGCCCAGGGCTATATTCCACGTAAACAAAAATTTCTATTACCCGAGTTGCTTGCGGATACTACTGTGCACATAGAGGTTTTGCTGAAACCTGTTCCCAAAAAACTGTTGCTCTCAGGCAATATCTATGACCGGAAAACAGACAAGCTGGTAGCGGCGCGGGTTGAAGCAAATCTGAAAGGCGAAAAAAGCCGGATAACTTTCGATGCTGCGCGGGGTAGCTATGAGCGCGAGATACCTAAGCTCGGATGGTATATTCTTTCCGCGTCTGCGGAAGGGTATCTCAATGCAACGGATAGTATATACGCCGACAGTGAAGACTTAACCCCTTTTATCAAGGATCTATATCTGACGCCCATCGAAGTAGGTGTAACAGTTCGTTTGAAAAATATCTATTTTGATTTCGACAAGACTACCCTTAAGTCGGAGTCGTTCACGGAACTCAATAAGGTTGTAAATTTCCTGAATGAAAACGCTTCCGTTGAGATCGAGATAGCCGGACATACCGATAGCAAAGGATCAGACGAGTATAACGCGAATCTTTCGCAGGGGCGTTCGCAGTCCGTTGTCGACTACCTTGTGAGCCAGGGTATTCCCGAATACCGGCTGAGTGCACATGGCTACGGCGAATCAAAGCCCATCGACACTAACGATACAGACGACGGCCGGGCCAATAACCGGAGAGTGGAGTTTACGATTTTAAAGAAGTAAGTAAGGGTTATTCCTCTACCATTTTGTTCTTCCAGACCGTCAGAAACTCTTTCATGAGTTTAATGGATTCTTCAACATCTTTGGCTACCATTATACGGTACGTTCCAATGTTTTTGAAGAACCGGATGGTGATTTCGTCCTGGTTGAGCAAAATAACCCGCTTGTTTGATTTGATGGCAAGAGCAACTTCAGAAGCCGTTCCCGCCGCCATACCGAGAACCACAATGATATGACTTGAAAGTACACTCAGGTAATTGCGGCCACTACCCATTCCGGTAACAATGCGTATATCGGCATTTTCGGAAGCGAGTTGTTCATTCCCGTCGGGAAGAATCCCGATAGTCAGTCCGTTGACGTCGCGGGCACCCTTCATGGCTGCATCCATTACGCCGAAACTGCGGCCTCCGGTGAGTACCACCCATCCTTCTTTGGCGATTGCCCGGCCGAGTTCAAAAGCTATTTCGTTATCTTCGGGAGTTGCATTTTCCCCCGGGCCCATCACCCCGACAATTGTTTTGCGTGCCATAAAAGAAAAGATTTGCCCGCAATTTATGAAGGGTTAAACAAGTAACAAGGTCTTTACAGGTCAAATTCTGTTTCACAATCCAAACAATAGTGTTTTTTCGACAACTGCAGGAAAAAACGCAATATCATGGCCGGATTAATCAACCGTTGGGAGGTGTCCAGGATGCGTTTCGACCGGCACTTCGGGCACTTCAGGAGGTCGTCATCATCGGTTTTTTGCAACACGGAAATAAGTATCTCGGAAACCCGGTCGCGGTCTTCACCAAAAATATGTAACCGGATCCCCCCAGACAGAAAGGCAGAAGTCAGGGAGGTCAGATGTTCCTCAGTAAGGAAACATGGAATACCGTAGGCGTCGAGTTTTGCCTTGATAATATTCGCTTCAATAACGTCACGAAAGGTGTGTATTACTACAATCGGTTTTGTGTTGCTCATACTGAGGAGTGCATGAAAGTAACAACATTGGGCATTTTTTCATTCGAACTAATCCAAAAAAACTGGCGGTAGCGTTTGCCCGAATTCATTCGTTGACGATCTCCCCGGGGACAGGTGCAACGTTTGGGTTGATCACAAACACAAGAGGAATTTTTGACACATCACCCTATCAGGGGAGGGCAGTTAGCCGAAAGATGCTTAGCTTTCAAACCCAAATCCTCGTTGTTATGCGTTATGCAGCCGCTTTTCTGATTCTTTTACCGGGTTTTCTCGGCGCGCAGAATCAGGCCCAGATTAAATCCTTAAACAGTTTCGTAGCCTATGGGAATCAGTCGGCCGAAGAAATTCAACGGCTTTCCCAGGCAATCATTATATACTATTCAGCTGTTTCAGAACGGCGGGATTCGTCCTGGCCCCGGTTTGGTTGCCCCGTGCAGCCGGAAGATTACTACTACAATAAAGCCCTTGAGGAAAGTGCGGCCCTCGGTGAAAAAGGATCCTCTGTAAAAAAAGCTTTGGAGGAACTGAAGAAAACAGCCCAGCAAATCGATCTAAAATGCAAGGCCCTCGATACTTATCACAAACTCGAAGACCACCGAAAAGACAACTATGCCGAGGGCAAGAAGCTGGTGAAATCTATTTTTGGCCTGTTGGATGATTACCATTTAAAGCAGCAGACACTTCGAACGGAACTCTCGAAACGATATGCAAGTATTCATGCATCGCATTCGTATGATAACGCCGTAGGCCTTATGCAACATCAACTTGATCGCGAGCGAAAGTTTATTGATCTGTGGAAGTATAATCTGGACGAGGTCGTCCATACTCCTTGGATCGAAGCACAATTGTCGGAAAGCATCCTCGAAACGGCGGCAGAGCTAAAAAAAATGGAGACATTAAAACCCGAACTAAAATATCCGGCTTCAGGGATGTGGCCTTCGTTCCTTGAAGGCATGCAGTCAGTTCTAAGCGTGAAAAGGACTGCCCTTGATCAGTACAACCACGAGGCAAAAAAATCCGATCGTCACGCGAACTCAACCTATTTGGATTTGATCAATTATTACAACGGTGTTCTCGTAGCTAATTACAATGTCTTCATCGACTACGCGAACAACGATAAATTCTACGGGCTTAAGACCATCTCCTATGTTCCGCAACTGGAGATCCGTGAAGCGAAGCAGAATGAAAGGAATGAAATTGTGCCATTCAAGGATGAATCCGTTGCATTGCCTTCGTTATCAAAAAAGTCGCGTGCAATAAATCACGATGAGTTCACCGCCCTCGAGAACTATTTAACGTTTATTAATGAGTCGTTTCGGCAGATGTCGCATCATCGCGATCTGATTTCGAATCTTAGTTCCCGCGCGGCATACTTCGCCGGACTGACAAGTTACACGGGCCGTGGTTCCATTCAATTCGAACACGAAGGCTTTAGTATTCCTTTATCGTATTACGAACGGGCAATCTCCGAAAGCAAATCACTTGAACACGGGATAAGCTCCGTCCTAAACGCACGAGCCCGCGTACTCCTGGATATTATGAAAGAAGTAGACCAGATTAGTGCCGCGTTGGAAAAACAGACAGCCGATAAATCATATGAGAAGGATGCATGCAAAGGTTTATACGTGCTGATGGAGCGAACCAAAGTTCTTTACGAAACCTGGGATGAGCGGAAGGAATCGTTGTATGAAGATATCAAAAAGGTATTCGACTCATTTGCGGACTCTGATCCCGGCAGTTCGTGGAGCAAATCAGGAGCTGCGCTTAGCGGGCTAACAGACGTCGATCGCGAGGCGTTGTTCGCCGCGAAAAAGCACTACAGGAACGAATCGACAGCCAGACCTGCAACGGAACGGATAGACGAAAAGGTCAGGGATGTAATTGCCAGCGAATACGAGAACATGGACGGAATTAAAAAGCTGGGAAGGAGTCATGGCCTTTGTCCATATACCCCTTATGAGGATCTTCCCAAATCGTCGCGGTCCCTCAGCGAAGCCCTGAAGGAATTGAAACCAGTGCGACCCGGACAAACCCGATATCAGCATCCTTACCATACGATGGTATATCATTACAACGATATAGTACGATACCTTAATAAGTTCTCTGAGCTTTCCTCAGTGCCGCTTTTGAAATCCGTGTTTCAGCCGGATTTGTTCGAAATTATTTATCCTGAAAGTTCGGCAAGCAGACCTGCCGCCCCGGAAGAAACCCGCGCGGAAGAATCCCAACCTCCTGTCCAAACAACCCCATCGGCGCAAACAGTCTCTGCAGAACAAACAGGTCCTGCCGTACAAACTGCGTCCCGGGATGATCGGCGCGAAGCGGAACTCCGGGTGGTTCGGGACACCGTTTACATTGAGCGCCGTGATACCGTCTATATCACCGAAACTTCGGAAAACCTTCGTTCCATGGAGGGTTATGCGACGAACAATCTGGTGTTGCTTCTTGATGTGTCCGGCTCCATGAATTCGCCGGCCAAGCTTCCTGTGCTGAAGGAATCCGTGATTCAATTACTTGAAATGATGCGGGAGGAGGATCAGATTTCAATTGTTGTCTTTTCAGGCAAGCCGAGAATCCTCCTGAAGCCGGTTTCCTTCCAGGACAAGGAGCGAATCACAAAGGCGATTCAGTCCCTCAGGCCGGCGGGAAACACCGACGCGAATGCGGGAATAAGGCTCGCCTACAAAATGGCGGACGAGAACTACCTGCGCGGCGGAAACAACCGGATCATTCTTGCTACCGACGGCGAATTTGGCATCAATGACGATAGTCGCAAACTAATCGAACGGTTCGCCGGACAGGATATTTTCCTGTCCGTGTTCAACTTTGGCAAAGCCAACTCAACATC